>CAYWJJ010000001.1:0-154897 GCA_964458105.1 uncultured Geobacter sp.
CATTCCGCTCGTGCATGGCGCCATCGCCGGCTGGTACGGGCATGTCACCACCCAGTTTCCGGGAGACAGTACCCTGCAAAAAATCTACGGCTCCAGAAACTCGGGCAAGGGAGTGGAAACGTCGTTGGGAAATCCGTCCTTCACGCCGGCCCTGGTTGCCAGCCTTGAGGTCGCCGAGGTCTGCAAGCTGTTGTTGGGCCTGGGAACGCCTTTGCAGGGACGACAAATGATAATCGATCTGTTTTCAATGGAAATAAATGTGATCAGCGTTCCGAATAACGGTAATACGGAATGAAAGCATGAGGCAGGTTTCGGCAGCACAGTTGAAGAAACGCTGGACAGGAAGGCGGGTTTGTAATCTATCTGGTCAGGGCTTTCTTCAATTTTGCAACCAATACGCAGACTATAATATACGTAATAATATCGTTTAGAGAATTCCACTCGTAGAGATGTGTCCCAACTTTTATCTGACCAAAATAGTCGGCTGATGTTTTTGCAAATAATATTTCAATTACACATAAAATTCCCAAATAAGCGTTGGTATACCAAGAAACCAGACATATGCAGAGTATGTACAATATGTCTATCGATACCTCACCTGTTATGTAGTCAACATATCCCAAAACAGAAACAAACACCGTGGCAAGTGCAAGTACTTTAATCAGGTGGTTTAAGCTGTATTTTTGGGGAGTTTCCGGCATCAGAGACCTGTTTGTGATATGTTTTATTTTCTATTCCAACATCCCTGACGCAGATTAAACCACAGGTACGTTGTTATATCAACAACACTTTAATCTTTCCGGAGGGTTGGAGTTAGCTATCTGACTGTCGGGACAATGTGTTACAATCACTGCGCTTTTGATTGCGTAGCAGCTACTGCTTAGTGTTACATTATCCACGACAGGGGCTAAATATGAAAAAATTTGAGCGCAGAACACAACCACTCATTTCGCGCAGCCAGTTCGCCCGCAGAATGGCGACTTACTCTGTTTTTGCATTGGGTTTTCTCTGTATTTCACTGGCTATCGGTACCGCTGGATATTCACATTTTGCCAATCTGCCTGTTGTGGATGCCTTTTTGAATGCCTCAATGATACTCACTGGTATGGGTCCGGTTGACAAAATGGGAACCATGGGTGGAAAACTGTTTGCAGCCATATATGCAATTTACTCCGGGGTTGCTTTCCTGACATTCTGCGGCGTTTTATTCACTCCCATTTACCATCGCTTTATGCACCAATTCCACTTGGATCTCGGTGAGAAATAGAAATAGCCAGATCGGGAAATGCGGCTATTCTTCCTGTACACCATCCCCTGAAAAATGGCTGCTACGGCATTTGCGGCTGTTTCGGCATCTGCAGAATACGACGCAATGAGTCGTTTTCATCCCGCACCTGCCGTATTACTCCCTCAAGACGATAGATGCTATAACTGGCGGCTCTGATTTTGAGATCCAGGTCGGTCCGGTCGGATTGCAGTCTTTGCAGAACAACCGCCAGGTCAGCGTGCGTCTTTTCCAGCCGGGAGTTTTCGGCGTCCAGCGCCCGGTTCTGCTTCAGAAGCCTGTCCAGATCGTTTTTGAGGCGCTTCGAGTTTTCTTCCAACGGTTGGAGTTTTTCCTGCAGACGGTTATTTTCCTGGCGCAGTTCATTGGCGGTCATTTTCAGGCGCAGGTTCTCATCCCTGAGTTGTTCCAGTTTCTGTTCAAGCGTATTGATTTTTACCGGGAGAGCTGTAGTGGTAATCAGTCGGTCGTTGGCCAACTGAGCCATGCTCTGCACATCTACCGCAGGGGCTGGCTGTGCTTTTGACATACGGGCGTAACGCTCGACAGCCTCGACGACATACCCTTTCTCAATGGCACTGGCACGCAGCGAACCATTCTCCTCGAGGAGCTCCTTCAACTTATCGTTCACGCGACGCTCCTGCCCGTCCTGCTCCGCGTATTTCAACTTCAGCTCGTCCACCGTTGTGGACAGTGCGGCTCGCTCCTTTTCGAGGCGTACGATTGTTTCCTTCAGCTGCGTCCGTTTTGCGACAAGTGCTGCCCGTTCGGTCTCCAGGCCGCTCAAGCGCCGTTCCAGGTCACGATTTTCAGCTGCGACCTCCAGGATCCGCAGGCTCAGCTCCCGGTTCCGGGTGCGCAGTTCGACGGTTTCCTTGGCAAGTTGGGGATTTTTTTCGAGAAACACGTCTATCTGGCGCTGCAGTTCCCGGGCCCGATCCTCCGCCTGCCGTGCCGCAATCTGGGCCTGCCGGGCCTCTGCCCGTGCTTTTTCCTGCACCGCGCGAGAACGCCAGGCGAAACCGAGCAGGATCGCCAGCACCACTACGGCGAGGATACCGTAAAGGACAACGATGCGGAGCCGCTGGATTCTGAAGCTTCGCTCGAGGAATGCCATTGCCTGGCCGAAGTCCCCCCCGTAGCGGCCGGCCCAGACGGCGTTCGGCTTCTGCTGGCGTCGCCAGTCGAGGGCCAGTCGCAGCTGGGGGTTGCGCCACAGCCCCTCGGCACCCTTGGCATTCAACTCGGCACTCTGGGCCAGGCGGCGATAGAGGGACGCAGATTCCTTCTCCTGAGCCGCCCACTCCTTGAGCCTGTTCCAGATCCGCATCAATGCCTCATGGGACAGGTCGACCACGGTGGCAGGCTCCAGGTTGACGTCGGGAGGAGGCATCAGGAAAGTGCGCCCCCGGCGACGAAAACGCTCGATCACACTATCGACTTCGATCAGGCTGGCTCCACACACCAGGCAAAGCTCATCAACCGAGGTAGGCCGTCGCCCCCCCCGTTCATCGTCGCTTGTTTCGGTCAGGGCTTGGAAGATGTTGCGGGCCAGCAGCCGTTCGCGGACCGGAGAGAGCTCGGAGAAGGCCTCTTCGGCGTGACGCGACAGAGCTTCCTGCATGGTGCCGATCGCCTCGTAATCGTCGATCCCCAGTTCGCCCTCTCCCCTGCTGCGGGCCAGCCAGTGATCCCATGTACGCATCAGGGCGTGTTGAAGCACCGGAAGTTGATTGGCGGCTTCGCCGGCGTCGTTAATTATCCGGGTGACCAGGCCGGGAGCTATCCGGGCGCCACCGACGGCAACCGGGCCTGTAACGGCGGCACGCAATTCATCCCGGCTCATGCGGGGGACCAGGAACTGGCCTGCATTGACAGCCTCGGGGAGCCCGGGATAGTCCAGGCAGTCACCGATATATTCGCTACGCATCGTGAGACAAACGTAGACGGAGACCGAGGGGCAGGATGCGGCCGCCAGCAAAAGCTTCACGAAGGCGAGGGCTTCCTCCCGGGCGGCCGTGTTGCGCCGGCTCTCCTGAAACCGGAACAGCTCCTCGAACTGGTCGACCACCACCAGAACGTTGTCGGCTTCGGGGAGGCGGGCCTGGGCGACGGCATTAGCCAAGCCGCCGCTGCCGGAGCGGAGCGTCGCCTCGACTATGGCGCGCACGGGTAGCTGCTGGGCCGACTCCCCCCCGCCCAGCAGTTCGGGCACAGCCAGCGCCGTGGCCAGATTATGCAGCGGGTTTTCACCCGGTCGCAGGATCGCCACCCGCCAATGGGAGCCAGCCGCCGCCATGTAACCACGGTGAAGGTTCGGCACCAGCCCCGACTTCACCAGGGAGGATTTGCCGCTGCCGGACCCGCCGACCACCGCCAGAAAGCGGGTGTTGCGGAGCCGGCGTATCAGCTCGTCGGTCTGCCGGTCACGACCGAAGAACATGTGATCTTCGTCGGGCTCAAAGGCTCGCAGACCCGGAAATGGATTTGTCATCGGCCCGAAGGCGCTTGGCGAGCGGGCTTCCATCAGTTACCCTCCGGGACGTTATTCGGCGCTTCCAGCAAGGCGACAAAGGGGGCCAGCGTAAGGAAGTCAAACTGCCCGAAGTTTTTCATAACCAGGGCATCGTGAGTACGGAAGGTCTCTTTCTGCGGAGTCGGTGTGCCGGCTATGTAGACGCCGACACCCTGAAACGGTTCGGTTCGGCCCAGTCCGGCGATTCGGGTCAGGTCGCGCAACTTGCTGCGCAGCCAGATCTCGGTGCCGGCGCCATGATAAATCAGTACGGCATCACAAATGCGCAGATTTTCTTCGTGGTCTTCACGCAGCTCGGTTTCATTCCCCTCGAATACGGGAAGCGTAACGTCGAAACCTTTGTCAAAGAGGGCATCGCTAATGGGGGCTGCTGCGAGCCCGTCTGGCTGATCGCAGATCAGGTAGACACGGGCGGCGGCACCGACTTTGGCAGAGGAGGAGCATGCCTGCGGACGTGGCTGGGCAAGTTCCTCCAGGCGTTGCCGGATGGCTGACTTGAAATCTTCGAGAGAGACCTCGTAGAGGTCGGATTGCAGGGTGAGCCCCTTGCCCGACCTGAGATCCGCCAGCGTCTGGACCTGCCGCTCGTCCACAGCCGAAGTGCCCGGCGCAATCCAGACAAGACGTTCAAGCCCTGTGGCTTCGCGTTTGGCGGCGAGCGCAGACTGCAACTCGATGATCGACTGTTGAGCCCCCTCCGGAACAAGGCCGTAGCGGCTCCCCACCGGATGGATGGACAGGCGGCAGCGGGTCAGCTGCCGCTCTACGAATTGTTCAAATTCCGGGGATGACAGCGGGAATGGCTCGTCGGGAAGCACCGTGTAGCCGGCGCGCTGCAGCTCGCGTTTCAGACTGTCCCTGGCGTCCCGCATGTCCGCCGTGGTTTCGGCCAGATATACCACCGGAAGAGCAGAATTTTCGGCCGGTGCCTGGGCCAGGTCTGCTGCGTCGGGCTTGGAGACGAGGTCAAGCGTTTCGACGATGTCGTGCGCCAGATCGTCAAGTTTCATCCAGAACTCTACCTGGGCCTGTTCGCCGAAGATTTCGTTCAGCTCATGGGCATGGCCAGTTTCCGGATCGATCCGGTAAAACTCATATCCCAGAAGCGGCTGAACCTCGGTTGGAAGTTTTTCGCGGGGAACCGGAGTCTTCACCACCTTGAAGATACGCGACTTGTCGCCAATGGTGAGACCGCCTCCCGTCTCATTCACTTCGACGAATTCGTGGAGTTCCTTCCGGCACCACTCGGAATGAATGTAGGAGGGACTGAGCACTGACACCAGCAGGGCCACACCGCGCAGCTTGTCAACCAACGTTTCGGCAAACACATCGTTGCCCGTGAGTTTCGGGTCCCGCCAGACCCGGGGGCGGGTACCAAGGAGCTGGGCCACACGCAATTCCATGGCCCGATGGAAATTAGTGATCCAACCCTCCTTTCCCGGCAACGGCGGCAGATTGTCGATATGGGCATAGCTGATGAAAATATCATCATGAATCCCTTTTTCTCCACCAGGCATTCTGCAATGCTTGATTTTATAGACATCGTCCATAAGACAACTCCGTTGTTCAAATAGCCCTATTATTCTCAAGAAATATACTTGTGCCGGTTTTTCTAATACCGGACATAATTTAAGTACCATAAGATCTCGAAAATACGCCGTTCAGATATAGCGTTTTTCTGTTGCCTTTGGAAGTGCTAATATTAGCGACTCCAAACCACTCCATTATTTTCACTCATGCCCCCCAAACACAGATCTCGACTTATATGATCTTGTTATGGCGCTTGCTTATCACTTCATCTCCCCTCAACATACACGAATGCACAGCATGTTTGGGGTAAGCGAAAACATTAGTCACAACATCCCTTTTTCACTGATTTTTTCTGCGACCTTTCTAAAGTGGAAACCGTAGATGGCATAGGTTATGGCCAACGGGAATTGCCGCGGACGTCTGGCGAGAGACCAGAAGAAGAGTTTCCAGAAATGGAACCGCTCCCGGCCGATGATCCCCAGGAACAGTATCGATTTGAAGAGCGCTCCCAGATAGCCCGGCTGCAGGTGGAATTTCCCCAGCTGTGGCGGATGGTACTCCCGGAGGAGACTGATCACCCTCCGGTAGTAGTTTTTGGGCGAGTAGATGGCGTCGAGGATGGCCTGGTAACCGCTGAGCAGCGCCCCGGACTCCATGCGGGGAATGAAGTTGAGAGACACCGCCGTGTTATTACCGCTGGAATTGCCCAGCAATCGGCCCTCCCGAAGCAGGCGCTTGTAAAGCCGGGTGCCACGCAGTGCAATCAGCACGCCGACCATTGCGGTGACGATGCCGCTCTCCTGGATGAAACGGATCTGCCGCTCGAAGGTCGCCGGCGAATCACTGTCGAATCCTACGATGAAGCCGCCGTGAACCTGCAGGCCGCCCCGCTGGATGCGCTTTACCGAGGCCAGCAGGTCGCGATTGCGGTTCTGCAGCTTGCCGCTCTCGGCAAGCCCCTCCTCATGTGGGGTCTCGATGCCGATAAAGACCTCCTCGAAGCCTGCCCTGACCATCAGATCCATCAGACGCTCGTCGTCGGCCAGGTCGATGGACGCCTCGGTGTAAAAGTAGAAGGGGCGCCCCCGCTCCTCCATCCATTCAATCATGGCCGGAAGAACCTCTCGCTTCAACTTCCCCTTGTCCCCGATGAAATTGTCATCGACGAAGAAAACCGCCCCGCGCCACCCCCGCAGATACAGGCTGTCCAGTTCGTGGAGCAACTGCTGCAGCAGCTTGCTTCTCGGCCTTCTCCCCAAAAGCGCGGTGATGTCGCAGAACTCGCAGTCGAAAGGGCAGCCGCGGCAATACTGGATATTCATGGCGGCATAATCCCTGACATCGATCAAATCCCAGAGCGGCAGCGGGGTGCTCTTCAAGTCTGCCCAGCGCTCGTCGGCATAGAGATGTTTTGCCACGCCCTGGCGCAGATCCGCCAGAAAGGGGGGCAGGGTCAGCTCCGCTTCGCCCAGCACCAGGTGATCCACTTCGGGGAAGTCATCATGGCAGGCGGTAAAGAGCGGACCGCCGGCAACCGTTGTGATCCCCCGCTGCCGGCAGCGCTGGATCACCTCTGCCGCCGATTCCCGCTGGATGGCCATGGCACTGATGAAAACGTAATCCGCCCAATCCAGATCTTCGTCCGGGAGTCGCCCGATGTTCATATCGACCAGCCTCTTTTGCCACTGGCCGGGGAGCATGGCGGCCACCGTCAGAAGGCCCAGCGGAGGGAAACTCGCTTTCCTGTCGATAAACTTCAAAGCGTGCCGGAAACTCCAGAAGGTGTCCGGATAGTGGGGGTACACCAGCAGAATCTTCATCTGACTGCACCTGTGGACTGTTGTATGATCAGAGCGGAAAAAAACTCTTAGTAAACATCCCCTGTCACCAATAAAACAGGGCACACCAAGATGCACCCTGCTTCGCGAATCTGCTCAAAACCCTGCCCCCTGGCCTGCATGGAGACAATTGCCAAGCGGGATGTCATTTTTTGATCATCTTCTTGACCGGCTTTTTCATGCCCGCCTTCATCGGCATCATTTTCTTCATTTTTTTGAACTGTTCATCGGTCACAATAGTTCGCACTTCTTTCATATGCTTCAGCATTTCCAAATGATGGGCTGTTTTTATCGTTTCAATTTTCTTGACTGCAGCGCTGGCCTTCTCCAGGTCAAAATCTTTCACTTCCATGATCTCGGCAAGCTCGATCTCTGCGATCTTCAGGTCCGCTTTAAATCGGGCCTGATTTTTTTGCATTTCGCTATGTGCGGGTTTCATCTTCATGATCTGGTCATCGGTCAGACCCAGCTGATCGGCCTGTTTGAGGCACATACCCATCATATCGTCCATCCTGTCCATGTGGCCCATATGCCCCATATGGCCCATGTGCTCCATTTCCATTTCCTGCCCATGTGCGTGTCCCCTTGCGGAAGCTTCTTTCATTTCTGCCAAGGCGAATGTTGGAACGCTGAGGACCATCAGAGCTGCCGCCGTCATTATCTTTGAATAAATTGTCTTCATGTCTCTTTCCCCTTTCTTATTGTTACTTTAATTTAAACTTCACTATCTTACGGACGCATGCCGTACCGACTACTTGCCAAGAACCCTCTTGACCTGCCCAATTTATTGCTGAACTTTTCCGGCAATTTTTTCGCCGGCACCTCCTCCTTCCAGTTCAGGATTGTCACTCAGCTTCCCGGCAACCTCCTAGAGCTTACTCTTGACTTCTTGAAGCTTTACTTTATGAGCTGGATTTAATGGCATATTTCCCTTTCATGATATTTTTTTCGCTGACAGCCATCTTGGACGTCTATTGCGGAAGCCCCTTGCCGATCCGCTGCTGGAGCATCACCTGGTTCTTATGCTCGGCTGTCTTGTAGGCAAGGTAGTCGTTTTTGTCCAGATCAAGGAGCTGTTTCGGGTAGCGGGTCGTTAGATCATGCCACTCGCTGATTCGCATGCTGAAACGGCTTTCTTCGGGATAGCGCAGCGTGTTCATAAAGGACTGGATTGCGAAATAGCAGCGGACAGCGTTGCGTTCGACCGCGCCGCGCGGTCCGCCGATATAGATGGGTCCGCCATTTTTGTCGGTTCCGGTTATCGTGAAGCCGGCCTTGTCCCGGCCGAGTGTTGCAAAATAGATCTTTGCCGCCAGGCGGAGCGCAACACTGTCGCTGTACTAATAGCTGACATGGACAAACGTCCGGCCCCCATCGAGCGGCAGGGCCTTAAAGCGTATCCTGTGATCGGTTGTGCCGTAGGGTCCCGTATCGGCACTGAGGATGATGTCCAGATACTCCTGGCGTTGATCAACATTCTGGTAATTGAAAACGACTTGACGCGCATCTTCCGGGGCCTGATAGACTTTGCGGCCGAGGTAGAAGGTCAACTGCCGGGCGTTGCTCCGTTCACCGAATGTACAGGCCTTGACATTGGGATAGAGGGATACGATATCGCACCAGTTTGCCGGGACTTTGAGCGCATTGACAACGCTGTTGAAAGGATACTGGAAGATCCCGTAAACATCCACGTGCACCCGGTCGTCTTTCTCATTCGACTCCACAACCAGGGGAATGCCGATGCTGTTAGAGCCTAACCTGGCCAGGTTTTTGTGATAGGTGTCGAGCAGGATGGTTTCGCCCTGCCGGACTTTTTCGGCAGCTGAAGCGAGTCCGGCAGAAAAAAGAATCGCAGCGACAAGCATCAGCAGGAAAAATATGGGATGGATTCTGGGCGTATGCATTTGATTCAGATAACTCTCTTCAAACTGTTGACGAAATTTTACAACCACCGCACGCATAAATTCCGGACCGAAACTACTTAATATTGGTGATGGCGTCATGCAGGATAGACCTGAGCTCACCCCAGACCCGTTCCGTACCGTTTTTTAGCTCTTCCCATTCATGATCTCCGGCGGTCACTATCCCTTGCAGCTTCTCCGCTGCCTCATCCCGCTTGAGCTGCAAGGCCGAGATTAGACCGGAGTATTCATATTTCTCTTCGGGTGTTGCGCTTTCCGCCTTGTCCTTAAGCCGTTCAATCTGCGTATCCCACTCGACCATCTGTGCAGAGAGCGTTTCGACGTACTCCGATCGATCGTCCATGATACCGCCTCCCTTCATTGCCGTTAGAGAAAATGTCCCGGCACGTCAGCGTATTCACGATCTAACGATAATGCCAACCATGAAGCGCTTCCCCTAAATGCTCCGTTATTACCGCTTTCGTATCACCCTCTATTCAGGCCTATTTTTTGAAGCCGTCGAGCCATTTCCAGCCATTGCTCAATTCCGGGAAGGCGGATCCGAAATGGACCGTCTTGACCGGGTTGGCCGAAATACTGATGCTGGCGGTTTCTTCCACCAGTTCGACGCCGGGACCTCCCGGAAGGTGATTTTTGGCCCCGGCTGTACTGAATGCATTAAAGGCAGCCTGGGAGTTTCCGTAGGGAACCAGTTCGTCGCTCCTGTGATGGTACATCCGCATCGGAACAGCCGGAGTCCAGCCTCGGTACGAGTCGTTCTGCCTCAGCAAGGCAACCACACTGCTCGTGTCCAGGGCAAGCTGATCAATGAACTGCTGGGTCATGATGCTTTTGGGTACGATCAGCTTGACCGGACTGAAGGTCATCCCCATCGCCTCGCTGATCGTGTCCGATTGCGAATTGCCGTCGAAGAGCAGAGGAATGGTTGCGTTGTAAGGTGGCAACAGCGCGAAGCCCGGGCTGAAGTTAGCCGTCTGCCCCCCATAGGCATAGTTGTAGGCGCTCAGCAGCAGTGGCGCAAAGTAGGGCGCCTTGAAGGTGCTGTCCGATAGTATCATCCCGCGCATGGTGCCCGAGAGGTCGTGAGGACCCGAGAGCGGGGCCGAAGCGGTGACGGTGAATTCGGCGGCATGGTTGAGCTGAAGTTCACGGGTTGCCACCATGGTCACGTAGCCCCCCTCGGAATAGCCCATCAGAAATAGCTGACTGTTCCACTTGCAGGGAGAACTGCTGTTGCCCGCCGTTCCGCCGATAATATCGCGGCTGGCCCTGAGTAGATCGACCACCTGCCGGGCAAGCACCGCGCCGACTACAAGCGGCTGGGTAGCGGTATTGTCCCCCATCCCCTCGTAATCTATCAGCGCGACGGCATAGCCGGTGGAGGCGATCGCAGCCGCGACCATTACTTCCGGATAGTCTTTAGGCCGGTCCTGATGGCTCAGATAGCGGGACGGCGAGTAGGGTCGGTAAACCTCCGTACCGTGCTGATACATTAAAATCGGCACGGCCGGCTTGTCGCCCAGGATTAATTTTGGCAGGATCAGCAGACCAGTCATGGTGTGCAGTTGGCCGTCCGCCCCGGTGGATTGGTAGGTAACCTTCTGCATGTCGAGGGTGTACCTGAGGTTGGTCAGGAGCGGGACGAAACTGTTGACATAACTATTCCAGTCCCAGCCGTCCAACGCCCGTGCAACCGGTTGTTGAATGCTGTTGTTGATGCTGGCCAGCAGTGACGCGGGATTGATATTTACAACATTCCCACTGTCGGACGATTTTGAACCGCAGCCCGCCGTAAAGATCGATACAACCGCGAGTGCTGCACTGAGTGTTCGTACTGTGTTAAAGGCCCGAATCATGGGCTGTCTCCTTTTTTAAAACCAGGTAGTGAGGACTTTTGTATTTGTTTGCAGACGCACTAAAACCGGCCCAACAGTAACAGGATGACCAGAATCAACAGCATCAAGGCAAGCACCCCACCCGGGAAATATCCCCACTGACTACTATGAGGCCAGGTTGGCAGTGCACCCAGTAACAGCAAAACCACGGCGACGATCAAAATTGTACCTAACAATTGTTTCCCCTTTTATCTATGAACGCCCCGCCTGGCGTATCTGCATAACGGATTTGTCCGTTTGAACTTTCGAGCCGCCTTTTGAAGGGCAGTCATTTCTTAAGTTCTCTTTTTGCAGAAACACGACGGCACTTAATTGTACTGCAAAACACATAAATGGCAACTAATGTGTCAGAGAATCGAGTTGACTCAAATTAAATGTAACCGTAGCTGGTAGTAAAAGAGAAACGTTGCATCATATTACAGGTAACCGAAAGGAGGCCTGTTATGGTGCTTCGTTCCCGTCGTGAATATCTTGATGCTATTCTCTTGCGATACTATCGTTCCAGTAAGAAAGATAAGGCTGTCATCCTCGATGAGTTTTGCACGATTTGCGGTTACAACCGCAAATACGCGATCCGGTTGTTGAGAAAGAAAACAGGTCTTACATCAAGGAAAAGGCCGGGTCCCCGTTCCATCTATGGCGATGAACACCTTCTCAATGCTCTCAAACGTATCTGGTTTGCAACGGACCAGATGTGCTCCAAGAAGCTGAAGGCCGCAATCCCGTTATGGCTGCCTTTCTATGAGTTGGAGTATGAACCGTTAACCCTTGAGATCAGGAACAAGTTACTTGCCGCAAGTCCGGCGACCATTGATCGTCTTCTGAAGCCGGTGCGGGCGCTTAACAAAAAGGGTCGCTGTGGTACAAAGCCGGGAACATTGCTCAAAAACCAGATTCCGATTAAGACCCACAACTGGGATGTTTCCAGGCCGGGTTTCTTTGAAGCCGATACAGTAGCCCATTGCGGCAATTCAATGGCCGGCGACTTCGTTCACAGCCTGACCTTTACCGACATCTTCTCCGGATGGACTGAAAATCGGGCTGTATGGGGTAAGGGCTCCCAAGGTGTGCTTCGGGAGATCCAGGATATCGAGTCTATGATCACATTCCCGATCCTTGGCTTTGACTGTGACAACGGCTCGGAGTTCCTCAATTACCATCTTGTCAGGTACTTCACGGATCGTCCCAAAGCTCCGGTATTGTTCACCAGGTCACGGCCATACAGAAAAAACGACAATGCCTTCGTTGAACAGAAAAACTGGACCCATGTCAGGCAACTGCTCGGCTATGACCGCTTCGACAATAAGGACCTCGTTCCAGTGATCAATGACCTCTACAAGAACGAATGGAGCCTGTTCAACAACTTTTTCTGTCCAACGTTGAAACTCAAGAAAAAACAGAAACTGAACTCTAAATACATCAAAAAGTACGAATCACCACAAACCCCATATCAACGACTTGCGGCATCAAGCGGCATCACTGCAGAGGCAAGAACAAAACTGGGAACGCTTTACAATTCGCTCAATCCATTTACACTGAAAAAGAAGATCGAAACCAAGCTGAAAACTATCTTTCACATCGTCAGGTTACCAACTACCTGATGCCACGATTCAATCAGATTTCGGTTACCTTTTACTATGAGTCAACGCGGATTCCGGCTGACATGACGAATGTAACAGGCTGATTGCAAAGGTTAAAACAGAAGATGAAGCTGCGGGGGCGAGGTAAAGTCGTCAGTGCAACCCGTCATGCTTGACATAGCGGACTAGCTCCTGAGCGGATGCTTTCGCCGGCACTGCTGAAATAGCCGGCCTGAAACCTCATCACATCAGTGATGGCTATCTGCTGGTGGAAGAGTCGATCGTCCGTAAGGTGGAAAAGGATGAGTTGAAGAACACTTATCGGGAGCGAAGGATTCCGATAACGACAGCCATTATGGAAATTCTAGATCATGCCACAAAAACGGCAAAAACCGGCCATCTCTTCACGATGCAGGATGGCAAGCACTTCTCCGCTGAACTTTTCCAGAGAAGTGTGTGGACAAAAGCCATGAAAGTGGCCGATATCCCTTACCGCAAGCCGTACAGCACCCGGCACACCTTTGCGGCCTGGGCTTTGACTATCGGAACCGATCCGAACCGTTTGGTTGATCAGAATGGGCACGCTTCGAAGCAGATGATTTACGAGGTCTATGGGAAGTATACTGAGGGTCTTGAACAGGATAAGCTGGCTGTGCTTCGATACTTCGGCAGAGAATTCAAATCACCGGGCAAAAGGAAAGCCCCGGCTGCATTCGAATGTTCCTGCGAAAGCCGGGGCTTTTAGCCCGCAACCACTTAATGTGGTTATA
Source organism: uncultured Geobacter sp. (assembly GCA_964458105.1). Classification (GTDB taxonomy): domain Bacteria; phylum Desulfobacterota; class Desulfuromonadia; order Geobacterales; family Pseudopelobacteraceae; genus JACRCG01. The sequence goes on from CAYWJJ010000001.1 coordinate 13,357, forward strand.
TTTTTTTGGAGCGGGAAACGGGATTCGAACCCGCGACTTCAACCTTGGCAAGGTTGCACTCTACCACTGAGTTATTCCCGCGTTGAGTCCAAACTGTATAGCAAAGCTCTCTGGCGTTGTCAATATTTTTTAGCATCAAGTGTTATTTTTCAGGAATACTATGCAAGCTGTTTTTGATAGATCTCAATCAATTGAACAATGCGGGCACTCCAGGAATGAAGCAGAACAGCCCTGCGTCGGGACTTCTGACCAAGCTCTTCTGCCAAATCATCATTTTGCAGCGTGTCAACAATACAGCCAGCCAGTGATGACTTGCTGCCGTATTCGGCATAAATACCGTCTTCACCAAGTATTTCACAATTAATGGGACTATCAAAGGCAACCGTCGGCAAGCCACAGGCCATGTAGTTGAACAACTTGCCATTGGCTTCAGTACGCGCGAGTTTTGGCGAGACAGCTATATTCCCGGCGCTCAGGTACAATGGTGCAGATTCGTATGGCACGCGACCGGTAAAAGTGATTACGTCGTCAATTCCCATTTCGGTCGCTTTTCGACGATAATCTTCATCCGGAAAACCCATCAGTAGGAAACGTACTCCTGGCACCTTGTCCTTGACAATGGGTATTGTGTCAAATAACAGATCAATTCCTTGATATTGATTAAGCAGTCCTAGATAAACGACAACTTTTGACTCTTCCGGAATGCCAAGCTCCTGTCGTGCCTGCTGACGGGAACAGGGACGAAAAACATCCGTATCTACACCATCAATCAGCGTATTGACTTTTTCCGGAGAGATACCGATATCCCTGACCAGTTCAAGTCGTCCCTCACCGGAACTGGTAACAATCCTATCTGCACAGCGGTTAATTAAACGTTCAATAACGGCAAAGGTTTTGTGAAGAAGCGACTGATCACGAAGGAAGCCATGATTGAGAGACTCGCCGCTAAGGCTACCCTGGTAATCGAATAATAGCGGCAGACCTAGTGTACGCTTCAGGAGACTGCCGATCAAGGCGCCTTCATGCAGGTGGGCATGGATTATATCGGGACGAAATGATTTTGCAGTACTGTAGGCCTTCAACAGGAGCAGTATGTCGAGGTAGGGTTTATGCCAGGAAGGACCGGCTTCAAGTTTTTTATACCAGGGGATTTGTGGAATTCTGACAACCTTGACGCCCGGCATGTCACGCCCCAGGTGGTAGGTCACGATACACACATCATGCCCCAAAGCGGTCAGAGCCTTGGCTTCCTCGTATATCCTGACATGGCACCCCCGATCGGAGAAGTAGGGAGTCGGTGCCAGCATGAGTACTCTCAGTGCGACATCAGCCAAGGTTTATCCTGTCTCTGACCACATAAATCGGTTTTCCCTGCGATTCAAAATATGTCCGCGCATTCAACTCACCCAACAACCCCATTACGATGAATTGAACCCCCATAAACAGGAGAAAAAGAGTAAGGATAAGCAATGGGTTGCGATTCATGCTGAGATGATCAAAAAACTTCATGTACAGCGTCATGGTTCCGGTGCAAAAGCTGGCCAGCATGGTATATACGCCCCATTTGCCGAATAGTTGAATCGGCTTGGTGGAGTAGGCCAGCAGGAACTTGACAGTCATCAGATCCAGAACAACGCGCAGAGTGCGGGAGATTCCGTATTTGCTGACTCCATGAAGACGTGGATAGTGGTTTACAGGCAGTTCTGCAACCTTGGCGCCTACCTGCGACGCCAGCGCCGGAACAAACCGGTGCATTTCGCCATATAAATTTATACCCTCCAGCACCTCACGGCGATAGGCTTTGAGAGTGCAGCCATAGTCATGAAGGTGGACACCGGTCAGGCTTGATATCAGAAAATTGGCCAACATTGATGGTATTTTGCGGGTGACAAATGTATCCTTGCGATCCCTTCTCCATCCGGAAACGACATCAAAACCTTCATTGATTTTATCAACCAGCCGCGGTATGTCGGCAGGATCGTTCTGGAGATCGCCGTCCATCGGAATAATGATGCTGCCGGTCGCTGCATCAAATCCAGCCGCCATGGCAGCTGTCTGTCCAAAGTTCCTGCGGAAGCGGATCAATTTGAGATTGGAGTCATCTTTTGCAAGCCGGGCAAGTATCGAATACGAACCATCAATGGATCCATCATCAACCATGATAAGCTCATAGCCGCATTTCATCTGCTGCATTACACCGGTAATTGCGGTGTATAATGCATTTACGTTATCCTGCTCATTATAAATTGGCACAACGATACTGATATTCAAATTGGAATATCTCCTGTTCATTAATTGCATTTGTTTATTTCTGTACAATCGACAAAAACAATCCTTGGCGATCATAGTTGCTGCCGACAGATCAACAAAGGCGCGGACTTCCGAATGCTAGCATATTTCCACAGCCTTATCACTCACTAAGCTTGATTTCTGATGCAAGCTTATCCGCCATTTCCCGACTGATACCTCTCAGCCTGGAGTGAAGCTCCCTGGCTGACTGCCGGTCTCCAAGACGATCCAAGACCAAAGCGAGGTTATATAAAACATACCTGTTTTTGGGATCGAGCTTGAGGGTCTGGTTGAATGCCTGGCGCGCCTCGGCATTTTGTCCATTACTCAACAGCGCCACTCCAAGGTTATAATGTGTCAAAGGGTCGTTGGGGGACATAGTCAAGGCAACTCTGTATTGACTTTCAGCCTCCTTCCACTTTCCAAGCCCGGCATAAAGAACACCCATGCTGCAATAAGCCCGGCCATACTGCGGCTTCAGGGCGATCGCCCGCCGCAGGTGGTACTCTGCCATTCCGTTGCGACCGACCATTCCGTACAGACTCCCGAGGATGTTATGAATTTCATGGTCGTTCGGGTTTGTTCTAACACCATTATCAAGAAGTTCAAACGCCTCCGCTTTCCTGCCTTCATTGATGTAGATATTTGAAAGAGAAACAATCGATGATCCGAATGAGGGGTTAATGCGAATCGCCTCAATCAGCAGACGTTTTGCATCGCCGTCACGCCCCTGCAGCATATACTGTTCCGCAAGCAGGTTGCGTACCCGTTCACTATGCGGAGCCTTGCTGAGGTTGTCCTCGTAAAAAGCCGCCGGATCGTTCCAGAGTGAATTCCTCTGCCAGGCGACAATAGCATATGCAGCTGTTACAACACAGAAAAAAGCCAACACCATGCCGCGCCTTGGCAGGCGTATCAGAAGATCCATGACAACTATGACAAATCCGGCAGTAGGTATATAAAGCCTGTGCACAAAAAGCGGATCGAGGGGGATAAAGCTTGATTCCACCGCCAGTGCCAGGAAAAACAGTGCAATGCCGAAGGATAACCTGGGAGCAGTTTTCCGCAGCCTGAAGGCCAGCAGAAGCAGCCCCGCCAGACCGGCCCCGGCGACGGTGTTGCGCAGATCCGTCAGGCTGTTCACTACCTGATAACTGTAGTCGAGTGTTATGTCGTACGGTACGAGCAGAATACGCAGATAAGTCCAGATCACACCCCACTGCGTCACAAAATATGTCCAAGGCGTCAGGCCATGTGAACTGACGATGGTAGTGGCAGTATTAGTCAGCGAATCAATGCCGGGTCCTTTGATCAAAGGAGCCAGGAAAAAGTTCACGGCAAAGAGACATGGTACAATTGCAAAAGGGCATGCTCTGAGCAGAAGCCGCCGCCACCCATCAGAAATGCCGCCAAGAAAGTAAAAATCGAAGAGACAAATGGCAACCGGCAACACGACTGAATTTTCCTTTGAATAAAGAGCCAGGGCACCACTCAGGAATGTTAATGCCCAAAATGAAATCGATGGCATGCCGGGGGGATTGGGCCCCGGAGAGCAGCTTTCCCTGTAGCGAATATAGCAATACAGCGAGAGGAGAAAGAAGAAACCCGAAAGACTCGTCATGCGCTGTACGATGTAGGTCACAGCTTGTGTCTGTACCGGATGGACGGCAAATAAAAGTGCACCTAGAAAGGAAATTACGGGCGATTCCCTGAAGACGCGTTTAAGAATCAGATAAAAAAGAACCACGGTTCCTGCATGAATGCAGATATTGACCAAATGAAAACCTGGAAGGGAAAGACCGCCGAGGATGTAATTCATCGCAAAGGAAAGCTTGGCCACTCCCCTGGAGGAGAACAGCAGGCTGATCAGCTGATCCATGCCTCGCAAGTAGGGCTGATCGATTATGTTTACGAAATCGTCGTAATACCAGGGAACCGTCAATGTGTTGCTATAGAGAAGAAACGTAACAGCAACCAGTATGGCCATCCGGCCATAATCTCTAAGAAGGGAAACTGGTGCAGGGGTTATTAACTGACAACAGATGGAGTCAGTCATCACATCTTTCATTTAAACTCCCTCTCTTCTTTTTTCTCAATACATCATCACATACTTCCCTGAGCAATGAATTTTCCTGGGCAAGATTTTTCACTTGATCGGTAAGCCTTGATATTTTGATTGAAAATTGTACAGCTATCAGCATCAGAAAAATTATCGAACAGATAAAAAGGGTGGTGGTAGGCAAACCGGCTCCGATCAGAGCGGTGAGGTTCACAAGCCACTCATAACGCAAAACCAGAATAAACATCAACAGGCTGGTCGCAAGCCAGAGAACTGAATACTCTTCACGGAGCTTTCGTTTTCTTACCAGATTGATGGTACATACGAAAACGAGACAACAAACAATTAAAGCAAATATTTTCTGCTTAATCGGCATAGACACCTCACTTGTCAAAAGAGAAACAAACTTAAACGCGTACCATATGTCCGGAATAATCGTAGTCGGCTGGCCGTTTATTCAGAAACAAGCCCCCCTGCCCTAACTTCAGTTTATTCCAATTCCAGATCAAGGCGCTATCTTCGTTGGCTCGTCTTCAGCTCCTCAACGTACTGATTGTACGCTTTCGTCGCCTCAATCCTCGCCGCCTTGATTTCACTCTTGATTTGAAATTGGAATTACATATGCCCGGCCAGTTCTTTCTCCAGTTTGCCCGCCAACCCCGGGTCACGGATTAGGAGGCGCGGCAGCAGTTCCAGGGCAGACTGGCGGCTGCCAAGCTTGATGTAAGCATTGGCCAGGTTGAACAGCGCATCGGCATCATCCGGTGCGAATTTCAATGTTATGCGAAAAGACTCCGCTGCCTCGGACATGCGTCCAAGCGTATATAGCGCCACGCCAAGATTGTAATGAGCCCTGGGATTTTCAAAAAGAACGGCGATCCCTTTTCTGTAGTACTGCTCCGCCTCGTCCCAACGTTTGAGACCGGCATATACTGCCCCCAGATTTGTATAAGTTTCGGCATAGCCGGGATCGATTCTATAGGACTTCAAAAGCGACTGAATCGCCTGTTCCGGTTCACCCAGCAGATCAAAAAGCACACCAAGATTGTTGTGCAATTCACCTGAGTATGGATTGGCCTGCAGTCCCTGCTTCAAAAGTTGAAGCGCATCGTTCAATCTCTGCTTTCGCACCAAGATACCGGACAGATTTATGTAGGCTTTTTCAAGAGCAGGATCAATCGCTATAGCTTTACGTAGCAGCGCTTCGGCATCCTGGTCGCGCCCCTTGTCAATATAGCACTTGGACAGACTTATCATGACCCGGGTACCATGTGGCACTTTTGAAAACTGATCCTCAAGAAATGCACTATCACGACTCCACAGGTCATTACGAAACCAGGTCAACGCCGAATAGATCATGACCGTTAAAGAAAGAAGAACAATCCGCTGTTTATTGCGGCAGAAAACCTCAAAGAGCTGTGGTAAAAGCACTGCAAAACCGAACATGGGAACATAAAGTCTATGCTCAAAAACGGGATCAAGCGGAATAATCGTGGATTCAACGGACAGGGCAATAAAAAACCAGAATATTGCAAATGAAATAAGCGGCATTTGCCTGCGTAAAACCGTTGCATACGCCAGCAAACCGGCTAACCCGAGAAAAGCCGCACAGTTTTTGAGAGTCAGTAACGATGTAACCAAAGGATACTGATAATCCAATACTTGGCCATAGGGTAGAAACAGCAGCCGAATGTAAAGCCACAATACGGAGAACTCGGTCACCAGATAGGAAAGCTGGTATTCAAAACCAGAGTTTTTTGTGACGGTCAGGCCTTTGGCCGAATCATTGATTGAGGTAATAACGTGAAGATCTACGCCCTCCACGACCGGAAACAGAAACAGGGTTAATGCCATCCAGATCGGTGCTGCAAAATAGGGAAGGAGATAAGACACCAGCCATAGACCACTATGTTTCTGTTTCGGTAGAAAAAAACGGTCAAACAAAAATATGCAAAATGGCAAAATTGCAGCATTCTGCTTGGTGTAGACCGCAATGGCGCCGCTCAGTAAAGATGCCAGATAAAAGGACAGGTGCGGCAGGGAGATGAAGCGTTGACCGGCCAGGAGTGTTTCCCTGGCACGAATATAAAGGTACAAGGACAGAAAAAAAAACAAGCCGCTCAGGCTCGTCATACGCTGCACGACATATGTCACGGACTGGGTTTGCAAAGGATGGGAAAGAAATATCAGTGCGGCCAGCAATGCGAATGCCGGCCGGCAGCTAAAAACCCGTTTCAGGCTCAGGTAGACAAGACAGGTGGTAAAGAGATGTATCAGGATATTGACAATATGATAGCCCGGCAGTTCAATTCCATGGAAATGGTAGTTGACGGCAAAACTGAACATAGCCAGTCCGCGGGGAGCCAGTATTTTGTCCCATGCCGCGCCCAACTCCCGAATCAGCGGATTACGGACAATATTATGAAAATCGTCAAAATACCACGGCACCTGCAAGGTATTACCATAGATAACCGCACCGAGTATGACTATACTCAACACGGCAATCAGAGCCAAGTTTGACCGACACTTCAGCTCACCCACTTTATCAACCAGGTTCAAGTTCAACTTTTTTACCTATACATTCTATAAATATCCGACTTGACCACTTTGGAGAGCCCTGGATTAAGCTGTTTCAATTTATCAAGCGCTTCAGCAGACCTCTTCCTGTCGCCCTGCCGGGCGGACAGCAGCGCAAGATTGAGCCAGAATGCATCTATGCCCGGATCGGAAGCTACAGCTTTCTCATAATATGCAATGGCTTTTGCCCGGTCGCCCAAGAGTTCATGCACCACTCCCAAATTGTTGCGTGTATTGGCGTACCAAGGATCAATCAATTTTAAATCAATCTTTCTTTCTGCCGTGAAAAACTCCATGCCGTTGCTGTAACGCCCCTTGACTTGCGGAATCTGATCAAGCAGCAATCCCAGATTATTCAGACTTTCTGTATAGCCGGGTTCACGATCCAATACTTTCAATATTGGGGCAATTGCTTTCTCCGGCATTTTTTTGCTTAGATAAAACGCGGCAAGGTTATTAAGAACCCTTTTTTTATCTGGAGATTTGGCGGCGGTATCCTCCCATAGACGCACCTCATCATTCCAGACCATATTGCGGCGAATTGTTGCCGTGGTGAAAACAAGGCAGAGAACGGCAAGTGCGATACAGAGGCTTTTCCGTGTTGCTTCACGTTGGGGGATTAACCCGGCAGAGGCTGAAACAAAGGCAAGAATGAAGCCAAAGGAAGGGAGGTATAAGCGGTGCTCAAATATGACATCAAGAATCGGTATGACACTTGATTCCACCATGAGCGCCACATAGAACCAAACAATTCCGAGAGAACAGAGTCTGACGCAGACCCCTCTGGTTAAATCACATTTTTTGAGTAGTAGCCGTGATTTGAAAAACAAAAAAACGGCTGAAAGCAGCATGAGTATATGAAAAACAAGGGACATAATGACCGGTTTGGAGAAGAAGTTCTTCAGAAGCGGGTAATCATAGTCAAGATTCTGATTGACCGGGAAGAGCATCAGTCTGATGTAGGTAACGATGACCCGAATCTGTGTCAGGAGATAATCTGTTCTGGAATAGGTCAACTCCTCCCGGGTGCCCCGGCTGATGCTGTAAAGCAGATCGCTGACATCCAGAGACCCATGCAGAAGTATTTGCTGTGCCGGGATGACCAGCAATAAAAGAGAAATACCACCCAGAAAGATTCTGCTTCGCAACAGACGCCCGTGAAAAACAAACATCTCAACCATCACCAGCATAAACGGCAGGGTAAATGCGATCTCTTTGCAGCGCATGGACAGCAGCCCTGAAACAAACGAAAAGACACCTGTAATCCAGACAGAACCGGAGCTTGAACCGTTTAGATGAAATATCCTGGCCCTGATGAACATGAGAGTTGAAAGCATGTAAAACAGGGTTGCCAGAGAGGTGTATCTTTGAACTATGTAGGTTACTGCCTGGGTCTGAATCGGATGACAAACGAACAGCATGGCGGTTGCAGCCGGAACGAATTGCATAACAAAATCTGATTCTTCGGGTTTGTTGTACTCATCCCCTGTAAGAGCCCGAATTGAATAAATAACCGTAAAATAGATTGTCACGGCAGAGCAAAGGTGAATCAAAAGATTCAGCAGATGAAAACCGATTACGTTATTACCGTGGAGAAAGTGGTTCAGGAGAAAGCTGAAATCGGCCAACTGGCGTGACGTTGCCGAATATGCCCTGGAAAGCAGGAGGGTTTTATTCGATACGTTAAAGTCGTCGAACTGAAATGGTACATTCAGTGAGTTGGAATAGGCAAAAATCCCGGTCAGCAGCACGATCCCCAGCGGGATAAGATGCTTTGGAAACCGGTGATTTACTGTGAACGGCAAGCAGCCCTCCTTTCGGCTCAATCCAGTCATTTTTTAGCAACATCCACTGTCCGCATCAGTGTCACGCAAATGGAAAGAAGCATTTTGAACATGTAGTAAAGGGGCTTGAAACCGCTGTGCATCGATTTGCCTTCACTGTTTTCGAACATGCGGACAGGCACTTCCTGCATACGGAATCCGGCACGATGGAGCATGATCAACATGTCGGCATCAGGGTAATCCACGGGAAATACGTCCGTTGAAAAGAATGCAATCACATTCCGGTTGAAGGCCTGAAATCCTGAAGTCGTATCGGTGCAGATTTTCCCGGTAATCACCGAAACAATCCTGCGAAAGAGCGCCATCCCTAGGCGTCGGGCAAGCGGAGGCCTGTAGCTACTCCCCAGAAATCTTGAACCGATTGCAATGTCGGTTGTTCCCTGAACAACAGGCGCAAGGAGGTCAGGGATGCAGGCAGGGTCGTGCTGACCATCTGCGTCGAGCTGGACAAGATAGTCATAGTTGTTGGCAAGGGCATACTTGTAGCCGGTCTGGATTGCAACTCCGTATCCCATGTTGAACGGATGGGAAACTACAATCGCACCTGCATTCCTTGCCACTTCAGCAGTGTTGTCGCCGGAACCGTCATCTACTACTAAAATATCTAAATATGAATACATTGACCTAATAGACAAAACTACTTGTGAAATTCTCAATGCCTCGTTATACGCTGGAATAATCACTATATAGCTGGAAACATTCATGACTTATAAATCCTCTGTTACACTTCACATAAAGCTATAGTAAAAGAGACCTATATACTCTCTCATAGAACGCCAACTGGACTCAACAGACTCTGCTGTTGGGAGATATGCAGCCCACCCATAATGACGATTGGCTGAACTCTTAAAGTTTGAAGCAACCAAAGCAATCTTCATGTGAACAATATTAAACGCTATTGATGCTCTTTTAGCGTGATATGCAGAAGTCACCACAACCGGATTAACATATCCTTTTTCACTACAAATAGCAGCTACATTACGAGCATTTTCCATGGTGTCGCGTGATTTTTCTTCAATAATTATATGTTTCTCAGGCACACCCATATCTATCAAAAAGCGCCTTACCACAATCGCCTCAGGTGAAATAAACTCTGGAGGGGCTCCACCGGAAACGATAATAGGAACATTAAAGCGCCTATAAAGTCTAAAAGCGCATACTATTCTGGTAAACATATCTTCTGTAGGAGCACTAGTACCGTTTAGATCTGGAACCCCATCATATAAGCCACCACCAAGCAATATAATCGAATCGACACGTTCCTTTGGTATATTTGCTGTGCTTTGCACTTCAAGTAGGCCAATCAAGTGGTCAGAAATCACCGAAATAGAAAACATCCACAGAAGAAGTGCAAGTAGAATATTTGATATAAATAGCTTTTTGCAAGACTTACGAAAATACCAGGCAGATATTAATAGTAGAATTATTACAATCCCAGGTGGTAACAAAAATGTTGCAATAATTCTTTTAATTTCAAGCATATATTGTCAGCTTTTGAGTGTTTTTTTTGTTTTTTCCGCATAGCTAAGAAATGCAATAGTATCAGTACCGAACAAATAAGGAACTGCAGCGTTAACATCTTCTTGATTCCAATCCCACCACCTTACAGAAAGCAATCTAGCAACGATTTCAGTTGAAAATCGATAGCGAATAATCTTTGCTGGATTACCGGCTACAACAGCATAAGGAGGTACTGACTTAGTCACAATAGAGTTAGCACCAATTACAGCTCCATCTCCTATTTTGACACCGGATACTATAAGTGAACCATACCCAATCCACACATCATTTCCAATTGTCACATCTCCCCTGGAAGCCGGATGTCCTTCAAGGCTTTGATGCAATGATGAGAATTGATTAAAAGGGAAAGTTGAGACAAAATCTGTTCGATGCTCGCCACCCAGAAAAATAACAACCTTACTTGAAATTGAGCAGTATTTACCAATTGTCAGTCTATTAGATCCTTGGAAATATACTTTTGGAATTCCATAGGTAAATGCTCCAATAGACACATTAGGGTGGGAACTTAATAACCGTTTTCGCAGCCTCATTACTTGAATGAATATCGCTAAGGATAATTTATGGATTAATGGCATAAATCCCCCTTTTAACGAAACATAACAAATAAACCTATAATTATCATGAATGATCCTAAATACTGTGATAAGCTTAGTGATTCATTAAGAAAAACCCCGTTAACGATGACGACAGCGACGTAAGCAATTACAAGCACGAAAGCAGTAACCGTCGTTGAATTTGCTGCTAGGCGAGGGATAGACAGAAAAGAATTGTTCACCATAATAAAAGCAAATCTTGCAAACAGAGCCATACACATAGAGAGAAAAAATTTCCAATGTAATATGAGCCTGATAACCGACTGATATGACAATAAATTACCCGAAATAAGCGCACGATCCCCCAACAAGACAATTGAGAAAGCCATTGCAACGGAATACGAAACTACCCAGAATATAAGTGATATCATGATATTAATCTAAGAACCTCCCGCCAAATGTTCGCACAGCAAATTTCAATGCTTCAAAATAACCGACACCACATGCAAACATGCATTCATAACATCTTTCATCAGCAATGTTCTTGCATATCTTTTCAGTAGCTGGAGAAAACCAGATATCGTGTACTTCATCAGAAAAAACATTCCCCAAAATGTTTCCACAAGAATTTAGGCACGGGATAACATCACCATCAGGATTAATGGTAATTGTATCTCTCAAAGCTGGACACCCACGATTATTTCTGCCTCCTTCGAGCATTGAACTGAATTGGTAGTACAGAAATTTTTTTCCAACATTTTTCTCTTTATGAATAATATTTGTTAATATTTTTTTCAATTTAGTCTTGTTTGCATCGTCAAAAAACAATTCTTCATTAACATTATTTGCGTAATAATATTCATCAAAACAAACAACAGTAAATATTGAATCTATTTCGTTTTGTTCTAAATAATTAAAAACATCTTCCACTTCATCTATGTTTTTTGGTTGAATAACGCAACCTGCACTGATTTTAAAGAATGCATATTTATTTCTTAATTCGATGAGCTTATTTAGTGTATTTTTGACTTTAATACTAGCGTCAGGAGCTCTTATTTGATCATGAACTTCTGTCATGGCATCGAAAGATACTTGTGACACAAGCAGTACACTTCCATTGAATCTATTTACAGCAGAAGCTATTGCTAACATTTTTTCATTAATAACGCTAGTAGCCAGGCCGTTAGTAGCTATGGTAATTCGTTTTAAGCGTGGCAACCTTGTAAGGATAACCGTAATTATTTGCTCAACATCATTTCTCAGCAGAGCTTCGCCACCGCTTAACATTACATTCACAATGTCATGGAAAAACGGTTTTCTTAAAAGTGCATCATACTGATCTACTGACATTTCAGAAGCAGATGTAAGATCGCCTTTCCATATGTTACACATAATACAACGTGCATTACACCGTTCAGTAATCAACAATGCAATGTTAGACGGTTTAGTTCTACGAAAAAGAGACACAATGTGTTTATAGAAATGAAATAGCGTCATATAACTCCCACTCTTTAAACCTGCTTTTCCGCCACACATATATGATGCAGACAGACAAACCAGCACAGAAAAGGAATGCTGCATGCCGCAACCGGTAAGAATCCTACAGAGCGCAACGTTTTACGGATCTGTCCTGGCGTCCATTGCCTGACATGCCCTGAATCATAAAACGCTTCGCGGACCATTCCCATGGCCAGACGCGCCAGCAAGAAAGTTCGATCATTCGGGAAAATAATTATGACCCGCCCTCCCGGCCTCAGAACCCTGAATATCTCACACAGTGCCTTCTCTGGCGTATCAAGGTGTTCAATCACCTCCGAAAAGAGAACCGTATCAAACGACTCATCGGCAAACGGAAGCGCATATAGTGAACCGTCCTGAACAGGCAACTTGTGACGAAGACATATCTCAAGATTCTCAGGTTCAGTATCCACTCCGACAACCCGTCGATCAGGAAAAAGCTTGACCAGTTTTTCAAGCGTTATCCCCTCCCCGCATCCGGCATCGAGTATATCGTTACCGATAACATGCTGGAAAGCCTGTTGATCGCGATAATCCCAATAGCGGACTCCAAGCCCTCCCTTGGCATACTGGTCCCGTTGATAGATCATCCCTTCCCTGTTCAATCCAGTATCAACCGGCATCAAGAAGCTCCGTAAATGATATTTTATATGTATTCAATAATTCATTCATTTCTGCATCAGTCAGGCGCCGCCCGGACATCACGGAACGACGCTTGCTCAAAACATGCGGCAGCCCCAGCAGTGCGTCAAAAAAACCTCTCAGTACAGCCTTGATCAAGGCCCGTGAAGATGTGTTGCGGAATTGTGCCCCGGCCCCCTTGCCGCCTAGAACCAGTCGAAGCTGTACCAGGTATCGCATCATTGTCCAGAAAGGCAGCGCCATAAGCATAGCAGCAGGAAAACTCTTGATAGCCACCCAGAAATGGTTCCGTTCCACCAGGTACAGCTTGAACGGGGAAAATTCGCCGCCGCTGCGGGAATAACGGTGATAAACCACCGCATCGCGGGCAAAGACGGCATACCAACCGGCAATGCGCCCTCGCAAGCCCAGGTCGGTGTCCTCGCAATAGGCAAAAAAATCATCGTCAAAAAAACCGATCTCGTCGATCATCTCCCGTCGATAAAGTGCAGCGCAGGCACTCGGGAGAAGAATTTCCTCAAACCTGTCAACTGAAAGCCTTGAGTAACTGCAGCGGCGACGGCTGCCCCGCGACATTCCGTCTTTGCAGATGGCGACGCCCAGCGAATCAAGCTGATCCGGAGAATCCCAGTTGCAGATACGGCTGGCCACCATACCTATTTCAGGCTTTTCCTCGACAGGAGCGATAAGTTCAGCCAACCATGACCTGTCAACCCGCGTATCATTATTGAGCGTAACGATATATTTTCCATGCGCTAGAGCAAACCCGGCATTGTTGCCTCCGGCAAAACCGGTGTTCTCAGCGAGCGGAATCAAGCGCACCCAGGGATAAGAATCCTGAATCAGCTCCACAGAACCGTCACTCGAACCGTTATCAACGACAATCGTTTCAAAATCATTACAGTTTTGATCTCTCAAGCTGTCCAGGCAATCCGGAAGATATTGCCTGCCGTTCCAATTGACTATTATGACTGATATCAGCGGTGACTTCATCAACTCTTCCACACGCTGCGAAAAAAGGCCCTGAATCCTGCGGCAAGTCCTTTTATGATGGCAGGGCTTGCAGCCAGTCGCCTAAGATAACCCGCAACTATTCGCGGCCGCAGATAAAAGCGCCGGAGAATCTCGCGCTGATAATGCTCCAGATCTTCGCGGGTCAAACCATGCGGAATAAATACGGCATTCAGAAGATTCATCTTTGACCAGTCACCGTCAAACGTGCCGAATTCAGCAGCCCGATCGTATATCTCTGTGCCTGGAAAAGGGGTCAGCATGGTGACACTTATATCATCCAGAGGGAGCTGCAGTGCAAAATCAAGTGTTTGTACAAGAGTTTCTTTTGTTTCGTACGGATGTCCGACAATAAAGAATCCCTTGCTTAGGATTCCTGCGTCGCTGCACATCGTCACGGCGTTTCTGATCTGCTCCAGAGTGACGTTCTTATGGATGGCATTCAGGATATCCTGGCTGCCGCTCTCAATGCCGAAACTGATCTGCCAGCAACCCGCCCGCTTCATAAGCGCCAGACTCTCGGCATTGACATGATTGACTCTACCCAGACATGACCAGGACAAATCAAGCTTCATTTCGATCAAACGGTCGCATATCTCGGTCAAACGGCGCTTGAAGGTAACAAAAGTGTCATCCTCGAAACAGATGTGCCTGATACCATAGTTATCGTGCAGATCCCTCATCATCATGATGACATAATCAGCAGAGAAAGAGTGGCAGGCTGCTCCAAATACCGAACGGTCACAGAATATGCATTGATTCGGACATCCTCTTGAAGATACAAGCGAGGCGGATGGAAGGCTTTTGACTTTGAAGGGAGCCGGAGCATAGCGCTGCGGAAAGTCGTCCAGAAGATCCCAGGCAGGAAATGGCAGGCAGTCGAGATCCTTTATGAAAGCACGGCGCGGGGTAGTTATTACGGCATCACCCTTCCGATAACTTATGCCGAGCACGTCCTGAATCGAATTTCGACCCGACAGCGCTTCCAGCAGTTCTGTCAATGTGTCTTCACCCTCACCAACCACAGCAAGATCGAATGAGGGAAAACGCCGCATGGTTTCATCGGGAGCAGCCGAAACATGGGGTCCGCCGACCATGATGATTGTATTCGGCAGACGCTTCTTGATGTGTTCAGCCAGAGATGCGGCGCTACCGACCCCTAATGTTGTCGAGGAAAATCCGACGACATCCGGCTCAAACCGGCTGACCTGTTCAAGTACCTGCTCCATTCCGATTTCAAGTGCCGCTGTATCAATAACTGCCACAGTATGACCGTGTCGGCGCGCCAATGCAGCCAGGAGCAGAATACCCAAAGCAGGCGAAGAGCTGCCTGCGCCGGCCAGCTTGCCATACCGCTCAATCAAACTGTTTGGTGGGATCAGAAAAAGAATTTTCATCTGTCAGGTTGCTCTGTTCGCCATAAGTTGATAACACTCTATAGAACTACGCTGTCGGCAGCATTAACAGCTTGTTTGCATATAATTGAGGTGACTGTGTACTTAAAAGTCCTGACCGAATGCCTTCAGTTTAGTTACAACAATACTATTGTCATGCACAGGCAAAGGCTTTCCTTTTATCAGGCCTGTCAACAATCCCAAACCGTTAACACAATGCATGAGTGGATATATAAAAATCAATAAAATCATGTACAGATGGGTTGAACGCCATGTCTGGACTGCTGCAAACAGCGTAACGAGAGCGACGTAGAAAAAAAGCGGTATGTAATACAATGCGTACGTGAAAAAGAACACCGTAGCAACGAGATACAGAACAAAAAACAGCGGGATGAAACTCAAAACAGGAAATGTTCCACTCATCAGAGATTGCTGAGCTCTGCCGCGTCCGTAAGCAAACATCTGACGAATAAAAGCCTTTAGCGACGATCGCTGACTTCGGAAAACATTCATTGCCGGGACATGGACCAGTTTGAAACCTGCGGATCTTATCCTGTCAAGCAGTTCATTCTCTTCATTTGGATAAAGCCTTTCATCAAAACCGCCCATTTCAACAAAGACGGACCTCCGGATTGCAAGATTGCACAGAATCAGTTCTTTTTCGGTTGTCTCACGAACAGAGCCGGTAACGCGATAACGGTTTCTAACCGCGCCGGCGCCCAGGACGGAGCAAAGGGCTGAGCCGAACAGCTGCTGAAGCCAGCTGTCATTGGCAGGCGTGACAGAAGGACCACCGGCAACCGCAATTTCTGCATCGTCCATAATCTCACTGCAGATCCGAAGGTTTTCAGAATTCAGCAGCGAATCGTCGTCAATAAAATACAGGATATCGCCAGTGGCTGTTTGTGCGGCAAGATTGCGTTGCTGACTCGGTGCGCAGCCCTCGGCCAGCAGCACTTCATAAATATTCTTATCCAGTCTGCAATGCCTGATGGAATCGAATGCGGCAACATAACCACCATGTTTTACCGGAACAATTATTGATATTGTCGTCATTAGGTATCCAGACCGTCGGAACGGATCAATACTTCTTTGCTACAGTTTAATTTTTACTGCATAAACAAAAAGACAGGCTGAATACTTCTTTAAAAAAAAACCGGGACTAGCCCGGTAATCAAATCATATCGATGATGACAACTAAAAAGATTTTTTAACATTGGCGGTAAATTTTTTCTCGATCAGGCCGTCAGATTGACGCTTTCCCTGATAGTAATCGAGAGATGCCTGAAAAAGTCTGAAATTTGCGCCAAGTGAAGAGTACCACAATAGACTGTAGTTGTTTACATTGTTGTCATACTGATAACGAGCACCGGCAGAAAAGACAAGTTGCCGTAACGGATAATATTTGAAACCAAGTGACAATGAAGCGCGACTGTTGTTTCTTCCGGAATAAACAATGTTGTTATTGGATGCAATGTTATTGGTTGAAGTAATACTGTTGGACGTAGAATAAGCAGTCGATATCAGGTTCGGAGAATTGGAGTAAGTCAGCATTTCGTTGATTTCAAAAAGTTTTCGCGACAAACCGGTATGACTATAATAAATATAATTAAGACGTTGCTCAACATCATAGCTGTTCGATGTATTAGTATTATCACTTATTCTGCTGTACATGAACATCAGCCTCGAATCAAGATTTCGATTATGCATATACTGAACAGTGGTTGAATTACTCAACATTGACGACTTCAGATCAACCTGGCTGCTGCCGTCCGAATACGTCAACAAATTACTGAGTTTAATACGAGATTGCTCGTAATCTACAGATAATGAGATATTTGTAACATTGCTGCTTTTAACTTTTTCTGACGAGAAGATATCCTCGCTCAACATAAGACCTATGTTCAGGCGCGGCAACGGATTCCAGGCGGCCGAAACAGTGGTGACGGAACGATAACTGGTTGATCCGAAATCATCATTTGCAACTCCCCTGGGGCTGACATATTGGGGTAATGTTGTATTGGCATCACGCACCGTACTGGCGAAACTCTGCTTGTTACCACTTGTAAAATCATTCACCTGAATCAGATTGATGCGGAGTTGGTTGGTTGGGTTGTAGCTGGAGCGTAGCGACAGTTTTTGCTCAATGAAATTGGAATTATTGAGTGACTCTTTATGAGAGGAATTTTTGATATCATATGAAGCGCCGATCGATAGTTTTTGTGAGAACCTTGTGCTGCTGGTAGTTTCGATTCCAGCGGAAAGCGCCAGCAGTTCAGACAATTCAGATACCGAAGACTCTACATCAAAATGTTGAGTCAACGTAAACAATGACCGCTTAAAAAATTCAACCCTATAACCGGCCAACATGCTGTCAAGATGTGCACCGGCATTATTATGAGATTCACTGTAAGATGCTCTGGTGCTCCAGGAAATTTCAGGATTATAAACCCCGGAAACATATAAAGGCA
Source organism: uncultured Geobacter sp. (assembly GCA_964458105.1). GTDB lineage: Bacteria > Desulfobacterota > Desulfuromonadia > Geobacterales > Pseudopelobacteraceae > JACRCG01. The sequence goes on from CAYWJJ010000001.1 coordinate 31,216, forward strand.
AGGTCGTGCGATAAGTGAGCTTACCATTTTCTTCCCTGTAGCGGTTAAAGTTGCCGTAGCTGCGAGCCTCCCACTTGCTGCGGCGGGCCTGTGCAAAAAGGTTAAGATCCGTCTCTGTATAATTCAGAGCCATGTTGTTGTTCATTCTTTTTGTTAAAAGCAAATCTGTAGACACCTGCAGCCAGTTGGAGAAATCTATCCAGCGACGCGCCAGCTTATGATCAACTGTGCCGATCTGAAACTGACTCTCTTTGTAATTGTTGTCGGAATTGATGTAATCGTTGTAAGTGACATGCCTGTAATGAAACCAGTTATCCTTTTTATTAAGACTGACGAACGCCAACCGGCTAAGCCTTGAATCAACCGGCGTTTGCGAACGCAGATCCCGATGCAGTTGGTCACTGTAATCGACCATGATCATAGGAAAATGGCGCAGGATCTCATTATAGCCATTAGTCATTCCGTTTTTCACACCGGCTAACAGTGTCGCACCACTGTCAATATGAATGCCATCACTAATTCCGGTAGCAAGATTTGGACTATTGAACAGACCACCGCCTTGAGAGAACATTTCGGTGACCAGAGGCGGGTCGGTAGCAGTCAAAGTATTGCGGGTCAAATCACGACTGTATGCATTAATTTTGAACGGAACTTCTTTAGGATCGATAATAATTTCACCATTGTAGAAAACATGGCCACGACTGGAGTTCAGATCAGCAGCGCCTCGAGTTGATTTGATGGTTGTATCGAGCGCAGACCAGTTGTAGCCTAATGATACGTTGTATTTACCGATTCTGGAGTTATAAATATTCCCCGCGTGGCTATAGAGGATCGAGTAATCCTGAGTAAAAGAGTTGCCGGACATATGCCGTCCGGAATTATCACGTGCATCATAGTTATCGTAGCGGAGAGAGGCCTCTCCTGACAGGAGGGCATGGGCGGTTGCAGACCACATTACGAAAACCAGCAGTGCGGCAACGACACACGTTATCCAACTGTATTTGAGTTTGTTTGGTATCATAAATGTGTGGAACACGTGCTTAGTAGATTTATGCATCTAATTATTTGGATGCAATATAAACGCCAACATAACAGCCAAAACAGCCACATGAACAGCGCCGAAAAGACGGTAAATACGGCGTTTGAACGGGTTCGGAACAGGGCGGCTAAAACAATCAAACCAGCGAAACAAATGTTTTGCGGTCATTTAACAGGCCAAGCGCGTGAAATAACTTCATTTTGAAACTGCACTAGCGGGCCGAAATCGTCAGGCACCAAGAACGCCTCACCGGCCGCGGTCATTCTTCAAATGAGAATCAGACAAATACTGAAAGACCTGTATACGCGAATTCAGCTGATCCACGACATACATCCGGTCGGTTGAATCAATATCGATCGCCACCGGGACAGAAAATCCGCCAGGGGCAACCTTTCCGGACTCAGCAACAGCATAAAAGCCCCCCAGCGACAACAGCAGCTCGCCCAGTTCATTGAAGACAAAAACCGCATGCGAACGACCGTCTACAACGTAGATATTGTCAGAAGTATCCACAGCAACGGATTTGAGCAGCTGAAAATCGCCGGGCGCGTCACCACGCCTGCCAAACCGGCGCAAATATTTTCCGGTTGCGTCAAACACCTGGACATTTGCACTGAATGCATCGGCGACAATAATATGACCCTTGGAATTAACAGCGATCGAAATCGGCAGGTTAAACTGGCCGCCACCATCTCCGCTACCCCCGAAACTGAAAAGCAGCGCGCCGGTCAAATCAAGGACATATATTTTTTTGGTTCCGCCATCAGCCAGAAGCAGCCTGCTGTTCTTCCTGTCAATCGACAATGAAACCGGCTTGCTAACGGATAATATCTTCGAAATTGCTATCGAGCGTAAATACTTTTCGGAACTGTCGAAGACAAGAATGGCATTCGATCTGCGTTCCAACAGATAAAGATTGTTGTCACGATCGGTGACTATCGAAATCGGATGAATTATCGGAGGCGCACCCTGAGGCGTTTCCAGATTTCTCAGCTCATGCCTGGCGAGATCAAACACCATGACAGCCGCACGGCCGACATCGGAAACGTAAAAACGGTTCAGTTCCGGTACAGACTTGACCTCAAGCGGTTTCACAAGCGATATCGGCTGATCCTCGCCTGAAATAGCGGCCCAGAAGCGCTGAGAACCGCTTTTTTCGATATCCAGCTGACTGCTATAGGATTTGATCCATTCAATACGCGGTTTATCAGGCGGAGGAGGCCAAAAATAGCGCTGGCTTTCGGGAGATGGCGCAACGGCACAGGCTGCCAGAACAGACAAAAGAAGCAACATCAGGACTTGCAGCAATTGTGACACTCTCATCCGGGTCCTATAGCATAATTGACTGGTTTTGCACACAAAAAAGGGCGGGATAACCCGCCCTTTTCATCAGAGTTTTAACAATGATCAGTTTGTGTGACAGGCTTTACAAAGAGCGCTGCCGGCATTGGTAGTACGCAGGAACGGAACATTGGTATTGTCATGAACCTTGTGACAGCTGGCGCATTCCATCTGGTTTAGCAGTGCGCCATTTGTGAAGAATACCGCGCCGGAGCCAATTGCAGTTGCCAATGGCTGCAGCGCGGTTCCGCCGTTAGCCACTCTGCCAGCCAATGCAGTGGCATAGTTCATGCCGATTGGGTGGTCATCGGCCAGATTGGTGCCAAGACCGCCATTGGAGATAGTGCCGGTCCATGTCGAGGCCGCTATAGCAGTATTGAGAGTATAGCTTTTCATAATAGAGGTGTTAGCTAGCCCTGGTGCAGCTGCATGACAGGACATACACTGCAGCGAAATACTGCCGGCGGCAAGAGTTGCAATGCCTTTGGTGTGTGAAGACAGGGTCGCTGATGTGTTGTAAACCGTGATTGAAGCAGCGGCCGGATTGGTACGATTCCACAGGGGCACTGCAACAGCTGCGTTATGCGGCGCATGGCAAACCTCGCAAAGCTTGGCGGTGCCGGACAACACAGCGCCTGAAATTCCGGTAGTGGTGGACAAATCATGCTTAGTCCCCGTAATTCCAGCGAAGGCCGTACCTGACATTAAAACTGCTCCCATTACCATAAACACTGTTTTTTTCATTTTTTTCCTTCCTTTCGTTAAGTTATTTATCAAGATGGTTTGTTCGGACTGTGACTGTAAAGCTCCTTTCCGATTTGTATATCGATTCATCCAATAATATTCATTTGCTTCATCGCCCACACCACACGCAATCTCCATACCAAAACCAATGAAGCAAAAAACAGCTTATTTATCAACCAATTAGTCCCAGACCCAAATAGCAGCATATAGTTCTTCGTAAAATAACCTGTGACAACCAGCCAATTGGCCGGATATCGGCAGCGTAACAACCTTCCGGATACCAACAATCGCAGCTATTTGCCCGGCTTTTTTTCGGGCAGATACTGGAACACCTGCAAACGCTTGTTCATCATATCAGCCACGTATATACGGTTTGTCCTGTCTATGTAAATGCCGTATGGCAGCAAGAATCCAGCGGCGACAATAGCTTCGTCTTGCTGCTGTGAATAAGGCGCACCCAGGGTCAGAAGCAGTTCTCCCTTGGTGTTGAATATCTGGATACGGTGGAATCTGGCGTCTGTAACATAAATATTGTCATCGCTATCCAGCGCGACGCACTTGATGATGCCGAAGTCACCCTTGCTGTCACCGCGCTTGCCGAATTTTGATATGAACACGCCATCCGGAGTAAATCGCTGAATTCGGGCGTTGAAAGAATCTGTAATATAAATGTTTCCCTGGCTGTCAAGCGCCGCGGCCATGGGCTGATTGAATTCTCCCTCCAGTTCGCCGCGTTTGCCGAACGAGTTCAGCAGCTTCCCATCCAACGAAAAAACAGCAACCTTGTGCTCTCTAGGGTCTGGAATTATGATGCGCTTTAGCTTTCTGTCAACAACCAGCGCCCCGACCGACTTGATATCATTCGATAAGTCGAGTACTTTCAGCACCCTGTTTTCACTGTTTACCACAAAAATCCGGCGGCTTGGATCATCGGCGGCGTAAACACGGCCTTCGGCATCAAAATCGACTCCGGTCGGCTTGACAACGTCTCCCATGGCCGTGCCACCCAGTACGCTGAACTTTTTGTTGATCAGGTCAATGCTGATGAAGCCTTTTTGATCCGGGTCGCTGACAACAACTCTCCCCTCCGAATTACTGGCTACAAACAGCGGACTGACAAAATGCAGTTCACTTGATTCTCCCAGAAAATTCTGTACAAACTGGGATTTATCATTGCCGGGCAGATCCGTTTCGTCATAATAGACACCCAGCCATTCGATTCTCGGTTCATCAGGCGGCGGAGGCCAGAAATATCGTTCTTTGGCAACAGGTTTTGTTGACGCACAGGCGGATACAAAACAGATCAGCAGAATCAATAATACTAAACGATTAAAAGTCATTATATAATTCCTCCACGTTTATTTGTTATGGCAGGCTTGGCAAAGCGCCATTCGGTCTTCAACATTATTGAAGAAGAAATACCGAACGTTTCCGCCGTGCGGTGAATGGCAGGAAATGCAGCTCATCTGCTTGCCGCTGCTGGATCTGAGCGGGTCCTTCTTTCCGGACAGTGGATGCCCTTCTCCGGTTGTTGTCATAACCACATGCTTTTGATTGCGAATATGACCATGACATGTCAGACACATTTCATTGATCGGCTTGAGCAACTGGGATTCATTCTGGCTGCCGTGGGCATCGTGACACGATTCGCACATACCTGCCTCGATGGGACCATGGACGAATTTCTTCTTTTTGACCTGAACCGCCATATCCGCGTGACACTCATAACAGAGCGCTGCTCCGCGCTTGGCGACTGCATGCTTTGGATTTCCCTTGCTGGCATGGCAGTAACCGCAGGAGTAGGTTCCGGCCGGGCCATGCACGTATTTTACCGACAGCATTTTTTTGTGGCAGACATAGCAGGGGTTATCCTTTTCGACACTGCTGTTCATCTGGGCAGGCGTGGGATTCATGTTGTGGCACGACTGGCAGAGTCTTTCACTTTCCGGGCGGTGCAGAACAACCGGGACATATTCGGGCGGAACCTTTTGAGAACTTCCCTCAGGAAGATAAAAAACCGAAAGGCTTGCAGACTCGACCTTTTGCCCCCCTTTGAAAAGATCGACTATAACTCTGTTTGCCCCTTGGTCCCATAGTGATTGAGCTATGAAAAAATCCTGGAACAGTTTGCGGTATTCCGGCATGCCGACATCCACGGGCTCGCCTGCAATGCCGTTAAGCGTTATCCGCAGCGAAGAAATATCATTCTGATTAAGCTTGAATATCAGGTGTCCGGAAGTATTAACCGAGCTGTTCTGAGAGGGATAAATAAAATCCACCGCGGCTTGGGCAGCAGTAACCGTTAAAAGTGACACCATCGATATGACAAGCACCACACGCGTCAGCATCGTGCTCTCCTTGAAAAAGTCCAGGACAGTCCGCTTTAACATAGTCATGGATTAACAACCGGATCATTGCGGTTGTACGATTTCGGCTTGTGACAGCCAACAACGCAGGTTCCGCCGATATCAGTTTTAGTATAACGGATAGGTATACGCCAACGTCCAAAACCGCTTATCTTACTGGAAATCAGCTTCGGTTGACTTGAAGCATGGGGGTCATGGCAGACCTTGCATGACCTGCCTTTTTCGGCTTTGTTGACATGAACAAAATGAAGATTGAACATTCCGTTCCTGAAGCCGGTCTCGGCGCCGGTACGCTGGTCATCTGCCAATGAGGGGGAATGACAATTGAAACAGAGTTCATACTTTGATTTATCGAACGATGTATAAAAATCTTCAGGAAAGTTTTTCTTCAACAGATGCGGGTACTGCGTGCCGTGGGTTGCGTGACATGAGGCGCATTCGCCGGCGGCAACCGGAGCATGCATTGATTTACCGGAAAACATCGATTTATCGTGGCACTTCATGCAAAGATTGGAGCCTTCGGCTTTCAGCATGTACTTGCTGTCAGACTGGTGTGGATCGTGGCACCCCAGGCACTTTCCTTCGGAAATCGGCGGATGCGGGAATTTTCTGTCAAACTTTGCCTTCTCGTGACACATGAAACAGAGTTCCGCACCAGCCTCCTTCAGTTGAAATTTATTGTCACTTTGATGAACATCGTGGCACTCCAGACAGTCACCGGACGCAACCGGACCATGGACAAACTTCCTGGTGTCCTTGCGCTCATGGCACTCGTTACAGAGACCGGCCTTACCGTTGTCAGTCAGAATAAAAGCGCCTTTTTTGACTTTTGGGTGTTTTTGATCAGATGCCTTGTGACATGAGGGGCACTCGCCAGCTTTGACCGGCTTATGGGCAAAAGACTTGCCGGCCTTGCTGGGGTGACATCCGCAGTTCATCGCTCCGGCGGCCTCGGCCAAGCGGCCTTTAGACACGTATAGGACGCCTGATATTCCCATCAGAACAGCAACGCTGAGATAGATGAATTTTGCGGTTGTATTGTTCACGCCAGAGCCATAGCTTTTATTTTGCCCCGCCGCCATAACTGTGCAGTCCGGAGAGAAACAGGTTGACACCCAGGTAGCAGAAGATGGTTGCTGCAAACCCGATCACCGAAAGCCAGGCGGCCCGTTTACCGACCCATCCTTTGGTTATGCGGGCATGAAGGAACGCGGCGTAAACAAACCAGACGATCAGCGACCAGGTCTCCTTTGGATCCCAACTCCAGTATGTACCCCAGGCATAATTAGCCCAGGCGGCGCCGGTAATGATACCAAGTGTCAGCAGTGGGAATCCGATCATGATTGCGCGGTAGTTGAGATCGTCCAGCGCCTTCAGCGGAGGAAACATGGACATCAGGCCGCCGGCCTGAGCAGAGGACCCATTTCCCTCAAGCGTCACCTTGATCAGGTACATGATCGAAATGCCGCAGGCTACAGCAAAAGCTGCATAACCGAGGAAGCAGGTAATTACATGGTAAAGTAGCCAGTTACTCTGCAGAGCCGGCACCAGCGGTTCAATACCGGTATTCATACCCAGCTGCGCCCAAGCCATCCCCAGCAGCGCAAAGGGCAGCACAAAAGCACCGATGATGCGGTACTTGTATTTCAGGTCGATATAGGCGAACAGCAGCACGATCGTCCATGCAAAGAATACGATCGACTCATACAGGTTGGACATCGGGGCGTGGCCGACACCCATGTCGTAGGATTCTTTCCAGCGCAGAGCGATGGCGACGGTATGAATCGCAAGACCGGCATAGGCAATCAGACTGCCGGCCAGACCGATGGTTTTATTTTTGCTGGCCAGAAAGGCGAAGAAGACGAGCATAGAGATCAAATAAACGAATGTTGTAACGTTAAAAAACATGGAACTGGTCATGAACAGGTAACCTCCGCTAAATTTTCAACTGTTTGAACTTCTCTGCAATTCCATCGAACTGCATCTCAAAAGACGCCTGATTCTTGCTGGCGTTACCGTAAATGCGGGCATGCCCCTTGGATATTACCAGCCAGATCCGCTTATGGGACATAAAGAAAGCAATATAAAGGCCAATCACCATCAGGGCGCATCCAAGCCACACAACCCACACGCCCGGATCTTTTGCAACCTGCAGACCGGTATACATCTTGGCGTTTGTTCCTTCATACCCGAAAACAAGAGCGTCTCCCCGCTGGGCATTCATTTCAGGAAAGTCCTTGAATACAATGAATGTCTGCGGCGCGGCGCCTTTGCGGGTCACCTCTATACGTGCTGCCGGCCCTGAGAAACCGGGAGCAAACTGCCGTACCTCCTGAGTAGCCTCCAGCAACTTGACAATAGTTCCATCCTTGAGGGTCACACCGGCGCCTTCGCGAGCAGCAATTTTTTCGGGCGTACCGCCGGAACGGGGAGTCGCGGTAATGTAATGTTCACTTCCTTCCGCAGCCTGACCGTAGCTGGATTGATAAAAGGTAATGCCCTTATAGGTCAAAGGGTGATTGACTATAACCTTCACCTGCGACAACCCAGGGACCGGTTTGCCGTTTTCCAGAACTGTTAGTATGCTCCTGAACTCCTTCGGCGCTCCGGTAGCATAGAAATCAACACTGAATTTTTCGCAGAGGACTTCGAAGCCGAGCGGAATCTGGCCGCCGTTACGCGCTTCAACCGTGTTGATGCTGGTTCCTTCCACAATTGAGACATAACCCTTGTATCCGGATAGCGAGCCGATTATCGCGCCTATAAAAATAACCAAAATGCTCAGGTGAACCACATACACTCCCAAGCGGGACCATGCGCTCTTCTGGGCAAACAGGTGGTACTCGCCATTATGCTCCGTCACAACCGGTGCGCTGAATTCTGCCCCAAGAAATGCGGACAGGCTCTCCCGGCACTTTTCAATAGGCCCGGATACTGTTATCTCTTTTCTCAGAGCATAAGAATTACGGGCAGATTCAGCCAAAACGAGGGTCGGCTGACTGACAAACTTGAACACGTGCGGCAGGCGTTTGATTGAACAGGAAATCAGGTTGAGACTGAAAACGTACAGAAGGGTGATGAACCACCAGGAGTGGTACATGTCAAAAAAGCCGAGCTTGGAATATATCTGCAGCTTGGTAGGACTGATCTGGGCAACATACTCGGGAGGCAATTGCCCTTGAGGCAATACAGTTCCGATTATCGAGGTCAGCGCTAATGAAATCAGCAAAAAGAGGGTGAGTTTGAGTGAACAGAAAAAATCCCAGACGGTCTCAACAAAGCTTCGTTCGGTGGTTGCCAATGGTTTCTCCAGGCGAATTAAAATTATGACTGCTATCAACGGCTTGCTTTTTAACTTTGAGACAATACCCCAAAATCCAAACAAAATGCACCATTTTTTTTGCCAGAACGCCCCTGCCTGAATGCACAATCAACGCTTTCAATTTTGTATTCGTCATGTATAATAAAAACAACGTAATAGTAAATAACTCGGAAGGTATCCGCCGGAGGCTGTCATGCCTGTCATTTTGGAAGCGATTGTCGTATCTTTTGGCATGCTGCTCATATTTACAATGGCGTTTTTTCTTATTTTCCTGTTGGCGATGGTCATGTTCCCGATTGAGAAGAGCCTGTCCAAGATGATCTGGGACAGTTCCGCCCCAAAGAGGCCTTTACCGCAACCCAAAAGTTCCTTCAGGGATTTCAGCAAAAAGCACTGATCGGCCAGATTTCGGCTACAGTATGGCTTTAAATGCAGAAAGGCTGCCACAATCCGGCAGCCTTTCTTTTTAACGTCATACAGAACTCAGAATCCAAATATTCCCCTGATTGTATCCCCCATCCCGCGTTCCTTTGATTTCTTTGAACCGGAACTATCACTATCCGGCGATTGCTCCACAGCATCATTCAAGGCTTTTCGCGATACATAATTCATTCAGCTGTATTACCAAACAATAATCAAATGTCAATCGTGCTTCAGTCAATGTAATTGCAGACCGTATAGTGACAAGTGTTCTGCACGATGATATAAGAAAGTGAATTACTGTTTACACGGTCATATATTCAAAGGAGGATGTCTGCATGCTGACACTGCAAGACCCGACCCTGTTGAAACAACAATGTTATCTGAATGGCCATTGGCTGGATGCCGACAGCAAGGTGACCATCGACGTGACCAACCCTGCCACCGGTGAGGTTCTGGGAACAATTCCCAAAATGGGCGCCGCCGAAACCGCTCTCGCGATTGAAGCCGCCGATTCCGCCCTTCCCGCCTGGCGCGCCAAAACGGCCAAAGAGCGTTCAACGATCCTGCGTCGCTGGTTCGAGCTGATCATGGCCAACCAGAATGACCTGGCGGTTATCATGACCGCCGAGCAGGGCAAACCTTTGGCGGAGTCTAAAGGCGAGATTGCTTTTGCCGCCTCATTTATCGAATGGTTCGCCGAAGAGGCCAAACGGGTCTACGGAGACACGATTCCCGGCTTTGCCGCCGACAAGCGGATTATCGTCATCAAGGAACCGATCGGGGTCTGTGCCGCAATCACCCCCTGGAACTTCCCCTCGGCAATGATCACCCGCAAAGCAGGCCCTGCCTTGGCGGCAGGTTGCACGATGGTAGTAAAACCGGCCAGCGCCACCCCACTATCGGCACTGGCGCTGGCGGAACTGGGCGAACGGGCAGGAATTCCGGCCGGTGTTTTCAGCGTTATCACCGGCTCTGCCGCCGCAATCGGCGGCGAAATGTCCTCCAATCCGATCGTTCGCAAACTGACCTTCACCGGTTCAACCGAGATCGGCAAGAAATTGATGGCCCAATGTGCCACCACGGTCAAGAAAGTTTCGATGGAACTGGGCGGTAATGCCCCTTTCATTGTTTTTGACGATGCTGACCTGGACGCAGCGGTGGAAGGAGCAATAATTTCCAAATACCGCAACACCGGTCAGACCTGTGTCTGCTCCAATCGTCTGATCGTACAGGATGCGGTTTATGATGTTTTTGTCCGGAAATTAACTGAGGCCGTCTCGAAAATGCGGGTCGGGAACGGCCTGACCGAAGACGTGCAGCAGGGGCCGCTGATCGACATGGCGGCTGTGGAAAAAGTAGAAGAGCATATTTCTGATGCCGTCGGCAAAGGAGCCAGGATCGCCTTGGGAGGCAAACGTCACGCTCTGGGACGGACTTTTTTTGAACCGACCATCATTACCGATGTTACCCCGAACATGCTGGTTGCGCGGGAAGAGACTTTCGGCCCCCTGGCGCCGATCTTCAGATTCAGTACCGACGCCGAAGCGGTTAGAATGGCCAACGACACCGAATTCGGCCTGGCATCCTACTTTTACAGCCGCGACATAGGCAGGATCTGGAAAACCGCCGAAGCACTGGAATACGGCATGGTAGGAATCAACACCGGCCTGATGTCTACCGAGTTAGCACCTTTCGGCGGCATGAAGGAATCCGGCATAGGCCGCGAAGGTTCCAAATACGGCATAGAAGAATTTATCGAAATCAAATATCTCTGCATGGGCGGAATTATCTGATGGAGTCACAATGACAGCCGCCTCGCAAAAAACTGCCGCACTGCTGCCCAGAATCCTGATTGCCGAAGATGATCCGCTTTCCTGCGGCCTGCTGGAGATGTATCTGGAACAGGAAGGATATCCTTACATTTCGGTTCCAAATGGCCGCGAAGCCCTTGAGCTGTTCAAGCGGGAGTCTTTTCCGATTGTCATAACCGACTGGCTTATGCCGGAAATGGATGGAACCGCACTTTGTCATGCCATCCGCAGCCTTGCCTCCGACAGCTACACCTTTCTGATTCTGCTGACCGCCCGGAACTCGGCGGATGCAATTGTGGAGGGTTTGGAATCCGGTGCCGACGACTATATCGTAAAACCGATCAACCCTGCCGAACTTAGAGTACGTCTCAAGGGAGCCCGTCGAATTCTTGACCTGGAGGAGGCCCTCAAAAAGAGCCTGAACGAGATTCGTGAATTATCGATCCGGGACCCGCTGACAGGTGCTTTCAACCGCGGCTACATGGACCAGCAGCTCAAGCATGAAATCCAGCGGGCATATCGTTATCAGCATCCACTTTCCATCATGCTCTGCGACCTGGATCATTTCAAACAGGTCAACGACACCTATGGCCACCAAGCCGGCGACAAGGTACTTAAAAGCTGTGTTGCAAATATAACTGCCACTATCCGCAAGAACATTGACTGGGTGGCTCGTTATGGAGGGGAAGAGTTTGTAATCGTACTTCCTGAAACCGATGCTGCCGGTTGTGCTGTGGTTGCGGAACGGATTCGCGAACGGGTGGCGATCAACCCGGGCGAGATGGACGACACTTCAATTAGTATCACAGCCAGTTTCGGCACAGTCACCATGGTTCCGGCTGAAAGCGCCGCTTTCACAAATCCGGCCGACCTTCTGCAGCAGGCCGACGTATGCATGTATTTGGCAAAGCAGGCGGGACGCAACAGGGTAATCGCAGAAAGTTCACAGCAGTTATAGCTGTGAAAATCTGACTGCTGGTTATACACCCATAAAAGCAGAGACAAACCTGCAAAATAATTATTGACAAGTTTGCCGAGCAACTGATAGCTTAAATCCATAGTTTTAGTATCAAGTTAATCGACATATACTTCTTATCCAGAGCGACCGAGGGACTGGCCCTATGACGTCGCGGCAACCAGCCTGCAAAGGCAAGGTGCCAATTCCAGCGAAATCTTGAACGGTTTCGGGAGATAAGGAAGAGCGCCATCCAAAAGATCCTCTTCCGCACCCCGGAAGGGGATTTTTTAGTAAGTTAGAAATATTTCTGCAGTTTATGGGCAGAATAAGTATAACTAACACTTATCCCGTTTATCGGGGCTTTTGGAGGTAATATCATGAAGATCAGCACACAGGCGGTACAGATCGGACTTGAGTCGGACACGCGCACCGGAGCGGTATCGGTCCCGATCTACCAGACGGCCACCTTTCGTCATCCCGGGCTCGGCCAAAGCACCGGTTACGACTACAGCAGATCCGGCAACCCCACCCGGCAGTCATTGGAGGACGGCATTGCCCGACTTGACGGAGCCGCCCGCGGCTTCGCCTACTCATCCGGCATGGCTGCCATCGCCAATCTGCTGCTGCTCTTCAAGTCCGGCGACCACATCATCGTGACCGAAGACCTCTACGGCGGCACCTGTCGCCTGTTCGACAAAGTGTTCAATCAATTCGGCCTTTCCTTCAGTTATGTGGATACCAGCGATACGAACGCGGTTCGCGCCGCCCTGCAACCGACAACCAAGGCTATTTTTGTCGAGACTCTAACCAATCCGTTGCTGAAATTCGCCGATCTGCCCGCCATTTCTGCCATCTGCAAACAAAATTATCTGCTGCTGATCGCGGACAACACCTTCCTGACTCCCTATCTGCTGCGTCCGCTGGACCAGGGAGCCGATATAGCCGTTTACAGCGCCACCAAGTATCTGGCCGGGCACAACGACACCGTGTCAGGCCTGGTAACGGTCAAGGATCCACAACTGGCCGAGCAGGTCTACTTTCACCAGAATTCGGTCGGAGCGACACTTGGGCCGCAGGATTCCTGGCTCGTAATCCGCGGCATGAAAACCCTCTCGGTCCGAATGGACCGCCATCAGGAGAACGCCATAAAAATAGCGGCGTGGCTGGCAGAGCATCCACGCATTACGAAGGTCTACTACCCGGGACTCACAGAACACCCCGATCACGAACTGATGAAACGCAATGCCTGCGGATTTGGCGCGATGATCGCCTTTGAAGTTGACAACCACGCCTTGGTAGAGCAGGTTCTGCTTAAAACCGAGCTGATCTCGTTCGCAGAAAGTCTGGGGGGGGTGGAAAGCCTGATAACCTTCCCGGAGGTACAGACCCATGCCGACATACCACCCGAACTGCGCGCACGGCTCGGCATCAATAACGTTCTGTTGCGGCTGTCGGTCGGGATTGAAGATGCCGACGACTTGATCGCCGACCTTAAACAAGCATTGGAAGGATAAGGGAGAACCAAATGCAACTCGCAACCAAACTGATCCATGGCGGCCCGACTGTCGACCAGCAGACCGGAGCGCTGGGCGTTCCGATCTACCAGATATCCACCTACCGCCAGACTTCCGTTGATCATTTCAGTAAATATGACTACGCCCGTGGCGACAATCCGACCCGCGAGGCAGTTGAAGATACGATTGCCACACTGGAGGGGGGCAGCCGCTGCCTGGCATTTTCCTCCGGCATGGCGGCCATTTCCACGACGCTGATGATTTTTTCCCCCGGCGACCACCTGGTGGTCTGTGACGACGTCTACGGTGGCGCCTACCGGGTGCTCTCCACAATTTTCAGTCGGATGGGAATCAGCTCCACCTTCGTGGATGCCACCGATCTGAACGCCATTGAAGCCGCCATTCGGCCGGAAACAAAGGGTATCTATCTGGAAACCCCCTCCAACCCGCTCCTGAAAGTCACCGACCTGCGCGGAGCGGCTGAAATCGCCCGCCGCCACGGCATCATCACGCTGGTGGACAACACCTTCATGACCCCCTATCTGCAGCGCCCGCTTGAACTGGGCTGCGACATCGTCCTGCACAGCGGTACCAAGTTCCTGAATGGTCACAGCGATGTCATCTGCGGTTTTGCCGTCGTCAAGGACAATGAACTGGGACAGCGCATCCGCTACATCCAGAATGCCTTCGGAACCGGGTTGGGGCCACAGGATTCGTTTTTGACTCTGCGGGGCATCAAAACTCTCAAGGTCAGAATGGATCAAAGCCAAAAGAACACACACCGTATTGTGGAATGGCTGAAAGGGCACAAGCGTGTCACAGCCGTACATTACCCTGGACTGCCGGAACACCCCGGTTACGCAATCCAGGCCGCACAGGCCGACGGAGCGGGAGCGGTCTTTTCGTTCGAACTGGACTCATTCGAAACCACCAAAAGGTTGCTGGAAGGCTCGCATCTGGCTGCCTTCGCCGTCAGCCTGGGCGGTGTCGAGAGTATCATTTCCTACCCGGCCAGGATGTCCCACGCCTCGGTGCCGAAAGAAGAACGGGAGCGCAAGGGGATCAAGGATACGCTTGTGCGGCTCTCGGTCGGCCTGGAAGACCCGGACGACCTAATTGCCGATCTGCAGCAGGCGATGAACTGATCAGGATGAAAATTCGCATTAACGAAAATCCGGCTGAAGTATCCCAAGCTATCACCCTGGCAGCGCTGGCAGAAGAATACCGGCCGGGTGCTGATGTTCTGATCCTGAACGGTTTTCCGTCTCCGGCCGAGACGCTGTTGAAGGAAGGGGACGAAGTTTTCCTGATCCGGCGCGGTCAACAGCCCGACCGGGATGAGCTGGAAAGCCTGATGTCGGCCCGGCACACTCCCGGGATCCATGCCAAATTAAAGCAGGCCTGCGTCGGCATTGCCGGCGTCGGCGGACTCGGCTCGGCGGTGGCGGTGGCACTGGCCAGGATCGGGGTCAGCCGGCTGATCATAGCCGACTTTGACGTCGTGGAACCTTCCAATCTCAATCGCCAGCAATACTTCATCGACCAGATCGGTTACCTCAAGGTGGAGGCGCTGACCGAAAACCTGAGCAGGATCAATCCCTATGTCAGCATCGAGCCCCACCCGATTCTGCTGACACCGGATAACATACCCGGAATATTTGCCTCCTGCCCTGTCGTAGTGGAAGCCTTCGACCGGGCCGACATGAAAGCGATGCTGGTGGATACGGTTCTGACAACGCTGCCGCAATCAACAATTATCGCCGCCTCCGGGCTGGCCGGCTACGGGCCGAATAATACAATCTCAACACGCAAGGTTTCACAACGCCTTTACCTGGTGGGCGACAGCATCTCGGAGGCCAAACCGGGCAGCGGCCTGATGGCGCCAAGAGTCGGCATCGCCGCGCACCACCAGGCCAATCAGGTTGTGCGAATTATTCTGGGGGAAGATCAATGAGCAAAATAGCGGTCGCAATGAGCGGCGGCGTCGATTCATCCGTCACTGCCGCCCTTTTGAAGCAGCAGGGACACGAAATTATCGGCATCACCATGCGCCTGTTTGAACCACGCAGCAGCGGCGTCGGTTCGGCTGTCCATGACGCTGCCGTCGTGGCCGGGCATTTGGGCATTCCCCATCATGTGGCCGATTTTGAAGTTGATTTCAGCCAGCTGATCATCGGTGATTTCATCGACGAATACCGTTGCGGCCACACCCCCAACCCCTGCGTGCGCTGCAACCGCTACATAAAATTCGGCCGGCTGCTGGACAAGGCGCGGGAACTGGGCGCCGAACTTATGGCCACCGGACACTACGTTCGCAAAACCACTGATCCGGACGGAACCTGCCACCTCCGCACGGCCCGCAACATCCGCAAGGACCAGTCCTACTTCCTTTACACCCTCTCGCAGCAGCAGTTGCAGCAGATCCTGTTTCCGCTGGGCGAAGTCGAAAGCAAGGACGAGGTTCGCCGGATGGCGCGCGAATTCGGCCTGCCGGTGGCGGAAAAGAGCGACAGCCAGGAGATCTGTTTCATCCCCAATGATGATTACGTCGCGTTTCTGGAAGGGAGCGGAGCAGCGACAGGGGTACCGGGCGACATCATCCACATCAGCGGCCAGATCGTCGGCAGGCACCAGGGCACCCACCGCTACACGATCGGCCAGCGCAAGGGTCTGGGAATCGCCTGGAGCGAACCGCTGTATGTGACGGACATCGATGCGGAACGGAACATGATCGTAGTCGGAGAGCAGCCCAATGTTTTTGCGAAGGGCTTGAAAGCGGAAGACGTCAGCTGGATCATTGCACCGCAGGCAGATCAGTTTGCAGGCCACTGCAAGATCCGCTACCGGCACCATCCGGTGGCTTGCCGGGTTCACCTGACCGCCGACAACGGCTGTGAAGTCTTTTTCGACGAACCGCAGAAAGCGGTTACACCCGGCCAAGCACTGGTTTTCTACCGCGCGGATGAGGTACTGGGGGGCGGCAGGATTACCGGTTCAATTTCCTGACATTCTCTCCCAGGTCGGATTTTCTTTGGGGTTGCGAATCTTGAACTCCAGATACTGGGCGGCTTTCTTCAACTTTTCGCTTACATTGGTCATGGCAGACATCGCACTCAATGACTGCAGCACCCTTTGCCGTGCGCTATCTGTAGCAAATCCCTCGCCTTCGGCAATTCCCCGCAAACATCCCAACACCGATTTCAGTTCCTCTTCGGTCTTCAAGCGCGCCGGATCGGCGATAAACAGCAGATATTGAGCTTTTTCTCGCACCGGACCACCCAGCTTTTTCTCGGCCAGCAACGTATCGACGACGGTCACAATGCTTCCTTTTTCCGCATAGTTCAGATTCTTATTCTCAAGATACGATGCAAGATAACGCAAAGCAGCCAATCTGCTGGCTGGGTCGCCAATTTTGAAAAGTAGCAACTGGGATGCCTGAAGCTTAAGAACATCCTCCTGATCGGGTTGCAGAAAACACTGCAACATCAGCGACATCTTTTCCCGAGCAGTGCAGCTAAGCCCTTCCCCTTCCAATTTACTGCGAATCTGTTCCAGCAGTTCACGTTTATTGGCATACTCACCGAAACGGATTCGAATGATCAAGGTGCGGACCTCTTCATCGGCGGCAGTTTCCCACAGCTCGTCAACCGCACGAAGAATCCGGCTGCAAATCGAACGGACTTTATCATCCTTGGGCGATTCTTCCTGGTTCCAGTAGTCGGGATAGGTGTCCAGAACCGTATCTACCTCCACGGAATTCTTGGCTTTTTCGAGAATCATCCTGAAATATTCCAGCATTTTGATTTGGTAACCGCTCCCACCATCATTCAACGGGCGCAGCAGATCCATTAAAAAGGTGCTGTTCAAACCGGAGGCACCACTGCAGAGATAACGGTAGACCGCCTCCGCTTTTTCCACCTGTCTTTCAATATATTTTCGTTTCAGGGTTGCTCCCAGCTCGGTAGAAGTGACCTTCTTGAAAAACACACTCAACAAATTTGAAGCATGATGTTTGATATTATTGTCGGCATCGTCCGAAACGACAATCTCCAGACAGGCGTCGAAGATCCTGACCTGTTCCTGTTCATCACGGGAACAATCGATATAATCCTCCAGTATTGTGAGAATCTCCATCATCAGAGTCCGGTTGCGGCTGTTAAGCAGCGTCATGAAGGTGTCACGCAGACTAGTGGAATCAACAATTCCGAACAGGAATTTGACTGCCGAGTTGCGACCGGCAGCGCCTTTTCCGTCGGCTGACTTGAGCAGTTTCAGGATGCTTTCAGCCGGATCGGTGACCCAGCCCGGAACGAGATCCTCCATGAAATGTTCCGCTTTTCTGCGGACACGGGCATCCAGGTCATAGATAAAGTAGCGTGCGACCTCGACCCTGAAGTCGCGGGTTGCAGCAGAGGCGGCAATAATCTCGAAAGCGCCCGCCTTGTCTTTTGAAGAGAGTTGGGCGATTTCTTTCTTTGCCTTGGATGCGTCATTGATTTTTATATAAAAATTGACTATGTCTTTGACGGTTACTTCCTCTTCAAAATCCATGACAGTCGCCTTTCAAAAAGTTTTATGGGAGTATAGCCGCAACGGTCACCATTCGCAACAGTACCGCACAAAAACAAATATTACTTCATGTCAGGGAGAATTTATGCGTTCAGGAATGATTGCAAGCATGTTCGTACTTATCGCCAGTGCAACCTTGGCCCAAGCCGACAGCAGCATCACGTTCTACAGGGACGGAACTGTTTTTGAGCGGGAAGCGGTTGCAATAAAAGGGGTCGCAGAGGTACCGCTTGAATCAGGCCTGCTGGAAGGCACGCTGAAAGTGGTTCCAGCCCCCGGCACGACCATCCTGAGAGTGGAGAACATCGCCGCGCGCCAGGACGCTAAAATTAGCCGGGAGATTGATGCGCTGACCGAACAGCGCCAACGGTTGGAGGATCGTCTGCGGGCCCTGGCGACTCGTGAAGAGATCTTCAAGGCGGCCGCCAAATCCCAGAGCGGCAAGGCGCCCCGCAAAACCAAGGCAAATCCGGATCCGATGCAGACCATCCGTCAAGGGACCGATTTTGCCATAGCCCAGCTTGAGGCGGTCTACACCGCCCGCCGCAAGACCGAACAGGAGCTGAAAAAGATAGACAGCCGAATCGCTGCTGCAAGAAGGAGCGGGAAGAATGGCGAAAGCACGGTGCGTATCAGCGTCACGCCGGCCCGCGGCAAGCTGACCATACGCTACGCCACCTCGGAAATCGGATGGCAACCACTCTACGATCTGCATCTTTCGGGTTCCGGCACTGCGATGCTGCAGCTTTCCGCAAAGATGACGGCAAACTACAGCGGCTATGTTCAGCGGGTTTCATCCGGTTCCCTTGCCGACACCGCCACAGCCGCGACTTTCCCGGCCCTGCCGGGCGGCGTTGCCAGACTGGTCGCTTTTCAGCTCCCGATTGCCGAGGAAAGCTACGGCAGTGGAATATACAGCCAGTTTTCAGGGCAACTCAGCAATACCAGCACACAGTATCTTCCGCCGGGAGAAACCGCATTATACAACGGGGGCGCTTACCTGGGACGATTCAGGTTTGAAGGACTTTCCTCCGGAAGAAAAGGTGTGGTTTCACTTGGCAATTAATCACAGCAGCACAGTCCGGTTTCGCCCTTCGTTTTTGGCCTGATAGAGTGCATTATCGGCCCGTTTCAGAAGTGTTTCCGGCGTGTCGCTTTCACCTAGCGATGTGGCACCGATGCTGATCGTAACCTTGACGGCAATACCCGCATCGCAAATATCCTGCCTTTCCAGCTGTTCACGGATACGTTCCGCCAGAGCGACCAGATCATGCCGCTTCGTTTCAGGCACCAGAACAGCAAACTCTTCTCCGCCATATCTGGCCGGAATGTCGTATTCGCGCATCGCGCCGGAAATGGCCCCGGCGACACTCTTCAGCACAAAATCGCCAAAGGGATGGCCGTAATTGTCGTTAATTTTCTTAAAACAATCAAGATCCAGCATCAGAAATCCAAGCGTAGTGTTGTGACGCCTGGCTCGCTCAAACTCTTCGTTTAATCGTGACATCAGAAAACGGCGATTGCGCAGGCCGGTCAATTCGTCCGAGATGGATGCCTCGTGAAGGGCTCGCTGGGCCGAATCGATTTTGCCGATCAGCTGGTTCAGCATGAGGTAGGAAGAGCCCAGCAGCAGAACCAGGGTCAAAACGGACAGGCCTATAATGACACGGCGGTTAAGGATCATCTCGCTTGCAATCTTGTCAAAAGGAATACTGACACTGATCCCCCCGCGAACATCCCCCACTTTGTATCCGAAACCGGAATGACATTTCTGGCAGGATTGCTCCATCACGAGGGGCGCCATGTAGCGGAAAAGCAGACCATTGGCGCCGGGCTCTATCACCCAGTATTCCCGTTCTCCGCTGTCGAATTTTTTGAGGGAATTCAGCTCGAAACTGTCGGGAGCGTTGTCCTTGTTAAGCAATTGACGACTGGTGATTTTAAATTGTATGCCATTGTATTCCCTGAGTATTTTTGATATCTCGCTGGTCATGATGGCATGATTGCGCAGCGTAAAAACACGTCCGTCATTGACAGTTATGTCCGGCTCGATCCCAACTTCACGCAGAAAGCGGTTGGACTCCATGCCCGGTTTTTTTTCAACATAAATTCCGTCATAGTCCACATTCCAGCGCCGCACCTTGACAATCAGGTCAAAACTGGAGATCGCCTGTTGCCTGACCGACTCAATCAACAAGCGGTTGTTGCGCATATAGATACCCAGGTAGATGGCAACAACCACCAGCGATATCACCAGGCTCAGATTCAGATAGAAGATGGCGATCGGCTTGAATTTGCGAAGGACCGGGATACTCATATTCCCCCCTGGACGTCAATGAACTGCAGTGAGCATTAAATTGACATGATTAGTCTGGCGGATGCAGCAGACAGTTGACTTTTTCCATCAATGCATCAACGGTAAACGGCTTCTGCAGAAAATGGATTCCCTCTTCCAATACGCCGTTTTCCACAATGACATTATTGGTATAACCGGATATGTACAAGACTTTGTTTATGTCGGGGCGTTCCACAATCAGACGTTCAAAAAGCTGTTGCCCATTCATGCCCGGCATGACCACATCGGTTATCAGCAGGTCGATCTTTTCCGGTATCCTTACGGCAAGTTCCAGCGCCAGCTCGGGATGCCCCTCGACATAAACCCGGTAGCCAAGCCCCAACAGCAGATCGGTAGCCATTTCCCGCACCATCTCGTTATCCTCAACCAGCAGAATAACCTCACCGGCGCCATGATCAATCATAGCATTCTGAATGGGTTGGAGACCGGCTTCCGGAGTATCGGCACTCAGCGGCAGATAAATCTTGAAAGTCGTGCCGCTTCCGGCCCTGCTCTGCACTGCGATATAACCGTTATGCTGCTTTACTATGCCGTATACATTCGCCAGGCCGAGCCCGGTACCGTGGCCAACCGGCTTGGTTGTATAAAAAGGCTCAAAAATATGTTTCATGGTTTCATCATTCATCCCGCATCCGTTATCCGTGAACGACAACAGTATATAATTTCCGGTTTTCATGCCGGGATGGAGTTTTGCGTATTCATCGTCAATCAGGACCTGACCGGTTTCGATGGTGATCCGGCCGTTATCGGCGATGGCATCCTGGGCGTTGATGGCCAGATTGAGTAAGACCTGTTCGATCTTGGAACGGTCGACCAGCGCTATTGCAGCCTGCGATGACAGCTGAAGACTCGTATCAATGTTTTCGCGCAGCGTCCGGTGCATGATCGAACTGAAAGAGGAAATAACTTCGTTCAGGTCGACGGCCTGCATCTGCATGACCTGTTTGCGGCCAAAACTCAGCAGTTGGTGAGACAGTTCCTTGGCCTTGCCGGAGGCCTTGATTATGCCGTCGACCTTTGCGCGCAGTTTTTGATCATCCTGCAAATCACGTTTCAGCATGTCGGCATAGATAATGATCGGGGTCAGCAGATTATTGAAATCATGGGCCACCCCGCCGGCCAGATGTCCTATGGCCTCCATTTTCTGCAACTGGCTCAACTGCTGTTCCAGTTCGTCTCGTTCAACCTTGTTTCTGTTTCTTTCAATGGCGATGCCGGTGAAGGCTGCCGCCTGCTGGATCAGCAGTATTTCCTCCTCTGATGGAGTCGCCGGCTTGCGATAATAGATGGCAAACGTTCCAAGCAACTGCCCGTTTGAGGAAAAAAACGGTTCTGACCAGCAGGACCGGAGGCCCTCCTCGTGTGCCGGCACAAAATCTTTACCGTCAGCATCCACCAACATAATGGAGCAGATCGCCTCCGGACACTCTTTCTCAATGGCAAGGGCTATGAACGAGAGCAACTGTGGCAGAGGATCATCTCCGGCAATTTTTTCCAGAATTTCGGCGCGGACCCGCTCGCGTAATTCTGATCTTTTCAGAACTGTAATGTCTTTGACAATGTGAACCGCATTGACGATTTCACCTTCAGCAGAGAAAACCGGATCGACCGAAACTTCAAACCATCTGTTGGTGATGTTAATCAGCATTGAAGCGCGCTTTCGGGTTTCCCGCATCCGTTCAAAAGGGCATATTTGATTCGGTAAAAACCGGTAATGGGCAACTTCGCAGCAGCTCAGCCCGATGATTTCTTTTGGCGTTTTACCGAATATTCGAAAATTGGCCTTGTTGGCACGGACAATCAGGCGATTCATATCCAGCAGCCAGACCGCATCTTCAACGGAATCAAAGGTATCCCGCCATTCCACTGCAATCTTTGTCAGTTTTTGTTCATAATTTTTACGGTCGCCTATGTCACGATGCACGCTCAGTACAAGCCGGCGTTGTCCGATTTCGACGGTCCTGGCTCGTCCCTCGATCGGTACCCGCCTTCCCGAAGCATGCAGATACTCCGTCTCAAAAATCGCTTCGCCTTCCTTGAATATATGTTGAATGTGGCCTTCCACCAGCGCAGCATTTTCAGCCGGCATGAGATCCTGAATTCTGCAGGACTCCAGATCCTGGCGACTGCGTCCGGTCATGCAACATAGGGCGTCGCTGAATTGGACAAGCCGCCCGCTTTCATCCATCAAAAGAATGGCATCGGAGACAGAGTCGATCATTTCGGCTTTTAACTGCAGCTCCTGCTGCTGCGAAATCAGATGCAGGTTGGCATTATCGAGCCTTTTAACCTGTCGCAGGAAAAGAAATAACAGGAAGGCGACAAGCAGTGTCAACAGTCCGCCTATAATAAACTCTGTAAAAAGCGTTTCGTACCAGAATGCAATAACCTCCTTCTGATTAACGCCGGTTATGACCACAAGCCTGTATTCACTCACACTGTGCCAGTAAAAAAGACCGGCAATAACCGCCACAATTCCTGCCCCCACGAACAGGTATTTTCGCTTGATGTAATTGTAATGATTTGTCGGCATGGCAGATTCCAAATGGCAAGAACAATTAAGGTCAGTGTTTAAATTAACATTTGCGGCCTGAAAAGACACATTTTAATGTGATTTCTTAAAACGGCGTGGTTCGGCGAGAAGGTTCAGGGCTTCCAATCCAGGCATAAGCGGGCGAAATCATCCTCCCATAGCGGCCTGCTGAAGTAATATCCCTGTATGACCTGACAGCCTTTTTCCGTCAGATAGGCAAGCTGCTCTTCCGTCTCAACCCCTTCCGCTACCAACTCCATCTCCAGCCCACGCGCCATTGCTATAATCGTATTGACCACGGCAGCATCGTTTCTTGTAGTCAGCATACGCCGGACAAAAGACTGGTCGATCTTCAACTCCTGAATCGGCAGACGCCCAAGATATTCCAGCGACGAATAGCCGGTGCCGAAATCATCCAGCGAAAGGGTTATGCCAATTTGGGTCAACGCGGTCAGCTTTTCCATGGTGCGAGCGCTGTCGATCATGATCATGCTTTCGGTCAACTCCAGACATAGATAGCGGGGATCAAAGCCGGTGGCATCAAGCACCCGCTTGACCGTTTCATCCAGGTCGCTGCGAATGAACTGCAACGCAGAGATATTCACCGACATCCGCATAGCAGCCAGTCCCTGTTTGCGCCATTCTACAGCCTGTGTACAGGCCTGCCAGAGAACCCACTCTCCCACGGCAACGATCAGGCCGGTCTCCTCCAAAAGCGGTATAAACTGACTGGGAGATACGGTTTCCTCTCCCGTCGGCGTCCAGCGCAACAGAACCTCCATACCGATGATACAGCCATCGGGCAGGCCGATCTGCGGCTGGTACTGCAGGCTGAACTCGTCCCTTTCCAGCGCCTTGTGAAGGCGCGTTTCCATAGCAAAGCGCTGCTCCAGCTGAAAGTTCAGTTCACGTGTATAAAAACATACGGCATTCTTGCAATCTTTTTTGGCCTGGTACATGGCCGCCTCTGCGTTTTTCAGCAGGCTTTCGACCGTTTCGCCATCCTCCGGGTAGACTACCACGCCGATACTTGCGGTCGAGATGATTTCGGTGCCTTTGATTACAAAGACTTCGTTCATTGCATTGTGTATTCTGTCTGCAAACACAACGGATTCGCCGGCATCGGCTACCAACGGTGGAATGATGATGAACTCGTCACCCACAAAACGGGAGATGAATGTACTGAAGCCGCAGGCATTTTCAAGTCGGCGGGCGATTTCCTTGAGCAGCAGGTCGCCGAACTCATGTCCGAAGGTATCGTTTACAAACTTGAGATTATCAATATCAAGTACCAATAAAACCATGAACTGGTTTTCACGGTTGATGACTTCGAGCTGCAAGCCAAGATATTGCTGGAAATAATGACGGTTGGGCAACCCGGTCAGTCCGTCAAAGTTGGCCTGATAGTAGAGCTGCTCCTCATTTCGCTTGTGTTCACTGATATCTTCCTTGATCCCGACATAGTGAGTTATCGTACCGGATTCGTCCTTGATCGGCGCTATACTGCAAAGTTCCCAGTACTGTCTGCCATCTTTTGCTTTATTGCAAAATTCGCTCTGCCACTCTTTGCCCTGACTGATGTTTTTCCACATTTCGGCATAATGACTGTCGGTCTGACGTCCGGATTTGAGTATGCGGGGCGTTTTCCCCACCACTTCTTCCTTTGTATAACCGGACACGGTGGTGAATTTGGGGTTTACGTATTCTATGATTCCGTCTGCATTGGTGATGATGACGCTGTTGGCGCTCTGTTCAACTGCGGTGGTAAGCTTGCGCAGTTCAGCGGTTCGCTGAACGACCAGCAGTTCCAGATTTTCATGATGGTTCCGATTTTCACTGACCAGTCTGGCACGCTCCAAACAACGATTTACCACCAATTCCAAAGCGACCAGATCTTTGACCGGTTTGGCCAGATAGTCCCAGGCCCCGTGGCGCAGGGCCTGAATGGCATCGTCCAGCACTCCTGTGCCGGAAAGGACGATCACCGGAAGGTTATCGTCAATTCGGCAGACCGCGTCCACAACCTCCAGGCCATCCACGACCGGCATGCGCAGATCGGTAATAACAATATCCGGACGCACGGCATTGATCTTGTCAATTCCGTCCCGCCCGTCACAGGCCTGGATAACGGTATAACCGCAATCTTCAAAGTAGGCTGCCACACTTCTCCGGATGGACTCTTCGTCGTCGATGGTCAACAAAACAGGGCTGTTATCGAGCTGTATCATTACAATTTGCTCCCCGACGAAACGATAGCGACAATTCGCCTTGTAAGCGTTGAAAGTTCATGAATCGGCTTGAGCAGGACATCGGCCGGAGTCATTCCGATAGCTCGCAGCTCGTCCGAAAGAGTATAAGCCATGCCGGTATGCAGCAGAAATCCGGTTGCGGGGCAGTTCAATTTGGCTTGCCGGATAAAGGTCTCGCCGCTCATTCCGGTCAGGCGCATATCTGATATGCAGACTGCCGGATTTATCCCGGCAATCGATTCCAGCGCCTCTTCTCCACTGACTGCATAGTGGACGGTGAATCCCT
Organism: uncultured Geobacter sp.; assembly: GCA_964458105.1. GTDB lineage: Bacteria > Desulfobacterota > Desulfuromonadia > Geobacterales > Pseudopelobacteraceae > JACRCG01. Next base: position 56,727 of record CAYWJJ010000001.1, read on the forward strand.
CATCCTCCAGATAAGCGCCGATGCAGTCGCGGATCATCTCGTCATCGTCAACCAGCAGTATGGCTATATCACAGTTGTTCATCGGCATTTTCCAAGCATCGGCAATTCGATCCTGAAACAGGTTCCCTCGCCACACTTTGAGCGAACTTTGAGAGAGCCGTTATGTCCCTTGGTGACAATGGCATAAGCGACCGACAGGCCCAGTCCTGTGCCGACCCCAACCTCTTTGGTTGAAAAAAACGGCTCGAAGATCCTCGGACGGATTGCTTCATCAATTCCGGGACCGTTATCTTCGATTTCGATTACTGCCATCCCGGCAACATGACTTGTCCGTAGCGTAATGCGGGGCGGCCGCACCGTTTTTGATTCCAGCAAGGCTTGGGCCGCATTTTTGAGAATATTCAATAGCACCTGTTCCATCTCCGGCACAGTCATGCTGACCGGAGGCATATCGGATGCATACTCCCGCACCAGTTCGACATTGCGGAAATCGTAGACTTTCTTCATGTCATAATCGCTGGCGGCCAATTCCAGTGTCCGGTCGAACATGCCTGACAGATTGACCGCTTCGATCTGCGGTTCGCTTCGACGGCTAAAATGGAGCATATTGTTGATAATATCCGAAGCACGAACGCCGGCCATACGGATATGGCTGATAAAATCGAAAATGCCGCGTTTTTCCAGATAGGCCCTTACCAGATCAAGGCTTACGCCGATTTCGTCGGCCGTCCTCAGATTGGCTGCAATATCAGGCGAGACACGCCGCTCAATGTTCTGAGCATTCTGCATGATTGCTCCCAACGGATTATTGATCTCATGAGCCATCCCCGCAGCGAGGCTACCGACCATGGTCATCTTTTCCGTATGGGCCATGATATCTTCGATTCGGACATGCTCGGTGATGTCGTCGATACGGATGACCGCCATCCCGGCGCCTTCGGTATTGAGCGGATATATATCCATCGAATAATATGACAGTTGGCCGCCATTGCGGCAGGGTATCTTCTCGAATTCGATCGGAGCATTATTGCCGATTACCTGATGAACCAACTGAAGCTGGTCGGAAAACTGCGGTATCAACGAGGCAATCGGCATCCCCATTGAGTTGCCGGCGGAAACGCCGCTGAACTGTTCGAAGCGCCTGTTGACAAGATCGATCCGTCCCCCGCAGTCAACCCTGACGATAATTGATGGGAGCGTATCGAGAATATCGATCAGGGCCTTTTTGTGCAGTTCAATCTGTTCGGTAGCGAAACGAAGCGGCATTTTTTCTCCAGACGTGGATCTATGCTACAGAAACCCATGCTTAGCCGTGACGGGATGTCGTCGCGAATGAAGCGGATTTGCCTTGAAAAATTGAAAGCAGGGAACGTGCCACTCAGAGGGGGTAATTATACAGTGTATTTACGGCCTGTTACAAAAAGCACATTGATCGGGCACCTGCGACACAATTTGACAACCGTGAGCTGGATCGCGAAACAGATGTGCAGTATTGGTGGGTTAGCGTGATGCAACAGATATCACAGGAGCAACTTTTGTCGCTAGGAGGCTCATATCATGAAGGGAATTACGAATTGCAGTTTCACTAATATCATGGCCCAACTTGAAGCATTAACTAAAAATGGCCATCCCGCGTTTGGGATGGCCATTCAGCAAAACGAATTCAAACATTAGATCAGCTTACCCTGAAGCGTGACACAACGGTCTGCAGCTCGGAAGCCAGAACGGAAAGGCGGTGAGCCGCGTCAGATGACTCCTGTGCGCCACGGGAGGTCTGCTGTACAACATCGGTAATCTGATGCATGTTGCTGGAGATTTCGCTGGTGGTGGCGGTCTGCTCTTCGGCCGCCGTGGCAATCTGGTTTACCTGCATGGCCACATCATTTACCTGTTCCAGAATATCCCGCAAAGCAGCACCTGATCTGGCCGCTTCCTCGGTGCCGGTCTCTACTTGACGAACCCCTTGCTCCATGGCGGCGACAGCGCCTTTGGTTTCGTTTTGAATGGCCTTGATCATCTCGCCGATCTCACGGGTAGCCCGGGTAGTACGCTCGGCCAAAGCACGGACTTCATCCGCGACTACTGCGAAACCACGCCCCTGCTCTCCGGCTCGGGCGGCTTCGATTGCGGCGTTAAGGGCCAAGAGGTTGGTCTGATCGGCGATATCCTCGATAGTGCCGATTATATTCCCGATCTGATCAGAGCGTGCCCCCAGACTTTCCACGGTTCTGGCAGTATTCTGAACCTTGTCCGCTATCTGTCCCATGACCGCCACGGTTTTTTCCACCACCTCGGCGCCGTTCTGGGCGGATTGTGATGCACGACGGGCTCCTTCAGCGGCCAACTGACAGTTCTGGGCAATATCGCCGGACGTGGCCGACATCTCTTCACCGGCAGTGGCAACGGTGGCGGATTGAGCCGCAACCTCTTCGGCCCCGGTGGCAATTCGCTCGGAGGTGCTGTTCAATTCCGCAGAAGCTGAGGCCAGTTCCACGGCGTTGTTACCGAATGAACGGATGGATTCCTGGAGGGAATCTATAAAATTGTTCAAATGGCTGGCCATGTTGCCGATTTCATCTGTGGAGCGTACATCGATCCGCTTGGTGAGATCGCCGCCGGACATGGACTCTATAACTTCGACAGTACCGCGAATCGGAGCCATGATAACCCCGTTGATAATATAGCTGAGTGCAATTGTTGCAATCAGGGAAAAAATGATTACTCCGGCAAGAATCATCAGCACCCGCCGACTGGCACTGATTGATTGTTTGTGGCTCACATCGTTCAGCGAACTTTCAAGTTTCAATAATTCATTAAGTTTTTTCTCGACAACCACAGATTTATCATCGGCCTGCTGCATATACATCGCTGCGGCATTTACATCCGACTCCAGCATATCCAGCATATCATTTGCATCCTTGGAATAAGCCGAGATAATTGACAGTGTTTCCGTAACCAGCTTTTTCTCTTCGTCTTTCAGCTTGGTATCGCCTGACATTCCTTTGACATTCGTGACAGTCTGAGCCAACTGGCCCTGAATCACCTTTATTTCTGCTTCAAGCTTCTTCTGGTCGAATCCGGCCCTGGACCATGTTATGATGCGGTAAAGACTGGCATGAACTCCATCAGTGTCGTTCATAATGTTTGCGACTCTGGCATAATTGGCAAAACGGACGGACTGCATTTCCTCTATGGTTGCCTGCTGCATTTTTATGCCCCATAAAGAAAATGCGCCTGACATCAGCATGAACAAAATGACTATCGCAGGCGTCATAACAAGTTTTTTCGATAATTTCATATTATTGAACATACTACCCCCATTAAATTATCATTGCACATGCCATCCGAATCCACTCGCATCAACAATTAAAAACCGTCCAGGTACAGCGTTTAACCAGTCGAACCAGCAAATCATCAGTGTTTATAAATACCACAGGCTAAAATCAAGTCACCGGCAGCTTGCAGATAAGCAATCTTTGGTTCAACCTTTTTGGAAACCGGGTTCGTCCACTGATATTCGACCCAACCACTCCCCTGTTTTCCAACCTTGATCATTTCGTGCATGAATGGTTTCCCGGCAGCATCCTTAAGCTCGGCCAAGTTTTTGTTGATCAGCTTCGCATTTGCTCCATGGGCAAGCATGAGGCCATTGGCGTCGATCACAAAAATATACAATTCACCTTTTACAAATTGTCCTTTCGGATTGCTGAACTCCGCTAAAGCTTTCTCTTTGCCGTTTTCTTTAACATACGCTATTCCCTTCTTTACCATAGCTTCCGCATCCGCTTTTGTAGGGGCTGCAACTGCGAAACCAGCCACACAAAGTACCATCATACCTGCCATCAACAACGCAATTACTTTTTTCATTTTTTACCTTCCTTTCAATCTGTTTGGTTTGGTGCTGCAATAAATTCAATTTGAGCAAAGGTACGTATCGGGATTACTATAGAATCGATAAAACGGTATTTCACAATATCCATATGGTTGTTCTGTGTCAAGCAGTGATTTTAATTAAAGCGCAAGATCGGGCATCCACTAAAGTCATCGCTTCCCTTGGTCATTCTTCAACTTCAATCGGCATCAGTATAAAAACGGTTACAGTGTTTCATTTGCGACGTGCCGGCTGTCCGTACTCTGTTCATTGATGGTAAATTTGATGGTTGTTCCCTTGCCGGGTCCGGGGCTCTCGGCCCAGATCCTGCCGTGGTGATTCCGGACAACCCGCTTGCAGATGGCGAGCCCCAGACCGGAGGCATCAAGATCATGGCGCGATTCATCCGCCTTGAAAAACTCATCAAAAATATGTCCCAGGTGAGCTGGGGCAAGACCGATCCCCTCGTCCCGCACCGAGATCATCACGGCTTCGTCATGCTGCTCGGCGGAGATGACGATGGCGCCGTTTTCAGCGGAGAAATGGACTGCATTCGAAATCAGATTGACAAACAACTCGTGAAGTTGGGGCGGAACAACCCGGACAACAACTGCGGGGTCAACATTATTCCGACAGTCAATCCGCTTTTGGTAAATCATGTCCACACAGCTGGCAAGCGCTTGATCCACAATGGAAGCAAGGGATACCCATTCCAATTCATGCGGGTCGACGGTTGATGTAAGATTGGCAAGTAGTCCGGTTTTGTCGGCCAGGTTATTGATGGAGGCGGCGTTTTTAATACACATATCCACCATTCTTATCGAATCAGGTTCGGAAACCCGTTTTTTGAGAAGCGAAAGCATCACAAACAGTGGGGTCAACGGCGTTTTCAGGTCATGTCCCAAGCGGACCATCAGGGTTTCCATCATCAGGGCCTGATTAAGCTGAGACTTCATGCGCAATTTTTCCTCTTCAGCCTGCTTGTATTCGGTGATATCGCGGATCGATTCGATACCGCCGGCCGGATTGCCTTCCTTGTCAAACAGCGGCGTGGCCGTGGCCCAAAAATATCGGCTGCCTCCATTGCGGAACGAAGGAACAAAGACCTCGGTGAAGAGTGTGTTTCCTTCCTGCTTGATGTGTAAATAGTTGCGCAGGAGGCGCTCCTGCTCCTGCTCCTGCTCCTGACCAAGCAGATCAATCAGCAGCGGTCGGTTATTATTGTAGAAGGGGATTGCGTACACATAATCGCCCTTCCCCATAATGTCCTTTTTCTCGATGCCGGTCATCTGCTCAATGGCGCGGTTCCAGGCGATTACCCTTTTATCCTTATCTACTACAAAAGTTGCATCAGGCAGGAAATCCACGATGTCAAGCAGTTGCTGGTACGCGTTTTTGGTAGTTTCCTCGGCCGTCTTCACTGCCCGGCCCAGCAACACCATGAAAATTGTGGAGACCGTCACCATGCCGAATAATGTCAAGGTTAAATGCATTTTCAGCACATGCATGCGATCCAGAAATTCGCTCTCCTTGACTCCGACAAAAAGAACGCCGATAACTTCACCCCTGCGATCCCGGATGGGGTCGTAGGCGGTCAGGTAGGGGACGTCAAGGATAGCGGTGGCGCCACGATACGATTTCCCCTCTTTGAAGATGGCATCGTAGGCCGGCCCGACCAACCTGGTTCCCACGGCACGTTTACCTTCGCCAGTCAGTACATTGGTCGAGACCCGTTCGTCACCCATGAAGATTGTCGCAACGCCTCCGAAAATCTCCTGGATCTTGTCAGGCAGCTCGAAATTGCCGTTGACCGGATAATTGTCAATCAGCAGATTTCCGCCGACGACCCTGAAGTCCGTCCCCTTATGGGCAAGCAACTGCCAGAACGTGCGGATGCAAGTTTCCAGTTTTTCATGTTCCTCCCTGATCTCATTGTCATGGTACTGTTCGAGAGAATAGAGCCCAAACAGTGTAATGGTCAGAATGGCGACGAGAGAACTTGCCAGGATATACTTGCTGATACTTTTCATAATATGAGTCCTCATTCGGCATGAACAAGACGGATGACTTAACCACTGCGCGGATTACTCGCCGGATAATCTACTTTGTCGGAGGCAGCAAGTCCCGGACCTTGATCATCAGTGCGTCGACTGTAAACGGCTTCTGCAGGAAATGTATGCCCTCTTCCAGTGCGCCGTCATTCACTATGACATTGTTGGTGTAGCCGGACATGTACAACACCCTTTCGATTTCAGGCCGCTCGGCATTGATACGCTCGAAAAGTTGCTGACCGTTCATGCCCGGCATGACCACGTCAGTGATCAGCAGATCAATCTTCTCCGACATGTGCTTGACAAGTTCCAGGGCATGTTCGGGTGATTCGCCGACATGCACCTTGTAACCAAATTCTTCCAGCAACTCGGTCGTCATGACACGAACCATTTCGTTGTCCTCAACCAGCAGGATTGTCTCGCCAGCGGCACAATCAGCAACCGGGTACGCTACATCGCCGACTTCGACCGGCTGCTCGTTCACCATAGGAAAATAAATCTTGAAAGTAGTGCCACCGCCAAGCTTGCTGACCGCCGCAATGTAGCCGTTATGCTGTTTGACAATGCCGTACACGTTTGCAAGGCCAAGACCGGTACCGTGGCCGACCTGTTTGGTGGTAAAAAACGGCTCGAATATGTGCCGCAGGTTCTCGTCGCTCATGCCACAACCGTCATCCTTGAATGCCAGCAGGATATAATCGCCGACCCGCATGCCGGGATGCAGTCGAGCATATTCATCGTCAATCATGACCTGTCCGGTTTCTATGGTGATTTTTCCGGTTTCACCAATGGCATCCTGGGCATTGATAGCCAGGTTCAGAACGACCTGATCAAGCTTGGAGCGGTCGGCGCTGATGATGGCGGCTTGCGAAGAGAGCTGCAGGTTGATATCGATACTTTCGCGCAGTGTCCGGCGCACGATGGAGTAAAACGATGAAATGACCTCGTTCAGGTCGACGACCTGCATCTGCATGATCTGATTGCGGCCAAAGCTGAGCAGTTGCTGGGTCAGGTCGCGCGCCTTTTGTGAGGCCTTGATGATGCCGTCAATCTGTGGCAGCAGTTTTTCTTCATTGCTCAGCGTCCGCTTGAGCAGTTCGGCATAGATAATGATCGGTGTCAGCAGATTATTGAAATCGTGGGCAACTCCGCCGGCCAGATGTCCAATGGCCTCCATCTTTTGCGACTGCCCCAGCTGAAGTTCAAGTCTGGACCGCTCTGCTTCGTTCCGGCTCCGTTCCAAGGCGATAGCGGCAAAAGCGGCCGCCTGTTCGATCAACCTGATTTCTTCATCCCCAGGGACAGCCGGCCGGTGATGATATATGGCAAAGGTGCCGAGCAACTGGCCGGCTGATGAAACGATCGGCTCTGACCAGCAGGACCCCAGCCCTGCCTCCCGTACCGGGGCAAACCCTTCCCAGAAGGGATGATTATTTATATCCTCCACCACGACCCGTTTCCGGCGAAAGGCGGCCGTGCCGCACGACCCGACCCCCTCGGCTATCCTGGTGCGGTTGACCGCACGATTATAGGAATCCGGCAGACTGGGAGCGGCAGCGCTCAGCAGCCGATTGGCTTCCTCGTCAGCCAGCATGATCGAACAGAGTGCTCCAGGGCTCTCCTTTTCAACGGCACGGGCGATGAACGCGAGCAACTGCGGCAAAGGATCATTACCGGCAATCCGTTCCAGAATTTCGGCACATATCCGTTCGCGAAGTTCGGACTTTATCAGGGTCTGTTCGTACGCTTTTCGTGCGCTTATGTCGCGTATCACACTCAGCACGAGTTGACGTTGGCCGATCTCGACCGACCTGGCATACCCCCCGATCGGCACGACTGCACCCGATGCTTGCACAAACTCCGACTCAAAGACCGTCTGGCCGGACGGCAGGATCTGTCGAATGCTATCCTCCACCTTGTCCACTCTGTTTGACGACACGAAATCCTGAAGTTTCATCGTCTCCAGCTCGCTGCGGCTGCGGCCGGTCAGGCTGCAAAGGGCATTATTGAACTGCAGCAGACACCCCTTTTCGTCCAGCAGAAGAATGGCATCCAGGGCGGAATCTATCATTTCCGCCTTGACAACCGTCTCCTGCTGTTGCGCTTCAAGCTGCAGAGATTTCATCTCAAAGCGTCGCAGCTGCCGGAGAAAAAGAAAGGAAAGCACCACAATAAAGACCGACAGCAGGAAGACAATCGCACCCTGCTTGTAGAAGGTGACCCGCCACTGACCGACCACGTCCTGCTTGTCAATTGAAACAATTGCCACAACAGGATATCCCGCAAACCTGCTGTAGGACATGATCCGCATGGTATTCGAGATGGGAGAGACTGCATGATGGGTACCGGTCAGTGCGTTCAGCATATACTTTGAAAAGAGTACCGATGATCTATAGTCTTGGGCAAAAGGCTTTTCTAATAACGGCTCGATCACCAGTATATCGCCGGCGGTTGTCGAGAGAATGATGCGGCCGTTATTACCCAGATCGATGGTTTTATAGAACTTTTGAAAATAGTCGGCTTCGAATGTAGCGGACACCAGGCCGTTGAATTGGCCTTTGCCGTCTTTCAAGGGGCGGGAGATGCTGAAGCGCCTGGTACCGCTTACCCGGCTTATGAAGGGTTTTGAGATGAACAGGCCGGAAGATGGATTATCGCGGTGATGTAGGTAATAATCGCGGTCAGTCAGATTGATCGGCTTCATCCGGAATTCCTGGGAATGGGCGACGATATCCCCGTTTTTGTCAACGACGTAAATGGAACTCAATTGCGGCCCGCTTTTTTGCCGGTTGCGCAGCAACCGGTAAAATGATTTCTGCTGCGTGTACGGCAGTCCGCCATTTGCCCCGATCTCTTCGATCAGCCCCTGCAACGTATTGTCCGCTTCGCCAAAGACCCGCTCGGCATGTTCCTTGAGGGCGTTGGCATAGCTGGCGGAACGTTTTTCGACCCCGGAAATGGTCACCCGGTATTCACGGGCACTTTCCCAGAAGAACAGTCCGACCAACCCGGTCAACACCGTTGCCACGGCAAGGATAAATTTACGTCTGATCTGTTGGTAGTAGTTTGTCGGCATTAGCATCTCTTAATAACCGCGAATAAATGACCGCGGCCAGTTGCGTTGAATTACATTTACCCAAGAACCTTCTTAACGACCGCAATCAGCTGTTCCGGCTTGAACGGCTTGATAATCCACCCGGTGGCTCCAGCTGCCTTCCCTTCTGCCTTGCGGGAATCCTGCGACTCGGTGGTGAGCATGACAATCGGGATCATCCGGTTGAGCGTTCCTCCTCTCACCCCTTTGATCAGGCCGATACCATCCAGATTAGGCATATTGAGATCGGTAAGCAGCATATCGACTTTTTGCGAAGCAAGCTTGCCAAGGGCATCCTTGCCATCCACAGCTTCAACGACATCGTAACCGTTCTGTTTTAGCGTAAAAACAACCATTTGACGTACACTGGCCGAATCATCGGCAGTCATGATCAGCTTTGACATAATCTTCGTACCCTCCTGCGTCAGTTCAATAGTTCAACAAGTTTGTTTCCAATTTTTTTAAGAGGAAATATATAGTCCACCGCCCCTGTTTCCACGGCAGCCTTCGGCATGCCGTAGATCGTAGAGGATTCCTGATCCTGAGCAATAGTAATCCCGCCCAGTGATTTGACATGCCGGAGCCCTTCGGCACCATCCCTGCCCATCCCGGTCAGAATGATCCCGACAATTAGCTTACGCTTCAGCGGCTTCAGCAGAGACTTCATCGCCACATCGACGGAAGGCTGAACGAAGTTGACTCTCGGCCCCTCCTCCAGAACGATGCGGTTGTTGCCTTCCAGCTTAAGGTGAAAACCTCCCGTTGCCAGATATACCCGTCCACTGCTCAGATATTCGCCATCTACGGCCAGAGCCACCGGCATGGAGGCCACTTCATCAAGCCCTCTGGCAATTTTGTAATCCATACCGGGGGGAATATGCAGCACGATCACAATGGCGGCGTCCAGCGGAGGAAGCTCGGCGAACAGCCGTTTGAGAGCGATCGGGCCGCCGGTCGAGACTCCGATCAAGACGATGTTGTTATTGACCATCGCCAGGCACCGCAGAATTCAGGAGACTGGAATAATACTGGAGGATTTCCATCAACTCGTCCGGATTGAACGGCTTGGTCAGATAGTCGGTGACATACTCCTGTATACCGTCCATTTTGTTGTCAGGCGCGTCCAGGGCCGTGAGCATGACTATGATGTTCCCGTCGTACAAATCGTTCTCCACTATCCTGCGAATCGTATCCCAGCCATTCATGTCCGGCATCATGACATCCATCAGGATCACTCCGCGAAAGCCCCCCTCCAGATAATCGAGGCAATCGTCGCCGCTCGCCGCAGTCAGAATCTTGACCCCCTCGGACTTAAAGAACAGTTCAACCGACTCTCTGATCATATCCTCATCATCGACAAGCATCACCTTGGCATCCATTTTCCGACTCCTTTGCATTATAACCACGGTCAATATTTCAACTACAGTTTATACCCTGAAACCGCGCTTGCCCTGGGATGACAGCCAGCAGGAGAGACGCCTGGACATATCCTGCAGTGGTACGATCTCATCGACAGCGCCCCGGGCAATCGCCTCTTTCGGCATACCGAACACAACACAGCTTTCCTCGTTCTGGGCCAGCGTATACGCCCCGGCCTGATGCATCTCCAGCAGGCCGGCGGCGCCGTCATCTCCCATGCCGGTCATAATTATGCCGATTGCGTTTTTTCCGGCACAATTTGCCGCCGAGCGAAACAGAACATCCACCGATGGCCGGTGACGGCTCACGGCCGGACCGGCCGACAGTTCGGTTACATAATTGGCGCCGCTTCTTTTCAGCAGCAGATGACGATTGCCGGGAGCCAGATAGGCGTGTCCCGGCAGAACGCGTTCGCCATGAGCTGCCTCTTTCACCGCGATACCGCAGAGACCGTCGAGACGCTTGGCAAAAGTTTTGGTAAATGCTTCCGGCATATGCTGGGTGATCAGTATCCCGGGACAGTCGGCGGGCATATCCACCAGCACCTCCTTCAAGGCCTCGGTACCGCCGGTGGAAGCGCCCAGCAGAATCACCTTTTCGGTAGTGGAAAAGCCGTGATGCTCGGCAGCCAGCACTACGTCGGCGCTGTTTTTCTGTTGCGCAGCAATGTGTGCCGAGCTTCGAGCTGACGGCTGTCGCAGACGTGCCTTGGCAGCCCCGCGAATCTTGTCGGTCAACTCCTCGGCATACTCCTGCAGTCCATTGCGGATATCAATTTTGGGCTTGGTAACAAAATCAAAGGCCCCCAGTTCCAGGGCGTGCAGGGTAACGGACGAACTTTTTTCGGTCAGGGACGACACCATTACCACCGGCATCGGCCGCAGCCGCATCAGCTTCTCCAGAAAGGCCAGGCCATCCATCTTCGGCATTTCCACATCCAGGGTCAGCACATCGGGATTGAGTGCCTTGATCTTTTCCCGCGCCACCAGCGGATCCGGAGCGGTTCCGACCACCTCCATATCCGGCTGCTTACTGATGATTTCGGTCAGCAGGCTCCGAATCAGGGCTGAATCGTCTATGACAAGAACTTTGATCGACATAATGTTATCCCTTCAGCGACAGGTTCGTGTCGCCGTTTGCAAACAATGGCTGAAACAGTTTCGGAGACAGCTCCCGGTTCTTAATCCGCTTCACGAATACCTGGCCGGTTGCGGGGGAAAAATAAATTTTCCGCGGAAATGTGTCGCCCACATCAACCGCGGCGATCCGTATCTTCTGTTCCCTCATGTAGCACATGGCAAAATCGGCATTCTGCCGGCCTACATCACTGGCACCGTCCATGACCCTGCCGGCGCCGAAAACCTTTGCCGCCAGCTTTGCGCGTTCGCCACCCAGACGAATGACATGTTCGATCAGCAGTTTCATGGCATGTATTCCGTAGCGGGCTGAGCCGTTTCCGGATTTGCATGGATCACCGGTATATCCCGGCAGCATGAAATGATTCATGCCGCCGACACAATTGGCGGCATCATAAAGACAAACTGAAACACATGAACCGAGCACGGTGGTTATGATTGTGCCGTCGTCGCTGGCATGATACTGCCCGGGGAGTATCTTGACGGCCCTCGTGTCAAATATCCGGTCATAGTAGCTGCTTGCCGTAAAATATCTGCCCCTGTGCATTGCGGTCAGTTTTTCGGTAAATAGACAGTTTTGCCGCAGACCTTGAACAGGTCGGCGGCGTGATGGAAACTCTCCGAATGGCCGGCAAAGAAGAGGCCGTGGGGCTGCATGCAGGGCCGCATTTTTTTAAGGATTTCGTACTGGGTGTTTTTATCAAAATAGATCATCACATTCCGGCAGAAAATGGCGTCGAACTTCTCGCGTATCCCCCACTGTTCATCCAGCAGGTTGAAGCGTTTGAAGGTAATCATCTGCTGAAGTTCAGGACGGACTTTGGCAAAACCGGCATTTTTCCCATCACCCTTCAGAAAATAACGTTTGAGCTGATCCGGAGGAATTTTCTGCAGTTGATCGAGCGGATACACCCCTTGCCTGGCCTTCTCCAGCACATTGGTGTCGATGTCCGTGGCGAGTATTTTTACCGGAGCGTTGAAGGTCCGATACTGTTCAACGACCGTCATTGCTATGGAATATGGTTCCTCGCCACTGGATGAGGCGCAGGTCCAGATCGATATCGGAGTTGATTTCGGGATGTCGCCGAGATGTTTTGAGAGAATCGGGAAGTGGTGCGCCTCCCGGAAAAAGGAGGTCATATTGGTTGTAAGCGCATTGATGAACTCCTCACGCTCCCGCGGGTCGTCACCTTCCAGAAGACGGATGTATGCCCCGAATGAATCCAGCCGCCTGGCCCTGAGACGGCGGGCCAGGCGGCTGTAAACCAGGTCCTTCTTGGAGGGGGCCAGGGAAATGCCGGCCATACGATAAATCAGGTTTCGGATATGATGGAACTCTTCGGTGGTAAAAGGGAACATGTACAGTTCCTTTTCACCAAAAGTTGCTCCCGACGCCGGTTGTTTAGTATCAGTTTTATCCGGCATTCACCGCTCCCAACGGGCTACCATCAAGGGTCACCTCTCATGCTCAAACTATCAGAACTCTTTCCAGTCATCATCCGCATCGGCAGCCTTTGGTGCAGCCAGTTTAAGCGAATCGGCTTTTTTCCGGCTTTTCGGGGCATCCAGCCGGTCAACTTTCCTTGCAGATATTTCCGGATGGAGGGCCTGTATCCTGCGGGCCTTTTTTTCAGCAGAAAGCTTCTGAGGCTGAGCGGACTCTTCCAGCTTAAAACGGGTAACGACCTGCACCAGTTGCTGGGCCTGCTCCTCCAGCGACTCGGCTGCCGCGGCGGCTTGTTCCACCAGCGCGGCATTCTGCTGGGTTACGTCATCCATCTGGGTGATGGCTGTATTGACCTGTTCGATGCCGCTGGACTGCTCCAAAGAGGCGGCCGAGATCTCGGCCATGATATCGGTCACGCGCTTGATGCTGGTGACTATCTCCTGGGTCGTATGCCCGGCCTCTTCCACCAGTCTGCTGCCATCCTGCACCTTGCCGACCGAATCCTCGATCAAGGCTTTGATCTCCTTGGCTGCCGCCGCACTGCGCTGGGCCAGGCTGCGCACCTCGGCAGCCACAACTGCAAAGCCTCGACCCTGTTCACCGGCCCGGGCCGCTTCAACCGCCGCGTTCAGTGCCAGGATATTGGTCTGGAAGGCTATGCCGTCGATTACGCCGATGATATCGGAGATTTTGCGGGAACTGTCGGTGATCGATTCCATTGTGCGCACAACCTTGTTGATGACATCACCACCTTTTACCGCCACGCCGCTGGCACTGATCGCCAGCTGATTGGCCTGCTGGGCGTTGTCGGCGTTCTGCTTGACGGTGGAGGTCAACTCCTCCATGCTGGAGGCGGTTTCCTCAAGTGCCGATGCCTGCTCTTCGGTTCGCTGTGAAAGATCGGCATTTCCGGCAGCGATCTGTTCGGTAGCGGTGGCGATGGAGTCGGCGCCGTTTCTTACCTCGCCGACAATCCTTGCCAAGCCCTCATTCATCTCTTTCAGCGACGCCAGCAGATGACCGGTCTCATCCTGGCTGTCAACGTCGATCCTCACGGTCAGGTCACCGGCCGCGATCTGCTCCGACACGCTGATGGCCATGTCAAGGGCCTCTTTGATCTTGCGGGCAACCACCCAGGCAAATGCGAAGATCACCAGCGCCAGCAGCAGTGTGCCCCCCAGGATCTGCCAGCGCATCTTGGCCACCTGCATCTTGACATCATCCACGTAGATGCCGCTGCCTACGATCCAGCCCCACTCTTTGTTCAATTTTACATAAGTTATCTTATCCACCGGCTTGGACGCTCCCGGCTTTACCCACTGATACTCGACAATGCCGGCTTCCTTTTCCTTGGCAACCTTGACCATCTCGACAAAGAGTTGTTTGCCGTTAGGATCCTTGACATCGGTGACATTCTTACCGACCAGATCGGCATTGATGCCATGCATCAGCACCTTGGGTTCCATGTCGTTAACCCAGAAATATTCGTTGCCGTTATATCTGAGGTCATGAATCTGATCCAAAGCATGCTTTTTGGCATCTTCAATATTCAGCACACCGTTTTTCACATCTTCCTGAAGGCTGGTTATCATGGAAGATGCCACCTCCACGACCCCTTTTGTCGCCGCAATCTTCTCGTTCATGAGCTGTTTTTCCAAATAGGGGAGGATGTAGAACAGAACCCCCAGGACCAGCAGCACGATGGTGGTGATTGAAATGCTCAGGATCTTGGACAGGATCTTCCAGTTCTTAAAACTGTTGATTTTCATGCAAATACCGCCTTTCAGTGAAATATTATTTGGTAAGGTGTTATCCCGTTAATCAGGGTTGGTTCGATAGATCCATGACCTGCATCTCTTCACTGCTCATCAGCTTTTCAATATCAACCAGGATCAGCATCTGATCGTTCAGCGTGCCGAGTCCGGTGATGTAGTCGGTGGCCATCGCAGCGCCCATTTCCGGTGCCGCCTTGATCTGCTCCGGACTCAGCGCCACAACGTCGGATACGCCGTCAACCACCATCCCGATGATCCTCCCCAGAACATTAATGATGATCACCACGGTAAATTCGTTGTAGGACGGCTCGCCGACCTTGAATTTGATCCGCATGTCGACAATCGGAACAATCACGCCCCGCAGATTGATTACCCCCTTGATGAATTCCGGGGCATTGGCGATGTGGGTCACCGTATCGTAACCTCGAATTTCCAGGACCTTGAGGATGTCGATCCCGTATTCCTCGTTGCCCAGGGTGAAGGTGAGGTACTCCGAAGCAATGCTCTTTACGTTTCTGTCAGTAAGCTCCTGACCTGTATGCATGATGTGCGCTACCTCCATATGATGTAATTCATGAAATCTCTGCTTTCTGCTTTCTCATGCGTATTAACGAATTGACATCCAGAATCAGGGCGACCCGGCCGTCTCCCAGAATGGTAGCCCCGGCGGTGCCATCCACCTTGCGGTAATTTGTTTCGATACTCTTGATTACTACCTGGTGTTCATCCAGCAGGGCATCCACCAGTACAGCCGCCTTATCTCCATCAACATCAACCAGAACCAGGATTCCCTTTTCCGGTTCCGTAACGAGAGCTTCCAAATTGAACAGTTGGTACAAGGGGATGATCGGAATGTAGTCGCCGCGCACATGAACTACGGATTTGCCGTTAACTGTCTTCAGGCTTGCTGCAGTTGGCTGGAGAGACTCGACAATCGAATTGAGCGGAATAATGAACTTCTCGCCTCCGACAGCGACCGAAAGCCCGTCCAGGATGGCAAGTGTCAGCGGCAGACTGATGGTAACCCGCGTACCTTTGCCCGGTTCGGACGTGATGTTGACCTTGCCGCCGATCGACTGCACATTGCGCAGCACGACGTCCATGCCCACTCCGCGTCCGGAGATATCGGTGACCGCATCGGCAGTGGAAAAACCGGGGGCAAAAATCAGCTGCCAAACATCCTCGTCGTTTATCGTTTCGGATGCCGGGATACCTCCTTCAGAAGCCCTTGCGAGGATTTTGGCACGATTGAGACCGGCTCCATCGTCAATCACATCAACTACGATCCGTCCGCCGATTTGCGAAGCACGCAGGGTGATCGTTCCCCCGGGCTCTTTTCCGGCGGCAATCCGCACCTCGGGTAACTCCAGAGCGTGATCCATGCAATTACGAACCAGGTGCGTCAGCGGATCTGTGATTTTTTCGATCAGTCCCTTATCCAGTTCGGTCGAGTCGCCGACCGTTTTCAACTCCACATGTTTGCCGAGTTTGGCGGCCAGTTCGCGCACCATGCGGGGAAAGCGGCTGAACACGATACTGATCGGCACCAGCCGGATCGACATGACACTCTGCTGCAGATCGCGGGTGTTCCGCTCCAGCTGCAACAGGCAGCGATGAAGGCTCTCATACAGCACCGGGTCGAGGCCGGCGGCCGACTGGGCCAGCATCAGTTGTGTAATAACCAGTTCTCCGACCTGATTGATCAGCTGATCAACCTTGGTGACGCCGACACGGATCGACGACTCGGCCTCGCTGGTACGGCGACCGTATGCGCCAGGGGCCAATTCATTTTTATCGTAGGCTCTGCGTCCCGCAGCCGTTTCAACAACATCCACCAACTGATTGCCGGACTGCGTCTTGCCAATGATTTCCGGTTCATCGGTTGCCGAGCCGGCTTCAACTTTAGAGACATGCGTACCGTCACCAGGATTGCTGACTACTTCAAGCACCTTCAATTGATCCACATCCGCCACAAACTCAAAAATATCGCGTATATCCGCTTCGCTGGCAGTCGTGCCAAGAGTGAGATGCCAGGCACTGACACATATTTCAGGATCTATTGCACTGAAATCGGAGTTTGACGGCAGTTCGGCAGTCACGGTCAGTTCGCCAAGCTCCTCCAGTTCGTTGAACAGACTTTCCAGACGGATGCCGCGCTTGAAGATATCCGGATCGGGTGTGAATTCGAGCTTGTAACAGCGGCTGGAAGTCTCCCGATTACCGGAATCCGTCATTGATGGATCCCCTGGGGCAACTGTTTGCTCTGAAGCATCTGTAACCGGTGAATGGTCAACGGTCCCGGAATCGATTACCTGCAACAGTTTGCCACGAATCAGGTCGATGGATTCCTGCCGCACCCATGCCCCGTCACGATGCCCGGCCAACTGCATCGAAATCACGTCACCCGCCTCAAGAAACAGATCAACCATGGCCGTGCTGAATGGTATTTCGTGATTACGGATACGGTCCAGCAAAGATTCCAGCACATGAGTTACGACGGTCATATCCTGGAAACCAAAGATGCCGGCCCCCCCCTTGATCGAATGCGCAGCCCTGAAAATAGCGTTGAGCTGTTCTCCGTCCGGTTCGGCATCAGTCAGCGAGACCAGAATCTGCTCCATCTCGGCCAGGTGTTCAGCACACTCCTCGAAAAACACCTGGTTGAACTGGTTGAGATCTATGTTGTTATTCCGGCCGGAGTCAGTCATGCAGATTTCCTTGGTAATTCAGAGAGGTAGATTCAATTCGCGGCCAAAACCAAAAAAATTAATTTTGGATCTTAATGCATCAGACATGTTGATCAGATGAACTGTGACGCCGTTTCGTTTCAGGCTGCGGATAAACAGCGCCAGAAGTTGGCAGCCGCAAGCATCGAAGTCGGTAATTCCTGTCAGGTCTATTTCCGGAAAAGATTTGGAGGGACAGCTTTGCTGTTCAACGGAAGCTTCAGCGCCCAACACACCGGCAAGATAATTTGCCAGGATCGGAAACTTTTCAGCGACACCATTCATGGACCAGTCGCCATCCAGACATACTCTTGATGTTTTGATAATTTCGATACTCATCACGACCTCGCCGTCTTTGCTGTTTTGAAAGTTATTTCCTGCTCTTGCTGAATCAAAAGAGATCGAATTACAGTGTTATCCTCATGCATGAGATTCTCCGCTCGAATCCGGCTTTGCATGCTGGCTTATAGAGCAGGGTGTATGCCAACACATGCACGATATTTTACTTAGTCATTTCGGAACATTATGAGTTTGTTTTTTTGGCGGGGGTGCGACGTGGATTGACAGATTTCAGGCACGAGGTGAGCTAAACAACTATAATTGCGGAATTTGTTTGCTGCGGACGAAAGTTGCCCCCGCAACATTTGTCGCAGGGGTGGCTATAATCAGACTTTAATGTTCTTGCCGTGACAATCGTTTATTGAGTGCCTGGCGGGTTATCCCCAGGTAGGTGGCGGCCAGACGCTGGTTATTCCCGGCCAGACGCAGCGCCTCCGAGATCAGAAGATCTTCGGCAGCCTTGAGGGTCGGGAATTTATCGGCAAATGGACAGACAGGACATTGGCCGATGGCCGTGACAGCAGATATGGGTAGCCGCAGATCTGTGCCGATCGCCGCAACGATCGGCTCCAATGGCAGGATGCGCCCCGCCGAGCGGGCAACCGAATCATGGATGATCGCTTCCAGTTCACGAATATTACCTGGAAAACGATAGGCTGCCAGATAGCGGTTCAGTTCGGCTGGAGCGGTCGGGGCCGCTTTACCGAGCAGGGCAGCCGCTTTTTTGAGGAAATGGGCGGTCAGCAGCGGAAGATCGTCAAGGCGGTCGCGAAGCGGCGGCAGCTCCACACGGTGGCTGCAGAGCCGGTAATAAAGATCGGGGCGAAACAACTCCTGCTCCATCCTGCATTTCAGGTCGGCATGCGTGGCGGCCACGATCCGGGCGTCGCTCCGCTGCAGCTTGTCGGCACCGAGCGGCAGGTATTCACCATTCTGGAGCAGACGCAGCAGTTTGATTTGCGATCCGGGGGACAGATCACCGATCTCGTCCAGAAAAAGCGTGCCGCCTGACGCTTGGCGAATCAACCCCTCGCGGACCCGGTCAGCTCCGGTATAAGCGCCGCGCTGATGACCGAAGAGTGTGTCGCTGAACATGGTGTCATCCAGTCCGGCCAGATTGATCGCCACGAACGGGCCTTCGAGGCCGCTCAGAGTATGGATCGCCCTGGCAATAAGCTCTTTTCCGGTACCGGTTTCTCCGGTGATCAGTACCGGTTGACGGGACGGGGCGACCGACTCCAGATACAGGAAGATTGCACGCATCCGTGGTGACGCAGTGATGATGCTGCTGAAAGCGGATTCATCATCCAGCGTTCCGTCCGAGAGGTGACGGCGCAGACGCTCCAGCTCATGTTTGATTACGGCCCGCTCAAGACACCTCTCAAGGGTGATCTGCAGTTCATCGAAATTCAAGATCGGCTTGGACAGATAATCCCAGGCTCCCAGGCGCATGGCCCGCACCGCTTCATCCAGCGCACCTACTCCAGAAACAACAACTATCGGCATAGATTCGAATTCCGCCGTAATTGCCTCAACCAGTGCGAAACCGTCCATGACAGGCATCCGCAGGTCGGTAATGACCAAATCCGGGGGTTCGGAGCGAATCATCTCCAACCCGATCCGGCCGTTTTCAGCCTCCAGCACCCGGTAGCCAATGTCGTCCAGATAGGCTTTCAAGGACTCCCTGACATAATGTTCGTCTTCGACTACCAGTATGGTCAGCTTTTGATTGGAATGGATTGGTGTGTTCAAAGTACAAATGCCTCCGCTACCGCTCAGTTCTGTTCACTCAGGCTGTGTGGATTTTGAATCATTTTTCTCACGTACAGAATAGTCAGGCGCCATAACCGGTTCCAGAATCCGCGCAACCCGGCCGATCAGAGCTGCCGAGGTGAAGGGTTTGGAGATGAAGCAATCGTCCTCACCCATGGCGGTGTTGTTCATAACCACATTGCTGGTGTAGCCCGACATGTAGAGCACCTTGATAGCGGGGACAAGCGCCCTGATTTTCTGATACAGTTCCGGGCCGTTCATCTGTGGCATGACCACATCGGTCAGCAGCAGATCTATATCCGCTTGCCGGCGTGCAATGGCAACGGCATCTTCCGGCAAGTCGGCCGTCAGCACTTTGTAGCCTTTACTCTCCAACAATTCGCGAGCCATTTCCATGACCATCACATTATCCTCCACCAGCAATATGGTGGCATGCCTGGTCTCGATCCGGAAATCCGCCGGTGGAGAATTGTCCTGCAGTCCGGCTTCATCGCCCGTTGCAAATGGGAGGTAGACGGTGAAGACGGCCCCCTGCCCCAAACTGCTCTGCACGTTTATTGTCCCTTCGTGCTGCTTGACAATGCCATAGACCGTTGACAGACCCAGGCCGGTCCCGTGGCCGACCTGCTTGGTGCTGAAAAACGGCTCAAAAATGTGCGGCAGCGCCTCGTCGCTGATGCCGCAACCACTGTCGGCGACACTCAACATCACGTACCGTCCCGGAGAAGTGCCCGGGTGCAGTCCGCAATACTCGTCGTTGAATATGACATAACCGGTCTCGATGGTAATTGACCCATTTCCGCTGATGGCATCCTGCGCATTGACCGCCAGGTTGAGCAAAATCTGTTCGATTTGGGTACGATCGGCCAGAACCGGACAGGGAGCAGAATTGAGAGAGATGCGGATGGTTATGTTCTCGCGGATTGTACGACGCAAAATTTCACTGAAAGTATTGACAATCTCGTTCAGGTCAAACCGTTGCTTTGACAGAAATTGCTTACGACCGAAGCTCAACAGCTGACTGACGAGATTCCTGGCCTTGACGGCGGATTCCAGAATGGCGGAAGCCCTCTTGTGAATTAGATCACTGTCAGTGAACTGCTTGCGGATCAACTCGGCGTACACAAAAATCGGCGCCAGGATATTGTTGAAGTCGTGGGCGATGCCGCCTGCCAGCATTCCGATACTCTCCATCTTCTGTTGCTGGCGTATCTGCTCTTCCAGCTGGCGATGATCCGAAATATCGCCGGCAAGCCCCAGGTATCCCGTGACATGTCCAGCCTCATCCCTCATCGCAGTAACCCCCAACCGGACGGTGACTTTAGCTCCGTCTTTCCTGACATAAGTCCAGTCGCGCTCGTTGGGCTCATTTCGCAGGGCGAGAGCCACGAATACCTCAAAACCGGTTATCTGCTCATTGAAACGCCTGGACAACTCGCTGCTCCTGGCTGAGATTTCCTCCGGCAGATGGAACAGCAGCGGTGTCTGTTTACCGATCAGCTCGTCCTCGCCGTAACCGAGCATGTTTTCGGCAGCACGATTGAAACTGGTGATGATACCGTCAGTGGTGGTGGTAATTATGGCGTAGGCGGCATTGTCAAGAATAGCCTGCTGAAATCCGGAAATTTTTTGCAACTTCGAAGTCTGGAGGTTTATTTGTGAAACTTGCCGTTTGATAAGAGAGTAGAGCAGCAGGGATGTAAGCGTAATAAACAGAAGCCCTTTATAGGTGGAGATTCTGGTCAGCACAGCCGGATCATGCACCAGCCACGCCAGTACATTATCGGACAGAAGAATCCAGGCGCTGCCGAACAAGGCATAGATTACAACGATTTTGATCGCATAGAAACAGTACGCACTCTTAAGTGAATACCTTTTCATCCCCATACTAAGCATCCGCCCGATCTGTCAACGTTATAAACACCTGTTTCATTGATAACATGAAAAATCCACCGCGACTACCAAATCAGCCGGCGGATTATAAAAAACGGCCACCCGGAAAACCGAATGGCCGTTGCATTTATTCCGACATTGGCGGCCCGCAGGATTTTACTTGAGCAGAATCTCTATTTTGGCGCTCTTTCTGGCTTCGGCAACATAATCCATGACAGCCGAATTTACCTTCTGCCCCTTCAGATACTCTTCGATTCTTGCCTGTGCTTCCTTGAAGGAAACCGATTCGGCCGGTTTCTTTTCCGTCAGCTTGATGATGTGATAACCGAACTGCGTCTCAACGACATCGCTTATTTCACCCGGTTTCATAGCAAAAGCAGCCTGTTCGAAAGGGGGCACCATCTGCCCTTTGCCGAATGACCCCAGATCACCTCCCTGCTGACTGCTGGGGCAAGTTGAGTTATCCTTGGCCAGCTTGGCAAAATCAGCTCCGCCAACCAGATCCTTGCGGAGTTTTTCAGCCTTTTCACGCGCTTTTTTCTTGTCTTCCGCGGATGTATTCGAGTCAGTTCCGATCAGTATATGGCTGGCCCTTACCGATTCGCTGCGTGTAAATTTATCAGGATTCTGGTCGTAGAATTTTCGGGCTTCTTCTTCCGTAACCTTGACCTTCGGCACGATGGTTGATTCTACAAATTTGGAAATAAGCAGATCCCGGCGGGTATAATCGCGCAGATCTTTCTCATCCATCTCCAGGTCCTTGATCGCCTTGGCAAAATCCTGCTCATTGGCAAAACGTGCCTTTCCCTGGGCCAGTTTTTCGTCAACCAGATTGTCCATGTCTTTCACTTCCATCTTGGCAGCGGCCTGGTACAGAAGTTCGGCGGAAAGCAGCTGTTCCAGGGCCTGCTTATCCACGGCAGCCTGCTGCCCGTCAGGAACAGGCTGGCCGCGCAGCAGAACTTTTCTTGCGCGCCGCAGTTCGATGGCATCAATCGTAGCGCCGTTGACCTTGGCAACAGGCCCCTTGATGTCGGCAGCGGGAGCGGCGGCCGCAGGAGTGCTGACAGGGTCCTTCTTGGCTTCCGGTTCAGCAGCCTGAACGAATGTGCCGCAAGCGACCAGCGCCGCCAGTGCAAATCCTTTTAAAAACCATGCTGATAAATTGATTTTCTGCATTTGTATAAATCTCCTTGTAAAAATTTTTGCATAATGTACCACACATCAGGCAGCCATGAAAAGCCAAACATACTTTTGACATTTAATTCGGTTTCAGATACATTCCCCACATATATGCACTAAATAGTCCGTAACCGGCCGGTCCGGATACGACTGCACAGTCTTAACAGGAGGATACGTGGAAATGAAGAAGGTTCTCGTAGTTGATGACAGTCTTTCAGTTGCCCGCCAGCTTGAAAAGATAATCGGCGAATCCGGCGATTTCGTTTGTATCGGGCACGCCAAGAATGGCGCCGAAGCGATCAAGATGAACCATTCCGAAAATCCGGACATCATCTGCATGGACATGAATATGCCCGGCATGGATGGCTTGACAGCATTGCGAACCCTGTCCGTCATGGACAAGGATGTCAAGGTCGTCATGGTGACCTCCCTGGGTGGCGTCGGCGACAAGTTCACCGAAGCTCTGAAACTCGGTGCGAAGAATGTAATTTCAAAACCGTTTGAAACCGACAACGTACTGCGGATTCTGCGCGAACTCTGATTCAGAACCCGGCAACGTACTTCGAAAGTATTGATTCCCGGCTTACACAACAGCGACAAGGAGTTGCAGATATGGCTGTAAAATTTTTCGGACAATTTCTAGTGGAACAGGGCATCGTCTCCAGAGACGCCTTGATCACTGCAATCGATCTTCAGGATCACAAGAACCTCAAGCTGGGAGAAATGGCCGTATCGATGGGCTACATAACCCAGAAAGACATCGAACGTGCCCATAATGCCCAGATGTCAAAGGATATGAAGCTGGGTGACCTGCTGGTCGAGATGGGTATTCTGACGCTCACGCAGCTTAATGATGTCATCACCCGACAGAAAAACACCCACCTGTATATCGGCGAAGCGCTGGTTCAGGTTGGTGCTCTGACCAGCGAGAGCCTTCAGCAGCATCTGGCCGATTTCAAGGCCGACCAGGCCCAGTATGTCTCCGATAAGATCGAACTCCCCGGAAACATTGCCAACGGCAATATCTGGGAGATGACCGCCGATCTGACCTTCAAAATGATCACACGTGTGCTTGACCTTCAATTCCGTCCCGGCAAGTGTGTCAAGGTTGAGGTGCTCCCGCCCAATTTCATGATGGCGGCCATGGATTTCAGCGGAGATGTGGAAGCACGTTACCTGGTATCGGTTTCAGAAGAACTGCAAAAGTCAGTCGCCAAGGCCATTCTGCGCGAAGAGTCGGTTGCTGGCGAACCGCCCGAAGTTCTGGAAGATACCGTCATGGAGTTTGTCAACGTGGTCTGCGGCAATGTGGCCGCCAAAGCTTCCCAGATGGGTGTCGTAATGAATATAAACCCGCCGGTCACGATACACCCGCCGGCAACCGGTCTGCCGGTACCCGAAGCCCATACTGCGCTCTGCTTTCCGATCCATATCGGCGACGGCGACAAGATGGAATTGTTTCTGGTGATAAAGAACTGATTTTCAATCAACTTGCAAAAAAGGCATCCTCGCGACAGAGGATGCCTTTTTTCTTAATATCATCTTGCTTCGCAGCATCACCGCCATACCTCATCCGTATACTCTCCATCCATATCCCGCACCAACAGCGGCGGCTCCACAACCGGAGCACTGCGCCTCCCCTTGGCAAGTTCGACCATGAACATGGTTGCCGGTGATTCGACATTGTTGTGAATCATTCGCAAACGCAGCACGGACAGCTTCATCTGAACCGCCAGAGCCGTTAATTCGGCCAGACGTGACGGAAGCTGTATAAAGCAGATCCTGCCGGACGGTTTTACCAGGTATTTGGCGGCAGCCATAAAATCGGCCAGCCCGGCGGTTGTTTCATGCCGGGCGGCATCACGCCCCGCACGGGGACTGATCCTGCCGCTCTGGGCTATCCGGTAGGGAGGATTGGAGACAACCAGATCAAAAGTTGAATCAGGATAACACTTACGCAGATTCATGACGTCTTCCGCAATTACTGAAACCCTGCCGTCAAGCTTGTTATGCAGGATATTCCGTTCAACCACCGCCGCCATGTCGTGATTCTTCTCGACCGCCGCCACGGAAGCCCCGTGATTGAGCCGAGCCAGCACCAGAGAAATAATTCCGCAACCGGCTCCCAGGTCAATGATGCTGGAGTCCGGCTTCAATTCCGAACAAAAACGTGCCAGAAGAAGGGCATCCAGCGAGTAGCGGTAACCATGGCGCGGCTGAAACAGCTGCAGATCAAACAGCTTGAGATCATCCAGAGTCAACACGGCGGTCTCACTCCTTCATCTTTCTTCGACTCCGTTCAGGACAGGCCTTCATGATCCATCCTTTTGCGCTGCAAAAGAAACTCGCGTACCAGCATTGCCGCAAAAGCAGCAAAGGAGCCCAGTGTCAGATACTTGCCAATTTTGAACGGGAGCGGATCGAAGCGGAATTCCACCTTATGCGGGCCGGCCGCAAGATAAACTCCGCGCAGCACATGGTTAACCGGTACATTCTCCACGGCAGCGCCGTCCACAAACGAACGCCACCCCTTGAAGTATTTGTCACCGATCACCAGCAGGGCCGGAGCAGTTACCCGCGCCTCCACAACGACGTTATCAGCTTCATAACGTGTCACTCTGGCGCTGCCCGGAGGTTGCTGCGGTGAACCATCGTATCTGGCGACAGGTATCGGTGGCTGGGATTCTACCAGGCCGAATCGCGCCGGCGCAAATTGCGGATGGTTCAACAGGGCACGACGTTTGTCCCCGTCCGGCTCAACCACTACCGACGGCACCAGCCAGGCCTTCGGCAGTACCGTTCGATTCTCAAGCAGCAGATGTTTTCCATCCAAAGCCTGGTAAACAGGGACATAGCGATTGCCCAAGACGCCCTTTTCCTGCTGGTACTGCTCGACAGGCATCACCAGATAGCGCACATTCAGCATGTCCGGAACGGCGCTGGTTAGTGAAAACTGTTCCAGCAGCTCCTGCCAGCGCCGGAGTTGCACCGGGTTGGATGTGTACAGTACCGGAATTTTATTTGATGCATATCGCATCGGGTCTTCTTCGGTCAGCGGCGCGACACGGAACTCCTTGGACATCGGAGCCAGCTGATTCATGATATCGGTCTTTGCCGCAAATTCCCGGCGCGGGGCCGGCTGCAGCAACATGAACAGCGAATTGACCCGGCCGATATCGACCAGGTAGAGCAGCACCAGCGGGATTACGATAAAAAGCCCGTTACGGCCGGGGCGCGGCAGAAATCGCAGTGCAAGCCAGTGAACCAGGACCATGATTGCCGCCAATCCGGTTTCGTGCAACAGATTGTTCCAGCGCCGCGCCACCAGAGCCGGTCCCTGTTCATAACGGGTCGGCTGGTAGATCTGCTCTCCGAAAAGTCTCAGCCAGAAATCTCTGGCGGCTATCTCGGACAGGTACAGAATGGCGACCACCCCCGCCAGACCGGCCACCGACCACAGAAACCGTCGAAAGGCTTTTGTCGACCGCAGTTCCTGGTCCAGCAGGCAGTCAAGACCGCGGGCTGCCAGAAAGGCCAGCGCCAGCAGAGGGATGATCATCATCATTTTGGGAACCCTGAAATGGCTGATTCCTGGAAAGTGTTCGAACAACAGCCAGTAGAAATAAGTATATTTCCCGAACGAAAACAACAGGCCGGCTACAATCCCGGCCAGCGCCAGCCAGGTAAAACGATCCCGCTTGAACATCAGAGCCAGCGGCAGCAGCAGCCAGGGTAGCAACCCCATATAGTCGCTGGTCTGGGTAAAGAACATCCGTCCCCAGTAATAGGAGCCGATGGCATCCGTGTTGCCGCCACCCTCCTCCCTTGAAAGTCCGAAGAAACCGGGTATCACAAACGTGACCAGCTCCTCGGGCGGCATAGACCAGGACATGGCCTCCTCCACCTGCATGCCGCTGCTGCTGCTTCCGGCCCCGCCCCCCCTGGTGGATTCAGTTGACCAGGATGCAAGCGGCATAAGAGAGATCGCCACTGTTGTCAGAAAAAAGAACAGCAGGGTCAGGTTGAGTGCAAGTATTTTCAGAGTTATCCGGCCGCGCCCCTCATTATCATCCAGCACGATCATTATGCTGCGGGCGATACCATATACTCCCAGCGCCAGGCAGGTGTAATAGGCGATCTGCCAGTGCATGTTGAAAAACTGAAAAGCCAATGTAACGGCACAAGCCATGAACCAGATTAACGCACGTTTTGCCCTGAAACCGCGTTCCAGCATGTAAAAGGCCCAGGGCGCAAAGCTGATCGTGGCAATTTTCTGCACATGCCCGGCATTGATCAGTGTCGCGATTTCAGGAGCTGCGGCAAATATGAGCCCACCCAGAAACGAGGCGGGCAGGCTGCAGCCGATGGTCCGGCAGAAGAAAAAAGTCCCGGCTCCGCCCACAAACAGGTGAAAAACGATGAACCAGGCGATGTTGGCAGGTTCCGGTATCAGCCAGAACATAAGGGTACGGTATAGCAGAAACTGCAGGGACACCAGGCCGCCGTTATCGGTTGTACCAGAGTTGACAAACGGGTCCCAACCGGCGGAAAGTTTTATCCTAAACAGTTCGGAAAATGATATTTCCTTGTAGGATTTGATCATCCAGTAAAATTCGCTGGTGATATCGGGGGCCCGGATAATCTGGTTTGTGAAGAGAATTTTGCTGAAAATCAGCACCAGGGTAGCGGCCAGCAGCGCTATGCAGATCGTGTTTTTCCTACGTTCGGTCATGACAAAACGTCCTTTTTTAGTACGTTCATATAAAATCCTTCCAGCCTTGCAGCAGCGGCATCCCATGCGAAATCATCCAGCACCCGCCGGCGGGCGCCAACGCCAAGGGTCCGCCTGAGATCCTCATTTTCAAGCAGCTTAACGACCCTGTCCGCCATCTCCCTCCAATCGCCGGGGCAGCAGAGAATGCCGCTTTTTCCATCCTGGATATATTCCGCCAACTGGCCGACCCGATCAGCAACAACCGCACGCTCCGCCAGCATCAGTTCCGTCAGTTTCGCCGGACACTTGGTGCGATTTACCAGATCATCACGAAAGGGATATATCGCCACATCGCCAGCCGCCAGAAGATCCGGAATCCGAGCGGCCTCAACCCAACCGGTCATCAGCAGCCGGCCGGAGAACCCCGACTTTTGTGCCGAGTCCCGCAGAGCCTGTTCTTCTCCTTTGGCGCCGCTTCCGACAACCAGCAGACGACAAGCGGGTGAACGCTTCGAAACCTCCCTGAAAAGTTCGTATAAAAGCTGCTGGTCAAACTCGAAGAACCTTGTATACAGCAGCACCACCGGAACATCATCGTCAATCCCGAGCCGCCGCCTGGCCGCACTTCGGTCGCCCACCGGAAACGGATCAACACAGTTAGGCAGGTACAGAAGGCGTTCAGCGGGAACTCCAAGCCGCAGCACCAGTTCTTCCAACGCCCTGCTGGCGGCCGTCACACCAGCAGCCATAATGGTCAGCGAGTTTTCCTGCCAGGCATAGACACGTTTTTCAAGGGAAGAATAGGCGTGTCGTTCATTCATCCCGCCCTTTCCTTCCCAGTCGTCCGTATCCACGCAGATCGGGAGCTTGCTCCGAAGAAGCTTCATAAGCAACAACGCCAGGCCGCCATACCCCTTCGGCTTGAAAAGATGTACCAGTTCAGGCCTCTCCGCCATGGCCGCACGGTACATGCGCCACGCAACCGCCGGAGCAGAGCAAGCCCTGCCGCCGGGGCCGAGCCGCACATTTCGCAACTTGACTCCTCGCAGCAACTCTTCTCGCCCTGCATCTTCAGGATTCGTATATGGCGGCGCTATGATGGTCACCCGATGACCGCGCTCCTGCAGGGCCGCCGCCAGTGGCAACATCCGCGCTATGACCGTACCTTTGGGGCGGATGCCGAAGGGGGCAAGAAACACGATTTTCATCAATCAGGCCTGACACTCATCATATTTGCCATATCTTCCCCGTCGGAAATCACGCCACCCGCGCCACAGCATGGCGGTTTTGGCACCCTTTTCCGGCTCAAAAAGAATCAAACGACAGATTTCGAGCAGAAATCTCAATTTGTCCCGCCACCAGAAAGCCGGGAACTCCTTGCGGTACAAACCGGCAACAAAAAAGCGATTGCGGGTCTTATAATACATGCGGAGCGGCGAGTGGCTGGTAATCCGGAATACGGGACCGGAAAATCCGACGGTGACAAGATCGCCAACCTTATGATCCAGATGGGTGTTCAGCACCTGAAACACCGAATAACCATGAGCATTCAACCTCAAACAATATTCGACATCAACGAAGTCGATGAACAGCTCTTCCCTGAATGCGCCAACAGCCTGATATGCCTGCAGGTTGAGCAGATTACCGGAAGTCATGACGTACTGTACGGTTCTGCAGGTTTCACTATCCCCAGCAGTGGTGTCAGGTTTTGTAACATGTAGCGGCGCAGCGATCCCGACCCGGGCAGGATCTGCATTCGACATGCATTGCAGCAGGGCGGACACCATTCCGGGTACCGCCCGGCTGTCCTGATCCATGGTGAGAAGATAACCGTAGCCGTTTGCCAGGGCAAGCTTGGCGCCGGCATTAAGAGCGCTGGCAACGCCGAGATTGCCTCCGTTGCTGTGATACGTCACACCCGATACGGCTGCAAGCCGTCTCCCGAATTCGGGATCGGGAGTTTCGGAGTTATCAATGGCAAACAGCACCCCTACCTGTGAAAGGTAGCTGCATATGTTTTCCAGAACGCCGATTGCCGGATTATAGAGGATAACCACACCGGCGACCTGTTCAGCGACACCTGTATTCACGGGAAAAGATCCTGGGCAAGACGCGGCAGAAAATTAAAGGCCGGAGAATTTTCCAGATATCCGGGGGCCCGGCTCCTGCCCCGATAACCGCAATCAGGGTCATGGATGAAACGCGAACATTGCCCGGCAACCGCTTCTGCAACAGCTTCGGGAGTGCAGCGGTCAATCGAAACAATATTGTCGTGCCAGGTTGCCAGGTTCTTGGACGCAAAACCGTTGCTGACCGTCAAGGCCCCGAAGTGCGCCATTTCGAGCGGCGGGTAGCTCGGATGCGGCGAGATCATCAGGGACACGCCGACAGCGCTTTGATGGAGCAGATTCGCATACTGCTCGAGGCTCAATTTACCTAAAGAACGCAGAATCATGCCATGACCGAGCGGCACGTCCGGATGCTGTTCGCCGGCAGAGAACACCTGCCACTCTTTCCACTGTGGCCCTGCCCAGAGCCGAAGCCCCTCCAGCAGAAGTGGAAATGCATTGCGTGGTGTTGAGGGGCGGCCGTACACTAGAATTTGCCGTTTTTTTGCCGGACGGTTCGACAGGGTCAGCATTTCCTTCAGGCGGCTGTTCAGGCGCGGTTCGAAACAATACTCGCGCTCAAAGGAATAACCCTGCCCCTTGAAGTAGTCATGCAAAAACGAACTGTTGAATACAGCGACCTGCGGCACGGACGATCTGTATGTACTTTCACAGAGAACGTGATCCGTGGAATACGGGTAGAATCCCGGTTCATAATCCTGAATCAGATAGCCGATGCGGTTTGGAGCCGCACCGAAGAGAGCCGCTTGGGCAACCGCAGCCCTCTGGGCCAGATATGCAGTTATCCATTGGGTTGTCAGATATACATCTCCGAGAGTCACCGGCATGGTTTGTCCGGAACGGAAGTTAGCCGGCAGTATCTGTTCGGCCGCGTCACTGTCACCATCCCAGCCGACAACCGAATAGCCGCTAAAACCTGCCAGATCACCGTTTCCGGGAGCATAATCGGTAACAATGATACGCCGCAGCACATTGCCGTCCAACTCCTGCGCCAAGCCGCGATATAACTGCAGGGCAGTGGATATTCCGCCAAAAATATGTTCCCGGTTTATGCTCGGAATCACCAGATTCAGGCGTCGGAAGTCATGTCGGCTTTTTCTGACCGCCAGCGGTGTGATCTGGTTCAGTGAACGGCAGAACGCATAGAAATTCAACCTGCGGTACAAGCCCTGGGTCAGGCTGTTTTTTTTGATGCGTGTCAGGATATTCCCCATCACTGATTACCTGATACAAAAACAGTATGGACGATCATATAAGTTGTCACCCCGATTGCCATTAACCAACTCTCCCCCGTCGCACCAGCTTCCTGCAGATATACAGCAATGGAGAAGGTATCAGCAACAGTGGATAAAGAAATAACCATGCTTCCGGAAATTGCCAGGTAAAAAACAATATTTCACCGATATTCTTGAGTGTAATTTTACTGTTGATCTTTCCCGATTTGATTGCAATAAGCCGCTTGGTCAGATCATGCCTGATCGTTCTTTTGAATATCCGCTGCATGACAGAACGTTCAAACCCCAACTCGGGCGCGCGCTGCAACAACAGTTTGCCCCACTGATAGGCAAATGCGTGGAACATTCGATAGTTCCCCGAAAACTGGGGGCGAATACCTATTGAGTGATGCGCCGAAAATACCGCTGTAGAGTTGTGCACCAGGATTTCAAACAGGACGTAGGTAAGGTAGATATCAGTCCCGATATAATTCCGGCGTAAAGCGATGCCGTTCCAGGCCGCTGTCCTGAAAAGGAATGATGACATGAAAGTGGAATAGACCCATATATACTCAATGAATTGATTGGGATCATGGAACACCCTGTTTTCACGTATTGAGAAGACATCCGGAAAATAGCTGCGCTGTCCGTCAACATCTTTGAATCCGCGTACATTCAGAAAAAAGAAATCGGCCACGGGATATTCAGATATCAAATTAATAATATTCTGAAACGAGTCCGGCAAGAGCAGATCATCATCTGACATCAGATGGGTATAGCACCCTCTCGCTTCGGAAATCACCCGGTGAATATTTCCATCAATTCCCAGGTTTCTTTCGTTTTTCAAATACCGGATACAATTGTGATCCTGCATATAGCGCGCGACCAATGAATCAGTGGCATCCGTGGAAGCGTTGCTGCAGATCAGGATTTCAACACTGCTGTCGTCCGGTAGCTGCGGAATGATGCTATCCAGAGCCTCAGCCAGAAAATTTGCCCGGTTGCAGGTGGGAATAGCAATCGTCAGTAACGGATCTGAATTATTCATGTTCCTAATTGTTTTCTGCAAATCGGCGATTGTTCATACGACGGCGCAAAGCAAAAGGCAACCCCCAGCAGACTGTCAACATATAAGAGCCAAGAAGTCCGATGACAACTCCGCTCAATCCGATGCGCGGCACCAGAAAGAGCTGAAGGGCACACGAGATCGCTGCCTGGAATGGAGTCAGCAGCCAGAACGGGCGCAGGTAACTCATGCTTTGAAGCACCATCGAATAAGCGTCTGCCCACACTCTAACAAGAAAATATGCCCCCATCAAAAGAATAAACGATTGCGGTATGGTTAACGGCTCCGACGGAGCAAGGATTTTTACTATTGAAGGCATGCTCCAGTAAAATATGGCACTGGCAATGATCATGATTGTAAAACCCGAGATCAGGATACGCCGAAGGTTTTTCTTTAACGGCTCCCATTCCAGAAGTGCCGCCGCTTCGGTGCACAACGGCCAAATAGCTGAAAGCAATGCGGAATATAAAAAGAAGGCTATAAAAAAGACCTTGCCCGTAATGTTGTAGGCAACAATCTCTTTCGGTGCCAGAAACTGCGACATGATAATGTAATCAACTTGCAGCACGAAGGAAGACATCAGTGCAAAACCCCAGAATTTGAAAGCCCTGAAGAATAACGGACGCAACACTCCTCTCAACTCCGAAGCAGAAACCTTACTGCCGGAAACAGTTTTCACAAAAAATGAAATCAGCAGCATTGCCGCTGACGGCACACCGGACGCCACAACGCACCAGAACAACCGGTTGGCAGGTTGCAGCGACATGACAAGATAAACCAGCGCCAGAGAACAGATTGAAGCGGCGGCGGGGATGATACTGGATAAATACCCGCGCTGTTCCGCATACCAGATACGGTTGGATATGCTGCCGACGGCAACGATCACGTAAATTATTCCGTTTGCGGTAAAACAGCTGATTTTCTCGGCCGTATCGAGAGAGGAGAACGATTTCAGCAGCAGCGGGGCAATAAATGAAGAGGCGGCAAAGATGGTCACGGAA
Organism: uncultured Geobacter sp.; assembly: GCA_964458105.1. Classification (GTDB taxonomy): domain Bacteria; phylum Desulfobacterota; class Desulfuromonadia; order Geobacterales; family Pseudopelobacteraceae; genus JACRCG01. Next base: position 89,557 of record CAYWJJ010000001.1, read on the forward strand.
AGAAGTATGCTTAGAAAAAGTCCCGCAATCAGCGTCACCTCAAGCAGGGCGCTTACCGATTCCCCGCGTGCCCGGCTTTCCGAGACATGGTTCTGAAGGCTGGAACCGATTCCAAAATCAAGCAACAAAAGCCATCCCTGCAGTCCCGCCAGCACGGCAAACGCCCCATATTGCTCAACCCCCAGCGTGGTTGTCAGCATACGCACCATGACGATGCCGGTCACGACCATCACCAGGCGCCCCAGCCAGGCGCTTATCGTTACAATCAGGTGCATGGGCATATGCCTGTTGAGGATGTTCATCCCTTCCTCTCGCCTACCTGCTGCATCTGGTGATATAACGAACAAGCAGGTATGCTCCTTTAAACGCGAAAAAAGGGTTCTTGACCATCTTGAAATATGACCAGACGACCGATGGTCTGAAAAAGAACTTTCTAATGGCTCTTTTTTGAGCAGTGACAAGTTGGTCCCTGGTCATGCCGGTCGGAATAAAAATCGGTGAGAAAAGGGTCATTTTCCCCCAATCATTGTCAAATTCCCCAAACTCGTCCGCATATAGAGACGCTTTTGTTCCGGGCAATGGCGTGAAAAAACTCATCCTGAAATCGTCAATCCCTGAATCACAAGCAAATTTGATGGTTTCATCAATCGTTTGATTGGTTTCCCTGAAATGGCCAACCATGAAATAGCCAACTGTTCGAATACCGGCTTTCTTTGTCATGGCAACCGTCTGCGCAACTTTTTCCGTCGTTATCTGTTTTTCAAGGGAATCCATAATCTTTTGATTGCCGGTTTCAATACCATAGGATATCTGCCAACAACCGGCTTTTGCCATGGCAGTAAGCATCTCTTCGTCAACCATATCAACACGGGCGTTGCAGCTCCACGTAAGGTCGAGTTTTTCGCTTATCATCAGCTCAAGCATCCGTTTCAGGTTCTTTCTGAACATGACGAAATTATCATCATACAGCATGAACTCCCGGATTCCGTAACGTTCCTTCAGATGCTTCAGCATGGAGATGATATACTCCGCAGAATATGTTGCCAAAGTGGCATGGCACCCGCTGAAGCAAAACACGCATTTTCCGGGGCAACCACGGGATGTCAGCACCGGAGTGGCCGGAGTCCTGTGGGTGGAAAAAAGCGGGGTTTTGTAACGGTCGGGGTATCCATCCAGTATGTCCCAGGCATACAAAGGCAGCATATCAAGAGCGATCTTGTCACTCCTCACCCCGGTGGACACAATTCTCCCCTCTACCCGCCCGATTACTCCCGAAACATCAAGCCAAGAACCACCTTCCGACAAAGCATTGAGAAATTCAGGCAGCGACCTGTCTGCCTCCCCCATGAATCCGAAATCAATAGCAGCAAAACGCTGCATGGTCTCTTGAGGAACAGCGCTTAAGTGTGCTCCACCCAGCAACACCGCAACATCGGGACATTCTTGCTTTATCAGGTCAGCCACTTTAGCCGCCTGCATTATGTGGGGTGTCATGGCTGTAATTGCCGCGTAGGCTGCCCCGCTCTCCTTGACCCGGCGAACAACTTCTTCACTGCCGATTCCAAGAGCCGGAGAGTCAAGTATCTGTGGTTCAAAACCATGTTCACGAACAATTGCCGCCAACAGCAACAGATTGAGCGGAGGAGCAACCGCACCGACCTTGGCAAGTCCGCCATAGATCTCATCCAGTGAAACAGGAGGCTGAATAAAAATGATTTTTTTGAGGTTCAACGAATTCATGAGATTTTGTACAACTTCGAGATCATGGCAAGAGTTCGTTTTACAGTCCTGGCGATGTTCATTTTACTGGCACCGCCTTTATAGTCATAGCGAAGTACAAGCGGTATTTCAACCGCCAATAGGTCAAGCGTACGCAGCTTGATCAACATTTCCGCCATACATGCGAACCCTTTTTCTTCAATAAGGTGTTCACCAAACCTGGTGACCGCAAGATTCAGGCACGCAAGACTGTAAGCCCGATAACCACAGGTATAATCCTTAACCCCTTTGATTGGGAAGAGAAAACGCATTACGAAGGAAGCACCGAGACTCAACATCTGCCTGAACCCGGAAACACCGACGATTCTACTGTCAATCAAATATCTTGATGCAATGGCAACATCAAATCCGTCCCTGATTTTGTTTACCATGTGAAAAATATGTTCCGGGTTGTGTGTATTGTCCGAATCCAGAACGACTGCAATATCCTTGTTATTTTCCGACAATTCTACGACTTTGTAAATCAGGCTCTTAAAGGCAAAACCAAGCCCCTCGTTTTCAGTTTTGCCTATTAAATCCAGCGGATAACATTCATTTGCCATGCGGAGAATTTCATAGCTGGTATCGGTACTGCCATCGTTATAGGCAACAATCCTGTAAGAATAACCGCGAGCCTCCATTCCGCTCCTGATATTTTCAAGCAGGACTTCAAGGTTTTCCTCCTCGTTGTACACCGGCAGAAGAATGAAAATCATGCAAAATTCCTTTTTTTGAATTCGGTTTATTATTGCTATAACCAGGCACAGGTCGGGCTATTTCCTATTTCGAAAAGAACCTGCTGAAATACCCCATTCCAAAGCCGATAAGCCGCACAAATTCAGCCGGACGGATCATCCTTTTTAACAATATCTGCAGATACCCCGGACGAATGTAGTACTCACGATAGGCTTGCTTTAGAATCTTATCCAGTTCAGCCTTGGAGAGTCCGGGAACTTTAATGACAAACTCGTTGCCACCGCACATGTAGTTGTCCCAGTTTGCATCTACGATGCAGTTTTCTGCCTGATATATTGAAAAAAATTCCGTGCCGGGATAGGGAGTCGCCGGATAATACTCGACATAATCAGGGTTAATTGCCTTGGCAAATGCAATAGTTTCGTTGATGGTGTGCCTGGTTTCCCCGGGAAGTCCTATCAAAAAATACACCAGAGAGTTGATGCCCTCATCCCGCAGTAAAGCAACCGTCTTCCGTATATTTTCCGGTTTGGTGCCTTTTCGTATCCTTTTCAGAATTTCCGCATTTCCACTTTCTCCACCGATTGAAAGCATGAAGCAGCCAGCACGCCTCATAAGCTGGAACATTTCCCTGTCATGGTTGTCCACACGCGTGTTTGTCCACCAAACAATCTTCAGGTTGCGGTCAATAATTCCGCGGCACAACTCCTTCACGAAGGCTGTGGAACAGGTAAAATCATCGGCATACATCCAAATGTGACGGACACCGTATTTTTCTATTACATGATGTTCAATTTCATCCAGAATACTTGCAACAGATCGGTAACGCACCTTTTTCCCATAGAACTGAGAAGCAACGCAGAAAATGCAATTATGCACGCAGCCCCTGGAGGTGTTTACCATCACATATGGTTTATTGAATACAGGATGCTGATACAGGGACAAGTCAAAATGTCCCCAGGCCGGATAGGCCAGGGAGTCGAGATCTTTAGAATATTCCCTTTCTTCGCCGGCAATAACGGTCCCATTTATGCGCACTGTGCATCCCGCAATGCCGTGTTCACCAAATACTCCCGATTGCAAGGCAGCAGCAAGCTCAACGGCATTCCATTCCGGTTCATTGCGGATTACAGAATCCACTGCCTGATTAGTGTTCATAATTTCTGTGTGCAGTGCCGTAACGTGAATTCCGAAAACAGAAATGTGGCTTTCAGGAAAATGTTCCTTGAACTTTGCGACAAATAAGAGGTCGGCATTTATTGAAGGTGTGGTTGTGTTGATAAGTGCGATTTCAGGATTAAATGTTCTGACCTGCGCAAGAAGAGATTCGGTTGAAATATCCTGGGCAATGCAATCATAAACAGACACGGAATGTCCGGTTTTTTCCAAATTGGAAGCAAGATATGCCAACGTCATCTGCGGGACGGAAGTTTTCCTCATGTTTTGAGGAGACTGGCAACGCCCCTCGCGGATGATGGCGGTCGGATGAGGGGGGTTAAGGATGAGTATGCGCATTGCAATCCTCTTTTGCTGGAGACATATCCGGCTTCCAGGCGGTTGCGATCATCTCTCCTCCATAAAACGGCAGAGAAGCGGCTTTCAAAGCGGCTGGAAATATATTGTACAAGGGGGTAAGAAGCCGGTAAAATTCAGGGCCGAAGTTTTGAAACATCTGATACACGTATGATATCGGCAGTTTTTTAATATGTCTGCTGAATACAAGCCCTTTAAAGTTGTTGTTCCCTAGCATAATCGTAATGCTTTTGCGGGTAAAAAGATGAATATGTTCGACCGGCATGTACGGCGGCCAGTATTTTTGAAGCAGTTTTGCCGGTAATGAACCGCTGTCGGGGGTTTGCAGGAGAGCAAGACCTCCCGGTGCCAGAAGTTCGTATACCCGGTGCACAAGCTTGACCGGTTCTACAAGATGTTCGACAAGCCCCGTAAAAGTGATTATATCGAACTGCATCAGCGGAAAGCTGGTCCCATATACATCAGCCTGGTAGATTCTGCCCGGCAACAGGTTATTGGCAAGGGCAACCGCCTCGCTCTGCAGTTCAAGCCCGTAAACATCCGCACCTTTTTCAGACAGTAACAGCAGCAGTTCTCCGGTAAAACAACCGATATCCAGGATCTTTTTCCCCTTGAGTGTTTGCCCCTTGTCCTTGAGCCTGTTTTCAAGAACGTCCACAAATGTTTTGTACACAGAACGGTATTCGTTGCGGTAGCGCAGCAGCAGCTCATAATTGCCCTGCTCGAACTTGCGACGATAATGCTCCTCAATCTGCTGCTCAGTTGGCAGAGGAATCGTTGATACCAGACCACAGTATGAGCAGCGTTGATAGTCATATCCAGCATAATTAAAATTATACTCCTGGCAACCATCGCAAACCGGGCATCGTTTAGTTTCTTGCCGCTCAATCATACAACTCTCTTGCTTAAGTATTATTATCAGTACAGCAATTCACGGGACAGATTAAGCGTAACCAGCTGCACTGACGGAGTAACACCCGGATTGTTAAGCAGCGTTACGCGCAGGCCGAGACGGTTCGCCAGATTCAAAAACCAGATGCGGTCGGCATGGATAAAATACTTTGTAACCCCATCGCGTTCCAGAAATCTGATCCTGTAAATATTACCATTAATCATAAAAGCTATTTCACGCACCCTGGAATCGAACGGCATCGGAATATCCGCCCTGATGAATGATTGCGGGTGCAGCGGCTTTGCATCTTTGGCAACGAAATTTTCCGCGGCGGAACTGCCTGCGATAAAACCAAGGTCAACGACATCCCCAAGTGTCATTCGCCAAAAGTCCATATTGCCTGGCTGCGGTTCCTGGCGGACCAGAATTTTATACGAACCTATGCTGTCGGCGTAACCATAGTTTTGGACTACATAGTTATACAGAAGCGGTGTTCGCACCAGATTAGGCACTTCGTCAAAACTTTGAAATGAATTTTTCCAAAGCAGGTAGCGCGGCTTATGTTCTTCAAGCCAAGCAATATTTTTTTGCTGAGAATGTATTATCGACTGGTTGAAAATCGATACATAAAACGGCGCCAGCTGATTTAAAAGAATGTACAGATAAGAGTCGTCTCCCAGTACGAACAGCTCATCATGCCTTAGGAGCTGGATTTTTGAAAGCAGCTGACGCTGAAATTCACTTCCTTTCATGCCATCAATAACGAATCGATCCGGAGCAAAATAGGCCCGTTCAGCCGCTAAAACCGCCGGGCGATCAAGCAATACCAGACGCAGATTCATCGGAAACTCTGCCAGTTTGGCGGCAACACGTTTATAAGGCGCTTCATGGCCGGCCTGCGGAATGGCAAACACAACAATTGCGATACCGGATATCACTATTAGCCGGATTTTCGACATGACCCTACCGGCATCACAACCGGAAAAGGATTTGATTGCCAGCAGGCCAAATGCAAATGCCGGAATGCCGATTATATTGGTCGGCACCGGCCTAATCAGCTGTTTTTGAAACAACATGACTGCAATCAGTGAGATGGCCAGCGGAATTGCATCAAAAATCACGCCTCCGGCCCGGAACCGGGAAAAAGCATGCCACAGTGACAATACGAATGTTGCGACAACCAGATAAAAAAGAATTCCCTCAATACTCATCGGATGGTAGTACCACTTGCCGAAGTTTACCGGGAGCATGGCATATAAAGCCACATCTCCCATTGTCCGCAGGAAGAGAAGATACTCAGGCAAGGCTCCGCTGCCATATAGGCAGGCCAGGTACACAAGTCCGCAGACAAATGCAATACCGGCGCCAAGAGCAACGCTACGGAGCAAACAAATGCGACTTTCCTTGTTTTTAGCGGCAAACAGACCGGCAACACTAAGCAGCAGTGCCCCGGGCGCTGAATATACAAGCTGACTAGGCTCAATTATCCAGCCATATGCCAGCATAAGCCCCCATGAAAAAAACAGAATTTTCTTTTTTTCCAGGATACAGCAGGCAAGCATGAGTACAATAGCAGCGGATATAAAATATCTTTCGTAGGCTTCAATCAGTCCGACATGAAACATCCATGCAAGAAAAGCAAAAACAGAAAGGGTTCTCAACGACGAATATCCGGACAGGCGATAAACGGAGACAAAACATACTCCGATTACCAACAGTTTATGAAGCCATAGAAAAAGCATGTCGGGGAACAGCAGTTCGTTCAGGTATAGAAAAGCACCGTATGGATACCAGAAATCACGCAAAGGCGTGAGGCCTGTATAACGGAAATAGTGCCATGTTGTAATGTTCTGGGCATCGTAGTCCAAAGAGTGGGTAATGTTGCGCGCATCCGCCAACAAATGGCCGACTGAAGGGAATAGTAGGAGCATCAGCACAAACATGAATGCAGCCAGGAACCGGCGTGAGTATGGCCGATCAACACCAGCAATTTCGTAATCGACAGGAACCGGCCTTCTATTCAGCCGTTGCCAGACGATTTCTCCGCAGGCGGCAATACTGCTGACAACAGCCAGCATCAGCCAGTAGGCACGTATTTCCAAGTTTTTGTAAAGACCGAAATAGGCGGAGTATCCTACGGCACTATGCACACCAGCCATGATTCCTGGCTGCTCCAGCGTAAAAATGCAGACTTTCCAGGCGATATAGAATCCTGCTGCCACTACCATCAACTGATACAAGAGCTTCCAACGGGCTGCCGAGCGTTCACAGGCCAGCATGGCAAAGAGACATAACAGGACCGAAACTGCAAACAGCGTCATTGTATGTGCGGCTTCAATAGCAGATATCACTTCAGATCTCACCCTTTAAAGCTTCAACAATCCTGAAGGCCGCCTTGCCGTCACCAAACAGATTAACGATTTTTTCCAACTTGCAATTTCCATCGCTACGGTCAAGCTGCAACAGAGTCTCCGCAACTATCCTGTTTTTGTCCGTGCCCACCAGAGTCACCACACCAGCTTCCACGGCTTCAGGCCTTTCAGTAGTGTCGCGCAAAACTAGCAACGGCTTGCCCAAAGACGTCGCCTCTTCCTGAATCCCTCCCGAATCCGTAAGTATCAGTGAGGAACGGTTCATGAGGTAGACAAACGGGAGATATTCAAGGGGCTCGACTAGAAAAATATTTGCATTTTTGCCATTGCCGATTATTCGTTGGACAGGTTCGCGGACATTCGGATTCAGATGGACCGGGTATATGATTTCTACGTCGTCACGTTTTGATGCTATCTCAGCCAACGAGGCACATATATTCTCAAAGCCCTCTCCAAAATTTTCCCGGCGATGGCCGGTTACCAAAATCAGTTTTTTACTTGTGTCAAGGAAGGAAAACTGGTCAGCCATCTGCTTGTTTAAGGATGGGTTAACAGAAAACTTCTCCACTACCGACAGCAGAGCATCAATAACAGTGTTCCCGGTTACAATCACCGAACTGTCCGACACTCCTTCCCGGAGCAGGTTTTGCCTGGCAGCCTGGGTCGGTGCGAAATGATAGTCGGCAATAACGCCGGTCAGATGACGATTTATCTCTTCAGGAAAGGGAAAAAATTTATGGCCTGTGCGAAGACCCGCTTCAATATGAGCCACCTTGATTTTGCAGTAGTAGGCGGATAATGAAGCTGCCATTGTGGTGGAAGTATCTCCGTGAACCAGCACAATATCCGGTTTTGCATCATTTAAAACGAATTTCAATCCCTGCAGGACCTGGCAGGTTATATCAAACAGATCCTGCCCAGGTTTCATTATGTCGAGATCATAATCAGGCTGAATATCAAAAAGGCCCAGTACCTGGTCAAGCATGTGACGATGCTGGGCGGTAACACAGACAAGGGAGGTAAATATTTCCGGGTACTTTTGCAGTTCCAGAATGACAGGCGCCATTTTGATCGCTTCCGGCCTTGTGCCGAATATGGAGAGGACTCTAAACATATGCTATTGCCTGGAATTGGTGTGGCGCGTAAGCTCCATCGTCCAGCGCGTGCTGCGAAACTGGGGCCATATCTGCAGTTGATAGCCGGGCTGTGTACGCCAGATTGCCACTTCTTCTTTCCATTTTGGCCAATTGGTATTGTAATAGGCGCTTCTTCTAAAATTAGCGATGCCGGAGACCATGAAGACCAGCAACAATATGGAAATGCAAATTTTCATGCACATAGCCTGTCTCAATCCATGTTCACCGGCGAAAAGAACCAGCAGCATAACGCTGGGTGCAAAGACATAGCGTGGTGAGCTGGCCATTCTGATCGAGAGCAATGTAGAGAGAACTGCAGTCAACAGGAATGCACCGGCGATAAGCTGTCGTTCCCTGTCCTTGCGATAATGCCAGGCAATAAGCATGATAAGCCCGGAAATACACAGCACACACACCATTTCACTGAAGCGCGGCATTGAGTCCAGATAAAGCCCCTTACCCAGAAACCATTCATCAAGCGATATCACGACATCGGACTCAAAGAAAGTATGACCTACAAACGGCCATACCAGCTGCAGCATAGCCAGTTTTGCCAATGAAAAATCGTTGCCGCCGAAGCGGGCATTCAGATGAGATTCACTGCCGAGTGATGAAAACAGGACCACCAGTTGCAGCAGAGTTGCCCCGCCAAGAACGCAGGCCTGGACAAACACCTCACGCTCCCTGTTCCGAATGGCTTTTAAAAAATATAAGGGTGTCATAAAACAGGCCGTTACACTAGTCAGTCCGGCAGTCAGAAGGCAGCCTCGATAGAACCATTTGCGGGACGACTCAAGATTTGCAACAGGTTCCAGCAGCAGCAGAAAAACGGCAATTGTAAGCCAGTATTGCGTGCAGATTGTGGTCAGCCAGACCTCACCCGGCGCCAGCAAAAGCATGCCGCAGGCAACCAGTAATTTACGTGGCACGGTATCCCAGAAAGGAGATTTGCCAAAGACAACCAGCGAGCATACAAGCACCTGGAAAACAGCGGCGGTATAGGTAGTGAACAAGGGAGCGTAGTCCAGCGGAAACAGTGTGGATAAAGCTGTTGCTGCGTTTGGAACCAACGAAAAATAGCCGAAATGCTGTGCAAAAATGCCATGCCAGAAACCATTGTTGTAGGCTGATTCAAAATAATACTTGCCTTCTTCAGCCCAGAATCTGGGCTCGACAAAAAACGCGGGACAACGCCAGATCAATAGCACCAAAACAGCGGCCAAACAGAACAGATTGCGGTAGGTATTATTTTTCAATCTCGGTTCACCTGCCAAACCTTAGCTTAATCAATGTCACAATAAATGAGAAAACGAATGCAAACAGATTGCGTTTGGTGTTGCCGAACATACGCTTTCTGAAGGTAAAGGGGATCTCCCTGAAGCGCACTTCCGGGTTGTCACGCTTGATTTTGAAAAGTATTTCTTCGACAATATCAAAATTTTTGCAGCGCAGTTGAAGTCGCTTGAGATGGTTTGCACGGTATAGCTTGAAGCTGTTCGACACATCCTTGCAGCGCAAATTCAGCACCAGGGCATAGATCACATTCACCAGGAGGCTCATCAGCACCAGAATGCGGCTGTTATCGGTAGCCCCGCCGTCCACATAGCGCGAGGCAATCACAACATCACAGTCATTGTCAGCAGTATTTCCCCAAAGATTCCGGATAAACTCCGGGGGGTGGGAACCATCCGCATCCATGAAAATCACGTACTCGCCACTGGCATGACGGATACCGGTTCTAACCGCGTCACCGTAATAATTCCCTCCGCTTCGGTTCAAATAGGTGACTCCGCAGGCATCACAAACCTCGCGGGTCGCATCGAGCCGATTCATGGAATCAACCACAAGCACCTCTCCGGACACGCCCAACCCCGAGAGTACCGCCGTAATTCTCGGCAGCAATTGACGAAGGTTTTCCTCCTCCATATATGACGGAATAACTACAGAGAGCGTCACATCAAGCGACATGCTTTATCCACTCCAGCATCCGCCTGATTCCTGTCACCTTGTCTACCTTTGGCTGCCAGCCGAGCAGAGCGGCGGCCTTGCCGATATCGGCCACAAAAAGCCGCTGATCGCTTTCACGGGGCGGAAGTTTATTGTACACAAGCTCAACTCCGGCAACATCTTCCAGAATCGAAAAAAGTTCCAGTAATGACAAGCTGTTGGAGAGGCCGCCACCAATATTGAATACCTTGCCGCGAGCAGCCTCAACCCTTTCGACCGCACTGAAATAAAGGGTGATCATGTCTTCTGCATGCAGCACATCCCGAACCTGCTTTCCATTTCCGGATATGGTGAATGGCTCCTTAAGCTCTCCCCTTTTGCTCGCCAGCGCCTGCTGACAGAACCAACCGATCCAGCCCTGGTCATAGGTCGCAAACTGTCGGCCTCCGTACATGGATGAGTGGCGAAATACAACCGTTTTCAAACCGAATATCCTGGCATAATCAAGCATATATTGATCGGCCGCGCCTTTGGAGCAGCCGTAGGGAGAATGAAAATCAAGCGGTGTTGCCTCATCAAAGCCGTTCGGCTTGTCCAGGCATTCATAGCGCGTATCAGTTTCCCGGTATTGATACTGTTCCAGATCTCCGTAAACCTTGTTGGTCGACGAATAGACCACCGCCGCATCCGGCGCATGCAGCCTCACCGCCTCCAACAGATTGTGGCTCCCCATGACATTGATCTCAAAATCCATGCGCGGATTGGCAATCGAAGTTGTCATGGCAACCTGCCCCGCCAGATGAAATACGGCTTCCGGAGCAAAATCCCGCACAGTCCGGGTGATATCATTCTGATTGCGAATATCTCCATGAACAAAGGCGAATTTCCCCTTGCCGTTGAGCCAGGCGAGATTTTCGCGGGATCCTTCACGATACAGATTATCGAAGGCAGCAACCTCATGACCATGTTCAATGGCGTGTGCCGCAAGATTACTCCCCAAAAAACCGCAACCGCCTGTGATCAGCAATTTCATAATTTCTTTTTCTCCCTTTCTTCAGCAATCATCCGTGCGAACCAATTCTCAAGCGATATGTCGGATATGCAACCCGACATCCGGATTCCCGCCAGATCTGAACTTCAATACCAATCCGCATTGAATGCGCAATATCAAATCCATGCAACCAAGCTAGTTTCTATAACACATATTTTCCGGCTGATAAAGCCTTCAGGGGTCTCAAAGCATGCAGCGTTCAACATCCTTGACAACCTTGAGTCATGCAGTTAATATTTCAATTTAAATTCAGCATGTTGCATCAAACACACCCCACAACTTCAGGTCTACGGGACAAGGACGCGTGCCCCCACAAAAAACCGGTCTTTTCAAAATGGATCATTCGTGCATAAAGTTATCCCGTATGCGCTGCTTTGTCTGTAACATGTCAGTAGTTGAACATTTTGTCCCATGGCGCGAAAAACATTTTCTAACATTTAAAAGACAGGCTATACTCGCATCCGGAGAATATCTATAAATGAAAATTGCCGCCACAATTGCCCTGTTCTGTGCCGGCGGGGGGCTTACACGCTATTACCTGTCCGGCTGGACACACACCCTTCTTGGCAGATCGTTTCCTTTCGGCACATTGCTGGTCAATGTCATCGGCGCATATCTGATCGGATTGATCATGGAGGCCGGCATGCGCAGCACGCTCATTCCGGATACTCTGCGCATCGGGTTGACCGTCGGCTTCATGGGAGGTTTGACGACCTTTTCCACTTTCAGTTATGAAACATTCAAACTGCTAGAGGATGGCCAACTGCTTTTCGCCTTTGCAAACATTGCTGCAAGTGTATCAGCCTGTCTGCTGTTCACATGGCTGGGCATCGCAACAATAAGAACGCTTTCATAAAAACGGAGTTTTTTCATGACAGAACTGCCTGACGAACATCTGCTGATGCGAATATTCATCGGAGAAAGCGATCGTTTCAAGCATATGCCGCTTTATGAGGCGCTGTTGGATATGCTAAGAAATGAAGGAGTTGCCGGAGCAACCGTACTGCGCGGCGTGTGCGGATTTGGCGCGAATCGGCAATATCACACCCAGAAACTGCTGGATCTGTCAGCCGACCTACCGCTGGTTGTGGAGGTGGTCGACACAAAGGAGAGAATCAACTCCATCATGCCCCGCATCGACGACATGATCGGTGACGGCATGATTACACTGGAAACGGTCACTGTCATCCGTCATTATCGCGGCAATAACAAGCAGCATTAACCGCGCACCCGCCATAAATCTCAATATTGGAAAACCATGAAAATCAATTATCAGACATTTTTGCTTCCTTCCGTGCTGCTTTCATTATTGTCCCTGCTGCCCCCTGTGACTTCTCACGCTGTAACACTCGACAAAAACACCGTCTGGCAGGGTGAAGTCAAAGTAAGTGAAGACATTTTGGTGCCCAAGGGGATCACGCTCACCATCAAACCAGGCACAACGGTTAGGGTCGCGGTTGCGGAAAGCACTAAGACCGATCCTGAGTACATTTCTCCTCTGACTGAAATTACCATCCGCGGGACTCTCAACGTTGAGGGGACCCAGAAGGCTCCGGTCGAGTTTTCCGGAGAGGACGGCAAAATCGGCAACTGGGCGGGAATTATTATTGACCAGGGAAAAGCTGTCATGAACTTTTTCCGAATTAAAAATGCCGAAACCGCCATACACTCACTGGACGGCGGTCTGCAGATGAATGGAGCCATCCTTCAGGATAACCGTTACGGCTTGGTGCTTCAGGGGCTCAAGTGCGATGCAGTACAGGAAAACTCATTGATAACCGCCAACGACTATGGGGTGTTCACACTTCAGGGGGCGCGGCTTGTCACAAAATCCTCCAAGCTGACCGCTAACCGCAAGAGGGACAGCTACAGCGCAGAAACCAAACCACTCCCCTCTCCCTCAGTTTCTACAATCCCGAAAGAACAGCCTGTCAGCAGGCGCTACCGGGATGAAGCCTTTCGTGGCGACATGGTTTGGCAGGGGCGCATAGAAGTTGCCGGAACAATCAGGGTGCCTCAGGGAAGCAGGCTGATCATCATGCCCGGCACGATCATAGAATTTGAAAAAAAAGATACCAACGGCGATGGCATCGGCGAAAACGGGATCATGGTTCAGGGGCGCCTTATTGCAAAAGGAACAAAAGAAGAACCGATCGTGTTTCGCTCTGCAGAAAAAGAAAAATCGATTGGCGACTGGGATTCCATCAACATTATGAACAGTACCGAAGGACAGAATCTGATCGAACATTGCCGCATCGAAAACGCCTACCGGGGACTTCATTTTCATTTTTCAAATGTCGCAGTACATGATTCGGTCATCTCCAACAATTACCGCGGAATCCAGTTCCAGGAATCTCTGGTAGATTTGAAGGGCAACTATTTGTATGGCAACAAAAGCGGAGTTCAAGGGCGTGATTCCGACCTGACTTTTTCGGATAATACCCTGCAAAACAATTATGTCGGCGCCAATTTTTATCGCTCCACCATCACTGCAAGCGGTAACAGGATTCTGGACAACTGGAAAGAGGGGCTGCGAATACGCGAAGGCGTTTCGACCTTGCAGGAAAACCTGATCGACGGTAACCGTCAGGGGCTAATGCTGGCCGACATGTTTTATGGTTCTTATATCCGCAACAGTTTCACCAACAACCTCGAAACGGGACTAGCGGTCAGGAATGCCGACAATATAGAGGTTTCGGGAAATGTTATTGCATCAAACAAAATCAACGGACTGAATGTTCAGGATTCCAGGTTCCTTATTAAAGGCAATCAGATCACCGACAATGCCGAACGAGGCATCGGCGTGCAATCATTTGACGGTTTGATTACGGAGAACAATCTGGCCGCCAACGGCCTGTATGCCATTGATCTGGACGGGACTGGCGATGTGGCGGCTCCCGACAACTGGTGGGGAACCGATGATCCGGCACAGGTCATTCTTGACAAGAGAGTTGAATCAGCCAGGGGCAGGGTTATTCACGACAAACCCCGCATCGAACCGTTCAAGTTCATCTGGCCGTTGCAGACCATATCTACCGACACGATCTGGCGCGGCAACATCATCATAAGCAGAAATACATCCGCCATGAACAGTGCAACCCTGAATATTGCACCTGCGACTACGATTCAGTTTGCAAAAGATACCGGGTTATTGATTAAAGGCAAGATCATTGCAGCGGGAAAGCCGAGCGGAAAGATTGTATTCACGTCAATTGATAAAAAAGCGGCTTCGGATTGGGATGAAATACAGCTGGAATATGCTACCGGGAGCATTATTTCCAACTGCGTTTTCGAATATGCGACCTGGGGTCTTCACAGCCACTTCACCAATCTGTCCATTTCCGACAGTCTTTTCACCAATAATTTTGGCGGAATGAGATTCAGGAGCGGGCCGGTCGAGATAAAACGATCGATTTTCAAACAAAATTCCATCGGCATCAGATCGTATATCGGCAATGCGGTTATCAAGGAAAACATCATCACCGGAAATGAGACCGGCATCTTCGTCCGTGAAAAAGGGGGCGGTCTGTCAATCACCCGCAACAACATTTTCCATAACAGCAGCTACAACATCAGGGTGGGCGACTTCAATAATGAGGATGTGCCGGCGCAGAACAACTGGTGGGGAAGCGCTGATCCGCTTGCCACCCTTTTTGACGGCAGGAGCGAACCCGGCATAGGAAATGTTCTCTATGAACCGTTTTGCAGGGAGCCGTTGAGGATCGGCACGGGTGCAACTCCATGAAAATTATGAGCATATCAATCCTGGCGACCATGGCCGTTCTCTGCTGCTCCGAGGCGTTCGCCGAAAATGCGACCATTAAAACCAGTATCAAGGACATCAACGGCAAACCGGTTGCCGGGGTAAAAGTATTTCTTTACGAAAGTACAAATGTACGCAAACCGGCCGATTTTATTTCTGTTCAATCCGATGGTAATGGCCGGACAATCATATCTGCACCGAAAGCCAAGTACTGGGCGGTAGCCAGACTGAAGAAGGGAGCGCTTTATGGCCCCTTGATGCCGGGCGACAAACATTCCGGCGAACCTGTTGAGATCGACTGTTCCGGCAGTAGCGATACGGAAATCGAATTTGTAGTGGCCGATATACTGGAGGTTGGACAGAAAAAGCGGACAAGCAATTCCGATACTGTCAAACTGCGGGGCCGAATCCTGGACAAGGACGGCAAACCCGTGGCAAAGGCATATGCATTTGCACACAGTACAAAGAAAATCGAATTCACCCCGGAGTACCTCTCCGCATGGACTGACGATAACGGCAACTACAACCTGTATCTGCCGACCGGGAGACGTTTTTTTGTAGGCAGTTCAAGACAGTTCCCTCCACCGTCTACCTCCGATCTGCACATGGAGTTTACCCCGGAAAACGTGAAATTAGATATTGCTACTGATCTTCAGTTAATTGTATATTGATTGCTTGTGTACCCGCCCAAATAGTCACTCATCCAGGCTGTTACAAAACGTTGGGAGCAAAAAACATGATTAAAGTTATTTCGCTGTGTGTCGCCGTATCAATTCTGGCTATTGTCCACATCTCGACCGCCTGTGTCGGAAAGACGATACATCTGGGTATTTCCAACGTTGCCAACGAAAGCCTGCTGGCTGAAATGGCCTCTTTGCTGATTACCGAGCGAACCGGGTCTTCTGTAAAGGTCGACGTATACAAGGACTCAAAGGAACTCTATAATGCAGTCAAGCAAGGCAACGTCAATGTGATATTCGAAAACACCGGCCATGCGCTTGAAGTGCTCGGCAAACAGAAAGCGACCGGCGCGTCATCGTCTTTTGATTATGTAAAAAGCGAATACCGCAAAACCCTGAATATGGTGTGGCTTGAGCCAATCGGGGGCAGCCAGCAGTACTCTTCGGTGCTTACTGTCGATACACTGTCCAACTATCCCGCACTGCCAAAGCTGTTGAACAAACTTTCCGGTGCTTTGGCTAACGATACCTATGCAAAACTGCTCAAATCCATTGATTCATCGGATAAAACAAAAAAAGTTGCAAAGGATTTTCTGAAGGGTAAGAAACTGATTTAGTTGATGGGAATAATTGACAAATTCAAAAAGATGCTGACTTGGTCGGCTTCAACCGAATGCGCGGTAATACTGTTCCTGGCAATAGCCGCTGTCGCCATTCCCGGAACCTTTACAGAGGACAGGAGCATTTATTCTAGTCCTCCGTTTCTTATTCTTTTGGGTGCATTCGGGCTGAATCTGTTTCTTTGCACTTTAAAAAGGCGCAACAGCTTATCAAAACCGGTCCTGGTGCTGCATACCGGGGTACTGCTGACCCTGGCCGGATGCATTGCCACTTCCTTCGGCTATGTGGCGACTGTTAATATCTATGAAGGCACCTCGGCAAACAAATTTTATCAATGGAACAAGAATGAAGATGTCGACCTGGGCTTTGATCTGCTCGTTAAAAAAATAAATACCGAGTACTATCCGGTACCGGTCAAAGTTGGTGTTTTAAGGGGACAGCAGAAAGAAAATCTGTTTGTACTCAAAACGGGTGAAAGCTTCGAATTCAACGGCTATCGGATTACAGTTGAATCATTTGAGCCTGTTGCGGAGCAATTAAAACTGGCTGTTTATGAGCAGAACCGCAAAATCGGCACTTATTATACTTCCGGCATATCAGATCTTCCCCCCGGTTTTCCGTACACATTCGCGCTGGTGGCTTTTCAAAATCCCCGCCTGAAGAGATTATGGGTGGATCTGGACATAAACAAGAATTCAGCAAAAATCGCAGGCGGCACATCTGAAGTAAACGGCCCTTTCCAATGGGGAGGACATTACTTTTATAACACGCAGATCGGCAGAGATCCCAATGGCACTCCGTATGCCGGCATTCAGATTGTGCGTGACCCGGGTCGTCCGGTTGTCTTCGCCGGTTTTGCAATAATGGGATTGGGATCTGCATTAGCATTTAAGCGGCGCTTTTCAAGGAAGGTTCTGTGAATGACAGAACCTGTTCAAGTATCTTTAACACGCAGTTCGACACGACAAAGCGTATCACGACAGGCACTTTTATTCTGGAAGATGTCAAAGGTGTGATTAAATGTTTTTGAATTTATTTAATAAAAAGCAAAAAGACGAGTGTCAAGTACACGGTAGTCACGGTAGTCACGGTGATCATGGGAGTCATGGGAACTGGATGCTGATCGGCATGACACTGGCGTCACTGGCACTGATGGCATGGCATGTTAAAGTCTACGGACCAAGCGGCCACGCGAACTCTGTTGTTAACGGATCAGATTCATTTCCGACACTTATCGGGAAAGAGATCTGGGATCTGCTTTTCAACAATCACGGTATCCTTTCCGAGCTGCGTGATGTACTGCCGTATTTCATCGCAGGCGTTCTAATCGCCGGTTACTTGCGCACGTTCAAGGTCGCCGTAAAACTGCAGGCCACGCTCAGAAAATACGGCATAGCAAGCGTGTTCCTGGCCTCGTTTGTGGGAATCATCACCCCTCTGTGCGCCTGCGGTACACTGACAACAGCCATCAGCCTGCTGCTTGCCGGTATCCCCCTGGCTCCGGTCATGTCCCTGATGGTCACGTCACCGCTGCTGAGCCCGTCAACTTACCTGATCACCCTTAACGACCTTGGTCCGGAGTGGACCGTTATCAGAACCATATCCGCTTATCTGATGGGGGTTTTCGCCGGCCTTGTCACATACTACATGAGCAAACGTCCCGGTTTTCAGAAAAACGAAATCTTCATTGAAGGAGCAATTATCAGGGGTGATTTCCATGACGACGATTATCCGGATGAGCGCCTGAGATGCAACTGCAGAAGAAACTTCGGCAACCGCGTCGCTGTAAGTACCGGCAACAAGTTTCTGGTTTTTCTGGCTAAATCATCAGAGATGCTGTGGACTGTCGGCAAGTACATCCTGGTTGGAGTCATTATCGGTGCGGTCGTGGAACGCTACATGCCGACAACCTGGATATATAATTTCTTTGGCCGCAAAAACCCGCTGAATATCGTCTGGATAACACTTGCGTCAGTACCTATGTTTCTTCATCAGGTCAGTGCATCCAGCATCCTGTCGCACATCAAAAGTTCTCTCGACGGCACACTCGACGGAGGGGCGGCTCTGGCATTCATGATTGGCGGTCCCGTAACAGCCGTGCCGACCATGGTGCTTTTCTGGACTTTCTTCAGAAAGCGGGTATTTGCACTGTACATGTTTGTCTGTCTATCCGGAACACTGCTGATCGCCTACACGTTTCAGTTATTAATCTTCGTACCTGGCGTAGACCTTGGCAATCCGCTCATGAAAGGCGTCAGTTCCATTTCGGGAGGTTCTTCGGCAATAATCCGAAAGAGCGGCTCAAACGCAAGAATGGTCATGGACCCGGACGGCAAGGGTATCATAGCCACATACACCAACGACGTTGACGGACAAGGAGCCATAGTATTCGACGCGTCCCCCGACCGCTTCAGCAACGCCATGGGTAACGTCAACGACAACCGGAAATACATAGTCAACATTGCCGGATGGCTGGAACAGAATGTCAACTCCCAGCCGCAAAAGCGTATCCTGGTTTACAGCCTTTCCGACTCATTACCTATGGAAAACACTGCACTGGCTGAACTCGCCAAAGAGGGCTACACGGTTACAATCTCCAGCCGAAAAGACACTCCCGCGATAACCGAACGTCTGCTGGCTGACTACAGTCAACTGTGGCTGTTTTTTGACGATCGCAAACCGATAGGGTTGAACAATGACGAGTTGAAACTCGTGACAAATCATAATGACAAAAGCAAAGGCATGTTGGTCGTTGCATCCGCTGCTACGGCCGGAAACGCTGTAGAACAATCTGCGAACGCCCTGACATCCAGATATGGGATCAAATTCGGAGGGAACGTGATAAATGGCGGTGAAGTAGGGGTATCGGTTGCATCCAGCCTGCTCGGCCGGACATCTGAACTTCTGGGGGCATTTCTTAAAATGGTGAACAAGGCCTGACAAAAATCACAATGAGTCAGCGTATTTCAATGCAGTGAAACATTAATCGGGAGGTATTTATGAAAACACAGGTATTTGAAGTGAAGGACATCAAGAAGTTTGACGATGCAAAACGCCACCATGAAATCATCTGGTCAGACGATCATGCCAAGATCAGCCTGATCTGCATGAAACCGGGCCAGGAGATCATCACCCACACCCACCACGGCAGCCACATCTGGACCGTCATGGAAGGCACCGGTGAAATGTTATCAGGAAAAGAATCCCGTACTATCACGATGGGGCAGATTGTTGTTGTTCCCGCCTTTGAGGACCACGGCATCAGAAACTCATCGAACGAGAACCTGGTAATTGCGTCAATTACCGGTCAGGGTGATTAGCAGGCTGTAGAATTTATATTTATTGGCAGAATCATTTTGGTTAACGCTCTTATCCTGTTTAATCCGGATCAGAATGAGGTAAAAGATGCACGGAATTATGCGCAATCCTGATGTAATGTGGCGCGAAGAACTCGATGCCATGCTTGAGGCGCAGAACGGACTCGAACATGGTGACGATATCGGCGAAATTGGCACTGCGGTACTTTTTTCCGGCGGAGCCATGTTATCCATCAATTTCCTCGGCACCGAAATCTGGAAGCTGTGCGATGGCCGCGACATTGATGGCATAGTTGCCGAATTGCTGGAGCAGTTCGATGTGGAGCAGGATGTTTTGCGAACCGACGTGCAGACATTTCTTGACGAACTCATAAAAAAAGGATTTGTCACCAATGCATAATGAAATAGTTCTTGAAGCTCCACTAACCATCAACTGGGCTATCAACAACAGCTGCAACTTTGCCTGTCGACACTGCTACAGCAGGAATGATACCCACGACGAACTGTCCAGTGACGTGCTATTCAGCTGCCTTGAAAAAGTTGCCAAAGCTGGTGTTCTTTCCGTTAATTTCGGTGGCGGCGAACCGCTGTTGCACCCGCATCTGCTGGAAACTGCTTCGTTTGCAAGGAAATTGGGGCTACGTGTTTCCATGAACAGCAACGGCTGGCTGATTGATGAACAGATGGCTGTCAGCCTGAAGGAAGCCGGTTTCAGTAAAGTCGGCATCAGTATCGACAGCCATCAGCCGGAAATACACGACCAGTTCAGAGGCGTGCCTGGAAGTCACGCCCGCGCCGCTTCCGCTCTCGGACATCTGGCCTCGGCCGGCATTGCCACCTCCATCTCGACTGTCATCTGCCGCATAAACAACACCGCTATCGAAGAACTGACAGCCTTTGCCCTGCATCACAAAGCCGGCCAGCTCAACTTTCACAATTTCAAATGTTCCGGACTTGGACTTTCCAACAAGGACGAACTCGATCTGTCACCTGAGGAGTGGAAAATATTCTACCGTTGCGCCCTGTCAGCAAAAGAACGTGAGAAAACACTCGATATATCTCTCGATGACCCGATCATCGCTCTGCTGGGTGCAAGAGATACAGCCAGCATGGTCAAGGGGAGCGTCTGCGGGAAACTTTCCCTCAATATCAAGTCCAATGGTGACATAACCCCTTGCGGTTTTATCCCGGTGGTAATCGGAAATATTGCCAGAGATGACCTGCGCAAGGTTTGGCGCGAATCGGCTGTTCTGGACAAGATGCGAAACAAGAAGCCAACCGGCAAATGCTCCGGCTGCAGCAAATACGAAGACTGCCTCGGCGGCTGCACTGCGCGGGCCCTGGCTCTTACCGGTGACATGAACAGTCCTGACCCGCATTGCTGGGGAGATGATGGGGCTGCGCACTGAAACTTAACAGCCGACTGCTTTCATTAAAAGGCATTTGAATGGAACTGGCAACACCAATTACCATCTACTGGGACATTCCGACAGATTCGTTGAATACCGAGCTTCTGCAAAGGATATGCTCTGACATTACGGACTGCCGTCCGCTCATGCTTCAGCTGTACTACGGTTCCCCTATTCAGCCGGACGATGGGCTTTCGATTATACTTGAACAGTTCAAGAATTCCCGGATTGCTGTTTCCCTGACTATTCCCGCCGCCGCCCTTGAAACCGCGCCGCGCAGTTTTTTGCAGGATACCGGCATCAAGGAACTTCTTATTTTCACTGATAATATTGATGCTATTGCAACCGGCATATTCAAAGCTAAAGCATTTTCAGACAATGTACCGGGCGTATCGTTTTCAGTGACTCGCAAAAACTGGCGTCAGCTTCCAGATCTGGTTGAACTTTGCCGAAAAGAAAGCATCGGCAGGCTCGTACTCCCGATGCAGCGACTGTACAACAACGAGGATCCATTCTTCATAACCGGTCCGGAGCAGCAGGAACTGGCGGAACATCTGTCCAATGCCGGGGGAGTGAATGATCTGAACATTACTATCCACGATCCTTTCCTCTGGAAGGCTTTCAATCCAGATATCCCGTTTCCTCAGGCGGGTTGCCAGGCGGCAAACACGATGATTGCCATCGCACCCGACGGCGGAGTGTATCCATGCCCTACCCTGCCGGTCAGATTGGCGAGCATCGGTCAAGTATCATTGAAAGAAATAATTTTTTCTTCCGCTAAAAAGGATTTACGGCGCAGACTGCTCACTCCTCCCAACGGATGCGTCGATTGCGCTGAAATCGCCGTATGTCGCGGCGGTTGCCGGGGCAGAGGCCTGGTGCTGGAAGGATCTCTGGATGGGATCGATACTGCCTGCCGATGAATAACAGGGGAATTGCAATGAAATATTCCGAAATAGTCGAATTCCATGGCCACACCTGCCCGGGCCTGGCCATCGGTTACCGCATGTCACTGGCAGCCATGGCAGCTCTGGGTGTTACCCGCTCCGGAGATGAAGAGCTTGTGGCGGTTGTTGAAAATGATGCCTGCGGAGTGGATGCACTGCAGTGCGTGACAGGCTGCACCTTCGGCAAAGGCAACCTGATTTTTCGTGATTTTGGCAAGAATGTCTACACGCTTTATTCCCGCTTATCCGCCAGGGGAGTAAGAGTGGCCTTCCATGGGCACGGTCTGCCGACCGGTCTGCGCGAAGATAAGCCAGCTTTCATCGAATATCTGCAGGATTGCCCGGACCAAGCGATTCTGAACATTTCCGAATCGGCTGATGCCCCACCCAAACCGGCCAGAATCCGCAATTCCGTCATCTGCCATATTTGTAATGAAGCTGCCATGGATACCAGAGTACGGGAAATTGACGGGGTAACGGTCTGCATACCTTGTGCAGAGTCGCACGCCATGAATTGCATGAAATCCATATCAGAACAGGGAAAAGCCACATGACTACAAGACGAATATTTCATCTATTCTTAATTACCGTACTACTGTTGACGGTGGCTGGCTGCAAAGGTGAAGGAAAACGGCAGGTAGTAAAAATAGGCTATATGCTTTGCAACAGCGAGCAGGAGACAACCCAGCGTTTTCTTCCTCTGACCCGTTACCTGTCGGACAAGGTTGGAGTAGACTTTGTAATGGTGCCGGTTGACACAAACGACTTTGAAAAACGCTTTAAAAACGGCGAATTCAGTTTTACCCATACCAATTCGATTCTGTACGTGATCCTGCGTGAAAATCAGGGCGCCGAACTGGTTGCATCGGAAAAGCGCGGTAAATTAGGTGCACGCACAGCCGGCACAATCATTGCCCGCAAGGGAAGCGGAATTGAAAAACTGGCCGACATCAAAGGCAAGCGCATGGCGTTCGGTCCGATGCTCGCGCCGACCGGCTATCTGGCCGAGTACGATCTGATGCTGGCAGCCGGTATCAATCCGGAAAATGATCTTGGTCACTACACGATTCCGTCTGGCTCATTCAAACATGAGAAACTGATCTATGGTGTTTTGTACGGCCAATATGATGTGGCTGCCGCTCCGATCCTGGACATTGAAAACATGACTCGTGAAGGAAAAATTTCCGCCGATGATTTCGTCATACTTGCCCAAAGCATTCCAATTCCATATTGCACGTTTGCAACGGCAAAAGGCACCGATCCTGCATTGGTCAAAAAGGTCAAGGATGCTCTGATGTCGCTGAAACCATCCGACACCGCCGAGGTGAACGGCGAGAGGCTGAAAGTCTTGAAAGCAGCCTGGATCGACGGCTACGAAGAGCTCCTCGACAGCGATTATAATACGATCCGCGAAATGGCTAAACGGGTCAACATGCCGCCATATCAGAAGTACTGACTTTTCTACAGTTTATCCGGAACCAGACAAACATGTTTAAAGACCGTTTCGATAAAATCTGCTGGGCTCTTTTGGCAACTGCGTTGATATCCCTGATTGTGATGCTGGTTGCCGGAAGCGGCAAGCCGGATGAAAAAGCGGGCAAAGGTCTTGGCAAAGCCCTGGAACGCGACATGACCTACCGCGCCCGTGTCGATCTGATCAACAAGCTCTACGGGCCGGTGGAAACCCTGCACAAAGCCGGTAACAGACAACAGGCCCTCCTGAAGCTCGATGAATTGATCAGAACCTATCCGGGTGAAGCACATGGACACATACTACAGGGCCAGATACTGTTTGAAATGGGAGCTTTTGATGAGGCTGTCACCTCTTTTTTTGAAGGGGTCAAACTGAACGGCGATTATGTCGACAACAAAAGCCCGCTTTCGCACAGGCAGGAGATACAACGACTGGTGGATGAGGGATCAAAGAGCACCAGCGCACGCGCAGGTGCAAATCCGGACAACAGAAGCATTGCCGCTTCAATGCGAAAAGTGAATTACCTCAAGAGCCGTCTTGCCGGAGGATGCGAATAGATGCTGCGAAGCAGGGATTTTTGGACTGTATTATTTGTGGGCGGGCTGCTGGGTGGCCTGGGAGTCATGTTGTCGATACTGGGAAACCCGGAAAATTCCGGCATCTGCGTTTCCTGTTTCATCGAAAACAGCGCCGGTGCATTAGGGCTTCACGATAATCCCAACATGCAGTACCTGCGACCGGAACTGATGGGTTTCGTGCTTGGCTCAACCGCCAGCGCTTTGTTTTTTAGCGAATTTCGCTCCAGAGGCGGCAGTGCGCCGCTTTCACGACTTTTTCTCGGCATATTCATGATTTTTGGCTGTGCCGTTTTTATCGGCTGTCCGATCAAACTGTTCCTGCGCCTGTCGGCTGGCGACCTGACCGCCGTTTCCGGCGTGATGGGACTTCTGGCCGGTGTCTGGGTCGGGCTGAAGGGATTGGCCAACGGTGTGGAACTGGCCGCCCCTAAAGCAGGGACTGGTAGCGGCGGACACCTGATACCTGCGCTGTTCCTGCTTCTGCTGATATTTTTCATGGTTCGCCCCGGTTTCCTGTTATTTTCCAGCAAAGGGAGCGCGGCACAGCACGCCCCCTGGCTGATAGCTCTTGCAGCGGGCACGGGACTGGGGATTCTGGCACAGCGCAGCCGCTTCTGCATCACAGGCAGCATACGCGACACATTATTGATGGGTTTCAGGATATCGGCCGTGTGGGGTCTGTTGGCCTTCATTACTGTTTCACTTGTGCTGAGTGTTGTGACGGGCCGGTTCCACTCCGGTTTGTACGGGCAGCCGGGAGCCCACTTGGACTACCTCTGGAGTTTTCTCGGCATGGGGTTGGTAGGCTGGATATCGGTCATCATTGGCGGCTGCCCATTCCGCCAGCTTATCAAAGCCGGAGAGGGCGATGCGGATGCGGGCCTGGTTGTGATAGGAATGTTCATTGGCGGCGCACTGGCACAATCCTGGGGTATCGCCGCAACTGCAGCCGGCGTTTCTATTTATGGCAAGGTATCGATATTGATCGGATTTGTTCTGGTCGCTTCGGCAAGCATTTTTTTCCGGCAACGAAACTACTGATTAATTAAATATTGCTCTTCCAACACGCACATCCCCGATCTTGCAGGTCACAGATCCTCTCCGGTCGTACTCATCACCAACCTGCCATGCTTGACTCCCTTGACGCCGATCAGCTCGTTGGCAATCTGCTTGATTTTTTTGACTTCACCTCGGATAATCAGGACTTCCAGGCAGTTATGTGCATCCAGATGCACATGAAGAGCGGATATTATTTGATCATGGTGGGAATGCTGATGCTCCGTCAACTTGTCGGACAGGTCACGCACATGGTGATTATAAATCAAGGTGACTGTTCCAACCGCTTCCTGATCTTCAAAACCGCATTTTTCTTCAACCAATGACGCCCTGATCAGGTCGCGAATAGCCTCCGAGCGATTCATGTAGCTTTTCTGTTCGATCATCTGATCAAAACTCTGCAACAGTTTTTCATCAAGCGAAATTCCGAATCTGACCGTATTCCCCATATCTGACTCCCCGTGGATGTGCTAGCGACGGGCTGAATAATAAACTATTTTCGCCTGGAATAACATATTTTGGTTTATATGTTGTGATCTGATTGACCGTAAACACCTTGAACCGCTGATGACAATATTTCGTAAAACGGAGATCCAATGCTGATAAAAGCCATAATCTGGATGAACCTGGCTTTATTCTTTTATACCTGGGCGGTGTTCAGCGGCAGAAAGCATGGTTTGCACACCCGCCATCTGGTCGTATTCGGCATCGGATTAGCTTGCGACTATCTTGGTACCCATGAAATGAACCTGTATGCACTGGCATACGGCAAGGCACCCCAATGGCATAACCTTACAGGAATCGCTTCTTTGGGGGGGATGGCCATTCATTTTTTACTGGCGCTGGTCGCCTCGCTCACGGGAAGGGCCGAGGTGGTCAACCGGGTTTTTCATCGTATCAGCCTGACCATCTACACCTGTTGGCTGGTCGCCTTTGCCAGTGGGGCAATTTCAGGTATGCTGCGCCTGCGTCATTGAAAGCTGAGAACTACCGGTGCTGTTTCATATTTTAAATAAAATGCCCCGGCCGCATTGCAACCGGGGCATGAATGTTTCATTGCTGCCAGGAATCTACGGGATAGGTGCCACTGCCGGATGATGGTCTATGTGCCCGCCCGTTGAGTGCCCCTTGACCGTCCGCAATAGCGCCATGACCTCTTCCGGCATCTGTTTGCCCTCACGCATGGCAGCCTTCATCTGTCCGGCCAGATATGAGTGGTTGATCAGAATATCCAACACCGAAACCATGAATTCCCGCTTCCATGGCGTAAGCTGATGCAGATTCCGGAACTTGTGCATGAAAAACTTCTGCGACGCCTTGCCCAGTTCAAGTTCCAGTTCTTCCATGGTCATGTTTTTGGGTTTGATGACAGGTTCCACCAGGTTGTACTTGCTGTAGTCCTTGGTAAAGACGAACTCTTCCAGCTGCGGATATAATTCTGCGTATGGCCAAGGAGCAATGGCAAGGAAAAAAGCCATGTCGGGGTTATAGTGTTTGGCTAGCTCTATGGTTTGGGCGATGGATTCAGGAGTATCATCCGGCATTCCCAGAACAAAAGATGTCTCCGATACGATGTCTGCATTATTTATAATATCAATGGCCTGCTTTGACTGAACAACCTCCGTATCTTTCTTGAATAGATCCAGAGTTTCCTGAGAACCTGCCTCGACTCCGACATAGATGTGATCAACACCGGCCTTGCGATACTTCCACATGATATCGGCATCGCGCAGAATGTCGTCCACCCTGGTTTCCATCAGCAGTTTGACCGGCACCTGACGCTCGATCATCAGATCCAGTATCTTCTCCCAGCGTTCACGGTCAAAAGTAGGCAGCTCATCCGAAAGCATGGCCACCTGGACACCATAATTTCTGGACAACATTTCAATCTCGTCAACCACGTTCCCGGCAGAGCGGGCACGCCACGATCTTTCCCAAAAAAGCTGTTGCGAACAGAACGAACATTGTGACTTGCAACCCCGGGAGGTTGAAATAATTGCCAAACGTGCGTTGTTCTTGGCCCGGTAGGTGTATATCGGCCACTCAACCAGATCCCAGGCCGTGGGAAGGCTGTCCAGATCATGGATGTATGGGGCTTTAGGCGTAACCACAACACCGCCGTTTCGCCAAAAAGCGAGACCATTGATCGCCCCGGGCTCGCCACCTGCATTGAGGCAGTCAAGCAACTCTACCAGCGTCACTTCACCTTCACCCCGCACAATATAATCCAGAGTTCCGTTGTCTTCCTTTAAAATCTCATCATAACAGAAAGCCGCGTGGACATTTCCAAGCACCGTTATCACCGATGGGTTGATCTGCTTGGCAAGGTTACAGAGTTCAAGCGCCTTCACAATCGATGCGGTAAATGAGGTTGTAGCAATGACGTCCGGTTGAAACTCCTCGATGCGTTTTTTGATGTCCGGCCACTTGTGCCATAAGGACATGGCATCATAATAATCGACTTCATAGCCGGCCTCCCGCAGGGACCCGGCGATATAGACAAAACCTACATTCAGCCAGGTACCGGCAGATTCAACAACACCGGAATGATAAGGGGGGGTGATCAATGCTACACGTTTTATGGTCATTGATATCCTCGTGACGTTCGAACACAAACAAGTGCAACAGGATAAATCTTATCCGATTGTTTTTAATTTGTCTGCAAAATTCTTTCCAAACGTACCTATATTTAATGAAACACCTTGCCCCATACCCAGAGATAACCAAGACCGTATGCTGAAAACAGAATGACATGCTTGACAATCAGCGCTCGACGGCGGGCCAGCTCCGCATCCTCTCCGTACCAGTTATCCACATAGGTAAAGGTACGTCCGGCACCAGTGGCCATTATCAGCACTGCGTCAGTTACACTAGCCCAAAACATCCTCCGTTCAAGCATGTTCAGCACGGACGCGGTTGATGACTCGGCAATGTGCGCCCCATGCAGCCAGGCGATGGTGACGATGCACGCCAACCAGATGCCGGCAGCAAAGTCGTGTAAAAAACCGTTTACAATAATGACTGTTTTTTTTGTGTTCACCCACCACTCCTGCAACCGCCAAGATAACTGCCAGACTACCCTGCATACCGATTCACGTCAAGACAAGCTGGCTTCTGTCAAGAAAAAACACCGGAAAATCCATATCAATGACGATCTTTTCCTGAACAATTTTGCAAAGAGCATAGGCGCCCATTCCTGCTGCAGTATGCCTTATTATTCAACACCCTGTCTGTACCGTTTCACGGTTCCCAAGCGGAACCTGTTAAGAATAAAAGCGTCTTCATACCAGCTTTGAATAGCATAATAATTGCATAATCTGTATTATACTTTCGTATTTCATATTTTAATCGGAGCGCCACCATGCCCTCGCCTGACAACAGAAGTCACAAATTGACCGAAGAAGTACTTGCCATCATCGAATCAGGCGTGGATGCCGAATTTTCAGAGACCAGCTTCAATGACTACTGCATGCGGCTATTTAATCTGCAGTATGAAACAAATCTTATTTTCAGGGAGTTCTGTGACATCAAGAAAGTAAAACCGGGGGATATCGGCCGTTGGAAAGACATCCCCATGGTTTACAATGATGTCTTCAAGACCCATCTGGTAGCCTCGTTCCCGCTGGAACAGTCCGTTATGGGCTGCCTGACCGGCGGCACCACCAGCCTTACTCAGCGGGGTCGCATCTTCCGTGATGAAGACGGAAAGCGGCTTGTATTTGGCGCCAACAAGATGATGACAGCTTCCTACCTCTTCCCTGATTTTGAAGAAGGGAATCGCTGCCGCATCCTGATCCTGGCGCCAAGCCCGCAACTGGCGCCATCCATGGGGATGGCAATTGGCATGGACCAGACCCGTGTCCACTTCGGAACCGATGACAGTATTTTCCTGCTCGGCAAGTCCGGGATAGACGTAAAGAACCTTTTGAAAGCACTGCGCGAGTCGGAGGACAGTGGTGTGCCGGTGGCGCTGATTGGAGCTACCGCCGCCTATGTCTACTTCTTCCAATCCTGTCGCCGCAAAAAGATGACATTCCGTTTACCACCCGGCAGCCGTATCTGTGACGGGGGCGGGTACCGGGGCCGTTTCGGTGTAGTGACTCGCGACGACTACTATGCCATGGTCAGGGAGATCCTGGACATCCCTGAAACCCACTGCGTGAATGTACTCGGCGAAGCCGAAACAGCCACCAATCTGTTTGACGACGCCCTGCGCCGCCACGTAAAGGGGCTGTCGCCGCGCAAGCGCACCCGCCCGGCCCCCCCCTGGTCACGAGTTTTAGCCATGAACATCGACGACCTGAGCCCATTACCGGATGGCGAAATCGGCCTGCTGGCCCACTGGGACCTGGCCAACGTACCAACGGTTCTGTCGGTCATCACCGACAATCTGGGCTATACGACCAATGGCGGCACGGGATGTGAAATGGTCGGCCGCGCCAAGATAGAAAACGGCAAGGTATCGCCTCTACCCGATGAAGAACGCACCATGGGGCCGATGGGCAACTCGGCCATCTTCCGGATGCTTGAAACATACACCAACTTTTCCATTGACCTCAAGATGCGCCTTGCCAAGGATCCTAAATCAGAAGATCCAAGCATTCGTGAAGAAATCGAGGCCCGGCCCGGCTCAGTCGCCTCATGTCCGCAGGTAGTCGATGAAATTCTTGTTTCCCAGGCCAGCCAGGAGGCTGCGGAAGAGCGGGATAAAGCATTGAACGCCTTCAAGGATCAGACGGAACGTCCTCTGAAATGGTATATAAAGGAAGCGGCAAAACAGCAACTGGTCGATCACCCGGCAGGGTTGCAGTCGGAAAAACCGACTGGAAAATAATAACGGCTGGAATGTGTTACTTCCAGCCACCTTATTGTAGCAAAAAGCCTAACTGAAGATTACAATCACCGCTGTTCTGCCAGCCATTCGGCATACGCCTTGCTCAACGCAACTTTCATCGGTAATTGCATCATCAATGAAAGAAAATGTGTCATCGGAAAACCTGATCTGGGAATTTTCGAGATCCGTTTCAGTATCCGATCGAAGCGAAACAGCTCCTTGTTTAAGCGGTGATATTCTTCCTCCCTGCGATGAGGGGTCATGACAGGATCGGGATGATCAAAAACAGCCCGCACTCCCGTGAAAGACTCCCAGCCCATTCCCTGAAACAGAAAAGGTTTGTAAGCCTCATAGAGTTCCGTGCCAGGCAGCGGCGTAAGCAGCACCGGGTGCAGGCCGATATTGTGTTTTTCGGATAACTCCAGAACTCTTTTAAAACTGTCTGTTGAATCCTGCCTGCCCCCCAGCACTACGAATAGCACCACATCGATACCTGCATCCTGCATTTTCTTTATCGCTGACATCCGGTCCGGCCCTTGCTTACCTTCAGCCTTGAAAACGCCCAGATTTGCCTCGTCGCTTTCCCATCCGACCCACACGGAGAACAACCCCGATTTCCGGGCGGCGGAAAGCATTTTTTCTCCGTTTACCCCCTGTACCGCCTTAAGATCACCAAAACCGTACCAGTGGCGCTTTGTTCCCTGGGCAAGCTCATCGAACAACCTTATGCTCCGCTCCGTATCACCACCCCAGATATTATCATCACCATTAAACCAGACATTACCGGCACACGCTTCCACTTCGGCGACAACTTCCGGAATGGGCCGATAGCGAATCGTATCGCCAAAAAAAAGACGAACAGAGCAGAAAGTGCATCGGTAAGGGCAGCCTCGCATGGTGAAAAAAGCCCTGAATCGATAATTGCCTTTTAATGTGCTCTTGACCGGCATTGGCAAACCATCAAGGGGGAGCCGTTCTCCATGATAGAACTGGCGCAGGTTACGGTTCGCGGCATCGGCAAGAAGGCTTTTCCATACAGACTCGGCCTCTCCGACGACAACGGCATCCGCATGGGTGGCAGCTTCTTCCGGCAATGCCGAAGGATGAATACCTCCGAGAATTACGCACTTGCCCAGTTTTCTGCATTCATCGGCAAAATGGTACGCCCACGGAGCAGTGGCGGTCATGACGCTTATTGCAACTACGCCTGAAACATCAGCGGGGGATACCTCCTGTTGGTTGGCATCAACGAGAGCGACTTCCACATCCGGAGCTTCACGCTGTGTAAGAGCGGCAAGATATTCAAGAATCGGCGGGACCAGCGGAACACGGCCAGAGAATGGAAACCGGGGAGAGACAATCGTAAGCTTCATGTTCATCCCGTCCTTTGCTGTTTCTTCCGCACATATCCTTTGTCGGCTTTCCAGTTTTCATACGCAATCTTCATCCCTTTGCGTACGGGGATCTGTGACATGATGGACAGGATATGGGCATGCGGAAAACTCTGATACGGGATACTGAACATATGGCTGAATATTCGTGACAAACTTAAGATTTCCAGTGAAGACTCATAAAAGCTTTCTTCCCGCTTTTCGGGTGTCATCAACGGGTCGGGATGTTCAAACAGGGCGTAGGCGCCGGTATAGTATTCCCAGCCGAGTTCCTTGTACAGGTACAGCTCGTACTGGCGCCGCAGCTCCGTTCCCGGATAGGGCACCAGCAGCGAAGGATGCATGCTGACCCCCAGACGATCAGCCAGATCAACCGAGCGCTTGAAGTCCTCCAGTGAATCTTCCCTGCCCCCCAGCATGTAGAATAATGACACATCAATGCCGTGATCACGCAGGGTCTTGACGGCCCGCTCCCGGTCAACACCGATCTTGCCGTCGGCTTTATAGGCGGTCAGAGCATCGTCGGAGATTGCATCCCACCCGACCCAGACCGTCAGCATACCGCTTTCGCGGGCCGCGTTCAGCATGCGCGATCCGGCTGGTGTCAGCACCGGTCGCAGGCTGCCGAATCCCATCCACTTTTTGCCGCTGCCTTTAAGGGCGGTGAACAGGTCGATGGCGCGTTGCTCGAAGCCCTGCCACCAGATGTTTTCGTCACCGTTGATGTACATTTTTTCCGGGATGGCCGCCACGTCCCGCACAACGTGATCAATGGGGCGAAAACGTATATCACCCCCCATGAACGGCTTGACTGAACAGAAGGTACAGTTGTAGGGGCAGCCTCGTGAGGTGTTGACAATCCGGAATTGTTCTTTCCCCTGCAACGTACCGTACAGAGGTATCGGAAGGTCTTCGAGCTCGATCCGCTCGCCGTGGTAATAAGGCTGCAGCACTCCGGACCGGAAATCCTTCAGCACCTGCGGCCAGGCCGATTCCGCTTCGCCGATAACCACCGCGTCACCGTACTGTTTGGCCTCCTCCGGCAATGCCGTGGCATGTATGCCGCCGAAAACCACTTTGATGCCCCGTGTCCGCAGCTTCCCGGAGATGCGGTAGCCCGGCACGGCGGTCGGTGTCAGAATGCTGATCGCCGCCAGGTCGCACTCCAGCGTCTCGATGGCATTCGGAGTTGCGCTGGTGTTGATCAATTCTATTTCTATGCCCGGATCTGCCCGGTGGGTAAGCGCTGCCAGATACTCCAGAATCGGCGGGGCAATAGGCGCCCAGCCAAAGGGAAGCGGCGGGAATATGATGGCGAGTTTCATAGGGTGCCTTTGCGTAGTGAAGACAGTTAGAAGGTAATTTCCCGGTTGTCATAAATCATCTCAACAATTTTTTTCCCATCACCCAACGGAGAGATCCTCATCATGCCGTCATTCATGACATCAATACGAGAAACCATTCCCACATAAAAATTCCCGTTCGGCTCAACCACAAACTTCACCTCCACACCTTGCCGGCTCACGCCATCCTTGATGGATGCGACAATCGGTTCATTTTCAAACAGCCCCTGGAAGTCCACATACACTTTGCCGGCATTGTTTCTCGTTTCCTTCCATTGCCGGCTTTTGAAGTAGCGATAATCACCAAATGCGGCGCCGATTGTTTTGGTGTTTGAGAGCGGCAACTTCTGACTGGTGACTATACCTATAAATCCCTGCGGCTCGTCCGCCTGTTTCGAGTCAGTCTCCGTTCCATGGCGAGAGGCTGAATTCGCGGGCGGGTTCTGCGGCTGCTGAACTTCTTTGGAGCAGCCTGACACACTGACCGTAACCAGGCAGCAAAGGACTAACAATAATTGACGTATCATCACAATCATTCCACTCATATTTTAGTGTTCAATCCTGAAGCCGCTATGAAACGTCTCCACACTGAAGGGTATCCCCCAATAACTGACGATCATGGCCGCCAGAGCGATCATGGCATACCAGGCAAGTTTTCTGCCGCGCCAGCCGAAGGTCACCCGCAGGTGCAGGTAAATTCCGTAAATCAGCCAGGAGATGAGCGACCATACCTCGACAGGATCCCAATTCCAGTACGTGCCTTTTACCTGGTTCGCCCAAAAGCAACCGGATATCATCATCAATCCGAACAGGATAAATCCACCGGCCACAAAACGATAGGAAAGCATATCCATTGACTGCAAATCCGGAAGCTTCTCGTATATTCCTCCCGAATTTCTTTCCTTCAGCAGATACAGCAACCCAAGTCCGGCCGCAATCAGCACCGACGCAAACCCGGCCGAGGCCCCGACAATATGCACCCAGATCCAGCCGCTCTGTAAGGCAGGCGCCAGAGTTGCGGCAACCTCTTTCAACAGCGTGCCGGCCCACCCCATCAGAACAAATGCCACCGGCATCACCAGCACGCCCAGCGGTCGTACTTTTTTTGTTGAAAATTGAAACATCAGAAAGAGCAGAATCGTCATGAAGACGCCCAAGGTAATCGACTCCGAAATGGAGATGAAGGGAGTAATTCCCGTCGCCGACCAGCGCAGGGCAATCACGGCCACATGGGGGAAAAATCCGGCCAGAGCGCTGAAGAGACCGATTGTAAACAGTTTTTCCTGCTTGGCGATCAGGCCGAAGATGTAGCTAAAGGCACTCAAACCATACAGGGAAACTGCGAGCCAAAACAAGACAAGTTCAGATTTCATACGGCCACCTCGAATGAAAGATTTTCAAAATAAATACAACTAGTGCGGCAAGCCTAACATGACCATATTCCCCATGCAAGATTCAGCTCATATGCTCTTCGCAAAAGGTATAAGACAGCCCTACCTCTTGCCACGCATCATCCGGCCAATGGTGGTCAAAAACATCCCGAACAATCCGACCCAGAGACTCGTCAGAACGATCGGCTTGCCCGGTGCGTAACGCACTGTCATACCCACCCAGTAACGAATCTCCCGGACTGAAAGAGTATACTCCCCCGCATCAAACGGCTTCCCGATTGCCGTTTTTCCCGCGACCAAAGGGTTCTCCGCTCCCAGTGCGCCATCCTTTGCATAAGGCAAAACCTGAAATCCAACCTCCCCAGCCCGATCCTGCTTTGAGTCGGGATAATAGGTTAGTTGCAGATTAAAAACGGGGTTGTTCGGAAATGGGGGAAATGTAAAGCGGTCCGGACCTGCTTTGGTTCCGGTAGTGTAAAGATAAGAGTCGTTTTTTTGCTTGATGCTCTGCAGAGGGACATGAGCGCCGTAAAGCTCCTTTCCGGTTTTGTCGGAAAGCATTAGCAAGGTTGAATAGCCTTCCTTTTCCGGGAGATATTTGAAGCCATTGTAGTCCAGATTGTGAGTAATGTAGACAATTCCCTGTTTTTTCAGGTTCCCCTCGCCCACCGACACTTCGTACGCCGCCCTCTTGTCGTCACCTTTAACCTTGTACCCTCTATGCATTTTGATGAGGGAGGTCTCCCCATGTAATTTCGAAAAGCTGAAAAACCGGCCATGCCGGATACGATCATAGCTCTCCATTGCGCCATTGGGCAGGGTTTCCCCTTCCGTAAGCCTGATCGACCCTTCGAAAAAAAACAGGCTGTTGTAGATAATACCCGCGAACATGGCCACAAAACTGAGATGAAACAGAATCATGCCGAAGGAAACGACCGTCAGCTTCCGGTACCAGATCCTGCCGAAAAAACAGCAGGCCACGTTCACCACCAGCAGCACCAGCAGACCGTTGAACCAAAGGGCAGAAAAAATCAGCTCCCACGCCCGCTGGCCCCGGAAGACAGTTACGCCGGTAACACAGCAGACTAGGAGGGCGACCAAAAGGAACATGGCAAGTTTCGAGGAGGCCAGAAAATCAAAAATCTTCCGCGGAATTTTGTGTATGGGATGGTAACGGGGTTCTATGGGATATTGTTCGGGTTCTTGATCCGTTTCAGGAATATTATTAAATTCTTTCATTTATGACCTTTGCAGGAATTTTAAAAGCAGTTTTCATTGAGGCCTCAAGAATCCCCCATCCACTTTGCTCATGGGCAGGCCAAGCCTCTTGTTTACTTTCTTATACTTGTCTGTGACCATACTTGATTCGTCAACCCAGCAGGTGCCGTAATTATACTCGGACAGATTCACCGCGACCGGCTTTCCACTCTTGTCCTTGACCACGCTTTCAACATACGCATAATGGGCTTGTGAATTGAATTGGGCCACATCACCCCTTTTGACATCCTCTGATTTTATATTCTTCAGCTGGTATTCCTTGCCGGATTGCCCGTGCATTGCCATTTTCTGTATGTAGTCGTAACAGAACCCGCCTTTTGAAAGCCAGCATTTAGGGTCGCCAACTGTGCAGCCAACCCGGGTAGTTACTGCATTGATTACACTATTACTGCAGACAGGCAAGTCAGCGTAACAAAGATTGGAACCAATAAGTATGAAGAATGCAAGCAAAACCAAAACCCGCTTGTCAATCATAAACCCTCCACCTTCCAGATGAGCTTTTGACCGTCCTTGACTCCATAGGCAATTGACTTCCCATCAGCGGTAAACACCGGTTGAAAGACCTGCTCATAGGACGGATACGCCTTGATTGTCCTGTCGCCGGAATCCGCAACAACCACAAAACGTTTTCCGTCTTTCCGGGCACGATATACCAGGGATTTTCCGTCCGGACTGAACAGGGGTGAAACCACCCGGTCAAAGGCCGGCCCTTCCTTGCCGTTTACCACAACAAACCAATTGACGCCTTTACGTGCAGCAAATGCATGAAAATTGCCATCCCTGCTATAGACAAGGGATTCAGCTTCTTCGTACCCAGCCTCCTTTTGCTCGTTTTCCACAAAAAACTGATGCAGAGACACGGTATTATTGGCTGCTATCAGTGCGGCGACCATCTTTTGGCCGGGATGGATTACCGGTTGCCCCACCAGATTGGCGACCGGAACAGTTTCTTCCTTGTCATTCAGCACCATCAACTGCTTGCCGTCACGCTCCGCAAAGTACGCCAGCGAAACAGTATCCGGACCAAATGCAAGATACCTCACAGAATCAAAAAGCGGTCTTTTTTTGACGGAAGCAGGGCTATCAAAGCTGAAATCAATCACCCTTTGTTTGTTATCACTTGAACTTACTGCTGCAATTCTGGTTTTATCGGCGTTCAACAACATCTTAGATACGTTTGATTCAACAATAACCCGTTTTTTGAATGTCAGGTCGCAAACAACCAAGCGCCCCAGATTCTTATCGTCCACGTCATCAATATAGGCGATTTTTGTAGAATCAGCGCTAAATTCGTGTTTCAGGTAACGCTTCAGTGTCCCTTCGTTTGGCGTGTTATCCACCACAAGATGCCAGCGATCCCCCGCCATGGCCTGATAGGCGACATGCAGCCCATCCGGGCTGAACAGGGGTGATTTAACCGTATTAAAGCTTGCTCCTTCCCTGCCGTCTATTACCATGCGCCACTTGCCGTCGGCAAGAGCGCAATACGCAATGCGCTTGCCATCCGGACTGATGGCGACACTGCCAACAGTCTTATATGGCTTTCCGGCATTGCCGTTGTGCACGACGTAAGACTTGCCATCCTTCTCAACAATATAGGCCACCCCGCCGCCTCGCTCGCTGAATATGAACTGGAATGAGGCCGATAAGGGAACATGAATTCCAACACCTGTGGCGGGAGCTATTGATTGCGGTTTTTCATCATCGTTTATCGTCGCCAGGATGGCTGTCCTGTCGGCGACAGCACTGATGTGTTGTCTTGGCGCTTTGCCCTTTTCAGACTCCCTATTGCTGCAACCGGCTCCCCAAAAAGTAAACGTAAAAAACACACACAACAGCCTGAGCATTAATTTCATTTCCATGAAACTCCTCTTGCTATCAGCATCCCATACGGTTATTACACCGCCTTGGTATTATTATATGCCAGCGGTCAGCACATCAAGGGCTGAAATAATTTCATGTCTTGACGTGACCAGAGTATCAACTTTTTTTCCAAGTTCCCGTACATGGACGGCAGCCATCTGTTGAGGTGCGAGCACAACTTCCGTATCACATACGGTAAACCCGGGGTTAAGCTTCTGAATAATGGTAATATCCATTTCTTTCAAATAATCGGCGGACTGAAGTGGAATAACAACCCTTGAGTCAAAATTTGAAAGTATGTCATTTTGAATATCAACGATAAAAGGAACGATTTTGGAATACGTGCCAATGTTTCGGTAAACATCAAACTGAGCCATCAGAAAAGCCTCCTGCTATCGCTATACAAACCATGCTCTTCAATCAACCGGTTGTAATCACTGAATGCTTTTCTGTTTTCCTCAATCCAGTCTCTCTTTTGTTTTTGATTGCAATATTCTGTTAAAACATTTTCGAGCATCTTTGAAAGATTGATATTATCGTTTTTGGCAACCTGAAGCAGATCGGAACGTATACTTAAATTTGCCGATTTTTTAAGCGGCCTTGATTTAATGTTTTCTGTTCTCATTGTTTCCCCCTTCATATACAGAACAAACTATGCGCAATAAATACCATATTTACTGCGCATAGCACAAATAATAATTCATGTACTGTTGCCACTGCCAACTTAATGGCATTAGAATGCTTGTGCGGATTGATCTTTCAATAGGTCAAGCACCCATGCGTTGATGCTTTTGCCATGTACAGCCGCTTGCGCGGCAAGCCGTTCGTGCAGATCCGGCGGGACGCGAAGGTTAAACTTGCCGGAGTAATGTTTTCGCGGTTCAATGCCACGCTCACGGCAGGCATCCAGAAAGACACGCAGGGATATTTCACCTTCTTTACGAAGAAACTAAAGGGGTCAGAAGAAACTAAAGGGGTCAGGTCTCAACCACCTACAATCCCAACTTACATTTAATTTGTTCCAGTTGCTCCCTCACTACAGCATCATTTTCGTACGCGACCCGAAGCCTCCTGCTTGCTTGTGATACCGCTGCGTCACTCAAGCCGAAACATTCGCCAATCTCACGCAGCCGCGCCCCGCTGTACCTGTGGCAAAAATATATGCTCATGTTCCTTGAATAGATTTCCTTCATTCCAGGCTCTTTTTCGATTGCGCCGATTATCTCGTCCAGCGTCGGACGGCTTAGTTTCCTGACAGCCGGCACATTTCGGTCAGCTTTCTTTTCGCCCAGATGTCTTGACGAAATCTCCTTTACAAAATCGGTACTGCCAAGGATCGTCGAGGCGACAACACCTTTCAATGGGTTTTCGTTTTCATGGTTCATGGCGTCGTTAACGAACTGCCGGTATTTATTGTTGGCGTCTTTACCGCTGAAACAGCCGAGTATTAAGCCTGTCCTCAACCATTCCGGCGCTTTGACAAGGCCGATGAAGTTTCGATAACTCGACCATTCGTAATCTTCGGGCTTGATAACGATCCCTGCCCTGACAGGGTTAAGGTGAATGTATCTGGATAATTCGGCGGCGTATGCATCGGCATCCACGATTATCCCTTTATACCGCCCTTGAAAAAGATGTCCGGCCCTCTTTCGTTTGACGTTGAAGTAGGTCGTGTATGCACCGTTTATGTGCCGCATGATCTGTGACAGATTTCCTTCCGGTGTTTCCAGTAACAGGTGATAATGGTTGCTCATCAGGCAGTATGCGTGAATGACCGTTCCATAACGCTCCGTGGCGGATTGAAGATACGAGAGAAACTGTTCCCGATCTCTTCTGCTCCTGAATACGTCCCTCTGTTCATTGCCACGCGATGTCACATGATAAAAGGCTCCAGGGTATTCGATGCGTAACGGTCGTGCCATGTTGGTCTCCTTTGCCTGCCGGATATACACAGTATAGCAAAAGAAATGTAATTTGTATAGAATTGAGACCTGACCCCTATGTGTGACCGCATAATTTGTATGGTGCTTGCGCACCACGCGCCATGCCTGGCGCACACAAAAGAGCCCCGCCCTTGCAGGCGGGGCTTCCCGATTATATCGAGTACGGAGGTTTCTTAAAAGGTACCGCCAACGGTGTAACCCTGAGCTCCCTGATTTCCGCAGAAGCTCGGATTCGCGGTTCCTGACGCGCTCATACATGTCGGTGAATAAGTTGTTGCACCGACCTTCTTTGGAGCATGGTCATCAATTACAAACGTGTTACGAATGAACGCTATGGGTTTGCCGGTTGTTGCCCATCTGCCACCGGCACGCAGCCCCATGCCGCCTGCTGGCAAGGCATTGCTTCCATGAGAATCCTGCGCCCTGGCCGGCCTTACAACAGCGGTAGCATAGTTACTGGCATGGCATATATTACATCCAAATTTTGCAACGTTTGCCATGCCGGCATCCATACTGGCAGACCAAGCTGATCCTGTGCCATGAGGAGCCTGTGTGTCATAATTGGCATGGCAAACGATGCATAGCGTCGGCTTATTAGCATCAACCGGACTGGTGCCAGTAAATGGTGTCCCGCTCGTATTCGCAATTGGATAGCCGCGGACAGTCACCGCATTGCCATGGGCCGTAACCGTACGGAGGGTGAGCGGAGTGCCTACCACGTTATGGCAATCAAAGCAGTTGATTACTACGCCATTTGACAGAGTTCCGGTAGTCCCCCGTGTTCCTGTCGCTTTATAGGGATCATTCATCCTGGCCGCAGTTGGGAAGTCCCTGTTAAGTGGAGCAAGTACAGGATGCTTAGATGAGTTCGTGGTTGCTAACTGCGTCTTGACATCTACCATACTGTTGGCAGCGGCAGCGCCGTTAACCACGGAGTAGTTTGCACCCATATCAATACCACCGAAAGGCCTGGTTGCCGTACCGGTACCACCATTATTGGAACGGGCTTTCGTATTGAAGGCGCCATTGGAATCATGGCAGGCCAGGCAGAATTTCTGCGTGATGACGTTATCGATCGTATTGGCAGACTGGCCTGTCGAGGTTCTTGTTCCGGCGGCATAGGATGTGGAGAAACGCTGGAAGGTGAATGCCCCGCCGGAGATGTTGGTGATCGCTGTTTCACCCTCGACATCCGGGTCGCGCAGGTCGATGTTGCCGTCCTGATGTTTTGCCGACGCCTTGTGCGAGGTCCCGTCACCCTCCAGGTGGCAGACGATGCAGTCATCATCGGTCACCGCCGCACGGCCGGATTTTTTGTGTCCCCAGGCCAGGCCGAACTCACCAACCACATTGGCCAGCGTTGCGCCGACACGACCTTTTGTACGGGTAATTGTCTTGCTGTGACAATCCACACAGCCCAATGTCCCGCCCCATCTACCCGCTGTCGGACCGTGGCAGCCGTTGCCGGGGGTCGCGCAGGAGCCGCCGTTGGCGGCATAGGTATACCCCATGGATGCCTGAACGTTATATGCCTTGTTAACGTGCAGGGTCACATTCGGGGTGTAGACACCGCCGCTGTAGGTAACGCTGTCGTGGCAGATATTACAGGTCACGACTCTGTGGCCGATGGCGGATGAGTGGTTATTCATCTTCGGCGCTCTGCTGGTATGTACGATGACTTTGATCATATCCACATTGAGTTGGCCGTTAGTGGTGTCGTTGTCTTTGATTATTACGCCGAAGGTAGTGGCGCGGATTTGCGCAGGCGTCCAAGTGGTACCCCACAGGTCGCTAACAGTTGTAGTTGCGTAGACCTCGGCATTGGCCGCGGAAGTGGTACCGGGCAGCGATATGGTTTTGGCCGTGCCGACCCCTGCCGATCCGTTTTGCGTCAGCTGAACATTGAGCTGGTTTCCGGGTGTCGTGCCTGATGCGGCCCACCCCTCAACGACCACCGTTATACCTGTAATGGTGTCTGTGTCCGCCACCTGGGCCGTCGTGTAGCCATAATTGGTGAGGATCAGCGTGCCCTGGGCCGTGCCCGCGTAGGATGCGAACATCCCATGGCCAAGCAGCGCATTGGCAGGATTAGTCCAGGTGGCACCGGATTGTGCAGTTGGCCATTCTGCCAGATGGGAGTAGTAGGGAGCACCGGTAGTGCCGCCGGCACCGTGGCATGAGTTGCAGGCCAGCGGTCCGGCAGTCCCCCAGTTGACAGAAGTGTGTGCCGGAATTGTGCCGGAGGCAACCGAGGTGCCGTTGGAGTGGCAGTAGGTGTTGCCGCAGGCGCCGACAGCCGAACCGGGGAGTTTCGACATGGGAGTGGAACCGGCATAGGTGGCGGAACTGTTGGGCCAGGCGCCGAACTGGACGTCCACCATGCGGTTGACATGGTTGGCGGCAGTGCCGATGGTTCGGCTGTTGGTAACGGTTGCGGCATGGCAGTATGAGCAATCGTAAGCATAAGTCTGAACATGCTTGGTGTGGGTGGCGCTGCCAACCGTTCCCATCTTGCTGGTGGCGCTGTTGTCGCCGCCATGACAACTGGTGCAGGTGGCGTCAAGGTTAGTGGTCCAGTTGGGAACGATGTTTGGCGTTGCCGCAGACGGTATGGTCGAGGTGCCCTTGCTGTGGCAATAGGTGTTGGTGCAGGTGCCGGTGGCAGTTCCGGGGAGTTTGGTCATGGGCGAGGCGGAGCCGTTGTATGTGCCGCTTACCGCTGTGGTGCTGTTGTTGAATTCTATGTTCACCTGCCGGTTGACGTGGCTGGCATAGTTGGAAATTGTCCGGTTGGCAGACACCGTGGTGTCGTGACACTTGACGCAACCATAGCTGTAAGTCTGAATATGCTTGGTGTGGGCGGCGCTTCCTACCGTCCCCATCTTGCTGGTGGCGCTGTTGTCGCCGCCGTGGCAGCTTGAGCAGGTGGCGTCGAGGTTAGTGGTCCAGTTGGGGACGATGTTCGGCACAGCCGCGGAAGGCGTTAGCGAAGTGCCTTTGCTGTGGCAATAGGTGTTGGTGCAGGTGCCGGTGGCAGTTCCGGGGAGTTTGGTCATGGGCGAGGCGGAGCCGTTGTATGTGCCGCTTACCGCTGTGGTGCTGTTGTTGAATTCTATGTTCACCTGCCGGTTGACGTGGCTGGCGTAGTTGGAAATTGTTCGGTTGGCCGACACCGTGGTCTCGTGGCACTTGACGCATCCGTAAGTGTAGGTCTGTACGTGCTTGGCATGTGTTGTGCTGCCGACCGTTCCCATCTTGAAGTCTGCGCTGATGTCGTTGCCGTGGCAGCCGGAGCAGGTGGTGTTAAGTGTGCTGCCCCAGGTGGCTGTAACATTAGGCGCCGAAGGCGATGCGGCCGAAGTTCCCTTGCTGTGGCAATAGGTGCTGCCGCAGGAGGCGTAGGCGCTGCCGGGACTCTTCGCCATGGGTGATGCAAGCCCGTTGTAGGTGCCGTTCACTGCTGTAGTGGTGTTGTTGAAAGCGACATTAACCTGTTTATTAACGTGTTGAGTTTTGTCGGCAATCGTGGAGCCGTCGATGGTGGTGGCGGCGTGACATTTGCGGCAGCTGAAGCTGTAATTGGCACTGATGTGAACCGTATGGTCGCCTGTGATAATGGCTGCGCCGCTGCCAGCAGTGTAGTTATGGCACTTTGTGCAACGAGTGTTGCTTGTGGCCGAATTAGTTGTCGTAGTCCAGAAGACAGCCGCTCCGTTGCTACCCGCGCCGATGACGCCAGTGCCGTTTGAGTGGCAATAGGTCGTGTTACAGACAGTGTTACCGTTGGACCAGGCAAAGCCATTGTCCGCACTCCCCGCTGTGCCCGTATAGGTGTAGGCAGGCCTCTTGCCCGGTGTCGTGAAACCGAAGAAAACCTGGGCGCGGTAAGTTCCACTGGCATAGCCGTTCACGTGATTCGCCTGGGCCGGATTATGACAGGAGGCGCAACCAAAGCGGTAGACGGCAGTGTTGCTGCTCAGGTTGCCGGTGGAGTAATTGGTATATTTCGACGGGAGAAGCGTGGCGTCTTCCACATGAAGCGTGTGTGCACTGATCCCGGCGCCCCAGTTGTTGATCCCGCCGCCGCCAGAGATGGCGGCATTTGCGCTGTGGCAGGAATTACAATAAGTAGTCCCGCCCCAGGCAAGCGAAGCGCCTGTTCCGTGACAGTAGGTGGTGGAACATTTTCTTTGGGCGTTGTCGTAGGTGCCGCCGGGGCTCAAGCCGCTTAAATTGAAGAAAACATCGTGATTTGTGCCGTCAACATGCTTGCTGGGGAAGGTAGTCCTGATGGTTGTGCCGGTCTTGGTGGTCTTTTCATGGCACTCCACACAGGCAAGTGCGCTGCTTGTAACATGTTTGGGATGGCTGTTGGACGACATGGAGCCCATCTTGCCGTTGGCGTAGTCCGGCATGCCGTTGCTGGTGGAGCGGCCGTGGCAGGAGTTGCAGGAGACTGTTCCGGACCAGGTCTGGCGGGCATAGACCTTGCCGTTGTAGACGGCGGGCAGGCTTCCGGCGGCAACGCTGATATTTCCGGTTGAGTGGCAGTACATGTTGCGGCAGGACTG
Organism: uncultured Geobacter sp.; assembly: GCA_964458105.1. GTDB lineage: Bacteria > Desulfobacterota > Desulfuromonadia > Geobacterales > Pseudopelobacteraceae > JACRCG01. Next base: position 133,401 of record CAYWJJ010000001.1, read on the forward strand.
GGTGGCTGAAGAGTAGGTGCCGAAGGGGTTGCTGGCGTCAGTCTTGACATTGCGAATTTTGTCCACATGGCTGGTCAGGTTGGTGAATGCCGGAACGATGGTCGAATCAGCGGTAACCTGAACCTTTCCGCTGTGGCACTCGGCGCAGGCATAGCGGTATTGGTTGGCCGCCCCCATATGCTTTAGATGCGGAACCGAAGCCGGCGGAGCGGCGGCGGTGACGCCATGGCAGGTGCCGCAGGCGCCGGAAGCGGGATTACCCCAGGTTACGGCGGCATAGCTCACTGGGGTAGCCAGACCATCACTGTGACAATAAACAGTGGAGCAGGAGCCATAGCCGTCGCCCGGCCTGGTTGTTCCGCTGTATGATGCCGAAGCGCCGTAATAGTCCGGGATGCCGACATTGATCTCGTAGTTGGCGTGTTTCTGCGGCATTAAACTGTGGCAGATAGTTGAGCCGCATGCATTCGGAGTATAGCCAGTGAGGGTGTAGGCGTGGCATGCCGCGCACTTGCGTTCCGCGCTGATATTGGCCGTACCCAGTTCGAACGCCAGATGGCGGGAGTGGCTACCGCTCGTCATGGGGGCCGGCGTACCGTAGGCAAAGCCCGTTGCATCGTGCTTTGTCTGGATACCGTGGCAAGTGCCGCACTGGCCAGTAGCATAGCTGCCCCAGACGGGGGTCTGATACGTAGGCGGCCAAGTTCCATTAGCGCCCTGCCCGGTGGAGTGGCAGTAGATGCTGCTGCAGGAACCGTAAGCGGTTCCGGAATCCTTGACAGAGGGTAATCCTGGTTTGGCGAGTTGCCCATTGTAGGAGCCATTGCCAGCGGAAGAGGTATTGTCAAAAGCAACTTCCACTTTTTTGTTCACATGCTTTGATGTATCCGCAATAGCCATGTTGGTGGTGCTGGTAGACTGGTGACAGGTTACACATCTGATGGTATTGTAAGCCATCGTCATACCGTTGACATGGGTTGTATGGCTTCCGGTGTTGATGTAGCTTCCGGAAGCAAGATCCGACTTGTGGCAGCCTTTGCAGGTAAGTGTCCCTCCCCAGATGGCGGTACCGTTGCTCGTGTAAGGTGCGAAGCCCCGGCTACCGGTGCTATGGCAATAGGTTGCAGTGCATTTGCCAAATGTGTTGTTCTGGCTGGGCAGATAATCATTCCGCAGGCCGTCATAGGCACCGCTGCCATTGTTGGGCGCTGCCGCAAAACTTACATTCAGGTCGCGCTTTCCTCCGCTGGTGGCATGGGCAAAGGCCGAGGCTTCGGCGGTGTGGTCGGAATGGCATTTCTGGCAATTGCTGACGCCGGGGTAATAGTCATTATGCTTGGCGTGGCTGCCGGGATCAACGGTCGCAGGAGGCGCTTCGTGGCACTTGTCGCAATCGGTCGGGGCTATAAACGTCGTGCCTCCCCAGGCCGGCGTGATTTTTTCAAAATGGCAGTTGACATTGGAGCAGCTGCCCAAGGCCGGGTTGCTGGCCTGTGGAAAAGTAGTGCCCTTGCTGTAGGTTGCGACAACGGGCGAGCTGTTGATATTGGCGCTGATCTCGATGTTCGCGTTGCGATGCGAGACTGAATAGGCTCCCGCCGCCGCTCCGTGGCATTTTGCGCAGTCAGCGGCCGACGAGGCTGGCCCGAGATGGGTCCGATGATTGCCCTTAAAAGCTCCGGTGGTGATATTGCGATATGCTCCATCCAGCGGCCTGATATCGCTGCTTTGTCCTGGGGCCGCATGGCAGGTGGCGCAGGTGGCCGCATACGCGGTGGCGCTCCAGCCTGCCAGAGTTGCGAACATCACACCCAGCGCAAGCAGCAGTCGAACTTTCCCTGAAAATACGGCAGCATACATAACGGATCCCTTGAAATTATCTTCACAACAATCTTTCTGGCAAAACCGGTTAAAGGGGGGGCACAATCGCCCTCCACCCGATAAGGGACTATTTGTCATTCGACCAGCGCGGTGAGGCCTGGAAGTGACAGCTGACGTTCCAGCATGTGCCGCTGTTGCCCGGCGCGGCTTTGCGGTACTGGCTGGCATCGAGCGGATTGCCGGCGTTAAACTTGTAGCCCGCATCAACCTTAACACTCGTGTTGACCATTTTCTGTGAATTCGTCGGAGAAGTCATCGTGTTGAAGATCGCCGTTCTGCCGACATGCTGACTAGCTCCGCCGTTATGGCAAACCATGCAGGGCGCGAAGCCCTGGTTCGGCCTGACGTTAGCCTGGATATGACCGGCCTTGACATGGGCGCCGCCACCACCAGAGTAGTTTTCCAGCTTCGCGGACGAGAAGTTGTTCTGGGTCGGCACGAATCCTTTCGGTGCCGGCGGATAGCCGTGGCACTCGTTGCAGGCCTTGGGCTTGAAGGCATAGGTGTCCTTGTGTGAATGACAGTTCAGACAGCCGCTGGCCGGGTGATTGGCGCCCTCTTCCACGTTTCGGCGGTAGTGAGAGGTGTTCATGTGGCAAGTCTGGCACAGTCCGCGATAGGGGGGCGTCAGGCGAACCAGATCATTGGAAGTACCGTAGGTTATGGTGGAGGTCAAAGCGCCGAAGACGATTGAAGTTTTAATCATCTTGCCATTGGCGCCGCCATGCACCTCGTGGCAGATCTTGCAGTCCATGGTGTAGGGGCCACCCTTGGCGGTAGCATGGGTCGAGGTTATCCGTTTGCTGGAGTTCGTTACGATCGACGGCTCGGCATGACAGGAACTGCACTGGCTGTTGCCGTTGGCGGTAAAGAGGCGCTTGTCGCTGCTGCCCAGCGCACCGTCAAAGTGTTTGGCAGTGTTCTTATGGCACGTGGAGCAGCTGTTGCTGTTGGCAAATGCACCGTGACCACGATTGGTAAAGCTGGAATAGGATTTGTAGGGCGCCTGGACAGCAGAAGGATCAGCAGCGCCATTAAAGCTTGACCAGGAACGGGCCGCGACATTTTCCGTAGCGCCGCTGCCCATGCCGCTGTGGCAGGACTGGCAGGACAGACGGCCTGCAACCCAGACCGGAACGGAACCGGCGTGGCAATTCTGGCAGTAGGTCGCCCCGGCGCCGCCACCCTGCTTCGAGATGGAGCCGTCAACATGCGAGCCGGACAGTTCTCCGGTGAAGACATGGCAGGCACCGCAGAGATCATTGGTATTGCGTTTGGGGCCGTAACTGCTGGAGATATGGGTGAAGTGAGCGCCGCTGGAAAGAATGCCGGAACCGGTGCTGACGGCGGTCAGGTGGCAGGTGCCGCATTTGCCGCTGTTGCGATTTGTCCAGTTCGGAGCCACCGGCGCATAGGTTCCCTTGCCGTTTGAGTGGCAGTAGGTTGTGCAGGTGCTGCCGTTAAAGGTGGTGCCATTGGCGAGGCTTCCGCTGAAGCTCAAGTCGCGGTTGCCATCGGCGTGTTTGGCATAGTTCGAAATCACGGTATTGCCGCTGACGGTCGCAGCGTGACAAACATTGCAGGTTATCATTTTACCTGCCGCCAAACTGACATGCAGTCGATGCGATCCGGTTGACAGATTGTCAAAAACGCCCGGCTTTACCCCGTTGTGACAGGCAACACACTCATTAGCCGTTCCGACAATCGATCCGCGCACGCCGCTGGCCCAGTTGACCGATTTGGCGCCCTTCAGGGTGGCGGTGCCGTAGCTGTGACAATACAGGCTGGAGCAGGTGGAAGATGCCCCGCCAGCAGTGAAACCGGCAACCATGCCGTTCTTATCAATATTCACGTCCTGATAGGTTTCTTTCAAGTGCGTATTCCCTTTATGACACTCGTTGCAGGAATAGCTGTAGGGCTTGCCGGCCGAATGGGTCGGGTGCCCGGCGGTGGATTCGTTCTTGAAAATGGATCCGCCTGAAATCGTGCTGTAGTCCCTGCCGCTGCTATAGACGGCGTAACCATTGGAGGGATTTGTTCCGTACTTGATCGTACCTTTCACCGTATGCTGGGGCGGGAAACCGTGGCAATCGGTGCAGCCGATCGGCTTCTGGGTGGCATGCAGGGTACCGCCGTGACAAACAATGCACTTATCTTTATTTGTCTGAGTCAAATGATCCGGCACATTGGCGGGAGGGGTATGACAAGCCTGGCAAATGGCATTTCCACTGCCATTTATTAACGGTGCAGTGCTGGATGTTGTTGTAAGGAATGCCTTGCGACGGTAAGAATTAAGCTTGACGCCAGCCGAATAGTTGACGTAGCGGCGAAGCATATAAACGTTCGGTTTGGCATTGTCGCCGCCCAGTGCGACATCTGCAGGCTTGAGATATTCAACGTGACCGGAGTGGCAGTCTACGCATTGAATCATCTTTGTATTGGTCTTTGAACCAGGATATGCCTGATGGTTGGGCTTGTTATGGCAGTTTGTACAGATATTCACGGAGCTGATGGCGTCGGTTTTACCGAATGTATCCGTACGCAGCAGCATGCCGCGTGAAGTGGACAGGAGAGCCCAGGTACCGCGACTGTCAACGGTGCCGCTGTTTGAGTCGGCGTAATGGACCGCGTGACAGGAAGTACACTGGATTTTGCCATTTACCAGTTTCATGGAGGCCGATGGGTTGGCCGGATTGGCGCTTCTGGGAGGGACATAATATTCAGTTGGCTTAATTACTGCTTTTGATGTTGCCGAGGTGTATCTGAAGTTTATCGGATGCGAGCCCAGCAGATGGTTTGACGTGTCACGAGTACGGTGGCAGTCGCGGCACATTTCATCATTATTGTTCAGTGAGCGCAAAAATGGCGCGGAGTTTGATGGCGTTGATCTTCCTACATGTACATTATGGCAGCGAGCGCACGAAAGATTTTTCCCCAAGGTGGCCGGATTCATTTTGGCATTGGTGGGTCTGCTGGCGCCCGCTTCGGGAGCGACTTCGGAACCGGCCCAGTTGTGAGAAGTAAACATATTTTTTGCCGGGGCGATACCACCTGAGTAGCCGTTAAAGCGGTTATAGATGTTGGAAGCATCGGACTGATGAAACACTGATATAACGTTCACGTTTGCAGACCCAGGCTTGTGGCAGGTCACACACATGTTGTTGAATGAAGTAGCGGCTACCACAGTAGCGTTGTGACAACTGGAGCAGCCCACCTGGGTCAAATCTGTGTGAGGCGCCACAATTGCATATGCCGAGAGTGGCAAGACCATCAACAAGGCAAGTGACAATAGTATGAAGCTGATATATTTTTTCATGACTCGCTCCTGGTACGCTATCTTCAATGTGCACTATTTTATGTGGCAGCCTTTGCACAGATTGCTTCCGGTGTTTGATATATTCAAAAATGGAGTTTTTGCTTTTTGGGTTGCTGTTGCAACGAGCGGAGTAGTTATATCTGTATCAAAATAGACCCTGCCGCTTCCCGCCAAACCGGAACCATAGTACACATGAGGATTGTGACAACTGGAACATTCTAAACGCCTGGTTGGGCCGAACAGGCGGATTCCGGCATCCGGCGTAGCCTTCAGTCCGGCAGTATCCTGAGCCTGTGCAGCGGTATACGAAAATCCGATCGGGTGGTCATCTGTAAGGTTGGTGCCGTTAAGAGAATTAGGCAATGAGGAGATAGTTCCGTCAGCATCCCTGACAGCCCCCAGGTTGGGTCTGTTAATACTTCCAAAACCTCCTGAAAAGGATTGACCAAGTGAATATGGACCTGCTGCAGAACCTAATCCCACGATATTAATAACAGCATCTCCATCCGGAACTGTCGAACTGTTGCGATAGCTTGAATTATGAAGCACGTTTATGGCGGTCTTTCCGTCATGGCAGCTCAGGCAGAGCATTGATTCACTGTTGGCGGTTATGGAGGCCGCCTTGGCTGTCGGGGTGAGAGTAGCTGATGAGGTATACAGGCGGTAGCTGTTCTCAATGCCCGGAGTATATACTTTATTCCATAGCGGAATTGATGGTGAGGCATTATGCGGAGTATGGCAGAACACACAAACCTGGCTGGCCTGACCGGATGCACTGGCGGCATAGTTCCTGCCCTCGCCTGCCAGTCCGTTGGCAATCAGAGTGTTGTTAGACAGGTTATGAACCGTGTAGCGCACATCGGTAACGGTTGATGCATCGGGCAGCGCAAAAACGATGCTTGATGTCAGCACAACTGCTGAAAGGACTGAAAGTATGTTGAGTTTTCTTGAAATCATTGAGTTCACCTCAAAACGTCTTCTTCATTAGATTAAGCCATACTAGAGCCAGGCAGCCTGGCCAAGAGCCTTCCTGAGCAGCAGGATGCCGTCAACGATGTCCAGTTTACCGTCCGGATTACGTTTGCCGTTCAGCAGCGGACCGACGTCACCATGGAGCAGGTCGTTTGCTGAAGGCTGCACATTGGAAACGACCATCTTGATAATTTTCAATGCGTCACGAATCGTTATCACGCCGTCTCCATCAACATCACCATCGGGCACCGGTACGGTGGTTGACTTGACGGATGCATTTCCGGCAGCATCAGTAGCCGTAACTCTCAGGCTGGCGTACTCGAAAACAGCTGTCGTAAGATCGGCTGACCAGCGCTCACCGTTCATGACAACCGGAGCAGCGACACCGGCAGCATCGACGACTACAACCGTTGCACCTGATTCCACAGTCCCCTCAAGTTTGACCGGAGCTGCAACCAGAACCGGATCTATCGAAATAACCGGTGCAGTTATGTCATAAATGATAGTGCGAAGCGCTGTTGACTTATTGTTGGCTACATCTGTTACAGTTACTGCAACGTTGTAGGTCCTCTCCTGAAGGAATTCCACAAACATCGTGAACTGGTTGTTAAGCAGCGTAAGCTGTACGTCGATATTATTTACGGTGGCTGTAATACTCTTGATTTCGCTATTGTCGCTGATTGTTCCTTTCACAGTCATGCCAGGCGTTTTTACAGCTGTATCTTGTGCAGGAGTTGCGATTGTGACTACTGGGGCAACATTATCGAAATACACGGTGCGCTTTTCCTGCACGGTTCTACCGTATGTATCCAGGGCGTCAACCAGTATTGTATTGATACCGGCGGCCAGTTTGACTGTTGCTGTCCATTGCCCGGCTACAGCTCCCGGCATGGCAGGAACCCCGTTGACATTGACCACAGTTGCATCTGGTGCGGATACTGTAACCATCATGTCCTGAAGATTCGTATACGAGCCGTCCATTGGCGACTGAATTGCAATTGTTTGCATTGCCGGATCAAAGATTATGGTTCTTGAGACTGAAGAAGCGTTACCAAGCGGGTCAACTGCGGTTATTGATACCGAATTTGGACCATAGTTCAGCGCTATTGCCGAATTGAACTGTCCGTTTACAAGCGTTACCGGGTTTCCGTTGATTGCAACGGTTGCGGAACTTTGGTCAGTCACGGTTCCTGAAACACTAAACACCTGATTGGCGGTTTTACTTCCGTCGTTCAACATGGATTCAACTATCATGGGAGGCATTGTATCAAGTGTAATCGAAATATCCTGCCTGGCTGAAGAAGATCCGCTTTTTGCAGAGGTCACTGAAATAGGGTTGGAACCTTCCACCAGAGACACAACATAAATCCATACATTGCCAATAGTGCTGGCCTGACCTGCTATGCCGGTGGCTGTGTTGAAAATCGATACGGTGGAATCCGGCTCAGTCGTACCGGTCAATGTCAAGGCAGCCTGATTTGTCAATGCCGGGTACGAACCGACCGTCAGCTGAAGTGTTGGAGGCAGGTATGTTACGGCCACCACTTTGGTAACTGTTGCACCATACTGGTTTTTGGCGGTCACTGAAACCGTGTTAAGACCGGGAACCAGTCCGGATACGGAAATCAACCATGCCGATGATGATGGAAAACTGGCCGCGGAGGCTTGTGCTGTGGTGTTAATGGAAGCTGCCAGAGTACAGCCGACTTCGACCGTTCCGGAAATATTTACAGAAGGGACATCTACTGAAACATCAGACTGAGCCACCGTTAACGAGGGAGGAGTTGAGTTAAATGGATTGGAACCGCCATCGATCCCGAAGCTCACAATATTGCTCATACCGTTGGAAACAAGCAGTCTGCGATTAACCTGATCATAGATCAAGTCGCTAGGTGTCGACATCTGGCCGGATCCGAAACCATAGCGCCCAATATAGCTCAGGAAGCCGGGCGGGTTGGAGGACAGATCAATAACCTGTACATTACCCTGATAAGAATCCAGTACATACATGCGATCGGCCACACCTGACACCGAATCAAAAGCTACTCCGACAGGATAACTGAAGCTCAGGGGACTCGATGCAGTACCACTGGCGCCGACACTCCTTACGAATGCTCCGCCGGTCGTAAAGAACTGTACATTCCCGTTAACCGTGTCAACGACTGCAAGCTGTTGACCGGCAGCGGTTGTAACTGCTGATATTGCTGTCGGTTGAATGAATACGCCGGTCGCAGGAGGCGCTCCATATGCGCCGAAAGAACCGCTGTAATTGCCGGCGGAGTCAAAAAACTTGACCGAGTAGGAACCTGAATCGGTCACGAATATTTTGCCCGAGGCATCAACAGCAATACCTGCCGCTCTTTTGAACTGGCCGGCGCCCGAACCGAGTTTGGCCACCTCTACCCCGGCCTGATCAAAAACCACCACCTGGTCGGCATACGCGGCCAGAATCTTGCCGCCGGGAATATTACTGGTCAGAGGACTCAGAATAGCCAGGGCGGTGACTGTATTAGCTGTAGAAATGGTTTTTGAAACCACTCCATACTGATCCAGCACGACAATGCCGCCAGATCGCGGATCAGCCACAAACAGATCCCCATTCTGGTCAAGTGCCATTTTGAGCGGTGTTTGGAGCCCTTTTTCGAGGGGATCAAGAGTTGAAACCGAAGGCGCTGTCGCCGCCGTAGCATTGATTGCCAGCGAAATAACTGCGATGACAACCATAGTCATCAAGCTCAATTTATTGCTTCTATGGCAAGTTATCATTCTATGCCTCCGTTTTTGTGGAGATTATTGTCTATGTAAACTCAGCCGCCGAGGTCCAACCTGGATCGCCTGTCATTACTACAGCAAACTGAGTGCCAATATCCTTCCAAAAAACACCTTTTTTTAGCTATTTAGTTTCAATCCGGAAACTCCTGATTAGGAATTATTGGTTTTAGACCAGAAAAGGCGGAATGTTTGGTACTGGCAAGAAAATCGAGGGGTTGCGCAGAGGTGTAATGCAGTACACCGCACGATTTGCGTGCAAATTGGCCCGCGAAGACGCCCGCAGGACGAACTCACAAGCAAACCGAAGATTGACACCGCCAGGGCGGAAAAAACTCTTACCGGATGAAATTATTTAAGATAACCGAATTTCTTCATCCTGTATCTGAAGGCGTCAATTCCAAGATTAAGCTTTTTTGCGGCTTTTGACTGATTCCAGTCCGCCATTTCCAAAGCCTGGCGGATCAATTCTTTTTCAACTTCTTCAATATCAATGCCTTCCGGCGGCAGACGGAAAGAAGAAACCGGCGCCCCCCCCTGGATAGAGGACTTGGCTACAATCTCCAAGGGCAAATGCTCAAGAAGCAGTGTATCGTCATTGCCCAATATGATAGCGCGCTCTATGACATTTTTCAGTTCCCTGACGTTTCCCGGCCAGGAGTAGTCGATCATAATCCTTTCAGCCATGCCGGCAATGCCTTGTACCTTTTTATTAAAATCCTTGTTGTACAGATTTATAAAATGAGTTGCCAGCGGTATGATGTCCTCCTTTCGCTCACGCAGCGAAGGAAGAAAAATGGGAATGACCTGCAGCCGATAATAAAGGTCGTTGCGGAAGGACTTTTCCTCTATGGATTTCTGCAACTCCTTGTTTGTTGCAGAGATGATCCTGACATCAACGGTGAAGACCCGTCCGCCGCCGATCCTGCGAAATGAGCGGTCTTCAAGGAAACGCAGCAGCTTGGCTTGCATACCCATTTCCATATCGCCAATCTCGTCCAGAAAAACCGTGCCACCGTCTGCCAATTCAAAAAGCCCTTTTTTGGTCGCCTTGGCATCGGTGAATGCGCCTTTTTCATGGCCGAACAGCTCGCTCTCCAGCAGTGTCGCCGGCACCGCGGCACAGTTGATGGCAATGAAAGGCTTCTCAGCGCGGCTGGAACTGCAGTGAATCCATTTTGCGACCAACTCCTTGCCGGTGCCCGATTCTCCCTGCACAAGCACGGTTGAAGCCTCGCTCTTGGACACTTTTTCCAGCACTTCCATCAGATACTTCATTTGCCGGCTTTCACCGATAATATTCGGCGGAACATTCTTTTTTGTTTCAGTGCGCAGCCGAACCACTTCCTGTTTGAGGTCTGACGCTTCAAGCGCTTTTTTGACAGTAATTGACAATTCATCAAGGTTGAATGGCTTGCTGACATAATCAAAGGCGCCCAGACGCATGGCGTTGACCGCTGTCTCCAGGCCGCCATGAGCTGTAACCATGATTACAACTATGTCCTCATCATGCTCCTTGATTTTCTCAAGTACATCAATGCCGCTGATTCCCGGCAGCTGAATATCCAGAAGAACCAGATCGGGTTGTTCTTCCCGCACCAGCCTGAGGGCATCTTCACCTGTTCCCGCTGTAACCACATCATAGCCCTGCTTTTTGAGGTTTTGTTCCAATGACCATCGAATCAGGTGCTCATCATCCACCACCAGCAGCTTGTTACGTTTCATGGTTTTCCTCGCTAACGTCGTTGTTGCCTACATGGCAGGCCGGTAATTCAACAGTAAAAGTTGTACCTGTATTGTTGTCACTGGTAACGCGGATGTCGCCATCGTGCAAATTCACCAGCTTGCTGCAGATTGGAAGACCCAATCCGGTTCCCTGAGCTTTTGTGGTAAAAAACGGCGTGAATATTTTTTCCAGTATCTGGGGAGGTATTCCTGGGCCGGTATCAGACACATCTACCCGCACAAACTCACGTTCGTTGCGGTAAGTTCTGGAAGATCGAACCGTCAGGGTCCCGCCGGCTGACATTGCCTGGCATGCATTCAGCAGAATATTCAGAAAGACCTGCTGCATCTGTTTATCGTCCGCGTAGACAGGCGGCAGATTAGGCTCCAATTCCACCTTTTTCTCAATATTCACGCCACCACGATGTTGGGAAGCAAATTTCAATGTTGTCGTGAGTACCGTATTTATATCAATGCAGGACAGCTCGGGCAGAGACGGCTTCCCGAAAAAGAGCAGATCGTTAACCGTCTTGTCAAGCCTCTTTACCTGCTGAATAACTTCACAAAGGATCTCTTCGCGTGGATCTCCGGTTTCCAGATCATCCTTGATAATGGTGACAGCAGCCGATATGCCTGCCAGCGGATTTTTGATTTCATGAGCAATTCCTGCGGCCATTTCACCAATTGACGCCAGTCGATCAGCTCGTTCAAGTTGCTGGAAGTGTAATTTTTCCAGTTCGATTTTGGCAACATCGAGCCGGTCCACCATCGAGTTGAAGCTTACTATCAGACGCCCGATTTCATCTTTGCCCTTGTGAACGATACGGACAGCGAAGTCACCATTCTCGACTTTCGACATAGTGTCGATCATGTTGTCGAGCGGCTTTTTAACAAATTTGAGAAGAATAAGAGAGATTGTAATCGCAAGAAAAACCGTGATTGCAATCGATGAGAATATGAAGATCCGGGAGGCATCCAACATCTGCATTTTGGTTCGGTTCAGCGAATAATTGATATTAAGGATGCCGATAACGCGGGCTTTGGTACCATGACAGGCATGACAGGCGGCCTCGTTATAGATCGGCTTGACCATGGCCAGAACCTCTCCATGAGGCGGCAGGTCAAAGATTCCGTACTGTTTTGGTGTCTGGTAAAGGTTGTAATCTTTTGCATTGACGGTGCGCCCGACTTCATTCGGCACTGACGATCGCAATATGACGCCGTGCGGGTGGAAGATCCGCACACCTACCAGCTGGTTATGCTGGCCAACCATGGTCAAAATTGCACCGACATCCTGAACGTTACCGATATGCATGGTGTTATAGATACTGCTCTCCACCGTGTGCAGAAGCAGCTCGGTGCTTTCCCGTGCTGATTCAATCAGCATATCCTGCTGGTGACGCACATTGAATGTCGCATACGCAAAAATGCCTGCGACCAGCAGTGTAATGGTTGTTACGATAATACGTGTTGTAAGGCTTCGAAATATAAACATTCTCTCTCGCGGCCAGGGTATTCCGCCGGTGGGTTCTGATTTAACAGTTGAAGCTCATGATTTTTTATCCTGGTTTCCGAAAAAAGAGAGGATGGCATCATCAAGGGTGACAACTTTCTGCGAATTGTCATGCCCGGGCTTATCTGTTGGCAGGGCGGTCGCCTGCCCGGCTTTCTGCACCGGCATTTCAAACAGCTTTGAGATGTCCCCTGTTCCGGAAGAGCGGGAAGCGGGTAACGAGCCAAACATGTCGGCAACCGGATCCGATTCCGGCTCCGGAGAGGAGATCTGGTAGTTTTCTATCAACTGAGGCTTGATTGCAAACGCCTTTTCATCAAACTCACCAGCTTTCAGGCGACGCATCATATCCTTATGCTGTTCTTTCATCAGTTCTTCGACCACAACATCCAGATTGTCCATCTTGAGGATGTCCGAATAACTGGTTTTTTTGGAACTGATAATGACACCGCCACGATACAGCAGAGTAATGATGTGAGGATTGGCAACGCCACTGTCCTCGGTCTGGACGTGGAACACTTCGCCCTTGTACATGAGATTATGATTGAACCCTAAAACCATAAACCACCACCAACCACAAATTTACGCCATTTGACGGTATCACATACTTTCTAATAATAGCAACAGATGAAAATGTTGTTCAAAAAGTACTTAGGTCACATTTTATGCAAAAAAAGCAGGCTTCAAATCCCTGACCTGATCGGCTTTACATACCTGAGAGGATTTATTGCCATAGTCAAGAATCAAGCCCAAGCAGTTGCTTGATCTTGGCAACCGCTTCCATGGCATCCCGGGCATAAAGGTCGGCTCCGATTCGATCGGCATATTCCTGGGTCACGACCGCTCCGCCAACCATCGTGAAGGTGGTGATGCCGGCCGCCTTAAGTTTTTTGATGACGTTGTCCATCTCGGACATGGTAGTTGTCATAAGGGCAGAGAGTCCGACTGCATCAACAGCATATTCTTTTGCCTTTGAAATAATAGTGGCAGCCGAAACATTCTTGCCGATGTCGAAGACTTCAAAACCATGATTTTCCAGCAGCGTGCAGACGATATTCTTGCCTATGTCATGAATATCCCCTTCGACCGTTGCCATCAGGATGCGTCCCAGGCTCTCGAACTTCTGCCCTTTCATCTCTATCTTTAGACGCGCAAATCCGGCTTGCATTGTATCGGCCGATTGCATGACCTGCGGCAGGAAGAATATATTTTTATCAAAACGGCGCCCAACCTCTTCCAGGCCCGGCAGAAAGCCTTCATTACTGATCTGAAGCGGAGCCATACCTTCCTTCAGAGCATCTTCAACCAGAGCTACAATGCCGTCACGATCGCCACTGATGACCGCTTGCGACAAACGTTCCCGAATTGTAAGAGGCGTATCGGATGCGGATGACTGCACGGAAGCGGGAGCCTGCTCGCCGCGATAAGCCTCGATGTAGGCTGATGCCTGGTGGTCACGATTAAGCAGTACCATCGCCGAGCGCCAGGAGTCCATCATTGGCTTGTCTTTGGGATTTATAATGGCCGCATCCAGGCCGGCTTCCATCGCCATTGCAAAAAAAGCGGATGAGATCAACGGACGCTGCGGCAATCCGAAAGAGATATTGCTTACTCCCAGAACTGTTGAAAGCCCCAGTTTCTGTTTGACCATACGAATAGCGCGGAGCGTTTCCGCGGCGCGCTTCTGCTCGGCGCTGACCGTCAGTGTCAGACAATCGATAATTATGTCCGAATCGGGGATACCCAGGCGGCGAGCGGCGTTACGTATGCGGCGTGCAATTGCAAGGCGTCCTTCGGCGGTATCGGGAATGCCGTTTTTGTCCAGAGCCAGGCCAATAACTGCAGCACCATACTTTTTGGCCAGCGGCAGTACCCGCTTCAGGCTTTTGGATTCACCTGAAACTGAGTTGATCAGCACCTTGCCGTCAGCGGCCTTGAGCCCGGCCTCCAGGGCGGCAGGACTGGACGAATCGAGCACCAGCGGTACACCGGCCGCACCACAGGCACAAAACACAGCCCGTTCCATGGCGGATATTTCGTCGATTCCGGGTGCGCCAACATTTACATCCAATAAAGTTGCCCCGGCCTGAACCTGCTCGATTGCCTCACGACGGATGTAGGAAACCTTCCCTTCCTGCAATTCCTGGGAATACATTTTTTTACCGGTCGGATTGATCCGTTCGCCGATGATGGCCGTCATGGCTCCGGCACCGACCGAAGTCCAGCCTGAACGACTGGAGAGCAGAGTCGCGCCGGCAGTTGATGCAGGAGTTTTCCAGCACTGCTGAATATTCGCCAGTTCTGTTTTCATGGCACGAATATGGTCCGGGGTTGTACCGCAGCAGCCGCCGATAATTCGCACTCCCAAATCTATCATGCGTTTGTGATAAGCGACCATATCTTCCGGAGTACCCGGGAAAATCGTCTTGTCGTCAACCAGTTGCGGCAGTCCGGCATTTGCCTGCGATATCAGTGGCAGACGGGTCACGCGGCGCATCTTGCAAAGTATGTCATAAATACCGTCCACTCCCAGCCCGCAGTTGGAGCCGACAATATCTGCTCCGGCAGCGGCCAGGGTTATGGCGGCAGATTCGGGAGGGGTGCCGAGAACGGAGCGGCCATTGTCGTCAAAAGTCAGCATGGCGATGATTGGAATATTGGGAGACACCTCCCGTATGGCAATCACCGCCGCACGACATTCCTTGATATCCAGAAAGGTTTCAAGGCTGATCAGATCCGCGCCGGCCGACACCAGTGCCTGGGCCTGCTCGCGAAATGCGGCCTTCATGTCTTCGAACGAGACCTCTCCCAGAGGTTCAACAAACTGGCCGGTCGGCCCGATAGATGCCCCGACATATGCCTTGCCGGCTGCCTCTTTGCGGGCTATTTCCACGGCTCGGGCGTTTATTTCGGCCAGCCGCCCCTCCAAACCGTAATGTGCCAGTTTGAAACGTGTACCGCCAAATGTATTGGTGATGATGATATCGGCGCCGGCATTGATGTAGTCGCGGTGAACCGAAGCAACGACTTCAGGCATTGTCAGGTTGAGTTCTTCGGGAGATTGCCCTGCCTTGAGACCGCGCTCCTGAAGCATGGTGCCCATGGCGCCGTCCAGAATCAGCACTTTTTCCTGTATGGCATCAAGAAATGGTTTCATGGTTTTCCTTTATGCTTGTTTGTTGGCTTTGAATCAGCGGCTGAATCGGCCGGCAGCGGCTTTTCCAGCGTGTATTCGGGGGTTAAGGGATCGGACAGGTCGAGGTGTTTTAATCGTGACGATTGATTACCTTCCACGCTCAGCTTTACCCTGGATATCTGCGGGAAGTTTACAGCAACTGTATTTACTATCGAATAGACCGCCAGCATCTCGGCCGAGCTGCCCGAAGGAAGTATATCAACAAAGGCACTATTAAGGTCGATACCGGCCAGGTCACCATCTATGCGGACGGAGTTTACAACCGTCCCCTCCGGTAACGGTTCGTCAAACTCTCCAACTGGTCCGTTCAGCAATTCTTCCAGTACATCGTTTAGGCAGGCAACAGTATCTTCGCACGGATCGAGCTCACGGGCCTCCCGTGCCAGACGGACTCCGTCCGCCACAAAAAACAATACAGCCGTCCGTTTACCGACCGACGGCTGTATTTTAGGTGCGACCGGCGGCACCAGTCGGCTGTCGCGATACTTCTGCCAAATCATGGTTCCAAACACCATGGCAATGACCAGAAACGGTATCAGCAGACTTATGTTGATTCGTTTTCGCTGTTGCGGCGCCATTCTTCAGCACTCCTTTTCTTCATCTTCCAGACTGACCTGATACACATCCCCCAGACGACCGCCAAGAAAACGGTTGCCGACGCGAATGAAGCCGGCCGGAATGTCGCTGACATAATAATGATGATTTCCCCTTTCAGTCTCGGGCCGAAGCAATTTCTTGCCTGCCAGAATGCCGGCAACCGTGCGGGCCGTTTCTTCAGCCGAATCCACCAGCGACACCTGTGGTCCCATAACGTCGGCTATCAGAGGTTTCAGCAGCGGATAATGGGTGCATCCCAGCACAAGGGTATCCACGGCGGCATCTTTCAATTCCTGCAGATAATTCTGCGCGGTCAGCCGCGCCACCTGGTTATCGGTCCAACCCTCTTCGGCCAAAGGAACAAAAAGCGGACAGGATCGGGTCAGAACCTCGGCTTCAGGCTTGAGCCGTTTTATGGCACGGGTATAAGCGCTGCTGCGGATTGTGCCGGCCGTTCCAATCACACCAATGCGGCCGGAACGTGTGACTTCTGTCGCACGTCTGGCACCCGGCTCGATGACGCCTACCACCGGTATCGAAAGCAGTCGTTTGAGGCTTGGAAGCGCCACTGCCGAGGCCGTATTGCAGGCAACCACCAACAGCTTGATATCACGCTTGAGAAGAAAAGACGCAATCTCGACGGCGTAACGTGTCACCGTCTCGGGTGACTTGGTACCATAGGGAACCCGGGCGGTGTCGCCAAAGTAAACAGTATCCTCCTGGGGGAGAACGCGCATTATTTCACGCAGAACGGTAAGTCCCCCAACTCCGGAATCAAATATGCCTATCGACCGCCATGACACAATCAATCAACCTCAACAGTAAAATGCCAGCTTCTCAAATTTGGAACTATATACCTTTATTTGTCAATCAGGCAAGCCATTTACTTGATTTTGGCAGCAATACGCAATGTCGGCTCATACAACTTGACGTAACGACTAAAATTGCATATTTTCCACATCAATAAACTGCTATACATGAAACCCTTTTATGGACATACCGCACTCAATCCTCAACGCGTATCCGGAAACTGGATTTGATCTGTCTTCAGCAGCAACCATTAAATATATCGCAATACATCATTGCACATCGTTTGAACAATACTGACAGGGGGAAACGCAAATGTATTCCATGGACAATGTTGGCAGAAACACCATCGCTATGGTTCTGGCAGGAGGAAAAGGCGAACGGCTCAGCCCCCTCACTCTGCGGCGCGCCAAGCCCAGTGTCGCCTTTGGTGGCAAGTACAAAATCATCGATTTCGTGCTCAGCAACCTGTTCAACTCCGGCATAAAAAAGGTCTACATACTGACCCAGTACCGGGCCTACTCACTGAACAAGCATATCCGGGAATCCTGGGGCAAATGGACCGGCCTGGGCGAGTTCTACGTCGCCATCTCCCCTGAAACCAGCAGTGAGAGTGAAGAGTGGTTCAAGGGGACCGCCGACGCCATTCTCCAGTACCTGCGTTTTGTCGAGTCTTCCGATGCTGATTATGTGGCGATCTTCGGCGGAGATCACATCTACAAGATGGACATTACCCAGATGATCAACTTCCACCGCATGAACCGGGCCGACATAACCATCGCCGCTCTGGAGGTGCCGGCCGAGGAAGCCAGGCGCTTCGGCGTATTTTCCGTTGACGATGACGCCAGGGTGACCGCCTTTACGGAAAAGCCGGAAGTGCCTGAAACCATACCGGGACGGGAAACCTGCTTTGCCTCGATGGGCAACTACATCTTTTCAACCAAAAAGCTGATTGAAGTTCTGCTGGAAGGCAAAAAACAGTATGAAGATCTTGATTTCGGCAAACATGTTATTCCGATGATGCTGGCAAGCAACGACCGGATATTTGCCTATAATTTCAACGACAATGTGATTCCCGGCATGAAGGCGGAAGAGCGGGGATACTGGAAGGATGTGGGAACGATCGACTCCTATTACGAGGCTAATATGGACCTGATCAATGTCTCTCCGCAATTGAATCTCTACAACTACAAATGGCCGATCCTTACCAATCAGGGCAACCTGCCGCCGGCCAAGACGGTCTTTGATGATGATGACCGCCGCGGCATGAACATCGACTCCTACGTCTGCGCCGGCTGCATCACCAGTGGCAGCATCGTAAAACGCTCAATCATCGGCCCGCTCTGCAAAATCAACAGTTACAGCCTGGTGGAGGATTCGATTTTCTTTGAAAACGTCACAATCGGCAGACACGTCAGAATCAAACGGGCGATCGTAGATAAAGGCGTGGTTATTCCGGACGGTTCAGTCATCGGCTACAATCATGACGATGACCGGCGCAACGGCTTTACTGTGACGGACTCAGGGATTGTGGTTGTGCCAAGGAAGGACAAGTGATCGAGACATGAAAGTGATTTGGATTTTTCTGCACAAATGAAAAGGGGGAGAATGTTTGCACATTCTCCCCCTTTTCACATGATCATTCACAAACTACATGCATCAATTCAAAGGACACCCCAGATTATTGTAGGTATCAAGCTGTGTGGCAAGTGGTTCGTAATTACCACTGGCGATTGCATTTTTCACTGCTGTCTTTACTTCTGCTGCAGAAAGCGGGAAACCGGTGACTCTTGTGTCTTGAGCATTGAGCAGTGCTGCAGCTCCTTGGCGTGCAAGTTTTGACAATCCACCGCCACCACTGTTCAGTGCCTGCAACAGGTTGATGTCAGGCTTGTAAGCACTTGTCCCGAATGTAATGTCAAAATCACTGGTTGTTTTGTAGGCAGTCGGCCAGTTGGCTGTATGGGTTTTCCAGTAACCGAGGCTGCAGCCGGTGGCCTGTGCCGGTGTCGGACATTTGTAGAAGCCAAAATCAGTGTTGAGATCCGAACTGCTGTTTGTGGCAATGATCACCGTGACAGGATTGACACTGCTGTCCTTTGACCTGTCCGTACCCTGACTGCTGGGGGATGGCTTGAAGGAGGTCGGAGTTGTCACTGTAACGGTGTATGTTGCAGCACAAAGTCCGCTGAACAGATATTTCCCTGAAGCGTCGGTGGTCGCTGTTGTTACGGCTCCGGTACCGGTGTTTTTCAAGCTGACAGTCACTCCGCTGATACCGGACTCACCGCTATCCTGAATTCCATTACTGTTGATATCATTCCAGATAAAATCACCGATCTGTCCAGTGCAGGTTGCTGGCGGTGGCGGCGCCTTGTAGTAGCCGAAATCAACCGTCAGATCAGAGCTGCTGTTGGTGCTGAGGGCCACGGTTGCCGGACTGCCATTACTGTCCGTGCCCCGGTTTGTACCTTTCAGGCTCGGTGAAGCAGAATATCCGTCGGGAGCTGTTACTGTAACCGTATAACTGCCTGAGCAGAGTGAAGTGAACTTGTAGGCTCCGTTGGTGTCAGTAACCTTTGTGGCAACAATCAGACCGGTAGCGTTGTTTTTCAATGTTACCAGTACACCAGCCAGTTTCGGTTCACCGGCATCCTGAATACCATTGTTGTTCAGATCGCTCCAGACCACATCACCGATACTGCCGGTGCAGACTGACGAGCACTTGTAGAAACCAAAATCAATCGTCAGGTCCGAACTGTTGTTTGTTACGAGTGCCACGGATGACGGACTGCCATTACTGTCCTTGGCCCGATCAGTGCCCTTCAGGCTTGGAGAGGCAGAGTATCCGGCAGGAGTCTGTACGGTTACCGTATAGTTTCCAGCACACAAACCGCTGAAAATATATTTGCCGTTGGCATTGGTGGTGGTTGTGAGAGTTGTAGTTGTAGTACTGCAACTGGAAGAAGTACCCTTGAGAGTAACTGTCACACCAGCAATTCCAAGCTCGCCGGCATCTTGAATGCCGTTGTTATTTGCGTCATTCCAGATCAGATCACCGATACTGCCGGAACAAGGCTGGTAGAAGCCGAAGTCGATTGAATTGTTATTGTAGGAATCTGTCGGCAGGACAACTGTAGAAGGACTGCCGTTGCTGTCCAACTCGCGATCTGTTCCCTGAAGTGCGGCTGACGGCGCCATCCCGGTGGGTGTCGCAACAGTGACCGTATAGGTAGCGGCACACAGGTTGGTAAACATGTAATAACCGTTGGAGTCAGTAACATCAGTTTTCGTTGTTCCGGTCAAAGCATTCTTGAGAGTCACCGTTAAACCGGACAGGCCAGGTTCGCCGGCATTTTGAATACCATCGATATTCAGATCATTCCAGACCAGGTTGCCTATGCTGCCGGTGCATGGCACAGCCGGGAGGTCCTGGCAATGGGTCGGTCCACCAACAGCCAGTCCACTGTTGTAAGTATCCAGTGTGGCTTCCAGCGAACTGCTGCTGGCCGGCGCAATAAATCCGGTTCCAATCGGAGGAACCACCAGTCCGCCTATTAGTGCTTCTGCGGAATTGATCGCAGTCTGCACTGCTGCTGGAACCATTGCCTCGTTTATTATATTGAGTTTTGTGGCGATCAACTGATGGGAAAGCGAGATCAGTCCATTACCCTGCACCGGTGTCTGCAGGATTGTCAGCAGTTGATCCCTGGTGTACATGACCGTACCCAGTTTAAGTGAGGTAGCCGGCCAGTTTTCTATGTGGTTTTTCCAGAAACCCTGGGTGTAGGTGCAACCGGTATTTTTAAGGTACATACCAGCGTCCCAGGTCAGATCGTTCGCGCCGACAACAAGGTTGACACAGGCCGTTGTTCCAGTGGTGATATCGGCATCACTGTCAACTGTGTCAACCACACCCTGGTCTTTAGGAGAAAAGACATAACCTGATGGCAGTACAAACTGAACTTTGTAACTACCCGGAGTGATGGAGGTGAACAGATATTTGCCAGCTAGATCGGTGGTGGTTGTCGCGACCGGAACAGTTCCACTGCAGGGCAACAGATTTACTGCCACTCCGGACAATCCGAATTCATTTGAATTCTGGATACCGTCCTTGTTCAGATCATTCCAGACGTAGTCGCCGATACTTGCAGTTCCACAGGAGCGATCGCCGTCAAACTGGGCACTTACAACTTTGAATTGAATATAGGTATTGCCGTTTATCTGCCCGATCGGAAGGTCACACTCGGCAGAGAATGTGGCTTTCAGGGTCTCGTTAATATGGTTGAGCCCCTGCACCGTCACTAAAACCTGCTTTGCGGAAAGCGGTACTGCAAAGCCAAAATCCGTACCTACCGCAAGTCCGTCACCGGGGATGCTGTCGGTCCAGCTGTCATAAAGAAGCGGACCGGTCATACTGTCGGCATGAACACGGATTCTTTCGTTTGGATCACCGGTGGTTACACGCCAATCCAGCTTAAGTGTCATGTAGGAAACACCGTCTTTGCACTGGAGGCATTGAACCACTCCATAATAGTGGCTCAAGTCGGAAACGGTGACCGTGGTGGTATTGTAGGTTACGCTGGCAGTTCCTTTGTTCTCGTACTGGCCGGCTGTAGCAACACCGGTTTTGGTGCAGGTCTGACTTGCGCCAACTGCAAGGGTTGGGATTGTGCAGATTGCGCCGATCTTGTCGTCGGTTACAACTACGTTGGTAAGTA
>CAYWJJ010000001.1:154997-186066 GCA_964458105.1 uncultured Geobacter sp.
GGGATTGTGCAGATTGCGCCGATCTTGTCGTCGGTTACAACTACGTTGGTAAGTAGCACATTGCCGGTGTTCTTAACGGTGTAAGTCCATGTGACTGCACCACCGACTGCTATGGATGGGCCAGGAGCTGCGTCGGCATCGTCGCCGTTAGTGTACTTCTTGATGGTCAGGGCCGGAGCGGTACCGAAGTAGTGACTCGGATCTTTTGCAGTCACGGTGGTGTTGCCGTTGGTGCCGGTAACTGTACCCATGTTCTCGTACTGACCGGCTACGGCAACGCCGGTTTTGGTGCAGGTCTGGCTTGCGCCTGCCGCAAGGGTCGGGATAGTGCAGATTGCGCCGATCTTGTCGTCGGTTACAACTACGTTGGTAAGTACCACATTGCCGGTATTAGCAACGGTGTAGGTCCATGTGACTGCGCCGCCGACTGCTATGGATGGGCCAGGAGCTGCGTCGGCATCGTCGCCGTTGGTGTACTTCTTGATGGTCAGGGCCGGATTTATCACGATGCAACTTACAGAGGCAGAAGTGGCCGAGACAGTAGTGTTGCTGATGGTTCCCTTGGCGCTGCAGGTAACGGTGTCGCTCAGGGGACTGGTCAGCTGAATATAACTGAAGGTGGCGCTGCCGGAAGCACCGGGAATGATGTCGGCAACCGCTACGGTTTTACCTAGGGTGTCCGTACAGCTGATGCCGGTCAGGGTCTCGTTGCCGGTGTTGCTGATTGTGGCGGTAAAAACGATCGGCATGTCAGGTGATGGTGCGTTGGCGCAGGTCTCGGCAACCGTAATGGCCGGGGCTAGAGTGAAAAAACCAAAGTCGATGGAGTTGTCAATCGTGGCGTCTGAAGAGAGAAACACAATTGAGGGATTAGGATTGCTGTCTTTTTCCGGATCGCTGCCTGCCCCAGTCGTCGTCGGCGTCATACCGGCAGGCGAAACAACTTCAACTTTGTAGTCTCCGCTACAGAGCCCGATAAAGTGATAGGAGCCATCGGGTGCCGTACTGGTGGTGCGTAACAGAGTATTATTAATGTCGCGCAGGTTTACTGTGACATCTGTTATGCCCGGTTCTCCCGAATCCTGGATGCCGTTTTGATTCAAATCATTCCAAACCAGGTCGCCGATACTGCCGGTACAAGGCGTATTGAACCCGAAATCAATGGTCAAGTCGATACCGTCATCAGCCAGTAGACTTACCGGGGCAGGAATACCGTTGCTGTCCAACGCGGAATTGAGGCCCTGCTTGGATGGAGAAGCCACGAATCCGGCAGGTGTGACTACCTCAACAACATAGTCACCACGGCAGAGACCACCGAATAGATAACCACCCGCCGGATTGGTATTGGTGGTGGAGATCACCACACCCAGGTTGTTCTTCAAAATCACGGCAGCGCCGCTTATCCCGGGTTCTCCAAAATTCTGGATGCCGTCACGGTTTGTGTCATGCCAGACAAAATCACCGATTTTCCCGCTGCAAGGAGTATTGAAACCGAAATCGATTGACTGATCACTGGAGGAATCGGTCGGGAGATTTACAGCATTCGGGTTGGGGTTACTGTCAACCGTCCTGTCCGCCCCCACAAGCGTTGGCGATGCAGTCCGCCCGGCAGGTGGAACCACTTCCACCTTGTAGTCACCGGCGCACAACCCTATGAACGAGTAAAGGCCGGCGTTAGCCGTAGTGGTCGAGGCAAGCTGCACATTGTTTACAGTGAGAAGCCTTACGGCTACTCCATCCAGACCCGGTTCGCCCGAATCCTGGATGCCGTTGCGGTTAAGGTCATCCCAGACCAGATTGCCGATGCTGCCGGCACATGGTGCATTAAAACCGAAATCTATGGTCGCGTCGCTGCTGTAATCACTTGGAAGATTGACAGAAGCAGGGCTGCCATTGCTGTCCACGGTTGTATCCAACCCCTGTGTACTTGGCGAAGGCTGCAATCCAGTCGGGGTAGCCACCTCTACAGTGTAGTTACCTCCACAAAGGCCGGAGAATTTATAGAATCCAGCCTGACCTAGCGGTCCAAGTCCGGTTGTGGTTGTGGCAACAGTTACGTTGGCGGCATCCTTGAGGGTAACGGCCACGCCATTTATTCCCAACTCACCGTTGTTTTGAATACCGTCACGATTTGCATCCAGCCAGACCATATCGCCAATGAATCCGGAACATGGAGAATTGTAACCGAAATCGATGGTCGGATCGGAACTATTGTCTGTGGCAAGAACTACCGTTGCAGGGCTGCCGTTGCTGTCAACGGTTCGGTCCGATCCAACGCCGGAGGGAGAAACTACCATGCCGGCCAAAGCGGTAGATGTTGTGTCAACTTCAACGCGGTAAGTCCCGGCACAGAGACCGCCGAACTGGTAACCGCCGTTGCCGGTGGTAGTGGCCGTGGCAATCAGATTATTGAAATCGTCCTTGAGCCAGACCCGGACACCATTGATGCCCGGTTCGCCTGAATCCTGAATGCCGTTACGGTTCAGATCATTCCAGACAAAATCACCGATACTGCCGGCGCAGGGGGTATTGAAACCGAAATCGATGGTAACGTCACCGGTATTGTCTGTAGCAAGGAACACATCGGTCGGATTCAGGTTGCTGTCATTGGCCGTATTTCCGCCCTGGAGCGCAGGTGACAGAACAAAACCGGACGGCGCGATGGCTTCAACCCGGTAGTTTCCGGCACAGAGCCCGCTGAAAGTGTAGAAACCTGTGCCGTTTGTAGTTGTTGAAGTGATCAGGTTGTCGGTCAACGGATCACGCAGATTTACCGTAATCGTGCCGAGCCCCGGCTCACCCGGATCCTGGATACCGTTGCGGTTAAGATCATGCCAGACAAGGTCGCCGATCGACCCGCTGCAGGGGGAGTTGTAGCCGAAATCGATGGTCAGATCGTTGGATGTTCCGGTGGGGAGATTGACAGCGGATGAGTTCGGATTGCTGTCAATTGCCGGATTGCCGCCCTGCAAGGTTGGTGAGGCGACAAATCCGGGCGGAAGGGTGCCTGTGTCCACAACCACGGTGTAATCGCCGGCGCAGAGACCGGTAAAGAGGTAGGCTCCGTTGGGGCCGCTAACCTTGGTGTCGATGACCGCACCACTGCTATTCTTCAGATTGACTGTAACATTGTCGATGCCAAGCTCGCCGCCGTCCTGAATTCCATTGCGGTTGGCGTCGTTCCAGATGAAATCGCCGATACTGCCGTTGCAGACCTGCTTGGGAAGGATGGGGCCGAGGTTGCCCTTGGCAGTGCCTTTAAAAGTAGTAGTAAATGAGCCGGCAAAAGTTGAGTTTTCAATAGCCTGGGTTACCCCAATATCCTGGCCAGCGAACAAACCGGCCATGCTGCCGCCAGTGACCCTGAAGCGAAAATCCAGATAATCAATGGTGGTTGAAGCGTCTTGAATTCCATACTCTATTATTTCACCAGTCAGCAAAGTCCCGGTATATCCTCCTACTGTGCCGGTCAGCACCAAGTCGTCTCCGGCCACCCCGCCAATCAAGTTCCCAGATGTGTCCACCTGAATGGAGATCGTCAATGAACGAGGTGTTGCCACGGTTGTACGACTACCGCCGGCAACAAACATCGTTCCCAACGGAGTAGCAGTTACCTTAATGAATCCGGTGACTGGGTCATAGCTGGTTGCTGCGGTGCCAGTGTTCAGGTAAGTAGTATTGGGTACTCCGGGCGCAACCCCCAATAGGGCGGGGGCAGACCAAGCATTACCGGAAATGATCATACAGAGAATACTAGCTAAAATAAATGACCAAACACGGAAGATTTTCATTGTGACGCCTCCATATAAACTAATCCTGGTTTATGACAGTAAGCTGCTGGTTAAAAAAAACGCGACCAGGGTTCTGACCGCGCTAAATCTTAAATTACATACATGTACGTGCTAGCGTATACGGCGCCGTATGCCGACCAAACCAGCCATTCCTAATGCTAATAACACAATAGTTCCTGGCTCAGGAACCGGAACATTGAAGTTATCGGATTGTCCAATATTTCCTGTAACGGAAAAATTCACCCCGGCCATCGTTTTGGTGAATCCCTCTGATTCCAGGGAACTATCCAGTTTGGTGATCTGAATCAAAAAATCAAATGTTTTCCCGTCACCGTTGTCTCCAGCCTTAACAATATCCCCGAGAAGCAGAGTGCCAGTAGAACTGCCCAAAGTTCCGGTAATCTCAAGTTGGTTAAGATGTGAAAGCACATTGTAGTACAATGAATATGAACCATTAGTAATTTCATCAACTAAAAGTGGAGATATAAACGCCGCCCCACCTATCCATGACGCTGTTGCACTGAAACTTCCAGGTGTTGCTGCATCTAAAAGTCCACCGCTTTTAAGGATGTTGATATCTGAAACGTAAATATCTGGATTCTGTTGTGTAAGCCCGATCAACGTTGCCTCTGCTGTCGAGACTAAAGTCAGGCTGGTCAGCAGCAGAGCGGCTGCAAGGATTATGCGGTACAGGGATGAAAACTGACGGAAACTGTTTTGAATAGTAATCATGTTAAAACCTCCTTGATTTTAAATGCTATGAGTGTCAGGTAACCTAAATGATTTACGGCATGCAGCTTCAAAACAAAATTATCACTGACCTAAGAGAGCAACTATCAGGCCAACTCAGCATTACACTGGTTTTTATTGACTTTTCATACACCAATTAATTAAAGCGCAACTGCTGTGTAAAATTTATCGACATTTCATATTGGATCTATTTGAACGAATCGCTTTGCTGACTTACTCAATTCGCAATAGCAGAAATCAACCTTACAATCCAAATATCTAATTAATTACAATCAATGGTGTCGGGTTGTTTTACAATTCATCGCCCTGACGTTTCATACAAAAACAGCCTGCCGCCGTCCCACTTAATCATGGAAACGACGGCAGGCTGTAAACAGCTGCACTTGTTATTATCTACGCACATCAAGGCCAGATTCCGGCTGGCGTTTTTATTCCTTCATTGCCCTGACCAACAGCTCATAATCCTCCAGCAGCGCCTGCAGGTCTTCCTCGTGCTCCACCTCCTGCTGCAGAATGGTCAGCACCATATTATAGGTGACCGGATCCTTTTCCCTGGTGATGTCCATCAACCGCTTGTAGACACCGATGGCGCACTGCTCCCCCTTGATGTTCTGTTCCAGAAGTGTCCTTACGAAGGGGTCGTCAGGCGCTTCGTAGCCGCAGTTGGTGTGTTTGTACCACTCTTCAGGCTTGGTCACCGGTACGCCGCCCAACTGAATGATGCGCATGGCCACCATATCGGCATGCATCAACTCTTCGGTGGCATGCTGCAGCAGCTCGGCTCCGACCGCATCCTTCATCGGCCCTTTGACCAGCTTGGCCCCCAGCCAGTACTGATAATAGGCCAGCCACTCGTCGCTATATGCCTTCCGCAGCAACTCCAGCAGTTCATCAACATCCATCCCGATAATCTCGCGTCCCTTTGATCCCATCGTTTTTTCTCCTCTCTGGCATGTTTTGCATGTGTACGGCATGAATACCGCAAAAAAACGTATTAATAATCATGTAAAGCTGAACATTACTTATATCATATGAATCTGATGTTTGTTTATCGCATGAAATGAAGTAATAATAACCTCACAAAGATATTTGTATACTATAAATCCAATATTTTCCAATGTGGCAGAGATGACAACACGTATTAACATCGGCGTCAGCGCATGCCTGCTGGGAGAACATGTCCGTTACGACGGCGGCCACAAGCATGACCGTTACATCACAGATATCCTGGGATCCTATTTCAGTTTTGTTCCGGTCTGCCCGGAGGTCGAGTGCGGCCTGCCGACTCCGAGGGAATCAATGCGCCTGGAAGGGGACCCGGCCAATCCACGCCTCATGACCGGCAAAAGCCGCATCGACAAGACCGACCGGATGTTGGCCTTTTGCAATGACAAGGTCAAACAATTGGAGTCTGAAGATCTGTGCGGTTTCATATTCAAAAAGGATTCTCCCAGCTCTGGACTGTTTCGAGTCAAGGTCTACAACAACGGCGCTGCGGTGAAAAGCGGCAGCGGCCTGTTTGCTGCGGCCGTGGCCCGGCATTTTCCGCTGCTTCCGTTGGAGGAGGAAGGACGTCTGAACGACCCGTTTATCAGGGAGAACTTTATCGAGCGGATCTTCAGCTATCGCCGCTGGAAGGACTTTCTGGCGGATGCGCCGACTGTCGGACGATTGATGGAGTTCCATACCACTCATAAACTGCTGATGATGGCCCACAGTCCGCGGATTTACCGTGAGATGGGAGCATTGGTGGCGCATGGCAGGGAATTGACGTTGCCGGTGTTGCTCGGCCGTTACGAAAGTCTGTTCATGGAAGGGCTGGCACTGCACGCCACTGTGAAAAAGAACACCAATGTGCTGCAGCACATCATGGGTTATTTTAAACGCGAACTTACCCCGGTCGAAAAAAGCGAACTGCTGGAGATCATCGACCAGTACCGCAACCACCTGCTGCCGCTGATCGTTCCAATTACACTGCTCAAACACTATGTTTCCAAGTTCGATCAACTGTACCTGAAAGGACAGGTTTATCTATCACCACATCCTTCACAATTGATGCTGAGGAACCATGTATAGGAAACTTGAGCAGGCAAATATTCAAGACAGCTAAACCCCGCTTGACTCTTGCCGCCAAACAAGTTAAAAATCATCAAATTATGCCCACCTAATCCTGCTTGATGGACTCCCTCACATGAAACTAGGTCTAAGTCTGATCACCAAACTGACCATTGTAACATCATTGATTCTGATCGGATTCATGATCCTGCTCGATTATATCAATGTCAAAAATTTCCGTAACGCCATGCTCAACTATGCGATTTCCAACGCCGACCAGGTAGCCGAGGTCATCAACCAAAGCGCTTATGATGCCATGCTCAAGAACGACAAGGGCAGCATGTATGAAATGATCAAGCGCATCGGACAGGACCCGGATTTCGAGCATATCAGACTGATAGACAAACAGGGAAAAGTCGTTTTCTCAAGCACAAAAGAAGAAATAGGCACGGTACTGGACAAGAATGCCGAAGCATGCACCATGTGCCACAAGGAAGATGAAAATCCGCGCCTGCATGTTTCACAAGCGCAGCGCAGCCGTATCTTTACGAACCGCGACGGAAATGAGGTGCTGGGATTCACCAAGGCGATCTACAACCAGCCGGCCTGCATCACGGCATCCTGCCATTTCCATTCTGAAAAGCACAATGTTCTCGGCATGCTGGATATTATCGTGTCGCTGGAGGATATGAACAAAAAATCGCATGAATACCGGCTGGAGTTTTTTCTTTTCACCTGTTTCCTGCTTATTTTTACCGGAGTACTGATAAATGTACTGATCCAGCGGATGGTAAACAGGCCGGTAAAACTACTGAGGAAACATGCCAACTTGGTGGCGGCGGGGATTCTCGACGCCAGGGTTACCGCTGTATCGGATGATGAACTCGGCCAACTTTCGGATTCGATCAACATGATGACCGTCAGCCTGAAAATGGCGCAGGAAGAATTGAAGGAATGGGGAAACAGCCTTGAAACCAAGGTGGAAGAGCGGACCGAGGAAATCAAGCGCATTGAAAATCATCTGCGGCGTTCCGAAAAGCTGGCATCTCTGGGAAAACTGGTGGCAGGAATAGCCCATGAGATCAACAATCCACTGACCGGAGTGCTGCTCTACTCTTCAATCATAGAAAGCGACAGTCGCCTCGACCCGGAGCTTAAACCGGATATTGAGAAGATATTGTCCGAAACGCGAAGATGCGCGGATATCGTCAGCAGGCTGCTCGAATTTTCCCGGGAGGCAATGCCTCACAAAGAGGCAATCTGCCTTAACGCATTGATAGAGAAAGTCATCAGTCTTGTTCACAAGCAACCGAGTTTCCACGAAATTACAATCGTAAGGAACTTCGCCGAGGATCTTCCGGATGTACTGGTCGATCCGGGCCAGGTTCAACAGGTTTTGATCAACATGGTGCTGAACGCCAGCCACGCCATGTATGATGGGGGAACCCTGACGATTTCCACCTCCACCGACGAAAATCGTTCGTCGGTCCGTACGGAAATCACTGATACCGGTTGCGGCATTTCCGAAGACGATCTGGTCCATATCTTCGATCCGTTTTTTACCACCAAGTCCGAGGGTACCGGACTGGGGCTGTCGATATCATATGGAATAGTGGAAAACAATGGCGGGAAAATAGAGGTAAAAAGCGTGCTTGGTCAGGGTACCACATTCACTGTGCTGCTGCCGGCCTACAACAGTTCGCTGATTGACGACTTCAACGTATGATGTTCGCGATTATTTTAAAAATGTGACTTGATCGAGATACCAAGCCGCTTCAGCATGCCCTGGAAATTCGGCCTCAGTATTCCGGTCTCTTCGGCGGCATGGGTCACGTTCCAGTTGTTGCGTTCCAGGGCGCTCATTACAAATGCCTTTTCGATATCCTCAACCGCCTTATCCCGGAGATGGCGCTTCATCTCTTTAAGCTCTTCCGCACTGGTCGGCACATGCACACCAGGAGCCGCCAACTCGCGAATCGCACGATCCGCAAGCTCGAGATCGTCTTTGCGGATAATATCGCCCTCGGCAAGAACTACCGCACGCTCAATCGTGTTCTCCAACTCACGAACATTTCCGGGGAACGGATATTCTTCAAGAAAAGCCATGGCATCCGGAGCCACGCCGCGAATCTGCTTGCCCAAGTCGGCATTATACTTCTGCAGAAAATGACTGACAATCAGCGATATGTCTCCCTTACGCTCCCTCAGCGGAGGCAGGTCGATCGGAATAATGTTCAGGCGAAAAAACAGATCCTCCCGAAAAGTCCCTTCCGAGACCATCGTCTTGAGACTGCGATTGGTCGCCGCTACAAGGTGGATGTTGATCGGAATCGGCTGGGTTCCGCCGATCGGAGTCACAATCCGCTCCTGCAGCACCCTCAAAAGTTTGGCCTGCGTCGAGAGGCTGATATTGGCGACCTCGTCAAGGAAAAGCGTGCCGCCGTCAGCAACCCTGAAAAGCCCCATCTTGGTCTGGATTGCCCCGGTAAAAGAGCCTTTGACATGGCCGAACAACTCGCTTTCCAGCAGGTTTTCAGCCAGAGAGCTGCAGTCCAGTGCGACAAAAGGCTGTTCCCGCCGGGAACTGTTGCGGTGAATTGCCCGCGCCACCAGCTCCTTACCTGTCCCGCTTTCACCGGTTATCAGCACTGTACTGTCGGAAGAGGCCACCTGTATAATTCGGCGATAAACTTTTTGCATCTCGCGGCTGTCGCCGATGAAAGCATCAAATCCGTGATGACTCGAAATTTCCTTCTTGAGAAACATGTCGTCAATCATAACCGCCCGCTGTTCAAGGGACTTTTCAATTTTCTCAAGAATCTGCTGGGGAGTAAACGGCTTGGTGATGTAATCGGTGGCGCCGTTCTTCATGGCTTCCACCGCAGTGTCAACAGTGGCATAACCGGTAATCATTATTACCGGAACATCTGGTTGCAATCCTTTGACCGCTTTCAGAACTTCAATGCCGTTCATGCCGGGCATTTTCAGGTCTGTGATTATGAGATCAAACTCTTTTTCCTGAAGAAGTTCGATGGCGGCATGCCCGCTTTTGCAGGTTTCCACATGAAAACGTTCGCCTGAAAGCGTCCGCTGCAGACCGTCCCTGATCACCGCTTCATCATCAACAACCAGAATAGTGATTCTGTCCATCTAGTCCACCTTTCCCCATATCGCTCATACCATTATACATAGCGTATACATGACACACATTAACCCGACTATTAGGTACCAGTCAATGATATTAACTCAACTTTTACTGTATTTCCATACTGCTGTCACCCAGCACAAGGAAACTATCTACGCTGCAACCGCCGGCATGTATACAACATGTATACATGGAAGGTGCTCTGTACATTCACAACCGTAACAAGTGATATCAGCATGTTACAATCAAACGCCTCGCATCAGGCGATGATGCAACTGTATTGTGGGATTATACACCCACATTGCCGAATTTTCGATTATCAATGTATGAATTAAATTTTATTCAACATTTTAAGCACATTACAATTATTTATATTTTTGGCATAGAGCCTGCTACACAGTAATCAGGTGGCGTCACAACAGAAGGCCCACAAAGGCAAGTTACGAAAGGAGATCGTCATGAAAACAATGTTGACAACCATCTTGGCCATGCTTGCAACCACTTCTCAGGCATTAGCTTCAAATGGAGCAGGTAATGGTGAAGACCTCAGCATGCTGGCCATCGGATTCATCTCCTTTGGAGTGCTGATCGTGCTGTTCCAGTTTGTTCCGGCCCTGTTGCTGCTTGGAGGAATGATTGCCGGACTGTTCAAAGCGGGCGAGAAGAAAGCCGGCAAGGATTTGGCCCGTGCCGACAAAACATCGTAAGTCAAGGTCCGAGAAATCAACCTTCGGGGCATACGGCGGCGATAATATGCAAGGTCTATTAATCGTAGATGAAGATATGGTCAGTCGCAAACAGATGGCTGACATGTTCATAGAGTCCGGATACAACGTAATCGTCACCAATTCAGTAGCCAACGCCCTGTACGGAATTCTTAAAAAGACTGCTCAGGTCGTGCTTCTTGGAAAAAGCTTCGACGACCTGAATGAGTCAGAACTGATCCCGCTTCTAAAACAGTGCAACAAGAAGCTGTCAATAATTCTTGTAGCAGCCGACACATCACTGCAGAGAATTAAAAAGCTGAGGGCAGAAGGGATTTTCTACCATGCGCTGAAACCGGTCGATTCTGACGACCGGGAAGAGATACTCCTGGCGGTAGAATGTGCCTTCAAAAACATGGAAAAGTTACAATCGCCGGAAAATAGCTGAAGAGCTGTTTTAATCATCAAAACGGGTGGTACACTAAAAAACAATAATAAGGAGGATGCCATGAAAGCCGCCGCAAGAAATGCACTTATGATGACAGTTTGCTCCGCCACCAGCGCTTTTGCTGCTGGAGGTGCAAGGGAAGACACCAGCGGGATATTCGTCTGGATATTTCTCGGTTTCTGCGCCCTGATTGTCGTGGTCCAGGTCATACCTGCCCTGCTGATGTTCTTCGGCATTGCCAAAGGGCTCAGCAAAAACAAGGTGGCCCAACCGGAAACAATCAAGAGCAAGTGATCCGGGCAGAGCCGATTCGATGCCCCTGAATAAAAACGACACAGACTCAATACAATTCATCCGGATACAGTTAATACAGTCTGGAGAAAGAGAGCAATTGTGAAAAAGATTCTCGCATGGAAAACGGCTGTTCTTGCAACTGCGCTGATGCTGCTGACCGCTGCAGTGTCGTCGGCGGCAGAAAATGGAAATGACACCTGTCTTGCCTGCCACGGCAAGATAGAGATTGCCAAGCAGGCCGGCGAGCGGATGTATCTGGATCCGGTCAAATTCGCCACCACAACTCACGCCGTTATTGGCTGTGAGGCATGTCACAACTCGATAACAGCGAACCACCCAGTTGACGGATTGAAGCCCTCCAAGGCAAGCTGCAAAGAATGCCACTCGACGATTCATACCGAGTATGCTGCCAGCATCCACGGCAGCAAGGCCACTTGCAACGACTGTCACAACCCGCACGAGGTCAAGCCTATCATTGCGGTGTCGGGTGACGACATGAATGCGAAATGCGCAAAGTGCCACAGCCTTGGCAAGGTAGTCAAAAGCCATGAAAAGTGGCTGCCCCAGGCAGATCTTCATATTGAATCCCTGCCCTGCGTGACTTGTCACACCAGCTCTAAAAACTATGTCATTACTCTTTCAATCCAGAAAAGACAGGCTGGCAAGACATCCTACGGTGACTTCAAACTCGCCAAATATGAAGAGCTTGCCGCATTTAACCCGATAAACAACGATGTAAGCAGGCTGATCGACAAAAACGGCGACCGGCTCATCTCTCTGAAAGAGCTCAGGGACTTCAACTATGAAGTGCGCAAGAAAGATATGCGGCTGTGGGGCATGATGATGCCCGAGGTGGCCACACACAGCTTCCAGATTCTGGAGAACCGTTGGGATTGCTCCTTCTGCCACGCCTCCGGACCGAAAGCTATGCAAAAGAGCCAGATGGCTTTCCCGGATATCAGCGGCGGCTACACAAGAATGGAAGTGGAGAACGGCGCAGTTCTGGACCTTCTGTACGGAACACCGGATTTCTACATGATGGGCTCCACCCGCAGCACCGCGCTCAACATAGTTGGCGCGATGATCATAGCGGGCGGCCTGATGATGCCTATCGGCCACGGAACGCTGCGATTCCTGACGAGAAAGAACAGAAAGGAGCACACAGACAATGAAACACACTGAATATATCTACCTAACACCCATGCCGGTCAGGATCTGGCACTGGCTGAACGCCTTCGGAATCGTTACGCTCTGCTTAACCGGCATCAACATCAGGTTCCCGGAATTCATGAACATCTTCGGCACCTACAAGGCCGCCATCCGGCTCCACAACACCGCCGGAGTTGTGGTCTCGATATCATACACTCTCTGGCTGATTTACTACCTGTTCATCGCCGGCACCATGGCAAAGCTTTACATTCCGACATTGAACGACATCAAAACCGGTATAATCCGCCAGGTATTCTTCTACTTCTACCAGTATTTCAAAGGAGGGCCCAACCCGCACCACGGCACTCCTGACAACAAGTTCAACCCGATGCAGAAAGCCGCCTACCTGATGATCATGCTGGTGCTTTTACCGCTGGTAATCATCTCCGGCGTACTGCTGATGTACGTTGCGCCGCTAAGGGAAATCATTCTTGTGATTGGCGGCATCAAGACCCTGGTGAGCATACACTTCCTGATCGCCTGCTGCTTCTGCGCCTTCCTCTTTGTACACATCTATCTGGCAACTCTCGGGCACACTCCGTTGGCCTATTTCAAACCGATGTGGGACGGCTGGGAAAAAGTCGAGCACGCACCTGGCGACACTCATGGAAACGGTCACGATGTGACGGAAAACAAGAATCATGCCGTGGAAAGCCACGCATCAATGAAAGCGGCATAACTTATCAATATCGGGTTCAAATATACTGGGGATTTAATACGGGAGGATTCCATGCGTCGTAGTTTCGTGATTGCCGTAACCATGCTGAATTTTATCTGGATGAGTTGTCTGGCTGCCGGAGCTGTTGAGATCAAAAACATCACTTTCACAACCAAAAGCGCCGGAAAAGTGACGTTCAGCCACAAGGAGCATCTCAAGCAGGGCGACATGGCCAACAACTGCAACGCCTGCCATGACAGTATCTATGCCATCAAGAAAAAAGTCCGCTACACGATGGCTGACATGGAGAAAGGCAAGTCGTGCGGCGCCTGTCACAACGGCGCGAAAGCATTTGCTCTGAAAGAATGTGTCCGCTGCCACCACGTCAAGGAGATCACGTACAAGGTCAAGGCCACCGGGTCAACATATTTCAGTCACAAAAAGCATCTTGTATCAACGCCGGACTGCAACTCCTGCCATCCGGCCCTGTTTGCCGCCGGCCCCAACAAACGTGTCACAATGGCCGAAATGTATAAAGGCAAATCTTGCGGAGCGTGCCACGACAGCAAGAAGGCCTTCGATATCAAAAACTGCTCCGGCTGCCATCCGGTAAAAGATCTGAAGTTCACGATCAGCAGCGCCGGCACCGTGGCTTTCAGCCACGCCAAACATGCCGACAGCCTCTCATGCGACAAATGCCATACCAGGCTGTACGCAACAGCCCGCAGCAAGGGCAAGGTCAGCATGGCCGAAATGTACAAGGGAAAATCATGCGGTGCTTGCCATGACGGAAAAAGCACTTTCGACATAAAGAACTGCGGCAGCTGTCATCCGACGGCAGACCAGAAGTACACCATCAAAGGAGCAGGCAACGTATTATTCAAGCACACATCGCACACCGGCCTCTACGGTTGTGACAAGTGCCACCCCAAGCTTTTTCCAGCCGGCAAGAGCAAGACCAAGGTAAGTATGAAGGCAATGGAGAAGGGAAAATCATGCGGAGCATGCCATGACGGAAAAACAGCCTTTACAGTAGCGGAAAATTGCGCTACCTGTCATAAGACAGAGTAATGAAGCAGTTGTAATCGAAATGGAGTTGATTGCAATCAGACCTCCGGAGTTTTAATGCTTCGGAGGTCTGATTTTGAGTGAGAATCAGAATAACCATCAGGAGTGGCAAACCATGTTCAAGACCCTCGCAGGAAAAGCACTGGTTCCCGTAGGACTGGCTGTTACCGGATTCGTGGTGGTATGCTTCCTGCTCCTCTACACAATGATCAAAAACATCGTCACCACCGACGCGGTGGGGCACGCCACCAATCTGGCAGACACGATCCTCAAATCAACCCGTTATGCCATGCTCAAAAACGACCGGGAAGTGCTCACGACAACCATCAACAACATTGGTCAGCAGACCGGGGTCGAACACATCCGGATTTTCGATAAAAGGGGTGTCGTAAACATATCGACACGGGAAAACGAACTAAACCGTCAGGTTGACAAGAAGGCCGAAGGGTGCATTGTCTGTCATGCCGGGCCTGTTCCGATGTCAACTGTAGGCAAAATGGAGCAGGCGCGGACATACAAAAACGCTGAGGGCAAGGAGATCATGGCCATCACTGCGCCGATCTACAACGAACCGGAATGCTCGAACGCTGCCTGCCACATCCATCGACCGGAACAAAAAGTACTGGGAACTCTTGACATAGGGCTCTCCCAGGAAATGATGCTCAGTTCGATGGCATCCATCCGGAACCAGATGATCGTCTTTACACTGATGATACTGGTTCTTACCGTCGGGGGGGTCACAGCGCTTCTGCTGAGAAGTGTCTTCCAGCCGCTTCAGAAACTGAGCAAACTGGCACTCCAGGCAGAAAATGAAGAGCTTGCCGCAACGCCTCCCGCCCACATTCCGCGGGAACTTGACACGATAGCCCAATCTCTCTATAACCTCAGCCGGAAACTGCGTACTGCACGAAGCAACTCCGGCATCCCTGGCCGCAACATTGATCCTCCCAACTGAGTCTCCGGACATAAACGGCCGCAGCCGAAAAGCAGCTATCAGACCATCATGATAGAAACCACCGACAAACATCCGGAGTCCAACCCGGCCACAGGCCAAAGCCAGCGCGACGCACTGATCAGGGAGATCAGTACGGACATCAAGCGCCTGTCTAACTTTGCCAACCGTGGACTTTGGGCTCTGTCGCTGTTCATGCTGATCAGCATGATGGCCTGGCGGGACTTCCCCCTGCTGCCGCTTCCTGACACCGTGACAGCCTCCCTGGGAGCTCCGCCTCCCCCATACATGATCAGCCTGGTGCTGCTTCTCTATACCTTTTCAGCCATCATTCTCAGTCTGTCCCGCATGATGGCTGGAATGGAACATAAAAGCAGCTTCTGCCACGTCGGTTACCTGACCGCGTTTTTCCTGTTTTACCATTTTGCCAAAGCACTGAATGACAACTATTGGGCGGTTTTAGGATCCGGGATCACCATTCTCAGCGTAGAAAGCTACCGGATCTGGAGCTACTGCAAGGAAGCGCTTGCCCGCAAGCATGAGCAACTTGAATTTGTCAAAAAAAACGGAAGGATGCCTGTGGAGGAATGAACTTCCGTTCCGAAATACTTTTAACGGCAAAATCAGCATACCGGAATCAATTCGACCCACTATCCCTCAAATCCCCTTGACAAAACCCGGAGCACTTATTACCTTTGGACTGTTAGCACTCAAAGGTGTCGAGTGCTATTTTTTTGAGGTCTCGCCATGAATGTCGAACTTTCTGCCCGTAGCAGACAGATACTGGAAGCAATCGTAGAAGACTACATTGCCACAGCCGAACCGGTCGGCAGCAGCGCCGTTGCGCGCCGTCACGCGCTGACACTGTCCTCGGCCACGGTGCGCAATGTCATGGCCAATCTGGAGGAAATGGGGCTATTGTCTTCACCTCACACCTCTGCCGGCAGAATCCCGACTGAAAAGGCGTATCGCTTTTATGTCGATTCGCTGGTTGCCCTGCGCCAGGTCAGCCGCGATGAGAAACGCCAGATCATCAGCCATTGCCGAAGGGCCGGCGCCGGCCTGTCAGATCTCCTGAAAGAAACCAGCCGCACCCTGTCGCAACTTTCAAACTACATGGGCATCGTTGTGGCACCCAGCTTCAATTCAGATGTATTCCGTCATATTGAATTCATACGCCTCGGTCATCGCAAGATTCTGGCCATACTGGTTTCAAGCAACGGAGCGGTTCAGAACCGCCTGATAGAAACCGCTGAAGATTATGAGCCGGAAGAACTGGTCCGGATGGGCAACTATCTCAACGAAATGATGAAGGGTTTGACAATCACCCAGGCGCGGGAACGCATTCTGGCTGAGATGAACAACGAGAAGACGCAGTACGACCACCTCATGTCCCGTGCCCTCCGTATCAGTGAACAGGCCGTCATGGTAGATGGCGACGAGGTTTTTGTCGAAGGCCAGGCTCGCATACTTGATCAGCCCGAGTTCAGCGATGCCGCCAGAATGAAGGAGATTTACGAAGCCTTCGAAGAAAAAGGGATCATTCTGCAGCTGCTTTCGCGCTGCATGTCGGCGGAAGGTGTACAGATCTACATCGGTTCGGAAACATCTCTCAGCAGATCAGCCGGAGTCAGCCTGATCACTTCCCGCTTTGTCACCAGCAGCAACACGGTCGGAATGCTGGGAGTTATCGGTCCGACTCGCATGGGATACTCCAGTGTGATACCGATCGTGGATTACACAGCCCGGATGGTCAGCCGGCTCCTGAGTGAAAAATGACTGCCGGCCCACTACACAACAAAAGGACAAGTAAAATTATGGGAACAAAAGACATAGCGGAGATTTCTCCCCCTGAAACTGCAGCCCCCGAAAACAACGCCGCCGAACCGGCGTCGGATGTTACGCCGACTCTCGAAGAGCAACTGCTGGCCAAAGAGAAGGAAGCCCGTGAAAACTGGGACCGCTTCGTACGTGAACGGGCAGACCTGGAAAACTATCGCAAACGGGTCAACCGGGAGAAGGAAGAGCTGCTCAACTATGGCAACAAATCATTAATCGAAGAGATTCTGCCGATAATAGACAACCTGGAACGAGCCCTGGCACATGCCTCTGAAGACGGGCTGGGTGGAGTTGTCGAGGGTATTCGCATGACGCACGGCATGCTGCTGGCGGCCCTGAAAAAATTCAATGTAACGCCGATAGAGGCCACCGGAACCCAGTTCGACTCGGCTTTCCACCAGGCCATGGCGCAGGTGCCTACTGATGAGCACCCCCCCAACACTGTCGTGGAAGAATACCAGAAGGGTTATATGCTGAAAGAGCGCCTGCTCCGTCCTGCCATGGTGACCGTGGCAACACCTGCAAAATAATTTTTCTCGAGACCTTGCTTTTTAAAGAACAGATGAATACCTTCAAAATAGAGGAATTTCAAAGGAGGACTAAACAGTCATGAGTAAAGTAATCGGAATCGACCTGGGAACAACCAACTCCTGCGTATCAATCATGGAGGGTGGAGAGCCCATTGTTATCGCAAACTCCGAGGGGAGCCGCACGACACCGTCGATGGTGGCCATTTCCGACAGCGGTGAGCGTCTGGTCGGACAGCAGGCCAAACGTCAGGCCGTAACCAACCCGGAAAACACCCTGTATGCCATCAAACGCCTGATCGGACGCAAGTTCGACTCGGAAGCTGTCCGTAAGGACATCGCCATATCACCGTTCAAAATTGTCAAGGCCGACAACGGCGACGCATGGGTGGAAGTGCGCGAAAAACGTTATTCAGCGCCTGAAATATCAGCGATGATTCTGCAGAAGATGAAAAAAACCGCAGAGGACTATCTGGGTGAAACAGTTACCGATGCTGTAATAACCGTGCCGGCCTACTTCGATGATTCCCAGCGTCAGGCCACCAAGGATGCCGGTAAAATTGCCGGCCTGAATGTTCTGCGCATCATCAACGAGCCGACCGCCGCCGCGCTGGCCTACGGACTGGACAAGAAAAAAGACGAGAAGATTGCAGTATTCGACCTGGGCGGGGGAACTTTCGATGTTTCGATCCTGGAACTGGGCGACGGCGTATTCGAAGTAAAATCCACCAACGGTGATACATTCCTGGGTGGCGAGGATTTCGACCAGGTCGTAATCGACTGGATCGCTGACGAGTTCAAGAAAGATCAGGGCATCGACCTGCGCGGTGACAAGATGGCCCTGCAGCGCCTGAAAGAAGCGGCTGAAAAGGCCAAGTGCGAACTGTCCACCTCGATGGAAACCGACATCAATCTGCCATTCATAACAGCCGATGCCTCCGGCCCCAAACACCTGACACTTAAACTGTCACGCGCCAAACTGGAATCCATCTGCGCCGAACTGCTTTCCAAACTGGATGGTCCCTGCCGCACCGCTCTCAAAGATGCGGGGCTGTCGCCTAGCGATATCGACGAAGTCATCCTGGTTGGCGGCATGACCCGCATGCCGGCCGTACAGAAAAAAGTCGAGGACATCTTCGGCAAGACCCCCAGCAAAGGAGTCAACCCGGATGAGGTTGTCGCCATCGGCGCCGGCATCCAGGGGGGCGTACTGAAAGGCGACGTCAAGGACGTGCTGCTGCTGGACGTCACCCCGCTTTCGCTCGGCATTGAAACCCTGGGAAGCGTCATGACCAGGCTGATCGAGAAGAACACTACCATCCCCTGCCGCAAGTCCCAGACATTCTCCACGGCGGCCGACAACCAACCGGCGGTTTCGATCCATGTACTGCAGGGCGAGCGCGAAATGGCCCGCGACAACAAGACCTTGGGGAACTTTGAGTTGAGCGGCATTCCGGCTGCGCCTCGCGGGATTCCGCAGATCGAGGTAACCTTCGACATCGACGCCAACGGCATCGTCCACGTCTCGGCCAAGGATCTCGGCACCGGCAAGGAGCAGTCGATCCGCATCACCGCATCTTCAGGGCTTTCTAAAGAAGAGATCGACAAGATGGTGCGTGACGCAGAGGCCCACGCCGACGAGGACAAGAAAAAACGTGAGGCGATTGAAGCCCGCAATCATGCCGACAGCATGGTCTACACGACCGAAAAGTCTCTTAAAGAATATGGCGACAAGATCGATGCAGTCGAAAAAGGCAACATCGAAAACAAACTGGCCGAACTGAAAAAAATCATGGAAGGCGAAGACGCCGAGGCGATCAAGAAGGCCACCGACGAACTGGCCCAGGCATCGCACAAGCTGGCCGAGGCGATGTACGCCAAAACCGAAGGCGCCCATGGGGAATCCGCTGCCGGAGCGGAACATGCCGACGCATCCAAACCCAAGGACGACAAGGTCGTGGATGCCGATTTTGAAGAGGTCAAGGACGACAAAAAATAATCCGGCGAACTTGCCGGCATGACACAGTAGGGACGGGTTTTATAACCCGCCCCTACATTCATTTTGAAACCAAAGGAACCTGACTGTGGCAAACGCTGAAAAACGTGATTATTACGAGGTGCTGGGCGTACATCGCAACGCCTCAGAAACAGAGATAAAAAAGGCCTTCCGCAAGGTTGCCATTCAGCACCACCCCGACAAGAACCCGGGCGACAAGGCTGCTGAAGACAGGTTCAAGGAAGCCACCGAGGCCTATGAGGTGCTGTCCGACGGTCAGAAGCGCGCCCAGTACGATCAATTCGGTCATGCCGGCGTTTCAGGAGCGGGCGGATTTTCAGGGGGCGGTTTCGGCGGCTTCGGCTCGGGCACCCCATTCGGCGACATCTTCGGCGACATCTTCGGTGACATCTTCGGCGCCGGAGCCGGCGGTGGACGGGGGCGCAATCAAGGCAGGCGCGGTGATGACCTGCTGTATAACATGGAAATCAGCTTCGAAGAGGCCGCTTTCGGTGTCGAAAAGAAGATTGAAGTGCCATTCGCCAAACGCTGCGGAACTTGCAACGGTTCCGGCTCCAAGCCGGGAACGGACCCCAAAGTCTGCCCGACCTGCCGCGGAGCGGGCCAGGTACGCTACCAACAGGGTTTCTTCAGCGTCAGCAAGACCTGCGGGCAGTGCAACGGTGAGGGCAAGATCGTGGACAACCCCTGCCCCGACTGCCGCGGCAAAGGAAGCGTAAAAGACACCAAAACCCTGGCAGTCAAGGTACCGGGTGGCGTTGAAACCGGTTCCCGGCTGAAACTTTCCGGTGAAGGCGGCCAGGGCAAGGGCGGCCCCAACGGTGACCTGTACGTTGCCATCAGCGTTTCGGAACATGCCCTGTTCCAGCGCGAGGACAACAACGTAATCTGCGAGATTCCGATCAGTTTCATACAGGCCTCGCTGGGATGCGAGTTTGATGTTCCGACCCTGGACGGTAAAGTCGCGATGAAAATACCGGAAGGGACTCAGTCCGGAAAGGTGTATCGCCTGAAAGGCAAGGGCATCCCATCGCTGCAGGGATACGGCCGTGGTGACCAACTGGTTGTTGTAAGAGTAGAAACACCCACTAACCTTAACAAAAAGCAGAAAGAACTGCTGGAAGAGTTTGCCAAAATCAGCGGTGAAGATGTCCACCCGATGAAGAAAGGCTTTTTAGATAAAGTTATGGATTTCCTGAGTTGATGTCCCGGAGCCCGCTTTAGAGCGGGCTCACTTATTTTCTTGCCTACAACGATTATATATTTTAATATTCGCACATATTTTTGCAACCGGTCGGCAGGGAGAGCGTTCCATGGACAAACAACAACTGGTTGAAAAGACCACTGAAACGCTGCGACCCTTTGAAACTGCAAATCTGATCAATTCCATGCAGACCCTGACCATCAAGCAGGTCTTTTCCCATCCCGCGGTACTTTTTTTCATTCTTGCTGTTTTCTTCTTCGGAGTCGTCAAACGCTCAAAGCCGGTCCTGCTGACACTGTTCATGATGATTGGCCTGATAGTGATCCTGCGTTATGCCATGCCGGCCCCGGGTGACGATCTTTCGATGAAATCGATGCTCCCCTTCATCGGCGGCGGCCTTGTGATTGGCGGCGTTATCATCTATTTTTCCCTGATCAAATCAGACTGAATATTTTCAAAGGAAACTATTAAATGAAAATCGATAAACGTGACTGGCTGTTTGTAGGGCTGATTGTTGTGGTGGTAGGTATCTTTATCGGCATATCCGGGAAGGAGAAAACAACGACGGTACCAAAAAACGAGATGCACAAAATAGTTTACGACACCGCCTACAAGAACGCTCCCGGTCCGGACGCGCCGCTGTTCAAGCGGACTTTTTTCAAACCGGACAAGAAGGGTGCCGAAGTGTTCTGCGAGCCGTGTCACAAGGAAAAAGGGGTCCCTTTCCCTCCCAACCATCCGCCAAAGAACCGCTGCCTGTTCTGTCACAAACTGAAACAGTAAAAGAAAAAACAGATTCTTTTGCCACGGCCCCACACAGGCAATTTGTCCGTGTGGGGCCGTGGCACTTTTTTACAGGCTTGCCTTCCTTATTCCGATTCCAGATCAAAGATGATATCAAGGCGGCGATGAGTGAGACTGCGAGGCGTACATTTCAGTACGTTGAGCAGTCGAACGACGAGCCAACGAAGATAGGGCTTTGATATGGAATTGGAATTAAACCTGTGCTGAGTCCCCGTCCGGCGTGGGCGCGGCAATGTCGGCCATGGCAACAATGTCCCCCGGCTCCTCCAGACTGACCCTTCCGATCTTTCCGGCACGCAGTTCACGCAAAAAAGCCTCCGCGGCCCGGTGAATATCAATCTCTCCGCCGCTGATCAGACAACCCAGCCGCCGACCGATTGTTTCCAGCATTGCAGTCGGTGATTCAGGCATTTCCGAAAGCTTATAACGATCTGCCATCAGCTTCGGATAACGCCGCATCATGAACTCTGCAGCAAAAAGCCCTACACAGGTATAGTCGAGAGCACTGGCCCCGATGGCGCCACTGGTGGCCAGGCGGTAGGCCACGTCCTGATCGTCCATATTGGGCCAGAGCAATCCCGGTGTATCGGAGAGGATAATGCCGTTACGCAGGTCGATCTGCTGGGCACAGGTGGTTATGGCCGGCTTGTCGCCGACTTTGGCCATGTTCCTGCCGGCCAGAGTGTTGATCAGAGTGGATTTGCCCACATTCGGAATGCCGAATACCATGGCACGCAACGGCCAGCCCGGTCGGCCGCGGTTCGGAGCCAGCAGTTGACAGAGCTTGATCAGCTGCTTGGTTTCTGAATGCTGTTTGGCCGACAAAGGCAGGGCGCGAACCCCTGACTCTTTTTCGAAATTGCGAACCCAGGCTTTGGTGACGGCCGGATCCGCAAGATCGTGCTTATTCAGCACCTTGATGCAGGGCTTGCTGCGGCGTATTTCCTGAAGCTGGTAATTGGAGCTGGATGAAGGCAGGCGGGCATCAAGCACTTCAATAACAACATCTATCTTCCTAATCGCTTCAGACATTTTTTCCAGAGCCTTGCCCATGTGCCCCGGATACCATCTTATCGTCATGTTCGTTATCTTTCCGATTTGTTGAATTTAGATTCTACGGCTGCCACAATAACACATTCCGGGAACAAGCAGGTTTGTTATCTGCCATTATTTTGAGAAACATTCCGGAAGTTCCCGGAGCGCTTGTTGTTTTCATTCCAACTCCAGCGTTCACCAGTCGGGGCCTGAAGCTCTATTTTATGTATACATTTTATTGAATACAGGTATATTTATTCGTAACTCAAAAGCATCCCGGCAGCACCCATTAACAGCCGTTCGACGCCATAATTAGGTATGCATGACCAGCTGACCATTAGAGTACTGCTATGAATTCCTTATCCGATATTGTTCAAAACCTTGGGACTAATGATTCACCGGAAAGATTCAAACGGATCTATCTTCTGCTGTCGCTTTCGTGCCTGGTTCTGGTTCTGGCACTTTCATTCAGGGTCATATCGCTGCAGAACAAAAACAACCTCATCGAAGAGGCCGGGTTTCATTCGGAAAAAATTGCAGCAGCACTTGTTTCCAGCGAGAGCAGAAGTATACGTGCCGCAACAATTGACGGCATCAAAACACTTTCGATAACTCCTTCCTCCATACCCGACCTTGATCAGAATATCAG
Source organism: uncultured Geobacter sp. (assembly GCA_964458105.1). Taxonomy (GTDB): domain Bacteria; phylum Desulfobacterota; class Desulfuromonadia; order Geobacterales; family Pseudopelobacteraceae; genus JACRCG01. The sequence continues at coordinate 178,147 of CAYWJJ010000001.1, forward strand.
GCTTTTTCTTCATCCGTTCGGTATTGTCAAAATAAAGATTTACAACATGGACAAGCGCATTATCTACTGCACCGAACAGCCGCTGATAGGCAAATCAGACAGAAACAACCTGCACCTGGCCAGTGCTCTGGCCGGCAACCGTCAAACTATTATTAAAGACATGCAAAGCGTTACGGATCTTGTTGCGGAGCGTCGTCTTGATATTGATGTGGCCGAAGTTTATGTGCCGGTTCGTGACGAACAGGGGCAGATTGTTGGTGTCTTTGAAATGTATAACGACATCAGCGACCTTAAATCCGGTTTTCAAAGACATCTTGTATCGTCACTGACAACCATTTTCATCGCTCTAATGTTTTTGTCGTTCGCTTCTTATATTGTCATAACCAGAGAATCCGCCGCCCTGCGCACAGCCTATCAACTGCTGGAAACCCTGGCCACCACCGATGCCCTGACCGGAATATATAACCGAAGGCAATTGCTGGCCCGTGCGGCTGAATTGTATGCGATGATGCAGCGTTCTCATGACAAAATGGCTGCAGGGATCGGACTGGGGGTCGTCATGATCGATGTGGACTACTTCAAGATGGTCAATGACACACATGGCCATCTGGCGGGCGACAGCATCCTGCACGAACTGACCAAAAGAATTGAAACCGTTCTGCGGCCGTACGACGTTTTCGGGCGCTACGGAGGGGAAGAATTCATGCTGTTCCTACCCAATACTTCCGCAGAAGAAGCAAAGTTGGTTTCCTGCCGGGTTCTGAATGCCGTCAGCGGGCAGCCATATCAGATCGATGAACTGTCGCTTACTGTAACGACCAGTATCGGATGCACATGGACTGACGGCAGCGAAGAGAACCTCGACAGCATTCTCAGCCGGGTGGACAATCTGCTGTACGAGGCCAAGCGCAATGGGCGCAACCAGGTTTTCTGCAGCTTTTAAACGGGTATTGATGAGGTGCCGATCAGCTTTTATTCGTTTTAAATCAGTAAAGGTCGTACTTCAGCAGCCGGCATTCGATCGGGCCGTTAAACAATACATAACGCCGTGAGGCCTTCAATCCGATATATTTTGCCAGTTCCAGATTACCGGTCATAATATACCCGGTCCACCCCCTGCAGCGTTTCTTCATTATGTCGCCGATCTGGCAGTAAAGCTCCCTCAAGTCATCTTCTTCACCCATTCGCATTCCATAGGGAGGATTGATAATGACAACGCCCTTGTCACCCTGCGGCTGAAAATCCTGCAGTGCGGCATGAAAAAAATGGATCTGTCCTTCGAGGCCCGCTTTGGCGACATTACGAGCCGCCAGCAGAAGTGCCCAGCTATCCTGATCATATCCGGTTATCAACCCTGCCGGAACTTTACGGATTCCATTTTCAGCCTCGTTTAGCAACCTGTCCCACAATTGACCGTCAAAATCCAGCCAGCACTGAAAACCGAAAGAGCGCTGCAGCCCCGGCGGCATCCTCGCCGCCAGCAGGGCCGCCTCGGCGGGAATCGTACCCGAACCGCACATCGGATCTGCCAGCGGAACGGAACCGTCCCAGCCGGTCAGCGCAACAATGGCAGCCGCCAGCGTTTCCCGTAGCGGTGCCTCGTTTCGCTCGATCCGATAACCGCGGCGATCGAGCGAATCCCCGGAACTGTCCAGGCTGACGGTGCAGACGTTTTTGTGGAGATGCACGTTAATGCGAACGTCCGGTGAATCGGTATCAACATTGGGACGGCTGCCGCACGCCTCGCGAATGCGATCCACAACGGCATCCTTGGTCTTCAGCGCCACAAAACCAGAGTGCGTCAGGGCAGAGTCGCGCAGACTGCAGTCCACCGCAAGAGTCATCGCCGGAGTAATCAGCCCCGCCCAGTCAACCGCAAACACCCCGGCATAAAGCTCGTCGGGGCCCTTGCAGGGAAACACCGCCAGCTGAACAAGAACACGGCTGGCGGTGCGCAGCCAGAGATTGGCACGGTACAAGCCGGCCCGGTCGGTGACAAAGGCCACCCCGCCCTTTCCCGGCTTGGCGCCGCTGATTCCGATACCTTCCAGCTCATGAGCGGTGATTTCTTCGGCACCTCGCGGAACAGCTGCAAAACAGTTCATCAACAGATCCGGCTTAGGCACGCCGGAGGCATTGTTGCGCGGCATCAGGCCAGACGGTTTTCCGGGCGATGCGACCGCTTCTTTTATCCGGTTTACGGCCGGACGGCGCCCCGGCCTGAGAATATGTTTCCTTTCACCCATTACAGCTCCCCTGCTTCTTTTTTCCAGATTTCCGTCACCAGCCGCCTGGTTTCCTCAGGCGTGCCGCTGTTGTCGATCAGAACCCTGCCATAGGACGCCTTTTCCGACAGAGGCATCTGGCTATCAATAATTCGTTGTGCATCTTCACTGCTTATGCCGTCCCTGGCCATCAAACGCGCCAACTGGATCTCGGGGCGCACGGTCACAACCCAGATCTCGTCAACGCGATCCACGGCACCGGCCTCGATCAACAGCGGCGCCATATACACCAGCAGATGATGCCCGGCCGCGATCTCCCTGGCAATGCGCTCTTCGCCCAAACGCCGGATTTCAGGATGAAGAACTCCTTCCAGCAGGCGCCTTTTTTCAGGATCTGCGAAAACCAGTGATCCCAGATGCTTGCGATCCAGCATGCCGTCAGCGGCAATCACATCGTCTCCGAAAATTCCGGCAATGCGGACCAGTGACCGGCTCCCCGGCAGGACAGCTTCACGGGCCAGCTGATCGGCATCGATCACCGGCACTCCCAGCTCTTCAAAAATGCCGGCGACACTGCTCTTGCCGCTGGCAATACCGCCGGTAAGCCCAATTATCCTGACGCCGGGATGTATCATTTGAGATCCTTCAACTCGTTGTAGGCCCGCCTGAAATTCACATCAAAAAAGGCCTTGTAGCCAGGCATGCTTTCATACTGCGGCAGGCGGAACTGGCGTTTGGCCGCCTCTATCTCCAACCCCATGCCGGTCAGGCGCAGGACCTCCGTCGTAAATGCCCTGAAAAAATCCTGGAAACGCAAAATACCGTCCGTATTGGTAACGCCACCCAATCCCGGCACAACAATCCCGGCATCGATGCTGGACAAAATATCCAGACTGCCGACCCAATCCCGGAAAGAACCATCACCCATATATCCGGCCACATCATTGAAAAACAGATCCGAGGTAAACAGAACCCCTTCTTCCGGCAGATATACAAAGACATCTCCCTCGCTGTGTCCCAGTTCTGTGGCACTGATAACAATTAGGGTGTTGCCTCTCTTCATGGTCAGCCCACGGTCAAAAAAGGTAACCTGGTTCTTGATCTGGCGGAACTCACTCTTCAGAGACTGCCAGGTCGGCCCTGAGGCGATAATCTCGGCATTGGCGGGCAGGTCGAAATCAATGTGATTATAACCGCGATGGTGATGGGTCAGAATGATGTAACGTACCGGAATTGGCGTCAACGTACTGACGAAATCCAGCAATTCCTTGGTGGTATCCGGTACAAAATGAGCACCGGCCACAATCACCTGATAATTTGTAATGACAATAAGGCTGTTGCTGGCAGCCTTGCCGCCCGGTTCGGCAATGGCGGCATAAACATTATTCCGGACCTTCTGGAATTTGAAATTGGCTGCGGAGACTGTCATCGGCAGCATCAGCAACAATATAATCAGCAGCAATCGCTTCATCAATTCACCTCCAGCTTCGCCATCCTAGCAGAGCGGTTACAAAAATGACAGATTTTTGGCTTGAGTTAGAGCAGTAAATAGTGTACTTATTCCCGTCTACAGTTATATCGTCAAACCGTCATGCGGGCGGTTAGCTCAGCTGGATAGAGTACAGGCCTCCGAAGCCTGGGGTCGTGAGTTCGAATCTCATGCCGCCCGCCATTTCCAAACTCTGCTTCACTTATTCGCCGCCGTATTCACCTCTTTGATTCAAGCTTGCGAGCATTTATGGAGTTTTTGGCCACAATATTATTGATATTGAATTTCATTTGCAATCACTTTCGCAGCATGCTATATTTGCCTCAATGGAAGTTCAATATTTTAATTGGAGGCTAGCCATGAGACGCATGATACGCAAACTTTCGTTACTGGCAGCTGCCCTGATGATAATGGCAGTTCCGGTATTGGCAGAAGAAGGAGCGGTAAAATCAATGACGGATGAAGGTCTGAGAGCCGAGAAAAACGAATGCCTGCTGGTCGCAATGAACTGTGCGAACCAGGTCGATTCCATCCAACAGAGAATAGACAGAATTCAGAAGGAAATTGGCAGGGGCGAGGCTGTTTATACGAGAGATGAGTTGCGGCGACTCAACGAAAGGCTTGAGGATGCAAACAAAACGCTGGATTCTCTTGTCAACGGCGGAGCGTAATCTTAGATTCCTGACAATATGTTAGTCTTGGGGACGGGTTGCAGGGTGTTAGAACCGTGCGGCCCGTTTCTGCGTTTTAATTCCACATATTTTGACACATTATACAACTTCCGACAGCTCGATATGCCCGCCAGCGTAAATAATGAAACGATTGTAGGCTGCTTATTATCGTGCTATATTGCCAATTTATGCAGCAATATCATTAAATTCGCCTGCAGCGGAAATCGCATGTTCATAAAAATCCACCATAAAATAATTGAGATATTTTCGCCACAAAGTCCGGCTACAATCATATCGTTCAGTGTCCTGTTCCTGCTCTTGCTGGGGTGGGTCGACACGGCCACCGGCGACTACTCCCTGATCGTCTTCTATCTGGTGCCGGTCTCGCTGGTGGCATGGTTTATCGGTAAACGCAGCGGGATACTGTTCTGCGTGCTGTCCGTTATAGTTAGAATAATTTCTGACGAAAGCTCCACCTCGTTCAGCTTCAGTCACCCCATGCTGCATTACTGGAATGAACTGATAGAGCTGCTGTTTCTGCTGATCATGAGCACGCTGTTTTCGGCCCTCAGAAAAAATATCGACAACGAGAAGGAGCTGTCAAGCAAGGATCCGCTGACCGGCGCCCTAAACCGTCGCTCCTTCTTTGATCTGGCCGAATATGAAATCAAACGATCACATCGCTACGGGCTTCCCTTCACAATTGCCTACATCGACCTGGACAACTTCAAAGGGATCAATGACCGGTTTGGACATAGGATCGGTGATCAGCTTCTGCTTACTGTCGTTTCCACCTTTCTAGCCAACATCAGAAGCACGGATATACTGGCCAGATTCGGTGGCGATGAATTCGTGATACTGCTGCCCGAAACCAGCGGAGAAGCGGCCATCATATTTCTGGAGAAGTTGCACAGCCACCTTGATCTGGTAATGAAACAAAATGAATGGCCGGTCAGCTTCAGCATAGGCGCAGCCACATATCCCAAAGCGCCGGCGACCGTTGACGAAGCCATCCATAAGGCGGACGAACTGATGTATCAAGTAAAAAAAAGTGGCAAAAGCAGACTGCTGCACCGGATAATCATGGAGGGCACCAATGGCTAAGGGGAATTTTGAAGTGGCGGACCTGATTGCTCCGTTTATGTTGCGCATACCGCTGGGGCTGATATTCATGGCACACGGCTCGCAGAAACTGCTGGGGCTGTTCGGCGGACACGGACTGACCGGAACCTTGAAGAATTTCGAAGAAAAGATGGGAATACCTCCCATATTCACACTGTTGGCAATCCTGGCTGAATTTGGCGGCGGCTTCGGCATACTGACCGGTTTCCTGACCCGTCTCTCAGCCGCAGGCATTTCCGCGGTCATGATGGTTGCAATCTACAAAATACACTGGATAAACGGCTTCTTCCTCAATGCCGCTTGTGTGCCGGGTCGCGGGCACGGCATCGAGTACGACATCGCCCTGCTGGGCATGGCCCTTTACCTGCTGGTTTCCGGCGGCGGCCGATGGTGCCTGGACCGGCTGGTTTTCCGATCGTAACTGCTATAAATCAAAGAATAACACAAAGGCGGGTCCGGCCCGCCTTTCGATTGCCAACAAGGAGTAATACCCGTGGAACTGTTTAATACCGAAGAAGTCGAAAAACGCCGCACCTTTGCCATCATCAGCCACCCCGACGCCGGTAAGACCACCATCACCGAAAAACTGCTGCTGTTCGGCGGCGCAATCCAGCAGGCCGGCGAAGTCCGTGCCCGCAAAAGCGCCCGCCACGCTACCTCCGACTGGATGGAACTGGAAAAACAGCGCGGCATCTCGGTCACATCGTCGGTAATGAAATTCACCTACGACGGCTGTGAGGTCAACCTGCTGGATACCCCCGGCCACAATGACTTTTCCGAAGACACCTACCGGGTGCTGACCGCGGTGGACTCGGTACTGATGGTGATCGATTCGGTCAAGGGGGTCGAAAGCCAGACCAGAAAATTGCTGGAGGTCTGCCGCCTGCGGCACACCCCGATCATGACCTTCATGAACAAACTGGACCGCGAAGGGCAGGAACCGTTCGACCTGCTGGACGACATCGAGAAAAACCTGCACATGCAGACCGCTCCGATCACCTGGCCGATCGGCATGGGCAAGCGTTTCCGGGGCACCTACCACCTCTACACCAAGGAACTGACCTTTTTCGACGCCGAAGCGGCCGACGGAGTCGGTGAAATACTGACCGTGACCGGCCTGGACGACCCGCTGCTGGACGAGTTGCTGGGAAGCCAGGTGGAGGAGCTTCGCAATGACATCGAACTACTGGAGGGAGCTGCCCACCCCTTTGACCGGGAGGCCTATCTGGCCGGCCGGCAGACGCCGGTATTCTTCGGCAGCGCCATAAACACCTTCGGCGTGCAGCAGCTGCTGGATGCCTTTGTCGAATACGCGCCGCACCCGCTCCCCCGCGAATCCACCAGCCGTGCCGTATCGCCCTATGAAGAGCCCTTCAGCGGCTTTGCCTTCAAGATCCAGGCGAACATGGACCCGGCTCACCGCGACCGGATCGCCTTCTTCCGGATCTGTTCCGGCAAGTTCACGCGCGGCATGAAAGTCCGCCACGTCCGCCTGGGGCGCGAGGTGCAGATCGCCAACGCCACGATCTTCATGGCCCAGGATCGCACCAACGTCGAGGAAGCCTGGCCGGGAGACATCATCGGCATCCACAACCACGGCACGATCAAGATCGGCGACACCTTCACGATGGGCGAAGAGCTCAAGTTCACCGGCATCCCCAGCTTTGCGCCGGAGCATTTCCGCAAGGTGCGACTGCTGAACCCGATGAAATCCAAAGCGCTGGAAAAGGGCTTAGTGCAACTGGCCGAAGAGGGCGCCACCCAGGTTTTCAAGCCGCTAATGGGTTCCGACTGGGTCATCGGCGCGGTCGGACTGCTGCAGTTCGAAGTCGTCATGCACCGCCTGGAGCATGAATACAGCGTCAAGGTCGCCTTCGAGCCGGTCAGCTATGTCACCGCCCGCTGGGTGACAGGAGAGAAGAAGCAGATCGAGGAATTCGAGAAGAAAGAGGCCATGCACGTTTATATCGACGGCGAAGGCAAGCTGACCTACATGGCCGGCAGCCAGTGGCGACTGGACAACACCATCGAAAGCTGGAAGGGACTGGAGTTCCACGAAACCAGCGAGCACAGCTGAGCCATGCCCTACGGCAAGAAACAGGCAATAAAACAGCGCCGGGTGTCATTCAGGGCAACCTGGAATGCACTCTGGCGCTTTTCTTTCAATCACTTCCCGCTGATGCTGCCGGGAGTGCATCCACTGCTGGCGCCACTGATCATGTTCCGCCTGAAACGGCGCGGATACTCAAACTGCCGGGTGGAAGTTACCCAAAACGGGCTGGTGGTGCATGCGGTCAGATAAAAACTCATCTGCGTTTATCGGCGGTTAGCTGCTTTTGCTTTTCTTCTCCACCGGCTGGATTGTCGGCAGGCTCAGCAGATACAGAGTGACTCCTGCGGCAATCGCCAGCAG
>CAYWJJ010000002.1:0-146234 GCA_964458105.1 uncultured Geobacter sp.
CTATCGAACCGCCCGGTGCGGACCCGCATGCCGGGTGGTGTGGGGGCTGGGGGAGGAAAACCCCCGGCTACCCGATTGGGTGTTCGCCTACTACAGTAGACCCTTCTGGCTTTCCGTGATCATAACCATTTGAACCATTCTGCCAATTTCTCCATGAACTTTTCACCAGAAATAGCACCTATGGCTACAAAAATAACTACGGTGAAAACAAGGTAGAATTTTGAAGTATTATGGAACTCTGAGGGGGACAGATTTATAACATATGCACCCACAACAAATAGACCAAGGATAAGCCCCCACTTCACTCCGCCATAGTTACGAGTCGTTTTTCGTTCTTCAATTTCAGTCAGTTCGTCTGTTTTATTATGGTTTGTCATTTTATCTTCCAACCGCGAGCTTCAGCGAGGCGGCTCCAGTGGCGTGTTTGATGTCGATTTGTCAGCTCTGACAACCTCTGCACAAAACTCTTTCCCGCCGTTCGGACATTCTTTTTGTGCCTTTTTTACTATTTTCTTCCAACGCTCCAACGGAACAGTTTCGCTCCAGATCCTTTTGTAAATGAATGCCTTTAATTCTTTGCTGTCTTTAGTGTACTCAAGCATTTCTGGAAGCTTTCGCCATTGGTTAGCCCAGAGCAGTGAGATTGCTTCATCAAATCCTTCCCCAATGGCCCCATCATCGCAATGGCCAAACGATTTGAAGGCAAGTTTGACGTTCTTCCACGAATCGAGGTAGGCAGTCACCGACTCCGCTGCATATGCCTCAATCTGAGTGCACTCTTTCGCATTTGCAACTTGAGCAAAAGTGGCAACCATCAATGTGATGAGAATCGTTCTTTTCATCTATTCTTTTCCTCATCCAACTAGGGATTATATGACTCGTCACTTTATACCCCAATTATAGCGGGTTATATTACTCGTCATATAATCACCCCAAATTTGGGTATTATGTTACCTGCCTCCCCCGTTCCGTAACACAGGGGCTTGCAAATTCACTCCTCCATACCACATTTTAAGAATCCAATGTAATCAATTTATGGGAGGAATATGGATAATCTGACGCTGTCTGTACGGTCAAGTAATGACTTTTACACCATAGTTCTTTTCCAGTTGGTTATTCTTGCCACGTTCTTGGCATCCAGCTATCTTCATACTTAGATGTCAGGCCACTGCACGACAGATCGGCCAGAAGCATCAAGTTGTGCGCGTCCAGCTCTTCTCCATCTTCCAAGCCATCAGTCATAAGGGCAACTATCTGCCGCCATGTGTCGTGTGCATCTACAAGACTCTCAAAGTACTTTGCAAGCGATACCGCAGTCAATGGCTTTGGCAATAATCCGCCACCCTATGCGCCTGTTATTGCGTCCACTATGTAGCACAGTCCCTCCGCTTCCGGATTGTCTACCAGGAAGTTATCACACATCTGAATCCATGCTTCACGAACTGTCATTTGCTACCACCAAGTTAACGTGAAATTATTTCACTGGACACAACATTTTCCTTAATGTTTCTACGGTACTTTCAGGGACAATATATGTCCATCCGCCAAGTTCAGATTCTGATACAGGGATCGGGTCACCATTTTTAAATGTAGAGATTACAGAAAGCTGCTTCATTTCATTGCCAATACAATCAATTTCATACAGTACTCTGTAGAAATTTGTATGGAATACATTTACGGCTTCCTCAATAAATGCAATATTTCCATCTTTTTTTGCGTCAAAATACTTATTCATTTTATTAAATGGAGTGACGTATCCTCTGGATATTTTGGCCTCTACCTTATCGTATATAGAGTTACTCTGAGCTGTATCTTCAAAAAAAATACTAAGACTGTTTTCGGTCACTGATTTAGTCCATACCTTAACATTATTGTCATGTTTCATGATGCTGTCCAAATCATAAAACACATAAAATTTACCTGATGCGATGGTTTTCGTCCCCCCATAATACTTCCAATCAGCGCAACGAGCGGTTGCTGAAAATGTAACCGACATAATTATCGCCAGCAGACTCACATTGAGAGACTTCCCCATTACCTTGCCCAAGGGTTGTTGCTTTTCTGCTCCGTCTGTCGCGCCCACGGGTTACTTGCGGCGGGTTCTCTTTCCTGCCTGGCTGCTGGCTGCGTAGTAACGTAAGGATTACTATCGTTTCTGTCATACTTGTTGATGACGCCATCCCTATCTGTGTCCTTGTACTGATTGTCGTTGCGGGTGTAGCGTCCGTTATCATCCTTGGAGTAATTGGGGTTGTTTTTGTATTGACCCTCAAATGCGTACCCCGTAGCCGAAACTGCCAAAATTGCCGCTACTATCAAAACCTTTTTCATGTTGCCCTCCTTTGGCTCCGGAAAATAATGTCCGACACCAACCAAGACGGAGCCCTTGTCTCGTTGCCGAACTTATTTTTCATTTAATCCTCGTCTTGGTTCATGGCCTGCTGAAAGTCCTCTATCGCTTCCTGCATCCGATCCGCTCTCTTGTTCCCCGCTCTCTTATCGCCCTGATACTCCATCCCCTTCTTGGCGTTGTTCAGAATCGCCATTCCCATCGGGTTGTACGGCGGGTCAAGTTCAGGAATCTTCCTCTTTGGCAGTTTGACAGCCTCGACTTCCAATTTATCGCAAGCCAAGTCAGTCGCCTGAATTGAAGCTGTGTCACTTTTCCTGCCGGCCATATGCTCCCTCTGTATGAGACGCTAGAAATACTATATTAATTAAATAACAGGAATAATGGTTAATGGATATGATTTTAATGTTCGCTTTCGTAATCGCCATGAAAGAAACAGTGGGTGTGAACGCTGGTATGCAGTGAGCGAACAGCGGCAGATTCAGTGCGTTTGTTTCAACCAGTGCATAGCCGAGTGTGCTTTGAAGCCCAGAACGTCTCCAGTAGCCGATAAGGAGTTTTCAGAAAATGGGCGGAAAAAATTTGACAGGGGTGGGCAAAAAAGGAAATTCGGCCTGAAAAACAAGGGAGGTACTACGGGCGGGGGTGTTTTGAAAAATGGATAGGTCATTGAAGAGGTACCGGTACCTGATCTCATTGGAAGCGCCAAAATGTCAGGGGGCTACCGGGTACAGCGGGGGGGCATCCCAACTTACTTTGTCTGCTGGCATACCCTTGGCCACTGTCCCATCACCGGCCTGCATATTGTTCTTGCCTGCCAGATTAACGCGCCACGCCAGATCGTCAGCAAGCTCCCTTACCTGCCACCGAGTTAACGCAGATTGACACGATCATGGGAAGATGCCGCTGCCCTGGCGGCGAATAGTTTTCACGTTAACTTGCCGCCTGCACCATTGCAGCCATGAAAATAATTATCGGCGATTATCGCACCTTGGGTGCAAATCCGCTTGCCAACTTTTGTGGATTGCCGCACCTCGACACAGTTTCGCAGAACATGGCATTAAAGGTGTTATACAGCGGCATCCAACTTGGATGTAACTACCTGATTTAAAAGATTGTTTTATCTTGCAGTCTGTTTTTAGACCGCATACAATCTGACTCAAGAAGTTCAAAACAGCTCTGGGGTAGAACATGAAAACGACAACAGACACAACTACAATGGATTTTGCAGGGATCGCTTACAAGCTGGCAACTATCACGGAGTTGATCGGCACACCAGAAACTGCACGGGAATTGAGCCAGGATGCTTACAGCGGCTTACGTATCGTACTTGAGGAGTCGGCAGAAGTATTGCTGAATATTGATGACAGCCAAGGTTACAAGCTTCTTGCCGTTGCCGCCTTGATGGAAACACCAGAGCAGACGGGAGAGATCGGGCCGGACACATGGAGCGGGGCAAGGCTAATAGTTGAGGATGTTACGGAATACCTGCTGAACGTCTGACACTGGCAACATATCACCGGCACACTGGCCGCTCCTGCTTATCAGGGGCGGTGAGTATGGGCTTGGTGCTGGTTGATCTTCCTGCGGCCTGTTAGGGCGGTTTTGTCGTGGATAAAGGTGAGTATTGCCAGGGTGATATGATGCTGGCGACTTGAGGTGTTTTACCGTTGACTGAGAGGATTGACGCTCGTACGTTACCAATAAATATTTATGTTCAAAGACGGTAAACAAAAACATTTGGGGGTAACTTTAGGGGTAACAGGCAATATCCAATAGACAATAATATCTATAAATCAGTGTATTATGCTTACTTTTAGATTCCCATGTTCCCGATATAGACCTAAAGCCCCTTGTAAACAGGGGTTTTTTTTTGTATGGATAACATTTTGTTTTCGGAGAATTACAAATGACTTTATCACCATTTGAAATGAATGATCTCAAGAGATCAAAAACTCTTCTCGAAAATCCTGGACTTGCAGCCAAAATCAGTGATTTTGTCGGCACTCCTATCAATACAATGCTCAAAAAGCTTCCGGAACCAGTGATCGCGACTGTTAATGATGTGGCACGAAAATCAATCGAAAAGGCACTGGATGTTGCGCTGTTTACTATGGACAAAAACGAGCAGGAAGTTTCATCCAACTGGTTGCATAAATTTGCAGTTGGAGCAACTGGTGCTACTGGTGGCCTGTTCGGTTTGCCGGGGCTTGCAATAGAGTTACCGGTTTCTACTACAATCATGTTGCGTTCTATTGCTGATATCGCCCGCAGTGAAGGAGAAAATCTGCATAGCGCTGATGCAAAATTGGAATGTCTGCAAGTGTTGGCACTTGGCGGCACATCTAAGAATGATGACGGAACTGAAACAGGCTATTTTGCTGCAAGGACAGCCCTTGCTAAGGCTGTCTCGGAAGCGGCAGCGCATATAACAAAAATGGGAATGTCGCAGCATGGAACGCCTGCAATTGTCAGACTGATTTCCCAGATTGCAGCACGGTTTTCAATTGTCGTCTCGGAAAAAGCGGCTGCTCAGGCTGTGCCGGTAGTTGGCGCATTAGGTGGTGCGGTGATAAATACCTTGTTCATTGACCATTTTCAGGACATGGGGCGTGGGCACTTTATTGTAAGACGCTTGGAACGACTTCACGGGCAGGAGGAGATATTACGTCATTATGACTCTCTCTGATTTATCCGCAATCTGGTATGTTGCGTCACCTCTGTCCAATACTTTTCTTCATCTCCAACACATTCCCGCCATTTGTTCGCCGATATTCCACCGAATCCATCATTGATCGGATAATGTATATTCCGCGGCCTTTTTCGTTCAGGATGTCGGATTCAAAGCACGGGACCGGTATAGTGTTCAGATCAAAACCGCATCCGCTGTCATAGACACTTATTGACAATTCCCTGTCATGGACGTTGATCCGGACATGCACCTCTTTGTTCGGATCGGTTGCGTTGGCGTGTTTGATGGCGTTGACGATGGATTCGGTCAGTACAATATTCAACTGATTGGCGAGAGCTTCGCGGTCACAATCAGTGTCGTCGAATTCCCGTGCCATATTTTCGCCGATCTTTCCGATCAGTCCCAGGTAACGGGTCTGGTTCGGTATGGTTATTTCAAGGACTATGTCTTTTTTCATAGTGACCCCGCACTGAAAAATAACTTTTCAGCGGTTTTCCAATGCGTCATCAACAGTTGTGAATATGTCGAAAACCCGATGGAGCCGGGTTAGTTCAAACATGGACTTGACCTGAGTCTGCAAGCCGGACAGTTTTATTGTTCCCTGACGGGTTGAAGCATTTTTGAAGCCTGACACCAGTACCCCCAATCCGGAACTGTCTATAAATCTTACTTCTTTCAGGTCGACTATCAAATCTTTGCTGCCTGTTTCAAAAAGATGATTCAGTTGTGATTTCAGCTCATCGGAATTGTTTGCGTCCAGACGCTCTTCCTTTACAAAAACTACGATGACTCCATTGTTTGATTCGGTTTTGAGATTCATGCCATCTCCTTGTTCTTTAGTTTATTTTCAATATTACCAGCGAGATATCATCCTGAAGCGTTGGAGATCCGGTAAAATCAACTACCGTGCCGTAGATAGAATCAATAATCTCCCTGGCCGATAGGTGGGCTACAGCCCCCAAGTGAGCGCAAACCCTGTCGTTGCCGTACATTTCGCCTTCGGCGTTAAATGCTTCCGTTAGTCCGTCTGTATAGAAGAGTAACACATCACCGCTGATAAGTTCAATGTTACGTTCTTCAAATACTACCGATGGTTTGACGCCGATTATAAGACCTTCCGTGTCCAGTTCGATACAGGAGTTTGATCCGGAGCGGTGGATGATCGGGTGATTGTGGCCAGCGTTGGAGTAGGAAAGTCTGCCGTTTGCCGAATTATATTTTGCGTAGAACATGGTGATGAATAGCTCGGCTCTTGTCAAATCATCATGCAGCTGGCTGTTGAGAATGTTCAGTATTGCGCTGGCGCTGTGAGCCGAGTTGACCTGAGCTCTAAGAAGCGTACGAACCTCGGTCATGATCAGGGCCGCTCCGACACTGTGACCGGAAACGTCGGCAATCAGCATGTCGACAGTGTTTTCATTGCGGCGAAAGAAATCATAATAATCTCCTCCGACATGGGCGGCGGAGATGCATTTGCCGGCCAAATCAACCCCGGATATTTCCGGTGCGCTGTCAGGAAGGAGTGATAACTGGATCTGCTGTGCTATCTCCATGTCACGCAGAACGCGGGCGTTCTGGAGCAGAGCACGTTCCTTTTGATCCCGTTCAAGATCTTTTGCCTGCATTTCACGAACAATGGTTATCGCCTGTGCAAGTTGTCCGCACAAGCTTAACAGCAGATTGATGAATTCCTGTGTAAACAGACCGGCGATTGATTTGGAGAATACTGAAAGTATGCCGACCGCCCGTTCGCCTTCTCTTGAAATCGGAATGTGGGCAAAGGAAACGATTCCCTCTGCCAATGTGCGCTCCAATGAAAGCGTATCGCTTGCAAGTCTGGCGTCGTTCGTGAAGTGGGCTTTTCTGTCGTGGTAGGCCATGTCAATATAGGGAAGGCATTCGGAATACCAGTGATTTTCATTTATCAGTCGCCGGTTTGCGCCTTGATAGCTGGTAACTGAAGAGCTGCCGTCATTATTTTTGAGCTGTATTATGGCAGCATCCAGTTTGAATTCCTTTAACAGCAGATTCAGCAGGTCATCCATGATGATCTGCAAGTCGAGTGTGCGATTGATGATTTCAGATGCTTTCAGCCTTACGAAAAGTGATTCCCGGCTTTGATCAAGTGAGGTCCGTACCGTGCTGTAAATGTCATAAACCGATTCCATGCGGGACCCCATGTCTGACAAAAAGCTGTCCACAATAGCGCCGGCAGCGGCTGCTCCAACTGAACCCGCCAGTGTTTTCTCGGTATGACGTTTGAGATTCGGAAGCTCGAATTCTGACACGTTTCCTTCCGGATTAATTTCGCGATTGTCCGCATACAGGCTGATGGCGCGCTGGGCTTCAGTTTCGCCGATAAATTTGGACATAAGGTTTACGAATTGTGAAGTCGTGACAGGTTTTGAAAGTCGTTTTTGCTCAGCTTGACGGCCAGTGGATCTTACCCGGTCGAAAACGGATATGAATTTAGCCACCTGGTCCCGTTCCCTGTCGGTCTGCTTCAGCAGTATCGAGCAGATTATGTAGGTGCTGATGTTGAACAGCATGCTCCAGAACAGGGAGTGACTCCAAAGGTCCATTCCCGAAAGTCCAAACAGGGCTGTTGGCCTGAGAAGGGATATTTCGAATGGGCCCTCTGACAGTAGTTCGGAGGGAAGCCAGCCGGATTTGCTGAAGGAAGGGAGCAGAAGAGTATAGAACCATATAATGAAACCTAACAGGATACCGCCGATTGCCCCTGCTTTGTTACCCCTTCGCCAGTAAAGCCCTCCCAGCATGGCAGGCAGGAACTGGGCAGCCGCCGAAAACGAAATCAACCCCATATTGACCAGCATGTAGGTGTCGCCTACGGCCCGGTGATAGAAGTACCCCATCATTACAACCAGAAAAATACCGAGACGCTTCAGGTTTATCAGCAGTACCGGGAACCAGGAGCGCGGCGTGCATCGTACTATGACAGGCATGAAAATATGGTTCAGCAGCATGGTTGAAATGGCGACTGACTCAACCATGACCATGCCGGCTGCGGCCGACAGTCCACCCAGAAAGGCCAGAAGCGCTATCCCGTGGTGCCCGGTGATAAGCGGTATGTTCAGCACGAAAAAATCGGCGCCGCGATTGCTCCCTGAGATCAGGATTCCTCCGACTGCAATCGGCATGACAAACAGGTTGATCAGAAAAAGATAAGCAGGAAAGAGCCACATTGCAGTGGATATGTGCCGTTCATCGGAGTTCTCAATGACCATGACATGAAACTGTCTTGGCAGAAGCATGATTGCTCCCATTGACAGAAACAGCATCGTGAATGTGGGAATCTGTTCGGGATTGCTGCCCGAAACATCAAAGGTAAAGAGCTTGTCGAATGACGCCGGATCGAAGGTCTTGAAACGCATGAAAATGTCGGTAAAACCGTCAAAAAGAACGTAAGTTACAAATATGCCGACCCCAATAAGGCTGATGAGTTTAATAAGAGATTCAAATGCAACGGCTGCAACAAGCCCTTCATGTCTTTCGGACGATATCAGCCGGCGGGCGCCGAAAATGATACTGAAGATCGACAGAATCAGAGCGAGAATCAGCCCGACTGGAAGTCTTGCGCCTGAACCGAGTCTTGTAAGCGGTATGCTGTCAGCTGGCAGTCCGCTGACAAGATAGAAACTGTAGGAAACCGCTTTTATCTGCAATGCGATATAAGGCATGATGCCCAGAATGGCGATGATCGTAACCAGCGCTCCGAGCCAGAGAGATTTTCCGTAGCGCAGGCTGATGAAGTCGGCAATTGAAGTAATGTTGTTTTCTTTGCTGATTTTTATGATGCGTCGAAGCAGAAAGAGCCAGGAGAAGGCCGCTAAAGACGGTCCGAGGTAGATCATCAGGAAGTCTATTCCCGTTGTGGACGCTTTTCCGACGCTGCCGTAGAATGTCCAGGACGTGCAGTAAACTGCGATGGACAGCGTGTAAATGATGGGATTGCTGACGATGCTGCGCCCGATCTCCTTGCGATAGTGAGCATACCATGCGATCAGGAAGATCAGCGCAGTGTAGAGCGCGGATATGGAAGCAGCATAGGCGATTCCGGGATTCATTCGTCTTTTTTCTCGTCAGGATTCTGGTTGTGTGACAAAAACGAGCGCATGAACAGGTAGATGACTACGATCGAAAAAGCCCATCCTATGGTGAGATACAGCATCATCAATGGAAATCCGAAAATTGTGACCGGCTTGTTGAAAATATGCATAAAGGGAAATGTCATCATGATTATTCCAAGAATAAAGAAAATTATCCACGACTCCCGCAGCTGCAATCGATGCATGATTCTGGTCAGCATACGTTTGATCATTGCTGCAGCTCCTTATAGATCCCGCTGGTCTGTTCTTCGGGGCGATTCATGGTATTGACGGTTATTATCCTGCCTTCTCCGGAATGCGGATATTCAAATTCCGATTTCTGCTGTTCCAGCAGTTCAATCCTTCCATCCGAAACCGAGTCCTTGCTTGCAGTGCGGCGGCTAAGTCTGCATTTCTGTTCAGCCTCGTCGCAGGATACCATTAATATAACAAAGTCAGCGCCGTGGAGGGCAGCCAGTGCAGCGCATCCGGCCCGGTCCGACGCTCTTTTGAAGCTGGCGTCGATCAGAACCGAGCGACCGGCCTTAAGCTCGTCTTCCGCTGATTTTTTCAGCTTTTCGTAGACTTCGTCTGTGACCGCCTTGTCGTACAGACCCTGCCCATACGGTTCAATAATCGATTTTTCAAGCGTTTGCCCTGAACTCATCTTGCGGACGGTGTCCGAATTATAGACCGCAATTCCCAATTCAAATGCCAGTTGATCCGCCAGAGTGCTTTTACCACACCCCATGGTTCCGCAGGTTATAAAAAGGGTGGGGCGCAGCCTGGATCTTTCGCAATATCCCCTTGCCAGCCGGAAATAGCTTATGGATTTTTTTTGCGCGATCTCCTTCATTTCCTGTTCAATTGTACTGTCATCCAGAAGAAAACATTCAACCTTTCCACGAATAAAGGCCCGGTAAGTCTTGTAAAAATCGATCAGTTTTGCAAGTTCACTGTCTCCGGATGACTTCTGATAGGCTGTCAATGCCGATGCTGACAGATCGCTGCGACCGTGAAAGTCGAGATCCATCAGCAAAAAGGCGATATCGGCGGCAGTATCGCAGAAACGAAATCGCTCGTTAAATTCTATGCAATCAAAAATGTATACCCTGTCTTCAACCAGGCAGATGTTTTCAAGGTGCAGGTCGCCGTCGCATTCGCGGATGAAGCCCTGCACGACCCGACGGGCGAAAAGGTCACGGTTGGTGTCTGCAAATTTATCGACCCATAAGCGGATTGCTGCCAGTTCGCTTGCCGGAAGAGTTCTGGTTGTGTAACCCTGCATCTGTTTAAAGTTTTCGTTCCAGTTGGACATGATCTTGTCAAGGGATCCGAATTCTGAAATATATTTGGAAGTAGCGGCCGCAGCATGGAATCTGCTGATCACTTCCGTAACAATTTCAATCATATTTGTTGTTGCTTCACCTCTTTCAACAATCCGGTCCAGCATTCGGTCGGCAGGCAATCTCTTCATGATTACTGCGTAGTCCAGAATCGGGCCGCTGCCGGTGAAAGAAGCGCCGTCACCATCGGCACGAAGCTCTAAAACACCCTCGTACATATCGGGGCAAAGACGGCGGTTGAGACGCACCTCTTCATTGCAGTAAAAATGACGCTTTTCAACTGTCGAGAAATCAAGAAAACCGAAATCAACCGGTTTTTTGATTTTAAAAGCGTGGGTGTCAGTCAAAAAAATCCACGATACGTGTGTCTGCAACAGCTCGACTCTTGTTGCCGGAACCGGATACGCTTCGGGATTCATTAATGATTTCAGTATGCTTTGTTCCATGGTGTCTGCCCGCATTTAATTGAAGAGTAACATCAAAACGACGCATCCGCAAGCTGTCACACGCCTAGATTATCGTTTGACCAGGATATGGATTCATGCTAGTTTTCGTAACAAATTTAACAAGAAATGGAATTTTCCGAGATGTCGTTGCGGTTGATCATACTCATGTCCTTCCTGATGCTGGCCTCGTGCGCGGCAAGTACACCTCACCCTGAAGATAATGTCTCTGCAGCCCACAAATCTTCTGATAGTTATTCCCGCTCGTTATACCTTTATTCCCGAGCCAAACTTGCTTCTCATGATGGAGATTATCCGGCTGCGTTGAGCTTGTTGCGTGAAGCAATCGAACGGGATCCGGGTTCCGCAATGCTACATACCGAAGTTGCAGAGATAAAACTAAAAATCGGTCAGGTGCAGGAAGCGCTCGAATATATCAACAAGGCGATCAAACTCGATCCGGCCTATCGCCCACCATATGTCATCGCCGGCATTTTGATGTCCTCCGCGGGCAAAGATTGGGAAGCTGCCGATTACCTGCGTAAGGCGGTCAAGCTGGATCCTTCCAAAGAGGATGCCTACCTGCATCTGGCGCTTTCCCTGACACGATTGTTTGAGTATGAAGAGACCGTGGCGACGCTCAAGTCCCTGATAAAAATCAATCCGGATTCCATCCTCGGCTATTATTATCTGGGGCGAACCTACAGCCAGATGAAATTGTACCGTGATGCTCTTGGTTTCTTCAGAAAAACTCTGGAACTGCGTCCGGAATTTGATCAGGCGGCTATTGATATGGCTGCCACATACGAAGCGATGGGAGATTACTCCCAGGCCATAGAAAGTTACCGCGCGCTACTTGACCGTGATGATAACAGAAGTGCTGTTCTTCAACGATTGATACAGCTGCTGATACAGCAGCGCCGTTTTCCGGAAGCGCTTGAACATCTCGAAAGCGCTGTTAAATCAGGTCTGGGCGGCCAGGAAACCCTCCGTAAAATAGGTTTGGTTCACCTTGAACTGGAACAGTTTGACGAGGCGATCTCGGTTTTCGGCGAGATTCTGGAAAAAGACCCTGCCGCGCATCATATCCGGCTTTATCTTGGCATAGCGTATGAGGAAAAAGGCGAGCTTGACAAGGCATATGAACAGTTCAATATGATCCCCCATGGTGCGACACCTTATCTGGAGGCTGTCAGCCATATCGCATTTATTCTCAAGGAAAAGGGCGAATCTGAGCAGGCTATCGAAATACTTAAAAAAACTATCTCCACCAATACGAAAAATGTCGAGCTGTATCTGAATCTGGCCGCTCTGTATGAGTCCATCGGCAAAGTTGAAGACGGCCTGTTGTTTCTATTTGAAAACGAACAGTTATTTTCAAAAGAAGCGCGTTATCAGTTCCGGATCGGTGTTCTGCTCGACAAACTGGGAAAACGGGCTGAATCCATCGAGCGAATGAAGATGGTGCTGATGATCAACCCTAAAGATGCACAAGCGCTCAACTATCTTGGGTATTCATATGCCGAGATGGGCATAAATCTGGAGGAAGCGCTCAAATATCTCAAGTTGGCCGTTGAAATCCGTCCCAATGATGCCTTCATCCTGGACAGTCTCGGATGGGTCAATTACAAACTCAAACGCTATGATGAAGCGGTCAGGTTGTTGGAAGACGCCTTCAGTCTGGTGAACGACGATTCAACCATTGCCGAGCATCTTGGTGATGCCTATGCTGCCCGGCGAGAATTCAAAAGAGCTCTCAAACAATATCGCAAGGCCCTGGAGATAGATTCCGACCGCAAGGATCTGGCTGACAAGATCCGCAAGTTCAAAGGGGAGCATGGCGAAAGATGAGGGCTTCAACAGGCAGAAGCCTGCTGTTCCTCCTGCTTTGTAGCCTGGCCTTATCAGCCTGCAGCGCTCCCGACTCTTCGCAACCGCCGCCAAAACGCGCCTTATCCACAACGCCTGCCACCGGCGATTCGCTGGTAGAAGGCACTATCGGCGAAGCATCCACCCTGATACCTATTCTGGCTTCCGACTCATCTTCCCATGTCGTGGCCGGTCAGGTTTATAACGGCCTTGTCAAATACGATAAGAACCTGAACATAGTTGGCGATCTGGCCGAGTCATTCGATATATCCCCCGATGGCCTGAACATAACCTTTCATCTCCGGCGCGGTGTCAAATGGCACGACGGTGCGCCTTTCACCGCCCGGGATGTGCTCTATACCTATCGCGTTACCGTTGATCCCAAAACGCCCACCGCCTATGCCGAAGATTTCAAGCAGGTAAAAAATATCTCGGCTCCCGATGATCATACTGTTCGGGTTGTCTATGGTATCCCGTTTGCCCCGGCCCTGGCTTCATGGGGGATGAATATCTTGCCTGCTCATCTGCTGGAGGGGCAGGATATCACCAAGAGTCCGTTAGCCCGCAAGCCGGTCGGCACAGGACCATACCGCTTCAAGGAGTGGATTTCCGGCCAGAAAATCGTGCTGGAGGCCAACAATGAGTATTTCGAGGGACGTCCCTACATCGATCGTTACATCTACCGTATCATCCCGGACACTTCCACAATGTATATGGAGTTGAAGGCCGGCGCCATCGACCTGATGGGCCTGACTCCGGTTCAGTATGCCCGACAAACCGGCAACCGGAGTTTCACATCCAGTTTCAACAAGTATCGTTACCCTTCATCCGGCTATCTTTATATGGGGTATAATTTGCGGCATCCGCTGTTTGGTGACAAGCGCATCCGTCAGGCCATGACCGCCGCTATCAACAAGGATGAACTGATTCACGGGGTGCTGTTCGGCATGGGACAGAAGGCGCATGGTCCGATCGTGCCGGGGCGCTGGGCCTATAATCCGAACGTGAAAGATATCGGTTATGATCCGAAACATGCCGCCGAACTGCTGGCCCAGGCCGGCTGGAAGGACAAAAACAGCGACGGTATTCTGTTTAAGGACGGCAAGCCGTTTAAATTTACGATTCTGACCAATCAGGGCAACCAGCAGCGCCTGATGACCGCCCAGATCGTTCAGCAACGCTTACGACAGGTTGGAATTGACGTCAAAATCCGGATCGTGGAGTGGGCCACTTTTCTGAAGGAATTTGTAAACAAGGGTAATTTTGAAGTTGTCATGCTGGCCTGGAATATCTCTCAGGATCCCGATATGTACGATATCTGGCATTCCAGCAAAACCAATCCGGGCGAATTGAATTTCATCGGCTACAAAAACCCTGAGGTGGACCGGCTGCTGGTGGAGGGTCGCAGTACATTCGATATCGAGAAACGCAAACGTGCTTATTTCCGTATCCAGGAAATTCTGGCCGAAGACCAGCCCTACACCTTCCTGTATGTCCCCGATGCACTGCCGGTGGTAAGCGCACGCATTCGCGGCGTGGAACCGGCTCCGGCCGGCATAGGCCATAATCAGATCAAGTGGTATGTGCCGAAGAACGAGCAGGTGTACGTGCCGTGAACCTCAGTCTGACCCCATCCGGCCACACTGCTGACCGAGATGGACGATGAGACCTTGTTGAAGCTGGTGGCGCTTGACCTGGAAAAGGCGGGGATATGAACGTATCTTGCCATCCATGCTGCCCGGTTTCGGCCGTTGGATTCTCGTTAGCGCGAGTATGGGCATGATGTATCACATTTGACAGGCACATATTCTGCCATTATTATGTGCTTAAAGGAGGCACATCATGAGAGCCACAATTGCCATAGATGATGCGCTGTTCAAAGAGGCATTATCTCTTTCAACCGCGAAAACAAAGAAAGAACTTATCAACCTCTCGTTGCAGGAATTTATAAGAAAAAAACGTCTGGAACACCTTGCGGGCATGTATTCTTCCGATGCGGTTACCATGACTTGTGAAGAGTTGGAAGAGTACCGCACCGATGACAAATGAGCTGATTCTTGCCGATACCACGGTCTGGATACATTTTCTGCGCGGATCAGGGATTCAGTTTCAGGAACGTATCGTCCCGCTTATCATGGCCGACAAGCTGGCGACAGCGCCGATTGTTATCATGGAAATTCTGAGAGGCGCAAAATCTCAGAAAGACTACGACAAGCTGAGCAAGGATCTGGCTGCGCTCCGTTGTTTTGATCTTTCGGCGAAGGTCTGGGAGCGGGCCTGCAAGCTTGGCTACACACTCCGGCACAAAGGTCTCAACGCACCGCTTACCGATACTCTGATTGCCGCCGTTGCTCAGGAATACAATGCTCATCTGCTGCACGATGACCGGCACTTTGAAATGATCGCCTCAATATCCCCTCTCAAACATGAATTTCTCAGAGTGTAAGGACGAACTCGGAACAATGCAACAACGGTGGGTAAAACTTTCTGCTCACCGTACGAAACTTGATCCGGAGAAGGCGTGGACATGAGAAATAAACGCGATATTAATACAGGCGGCACGGTTGGAAACAGTGCCGCTTTACTTGATTTCCTGAAAAACAACCGACTTGAGCCTGCTTCGCGTTTATCATCAGAGGAGATTGATCTGCAGGTTTGCGAAGAGCGCGAGGCGTGGGAATGATGCGAATGATATTTTTCGATTCATGCGGAATTATGGAATAAAAACGCCTGATGCGCTTCATCTGGCAACAGCAAGGTATCATGACTGCACCGAGTTGTGGACGAATGATGACCGTCTGGCAAACGTTGCGGATGGTATGGCGGTGAATGTTGCAGGGATATGACCATAGATTTTTCATGTTTACAGTCTAAATATCCAAAATGGGTAGATCAGCAGTTCACGCGTGCGTGAACTGCTGATCTACGAGTTGACAAAGGAGAACTAAATGACCCAGTTTCAGATCCGAGGACAAGAAATAAGGACACTTGCCAAATCTCTTGTGTTGGAATTCATGAATGCCACTGGCGAGTGCCAACCAGAAAATGAGGGCATGAAGTTGGCGCAGATATTCAAAAGGTGTGGCTTTGGCTGGGGTGACTTCTCAAAAGCTTCATCATCCAGCCAACAGTACTGGGTATCGGCAATAGTAAAGGCACTGGAAGCAGATGGTAAAGTTGAAAGAGTTTCAGAATCTGGTCCTTGGAGATTGAAAAAGCCATAATATTGATAGGATAGGAGGAGTTATGAAGCGGATCGTGCTGCTTTTGGTGATATTGGCTGTGACTGCAAATGCATGGGGTGACCGTTGTAGGATATATGATTACCAAGAAATGAAAGATATGACTGATCTGGAATTACAATACGAAATTGACACCACTCAGAAGAAATATTTATCCGAAATGGAGTATGCAAATAATATGTCAGCCTTAAAGGGTCTTGATGCTGAAATAAGAGCCAATAAGTTAAGGGCTTCAGCTGACCAGTGCGAGGAGCAATTGAACCGTCTACAAGCAATAAAAACAAAAAGGCATCCAGTGGACCCCAAAAACAGACCTACTCTGGAAGATTGCAGAGATATGATGAAGAAAATGAATCAACCTGATAACTGCGAACAATTGATTAAAGAACGAGACAAGTGAGTTTCACAGTTATGAAGACCCCTCCGGGGTCAGGTATGAAAGATTGAAAGATGCGGAAAGTGATGTCCCAACTTGCACTTGGACCGTGTCCGGGCGATAAAGCCGCCCGGCAGGTCAAGTGCATGCCCGTTCTGAGGATTGACGAATAACGCACTTAAACTGCTGACGACGTGGAGGAGTGGCTGATGAATTACTCAAACATAGAAGATGCTTTTTTATTTGTAAGCAGCGCCGCTCCATTTGAGCATAGCGCCGTTGTTCATCGGATCACGGGCGAGACTTTTTTTGCTTCGGAAAATACCGGCGATAGTGAGTTTCCAGACGATGTGGATGGTAACGATGATTACATCGCTATCCCGCACAAATATGATCTCGATCTGGGGAAACCATTGGTAATGGAGTTTGTCCGGGGTCACTGCCCTGAATTGGCAAATCGCGTGGTAGCCATATTTTCGCGGCGTGGCGCGTACGGGCGCTATAGGGAACTGCTGGCAGAGAAAGGTTTGCTGGAAGCATGGTATATTTTCGAAAATGCACGAACCAAAGCATCTCTGCTTGGATGGTGCGTGGAAAACAGACTGGTCATCGAGACGGAATTATGGAAGATATAAAGGTAAAAAAGAAACGCAAACGTACTGCCGCCGAAAAGGCTGCAAAAAAACAAAGACGTTTGGAATATATGTATGTTTTCATGAATGGCAAGCAGAAACGAGTCAAACGTCCGCCAACCATTGAAGGCATGGATGTTGACGAGTTCATCCGGCAAAATGCCGACCCGGTTTGGCTGCATCAAAACGAGATGTGGGAATATGTTTAACAATTTCGGTATGCGGGAATTCAGCTCATCCAATAAACTCCGTTGGAGCATAAAATGTATACGCATATTTTGAAACAAATTAAGGAAGCCATCAGGTTTCGAAAGTACATTGTCACAATCCATGCTGCGGAAGAGATGGATGATGACGGATTTTCCATTTTTGATATCGAACATTGTATTCTGCATGGCGAAATTATTGAACGACAAAAAGAACGAACTTCCGCAGAATGGAAATATCTATTGCGAGGTGTTACCTTCCATGCGAAGGGAGTTTGCGTCGTGGCAAAAATCAGCATTACAGGCAAACTGGTTATAATTACGGTGTACGCAACATGAAAGGGGTCAAGTTATGATATGCGATATGTGTGGAAAAGACGGTGCAATCACCAAACTGGTAACCAGAAGTTTTGGCAAGAAGAAAACCTTGCTGATAATCGAGGACATTCCTGTGTTGTCATGCCCGTCATGCGGCGAGAGTTACATGTTGGCAGAGACCATGCACGAAATAGAGCGAATCAAGATGCATCGGCACAGTTTTGCACAAAAGCGGCCAGTTGAAGTTACCGCATTTGCGTAGGTTTTTATGGAATAATCGAGAAACGCCAGTACCATTCATGAGAGTTGAAATGATATGCCCACTTACCTTTTAAAACGCATCCTGATGCTGATCCCTCTGATGATCGGCATCACGCTGATCACCTTCTCGGTTATCCATCTGGCCCCCGGCGAGCCGGTCGAGATGCAGATGGCCATGAACCCCAAGGTCGGCAAGGAGGCCCGCGAGCGGCTTACCAAGTTCTACGGCCTGGACAAACCGCTGCACGAACAGTATTTCAGCTGGGTCGGCAAACTGGCTCACCTCGACCTGGGTCGCTCCTTTTCGTCGGATGGCCGGCCGGTGCTGGACAAGATCAAGGAACGTTTGCCGGTAACTCTCTCGCTCAATATTATTGCACTGTTGCTGGAATTCGGACTGGCGATCCCGATCGGTATCCTGGCTGCCACCCGCCGTGATACCTGGCTGGACAAGGGCATCACCGTCTTCGTCTTTGTCGGGTTTGCCGTGCCGACTTTCTGGCTGGCGCTGCTGTTGATGTACTTTTTGGGAGTCAAGCTGAACTGGCTCCCGATATCCGGCCTGCACACGCTGGGAAGCGATTCCTGGGGAACGCTACGCTACCTGTGGGATATGGCCAAGCATCTGATCATGCCGGTCATGGTGGCGTCTTTCGGCAGCCTGGCCGGTCTGTCGCGCTACATGCGCTCCGCGATGCTGAATGTGATCAGCCAGGATTACATTACCACCGCCCGCGCCAAGGGACTTCCGGAGCGTGTCGTAATCTACAAGCACGCCCTCAGAAACGCTCTGTTGCCGCTGATCACGCTGCTCGGTTTCTCAATACCGGGTCTGATCGGCGGCAGTGTCATCTTCGAGACCATATTCGCGATTCCGGGCATGGGCCAGCTGTTTTATCAAGGGGTCATGTCGCGTGATTATCCGGTTGTGATGGGAATTCTGGTAATCGGGGCATTTCTGACTCTGATCGGCAACCTGATCGCCGATCTCTGCTATGCGTTGGCTGATCCGCGCATCAGGCACGGGGAGGGGTAGGGCATGGACTTCAAACATTCCTATTTCTATTCGATTTTCTGGCCGCGGCTGAAGCGCAACCGGTTGGCTCTGGTCGGCGGGGCCGTGGTACTGGCGCTGTTTCTGATTTCGCTGCTGGCGCCGCTGATCTCTCCTTACGAACCTAATGCCATCAATGCCTGGAAAGTTTTGTCGCCGCCTTCATGGCAGCATTGGTTCGGCACCGATGAACTCGGTCGCGACGTGTTCAGCCGGGTCCTGCTCGGTGCCAGGATTTCGCTCAAGGTCGGTTTTGTGGCGGTCGGCATAGCAGTTACCATAGGCACCGTGGTCGGTCTGCTATCGGGATACTACAGCGGATTGGTGGACTCTACGCTGATGCGACTGGTTGACATCATGCTCTGCTTCCCGGCCTTTTTCCTGATTCTGGCTGTGATCACTTTCCTGGAACCCTCGATCTGGTACATCATGATGGTGATCGGGCTGACCGGCTGGATGGGTGTGGCGCGCCTGGTGCGGGCCGAGACCCTTTCGATCCGCGAGATGGACTACATACTTGCGGCGCGCTGCATCGGATGTTCCAATGCACGCATCATTTTCCGCCACATTCTCCCCAATGCTATCTCACCGGTGCTGGTGTCGGCCACTCTCGGCGTTGCCGGCGCGATCCTGACCGAATCGGCCCTGTCGTTTCTCGGCATCGGCGTCCAACCCCCCACTCCAAGCTGGGGCAACATACTTACCTCCGGCAAGGACTACATCGAATTCGCCTGGTGGTTGTCGCTGTTTCCCGGACTGGCTATTCTGATAACGGTGCTGGCCTACAATCTGCTGGGTGAGGGGATCCGGGATGCCTTGGATCCGCGGGTGAAAAGATAAAACCCGGATTTAAACCGGAATAATTAAAACAGCGATTTTAACAATTAAGGGCGCCTTGAGGGGCGCCCTTAATTGTGTGGAGCATATCAGTCCCGGCTATTTATCGCTACAGATAGAAATAAGTGCTTCCATCAGGTTGGTGGTGGTCAGCAGTCCCACAAGGTTATTATTGCCGTCGGTTACACACAATCCGTTGAGCTTGTTGTCGTGTATGATCCGGGCGGCCTCACTAAGCGTGGCACCCGGTCTGATTGTGTATGGTTGCGGGTTCATGGCGTCCTTGACGGTTGCCTTGGCCAGGATATAGTGCACCTCCCAGGTATCCATGGAAGTGGACTGTCCCGGCATGAATGACTTGATCATCAGTTCCGTGATCAGGCCACAAAATTTGCCACTGCAGGTGACCGGCAGGCGACGGATTTTTTTTTCCTTCATCAAGTGCATGGCCTCGATTATGGAATCATCAGCTTCAATCGTGTACGGATTACTTGTCATCCATTGTTCGACGGTTTGCATGGTTGTTCCTTTCTTTTCGTTCATCCGGCCTTTTTTACATTCCGAGAAATGCTTTTTTGACGTGGTCGTTACTAAGTAATTCGCTGCCGGTACCGGACAGGACCACACGCCCGGTTTCAAGCACATAGGCCCGATTGGCGATCTTCAATGATTGGAAGACATTCTGCTCAACCAGCAGGATCGTGACCCCTTGCTTGTTGATCTCCTGAATGATCTCGAAAATGATTTTGACAAATAATGGCGAAAGCCCAAGCGACGGTTCATCCAGCAGCAGCAGCTTCGGTTTGGTCATCAGGCCCCTTGCGATGGCAAGCATCTGCTGTTCGCCGCCTGACATGGTGCCGCCCAGTTGCTTCTCGCGCTCCTTGAGACGCGGGAACATGCTGAAAACCCTTTCAATATTGGTTTCACGGTCAGGGCGCGCGCTTTTGATAAAGGAGCCCATGCGCAGGTTCTCCAAAACGGTCATCTCCGGGAATATTTTGCGTCCCTCAGGGACCTGGACAATGCCGCGCTCCACCACTTCATGCGGCTCAAGCCCCTTCAGATCATTCCCCTGGAACGTGATACTGCCTGACGACGGCTTGACCAACCGGGAAATGTTTTTGAGGGTGGTGGATTTGCCGGCCCCGTTGGCGCCGACTACGGTGACAATCTCGCCTTCGTTGACCTGAAGATCAATATCCCAAAGAACCTGCATGTCGCCGTAGCTGAAATTTAGTTTGTCTATTGTGAGCATTTGAAAACCTCTTTATTAGGGTCAAGGGGCAAGGGTCAAGAGGCAAGGAAAAACAGATCAAAAACTTTCCTTGACACTTGCCCCTTGCCCCTACGTAGTTTATTCGCTTCCCAGGTATGCAGCCACGACTTCCGGATTCTTGACAATTTCCTCAGGGCTCCCTTCAGCAAGTTTTTCACCGGAATTGAGAACCACGATGCGATCGGAAATGCGCATGATGGCTTTCATGTCATGCTCGATGACCATCTGGGTAATTTTGCCATGTTTCTTGATCTCCAGAATCAGCTGGATGATCTCCTCGCTCTCGGCCGGGTTGAGGCCTCCCATGACCTCATCCAGCAAAAGCAGCTTGGGTTGCGTCGCCAGAACACGGGCTACTTCCAGTTTCTTGCGTTCGCCGATCGTCAGGCCGCCTGCCAGGAAATTGGCCTTGTGTTCCATTTTTACGACGCTAATCTGCTCCATGGCCATGTCGCGGGCTACCTTGAGCGAGTTGGTTCGGCATAACGCACCGACCATGACGTTATCCAGCAGGGTCATCTTTGCCAGCGGCCGTACCTTTTGCCAAGTGCGGGCCATGCCCAGCTTACAGACCGCATCCGGCTGCAGACCGTTCATGCGGCGGCCGTCAAAGATCACCTCTCCTTTTGAAGGTGGATAATAACCGGTAATGCAGTTGAACAAGGTGGTCTTGCCGGCGCCATTGGGACCGATCAGCCCCATGATCATACCCTCCGACATTTCAAAGGAAACATCCGAGTTGGCGGCCAGTCCGCCGAAAAACTTACTGACATGTTTGATTTCCAGAATGGCCATCAGGCTTCACCCCCTCTTTTTTTGGCGGCCATCTTCCTGAAATAACCTAATACCCCTTCCGGCATGAAGAGAATTACCACTACCACCAGGATGCCGTAGATCAGGACATGGGCGTGTGCCAAATGTTCCTTCAGGAAAACCCCGATTCCGGAGTCTTCGCTGACCAGGCCGGAGTTTATCAGTCCCTGCGCGACGGCATTGCTGCGCAGCGCTTCAGAAAGCGGTACCAGTACCAGTGATCCGATGACCGGACCAAATATGGTGCCGATGCCGCCGATGATGCTGATCAGTACGATCTGTACCGACAGATCCAGCGGCAGTACCGTTGAGGGATCGATAAATTTGACGAAAATTGCGTAAAAACTGCCTGCCAGCGAGGTGAAGGCGGCCGATATTACCAGAGCGCTGTTCTTCCAGATTGTCAGGTTGATGCCCAGTGAGTGGGCGGCGTCCTGGTCCTCGCGGATGGCCTGGAAGTAGTAGCCAAGCTTGGAGTGCTGCACCAGCCAGGTGACCGCAATAATGATCAGCGCCAGAACAAGGGCGATGTAATAGTAGGGCACTTTGCTGGAAAAGTCGGTGATGACTGTTTCGCCGATCTTGAATGCAGGAATATCGGTAACCAGTATTCCCTCGGCTCCCTTGGTGATGTTGGTCAGGTTGAGAGCTGTGCCACGAACAATTTCGGCCACGGCGATGGAGGCCAGTACAAAATAAGGGCCTCTCAGCCGGAAGCAGATCGATCCGATGATCAGTGCCAGGACGACCGAGGCAGCGATGCCGACCCACATGCCGTACCAGGGGGCGATTTCTTTGGTGGTCAACAGGATCAGGGTCGTGTATGCGCCGGTGCCGAAGTATGCGGCATGACCGACCGAGTATTGTCCGGTATAACCGCCGATGATGTTCCAGCTCTGTCCCATCAGGGTGCTGAGAAAAAGCAGAATCATCATGTGCAGGACATAGGGGCTTTCAACGAACTGCGGGAAGGCGAACAGGGCCGCTATGACGACAATGCCGACAGTCACCTGTACAGCTGAAGCCCCCCGCTGTGAATGCAATGGATTGGATGGTTTCATTATTTCAGGATCTCCGCTTACATGCGTGATTTGCCCATCAGGCCTGAAGGCTTGATGAGGAGTACCAGCAGGAATATGGAAAAAACAACCACATCCTTCCAGTCGGACGAGATGGTGACGGCTGCCACCGATTCGACCAGGCCGATAATTATGCCGCCCAGCGTGGCGCCGACAATGCTGCCCATGCCTCCCAGAACCGTAATGACAAAGGCTTTAAGGGTAAAGGCGCTGCCGACCTGTGGAAAAATGTAATAAGTCGGGGAAATCAGCGCTCCGGCTGTGCCAGCCATGGCTGAACCGATGCCGAAAGAAAGGATTGACATCCATTTGACATTGATTCCCATCAGCTGGGCTGCTTCACGATCCTGTGCCGTGGCGCGAATAGCCTGTCCGGTATCTGTTTTGATCAAAAACCAGTAAAGTCCGGCGGTGATCGCGGCAGTAATCAGGAACGAAATCAGGAGCGGCTGGGAGATGGAAATCCCGGCAATGTTAAAGCTGGAGGATGAATAGGAAGTGGTCAGGATTTTGTAGTCTGAGGTAAAGGCCAACATGGCCGAATTACTCATGATCAAACCAAGGCCGATGGTCAGAAGTATCTGGTTCTGGGGAAGCGAGCCGAGGATGCGGTTGATGAAGACCTTCTGCATGATCGCCCCGAACAGGAACATGAGCGGCATGGTGATCAGCACTGAAATGAAAGGGTCGATGCCGAAGAGAGTGAACAGGAAGAAGGTCATGTACATGCCGACCATCATTATGTCACCGTGGGCGAAGTTGATCACCCGCATGACGCCGAAAATGATGGTCAGGCCGATACCAATCAGCGCGTAAACGCCGCCGACCAGAATACCGCTGATGATGGATTGCATTAAAACGGAAAAAGTCATGGATATCTCCAGTTAGAATGTAGGAGCGATTCGTGAATCGCCCCTACGTACATATTTCTACTTCCACTTGAACGGATAGACCGGCTTTTTCGTGGCAAACTTGTGCGGAAAAATGGTTTCGTATTTGCCACCCTGAACCTGCTGAACAAGCATCTGGTGATTGTTCTGGTTGGTGAAGCCGGCGTAGTCGGCAAACTTGACTTCACCCATGATACCGTTCCATTGTCCCGATTTCAGGCCGTTGCGGGTCTTGTCGCGGTCGCCGGCATTCTTGGAGGCGGTCTCGGCCATGATCATCATGGCTTCATAGGCGCAGGCGGCGTGATAGGTAGGCTCTTTCTTGAATTTGGTTGTGTAACGCTTTGCAAAATCGGCAGCACCCGGCCAGTTCACATCGTCGGTCCACTGGGTGCTGGACATGACCAGGTCGGAGATTTCCTTCTGGGCCAGGAATTGTGCGGTGGTAAAGCCGGCTCCGCCACCCAGGAATGCCTTGGGTGCCAGACCGATCTCCTTGGACTGGCGCATGAGGGTGATGGCGTCAACTACATAGGAAACCATGAATACCAGGTCCGGGTTCTTGGATTTGATCTTGGAGAGAGTGGAGCGGAAGTCGGGGGCGCCTTTCTGGTACTTCTCATCGGCCACTTCCTGTATGCCGAGTTTCTTGGCGTATTCCTTGGCGGTTTTGACCGTCGAGGAGCCGAAGTCGGTGCTTTCGTAGATATAGGCGATGGTTTTGGGTTTATCCAGGGTCAGTACGGCATCCATCAGTACCGAGGAGTAGACATCGGCCGGCGCGTTAAGGCGGAAGACGTACTTGTACCCCTTACGAGTGATCTCTTCCTTGGCGGCGGCCGGGATCAGGATCGGTACCTTGTACTTGTCAGCCTGGCTGGCCACGGCGCTGGAACAGGCCGAAGTGTAGGGTCCGACCACGCCGGCCACATTGTCGCGTGTGGCCAGTTTTTCAAAAGCAGCCAGAGATTTTTCCGGCTTGCCTGTGTCATCCTCTTTGGTCAGGTCGACTTCAATGCCTTTCTTTTTCAGATCTTCAATGGCCATTGTGACTCCATTGGTCAGATTCTCGCCGATCGGCGCTTCGGCACCGGTGATCGTGTTGATAAAACCGATTTTTACCTTCGCCGCGTGGGATGCGCCCGGCAATGCCAGACCCACTACAAGTGCTGTAGCTGCAATCTTCTTGAACATACTAATCCCCCTTTGTGGTGCTTTAGTTTGAAGTGTGTTGCGTGAACAGTGAGATGACGTTCTGTTTTGTTGCAACGCTAGTGCCAATTGTATACGATTGCCTAAGATGCTGGCACGACATCAGTTTCTTAATGAAGAGATTGGTTGTCAGCGATTGAAAGTACAGGAATGGCTAAAATCGGCCAGAGCAGGTGGCGGATAACCGCCACTTGCGGGCAGGTGTAGTGAAGGGTAATTACGGTATTGACGTAAAAAAACGCGGGCTCATTTCTTCAATCCCAAGCGAGTGCAGCACTTGTTTCAGACGTTCAGAGGGGCGACGGCGTGGCAGGTTTTTAAATTCGGCAATGATCAGTTCATTTTTCATGGAATGTTCCCATCCGACAAGTTCGGTAACGCTGACCTGGTAGCCGTGTGCTTCAAGTTGAAGGCAGCGTAGGACGTTGGTGATGTGACTGCCGAATTCACGGGTGTGCAACGGGTGCCGCCATATTTCGGTAAGGCTGTTTTCAGCCAAGGCCTTGCCCTTGTTTTTTCTCAGCACTGATGCTACTTCAGCCTGGCAGCAAGGAACCAGCACGATGAATCGGGCCTGTTTCATCAGCGCGAAGTGAATGGCATCGTCGGTGGCCGTATCGCAGGCGTGCAGTGCTGTTACCATGTCAACCGATGCCGGCAGGGCATCGGATTGTATCGATTCAGCCACTGACAGTTTCAAAAAAGTCATGCCGGGGAATTTGAGCCGTTGCGCAAGGGATCTTGATTTGACAACCAGTTCGTCTCGCGTCTCAATACCGAAGATCCGTGAGCCGGTATCCCGACCCTTGAAAAACAGATCGTACAGAATGAATCCCAGATAGGATTTGCCGGCACCGTGATCAACCAGCGTGATATCGGGGTGGTCCTGTTGCACCTGCTTTAACAGAGGTTCAATAAACTGGTAAAGATGGTTGACCTGTTTGAGTTTGCGTCTGCTGTCCTGGTTCAATTTGCCGTCGCGGGTCAGGATGTGCAACTCTTTCAGCAGCTCAACCGATTGTTCCGGTTTGATATCGTGTTTTTCAGGCATCTTTCTATTATCCTTTATCGATCTGCATTTTGCCGGGTTCGGCCTAGCTATTTGATTACTTGTACCAGATATATTCAATTCATTAAACCTGTAATCTCGGAATGGCGCGAAGGGATATGCGGACAGACAGGGAAAATGTTGCAATCAACTTAAAGCGGCAGCCAATAACACTGCGTATTAGTATCGCATGGTGCATTGACTGCCGCTTTGACTCGTCTTGACAATCTGCTGTTTTAAGAATTGTCGGGGATGTTGCCGTCGGGAGTAAGTTTGTCAACTGTCCCAGGCAGGTATTGAGCAAGCATGGTGCTTATCTCGTCGCTGGAAATACCGAACTTTGCGGCCAGATTCTGGATGGTTTCGTTTCCGAGAACGCTCTGGATCTGATCAGCGCTTATCGGCAGGTTTTCGCCTTTGCCGATCCATGATGCAACTGTGTCCCCAAGTCCCTTTTGCTGGAAGGACTGGAGCAGGCCGCCCAGGCCGCCCGAATCTTTCGGCATGACCATCTCCAGGATTCCACCCAGCGGGTTGTCGGAGTTTTCCCCTGAACCGCCGCTTAACATACCAAGTGCTTTTCCGGCCAAGTCGTCAAAAAGTCCCATAATGATCTCCTGTTCAAATGAAACCGGATGCCTGAATATTAGTCGCTATTTCTTCTTCTTTTCTGCTTTTGCATCTGCTTTGGCTTCTATGGTTGCGGCCTTCATCGTGTACATTACCGTTACCTTGCTTCCGACCTTGAGGTCGCCTGTGACCTTGGTGTCTTTATCCCTGGCTACTTCCCACTTTTCTTTCCCTTTCTGAACAACAACCATGTCCTCTTTGACTTCCAGGACCGGCCCGGTTACCTGATAGGTCTTGGTTGGTCCGGCAAAGGCAGCGGATGCGACAAGCAGGGCAATTCCAGTCAACGTTGCGGCAAGTTTCATTTGTAACCTCCCTATAATTAAGTTGTTGTAAATATACTGATATCATGCAAATAATCAATGTCAATATTCGCCAGTCGCAAAATCTGTTTCAGGCGACTACCTTTGAAGAATAGAATTACACTCGCATTACTCTCCCTCAATGTCCCGCGGAATTTCCCCACAACTCTTTCAAGCGTTTGTCGCGTCCGCATCCGCTGCGGTAATACTTGTAGCGCAGCGGGTTTTTCTTGTAGTAGTGCTGGTGGTATTCCTCGGCCGGGTAGAACTCTGTTGCTGAAACAATTTCTGTTACTATCGGTTCCTTGAATGGTTTGCTCTTGTCGAGGGCTGCTTTGGACTGATTTGCTGATAGCTGCTGATCTGTATTGTGATAGAAAATTCCTGAGCGGTACTGATGGCCCCGGTCACAGAACTGGCGGTCCTTGACGGTCGGATCGATGTTATGCCAGAAGATATCCAGCAGCTTGCCGTATGATATCTTTACTGGATCAAAGACGATCTGCACAGCTTCGGCATGACCGGTGACGCCGGCGGAGACCTGTTCGTAGCTGGGGTTTTTGACGCTACCGCCGGTGTAGCCGGCAGTGACGGAAACTACACCGTTCAAACTGTCGAAAGGAGCTTCCATGCACCAGAAACAGCCTCCCGCAAAGGTAGCTTTTTCCAATGTTGCCGCTTCAGCAGAGCTGCTCATCATGGAGAGTATTAAGCCAAACATGACCAGTGTGTTACGCATGACGTACCTCCTGTAAGCCGTATTTATCCATCTTGTAGCGCAGCGTGCCGCGAGGAATCTTCAGGATGCTGGCGGTCTGCACAACATTGCCTTTGGTCTGCTTGAGCGCCTGGCTGATGATGCTTTTCTCGAAATCAGCTACGGCATCCTCCAGACCCTGTGCAACCGGGAGTGAAGTAGTCGATCTTATCCCTGGCTGGCCGATGGTCATGGCAGGCATAGTTGAAAAACCCAGAATCTCGGGTGGCAGATATTCCGACAACAGGACCGGTCCGTGTTTCATTATACAGATGCGTTCGATGACGTTTCTAAGCTCGCGGATGTTGCCGGGCCAGGCATACTGTTTCATCAGTTCGGAGGCATCCGCGGATACTTCGCCGAAGTTTCGGCCGAATGAACGGCTGAAACTGTCCAGGAAGTAGGCTGCCAGAACCGGTATGTCGTCGGTGCGTTCACGAAGCGGCGGTATATGGATTGGAAAGACATTCAGCCGGTAATAGAGGTCTTCGCGGAAACTGCCGTTGGCAATCTTGCTCTGCAGGTTGCGGTTGGTGGCCGCGATGACCCGTGTGTCGATCGTAATATCCTTGATGCCACCTACCCGGCGTATGGTCCGTTCCTGAAGTACCCGCAAGAGTTTGGCCTGCATACTCATATCCATTTCTCCGATTTCATCCAGAAAAATTGTTCCGAGGTGTGCTTCTTCGAACAAACCCGGCTTGCGGCTGGTGGCGTTGGTAAATGCGCCTTTCTCATGGCCGAAAAGTTCGCTTTCAAGCAGGCTGGCTGGCAACGAGGCACAATTGATGCCGACAAAGGCGGCTTCCTTACGGTCGGACAGGTTGTGAATTCCGCGTGCCACCAGTTCCTTGCCTGTGCCGGATTCGTCGGTGATCAATACGGTGGAGGGTATGCGCGCGATCTCGCGCACCTGGGCAATCACCTCGGTGAAAGCGCTGCTGGTGCCGATCATCGGGAAGCGTCCCGGCAGGAACCCGTCGGCGCGTTTCAGATTGCGCACCTCGCGCTTGAGGGTTTGGGTTTGAAGCGCAAGCTTAACTATTACTCGCAATGCATCGGCTTTGAAGGGCTTTTTCATGTAATGGAAAGCGCCTAATTTGAGTGCGTCCACGGCGCTCTCAACCGATCCGTAGCCGGTTATGATGATCACCAGCAGATCCGGATCAATCTCCTTGAGTGACTTGAGGACGTCGATACCGTTCTCGGTTCCCAGATTCAGGTCAAGCAGCGCCAGGTCAATATCGTTGGCCAGCACGACTTCGCGCGCCTCGTTACTCGATGCGGCCGAGCAGACCTGGTAGCCTTCGTCCCCCAGAATGCGCTCCACGTTTTCGCAGATAAATGATTCATCGTCTATTATAAGAATTTTTTCCATGAATATCCTTTATCGTGTTTTTACGGGGCTGTGCCGGTCATAAGCGGCAATTTAATTGTAAAAACTGTTCCTGTCACAGCGGAGCTCTCAACGTTAATCTGTCCGCGATGCTCTTCGATTATGCGCTGTGTGATTGAAAGCCCCAACCCTGTTCCGGCCCCTTTGCTGGTGAAGAACGGCTCGAAGATCAGCGGCAGGTTTTCTTCGCTGATGCCTGGTCCGTTGTCTGCAACTTCCAGTTGAGCATGCTCAGTGTTTGCATCCGTGGATATCCGGATTTCACCGCCGTTCGGCATGGCTTCCAGAGCGTTCCTGATTATGTTCATAAGCGCCTGCTTAATCTTTTCCTGGTCGAAATGGAAGTTGGGCAGTTCCCTGGTATCCACCCGCAGGTTCACCTTTTGACGTTCGCACTCTCGCCGCATGAGCAGTGCGGTGTCATTTACCACTGTATTAAGATCGCCCATCCGGAAGTCGGCTCTGGCAGGCGAGGAATAGTTCAGCAGTGCGCTGATCAGGCGTTCCACCCGCTCAATTTCCGCAAGAGCCTTCTTGATCATGTTCCGGTCATCTTGAGCCAGGGCGGCGTTGTCATGAAGATCATCCAGCAGTAGTGATATCCCGGTCAGCGGGTTGCGCACCTCATGGGCAATGCCGGCCGAGAGCTTGCCCAGCGATGCCAGGCGGTCGAGCCGCATCATCTCTTCGCGAAGTTTCTCTTTTTCGGTTTCATTTCGAAGTGTTACGGTCAACCCATGTTCGGTGTCCCTTCCAATCGGGAAAAAGCCGACATCGAAATGGGTCATGCCGTCGCCCCGATCGAAGCAGAGTGCCTGGCGACCGTAACCGCAGCGTCTGACAAGCGCTTGCTTCGTGCGGTGTTCCATCCCTTCCCATCCGCGAAACACGTCCCGGTAATGCATGTCAACAGCGACTTCGCTTCCCAGAAACTTCCTGCCGGTAGCATTGATCGAGGTTAGCAGGCCTTCCGGAGAAAAGGTGACGATGGCGCTTGAGATACTTTCCAGGATACTCTCCTTGAAGTTGCGCTCGTCGAGTATTTCGAGGCGTGAACGTCTCAGTTCATCCAGGGTGGAGAGCAGGCTGGTTTTGCGGATCTCCAGTTCATTGGACATGAAGTTAAAGGTGTCGGCCAGTTCACCCAATTCATCCGACGAGGAAACAGTGACCCTGCTTAGGGTATCTCCCTCAGCCAGGCGGCGTGCGCCGCTTATCAGTTGGTTCAACGGGCGTGTTATGCCGCTTGAAAGGGCCCAGGCCGAAAATCCGGCCAGCAGAGCGGTAAAGAGGATGATCATGGCGCTCAGCGTGCGGTGATCACGTAATTCGCGATAGATCAGGCGGCTGCCCTTGCGGGCGGCATCGTGAAACTGATCGGCCTGGAAACCGATCGTCACTCCGCCGAAAACGCCGTGTTTGCCGTAATCTCCGGTGTCGTAAAGAATCGGGGCGTAGGACATGATCTTTTTTGCGCCACCTACGTTGGTAATGTCAACGTATCCGATCTTCTGCTTTCTGACCGCCTCTGCCACGATTGGATAGTTCGTGTGGATAAAACCGGCCTGGTCAAGATTGTAGGGTATTCTCCCGGAATCGATGTCCGCCTGGCTGGAGTTGGCGGTGTAAGGTGGAACCAGCTTGCCGCTCAAGTCCAGGCCACGGATATCCCAGTATTTAGGGTGGGTAATGATCCAGCCTTCGTCATCGAAGAGAAACGCATAGTTGCCGCTTTTGTACGACGGAAACAGCGTCGAGAAGTTTTTGCCGGGATCGATATGCTGAGTGAACTCCATCAGATGACGGTGGTCGAGCGATATGACGACCATGCCGCTGAAAACTCCCCGTTTATCAAACAGCGGAGAACCGAAGCGGACCACGCCATCATAGATCTTGCCGTTATAGGCTTTCTCCGGATCTGTAGCCCCGGCCAGCTGTTCCTGTTTGGAAACATGAAAGCCGGTCAGGTGAGAAACATAAATTTCACCTTGTTTCAATTTTCTGATCCGGTCGAAATATTCCTCGTTCCTGAACTCGGTACCGGCCGGACCGGATACATCACGAAACTCGGCCGGCTTCAGAAAACGACCATCTCGAATTACCAGACGCTCTTTTCCACTCTTATCGATAAAAGCGATTGAACGGTATAGTGGCATCAATTCACGGGTTTCCCGTGGGGTGTCGGATGTGCCGCGTCGCTCCCAGATTTCGCTACGGCGAGTGGTGTAGAAATTAAACAGAGTCTGGTTATCCAGTGGAGTGCTGGCCAGAAAAAGCAGGTCTCCCTCGCATTGGTGCAGGAATTCCGAGATCGTCTCAGCCACGTGCTGAGCCCGCATCTGCAGGGATTCGGCGGCCTGGATATCTGAAGTGTCGGCGATTTCGGATGTCAGGCGGGTGTTGACCGATTCCAGGTTTGAAAGGAGAATCAGCGATGAGACCAGCAGCGGCAGCAGTGACAGCAGCAGGGTGACTGCCAGAATTTTTTTGAAGAGGGTCAGGCGCAGCATGTTTAGAAAGTCCTGTCCCCTGTGGGGGTAATTTCTTGAAACAGATCTGTTCCGGTTGGCATGAACTAGTTGTCGAACATCAGTTTACGCTCAAAATCCATTGAATGCGTCAGCCGTTTAGCGTCCTCAATCGTGATCATATCCTGGCGATACAGTTGCAGAAGGTGCATGTCCAGAGACTGCATCTGATACTGGGAAGCTCCGTTCTCGATATGTTTTTCTATTTCATCCAGTCTGCCTTCGCGAATACAGGCCTGGATGGTGGTTGTCGCACGCATGATCTCAACCACCGGCAGGATGTTTTCCCCGCTCTTGTCCTTGATCAGGCGCAACGAAACCGTTGCCACCAGAATGTCGGCCAGGCGCTGGCGGACAATCTCCTGGGCTTCGGGAGGGAAGTGTCCGATGATCCGGTTGATGGTGGAAACCGCGCCCTGGGTGTGCAGGGTCGAGAGTACCAGGTGGCCGGTTTCGGCCGCCTTGATGCAGGCGTCGATCGTTTCCTTGTCGCGCATTTCGCCGACCATGATGACGTCGGGGTCCATGCGAAGAGCCGCCTTGAGAGCCGAGCTGAAGCTTTCGGTGTCAATCCCGATTTCACGCTGGATGATGCAGCTTTTCTGGGAAGTAAATAAAAATTCTATTGGATCTTCAATAGTTATTATGTTGTAGCTGAAGTTTTCATTGAGGTGGCGCAGCATGGACGCCAGCGATGTTGATTTGCCGTTGCCGGTGGGGCCGGTAACCAGGATCAGACCGTTGGGGGCTTGGGAAATTTCACTCAGGACCGCAGGAAGATTAAGGTCTTCGAAGGTGCCGATCACGGGGGGGATCACGCGCATGACAATTCCATAGTGCCCTTTTTGCCTGAAGATGCTGACCCTGAAGCGTCCGCCGGTCGGCAGCGAGTATGATGCGTCGCACTCCTTCAGATCATTGCTCAGCTGACGGCCGTTATGTTCCAGTACCTTGGCGGCGATGAATTCCGTATCCTCCGGTGTCAGTTTGGGCATTTTGGCTCGGATAAGTTGACCCCGCCCACGAAAAAAGGGGGGATTGTCAACCTCGAAATGCAGATCGGAGACTTTTTTCTGGAATGCAATTTCAAGAATCTGGTGCAGTATATTCGCGTCCATCATGGCCCCCGCTGGTTAATGAATCAGTTTAGTAGTTATGTATATCAAATCAGGCAGACTTTTCAATGTTCTTTCGGTACAGAGCATTGTCAAGTATTGAACCGGCATGTTGTGCAAGCGCTTCCAGAAGCCCGGTTTGTGGAGGAGAAACCGGTTTGGAGCCAAAATCGGCATAGGTAACGGCGATGACCTTGCCTCGGCTGATCAGTGGCACAATCAGTGCTCTGGGGCTGCGGGGCGGACCGATCTCCTTGTATAACAGCGTTGTCAGTATGGTGTCGTTACGCTGCCCATAATACAAACGGCCATTTTCGACAACTTCACCAAACGGTGAGTGCTTGTCAAGTGGTATCCTGAACATCAGTGGGGGGGTCGGGCCATCCGATTTGCTGCCGGTTACCCCGATGGACTTTTCTGCGATCAATTCAGATTTTGCCACGACAAAAGTAATTGCCCTTTCAAACTGAACTGCCGCGAACTTTAGCATTACCAGCGCGATTTCGGGGGGCTCGGAAAGGGCTTTCAGTTGTTTGAGAAAGGCGATGAACTGTTGCTCGACCACTGGCTGCGATACCGGCCGTATGGCTTTTAAAAATGGACCAAGTGACGAAAGAAAGCTGATCAGTTGCTGTACATATGAGTCTTCGTGGCACTGCCGGCAGGGGCGGGGGATGACTGATCGGGCTCCAGTCCCGAGAGCATGCATGCCGATTGATCGCCATGTTTGGCTGCAGGATGCAACAACAACCGCGCTCTGCGGGTAGGCAGCCACCTTCTGGCGCACAAGCAGCATGGCGTGTTCCCCGTCGTCGTCATGAGGAATGTCAATCAAAAGAACCGGGTGCAGGTCCCGCCCCAGCGACTGCTCAATGATTGTATCAAGCGCCGCTTGTTCATCGGTGCAAAAAATAAACAGATTTTCGTTTTTGCAGAGGGTAGTTACAGTGTGGGCCAGCAACTCATCGCGGGTCAGCAGGATGACTGCTGTTACCGGAGGGCCGGAACCTGGCGGAACCGGTTTGGAAATGCCTGCCAGAAAGGAGATCAGCACTTCCTGCTGATCGATGGTTGCCTCCGGGAGCTCGCTGCTGACATGCCGGCGATGCTCGGCAACCGGGTCGTGGTCCTTCAGGCCGATGAACACATCCGGTATTTTTTTTGTAATGGTGTCCAGAGCGTCCAGTCCCAGCAGGTCCGCGGTTATGGCCGGTTGATCTCCGTCCCTGCCGGATGTGTCGATAGCGTCCGAGCGGTTTTCTTCGCTGAAGAACAGCTTGCTGAGCGTGCCGTCCCGCATTTTTTCATCATAAATTCGCAGCGCATCCATCAGGATGCCCTGGGCATTCAGCAGGATTTCCTGTTGAAGCTTTTCCGGGAAATACCGGTATTCATCTGAAACGTACTCTTTTGAAACATCAAGTAAAAATGTGCCGCTGGACCAGGTCATCACTTCAACAATGGTCATCTCGATCAGAGTTTCAAGTCCTTTATAAGCAACATCCTTGTCGATAGTTCCCTGTTCGATCAGGGTGGCGATCAGCGGTTTACGATTTGTTCCGGCGTTTTTCTGA
Source organism: uncultured Geobacter sp. (assembly GCA_964458105.1). GTDB lineage: Bacteria > Desulfobacterota > Desulfuromonadia > Geobacterales > Pseudopelobacteraceae > JACRCG01. Next base: position 34,359 of record CAYWJJ010000002.1, read on the forward strand.
AGTGTCAGCGCCTGATCAAGCTGTTCCTCGCTAATGGCGTTCATATCCACCAGAACTTTTCCGATGCGAACGCTGTTGTTTAGGTGATTGGCGCTGACAAAAAAGCCTTCATGGAAAACCAGCTGACTTTCGCCCTTTGGGCTTTTAAGGTACAAAATGCCGGTTTTGCCGGTCATGTGCAGAAGCTGGATGACATCTACGAGCGGAATATGTTCCAGAGCTCCGTTGAAAGACATGCAGGTGCCCCTCCTTCATGTTTGATGGTCGGTACTATACCTGAAAAATTCATTTTTTGCGCATATTGTTAGGGGTGTAATTCAGATTGTAAAAATTGTGATGGTGACAGTTCCATTCTGTTTTGCTACTAATGGCAGTCATTCAGTGCCAGTTATAATATTTTCGGAGATGCCGGAAAGATGAAAATAAGTTGCCCGAAATGCAATGCAGCCGGAAACATACCCGACCATGAAATTCCTGAAGCCGGTCGTTTTATAAGCTGTCCGCGCTGCCATCAAGGTTTTACGATCATGAAGCCTCGCGAGTCCGGTGATGCTTATCTTGTTGATACTTGCCCTGCCTGCAATTTCAGTACATTCGAGGATGACAGATTCGGAACCTGCCCCAAGTGCGGAGTTGTGGTCAAGGCTTTTGTGGAGCGACAGCGTGATGATCTGCTGCTGCAGAAAAACCGGGAACTGCTGTCGAAAAAGTTCAACCGAAATGATGAATCGCCGCCTTCCGAGATAGAGGCTGCTTCGACGGTCGATTTACTGGAGAACCTGCACCCGGTGAATCTGATCGGTTGGGGAGTTGCTCTGGCAGCCGTTGTTATCATTGGAATCGGTTTAAAAGGGGTGATCGATTACGATGGCCAGACAATCCGGGCCCGATTGTCGGAGCAGCGTGACGAACAGATTTCCAGCTGGTATGTGTTCCTGAATTACGGGATGATGCATTGGGTAAAACTATTCTACGGTCTGCTCGCTATTGTTGTGGCGATGATGTTCATTAAGCGCCAGCACGTTTCGCTAAAAGCGCTGTCATGGCTGATCTGGATCGCAATGGCATATGTGCCCGTGTCTCATGTTGTCAGTTTTGTTTATTGGGTGCTGGAGCCAATACCCCATACAATCGCAGGTTACCTGATTGAAATTTTCAATATCATATTTATGAGTTCACTGATCGGGATCCCTTTGTATATGTTTGATCGCTATCTGCATGATCGAAACATCACTACGGTTGTCAAGCGATGAGGATTTTTAACTGATGATTATTAACTGGATACCGTTATTCTTCGCTGCCTGCCTGATTTTCGGCTCACGCTGGCGAGTCGGCCTGTTTGCCGGTTTGATTGTCGGATCGATCTATGTTGGCGGGAGGGGAATTGTCCTTGGCCGTCTGCCGCTGATCGGACCGCATGACACGCTGCTGTTCTTTGGAATGTCACTGGCGGCCATGGGCTTTATTATGTCATTTTCGCCAATCCTGAACGGTGTTCGCTGGTTTACTTCAGCAGTTGGCGTAGCATCCGGATCAGTTGCGCTGCTAGCGCTGACCTTCAAGCCTCTTAACATTCCGTTGCCGCAGATTCTTGATACGTTCTGGTTTGAGCTGCACGTGGTGGTGGCCTTTTTCGGATATGCGCTCTTTGTCATTGGCGGTTTGGTCTGTACAGCCTATCTGCTGACAGGGATCAGAACTTACCTGGATGTGTACTACAAAGCGGCACTGGTCGGCTGGACATTTTTCTCGGCATCGATGGTCGCCGGCGGAATCTGGGGATATTACGCCTGGGGCACCTACTGGCTCTGGACACCTAAAGAATTGTGGACATCAATATTGTGGCTGTTTTACGCCATGGTGCTGCATGTCAGGCTGAAGGGTGCGCGCTGGGACACTCTTTCAGCCTGGTTAGGGATTGCCGGAGTATTTCTGATGCTATTCACTTACCTGGGAGTCAGCATCCTGATGAAGAGTTCGCATAGTTTTTGATTATGATTCCAACAAACGATTAAAGATGAGTAATTGAATGCAAATAATAAATAGCTTGAAAAGATCAATGATATTATGTAAATATTGAGCTAGTAATTGAGCCGTCTTTCCGTTGATGAGAGGCGGTTTTGCGTCTCTCTGACTTTTCAAACGCAAGAAGGGTACAAGATGAAAAACGGATTATTTACTGTACTGATGTTGTCTCTGCTTCATATGTTAGTGTACGAAAGTTATGCGTCCACGATTCAACTCCCTAGAACCGGACAAAACAGCTGTTACGATATCGCCGGTGCCGAGATAACATGTGCCGGCACCGGCCAGGATGGAGGTATAAAGGCCGGAGTTGCCTGGCCGGTTCCGCGTTTTGTAGATAATTTAGACGGTACTGTGACCGACAACCTGACCGGGCTGGTCTGGCTGAAGAACGCCGCCTGTATTGGTGCCAAAAATTGGCAGGGGGCGCTGAACAGTGCCAACGCGCTGGCCTCCGGAATATGTGACCTGACTGATGGTTCGTTGGCTGGCGAATGGCGTCTGCCCAATGCAGTTGAATTGAAGAGTCTGGTGGATCTTGGACACTCAAGCCCTGCTATACCGCTAGGAAACCTTTTAGGCGTTGCCCCTATGGTTCCTTATTGGATGTCAAGCACGGATGCAAGCTTCAATAACGATGCCTGGACCATGGATATGAAAGATGGCTACTTGAACTCCCATGGCAAGACGGAATCAATTCCTCATGTGTTGCCAGTGCGTGACTCAAAATCAGCCAGCACTCCGTTGTCACTGTTACAACTACCCCAGTCAGGACAGAAAAACTGTTGGAACTCTAACGGCGACCTGTTCAACTGTGCCGGCACCGGGCAAGATGCTGACAAGTTGAAGGGGGCTCTCTGACCAGTTCCCCGTTTCAGCGACAATGGCAACGGCACTGTTACCGACAATCTGACCGGTTTGGTATGGCTGAAAGACGCAGGCTGTTTTGCAGCTCAGAACTGGGAGAGCGCGCTAAACAGCGCCAATACACTGGTCAGTGGAGCATGCTCTCTTACTGACGGCAGCATGGCTGGCGACTGGCATCTACCCAACCGCAATGAGTTGCAAAGTCTAATAGACTACCAAAAATCCTTTCCGGCCCTTCCAGCAGATCACCCTTTCATTAATGTCCGGTTCAGCGATGTAAATTTCGTTTACTACTGGTCCTCAAGCAGCGCCGATATTGGCAGAAGTGAAGCTTGGTTTGCGGACATCTTTGATGGCTACGTTGACTATAATCCGAAAACCGACATGCAGTATGTCTGGCCGGTACGTGGGGTGCCAAACATAACTCCGGTAATTACCGAAGGGGAATCCGTTGCTGTTTCCATCAGCAAGAACAATAATCCAACGGTATTCAGCCTGACTCTGCATGCCACGGATGCTGACAATGATATCCTTACATGGGGCGTCTCCGGCAATGCCTCCCATGGTTCTGCTACCGCCGGTGGCAGCGGAACAAGCGTGATAGTTTCCTATAACCCTACGGCAGACTATGTAGGTCAGGACAGTTTCACGGTTCAGGTTTCGGACGGGAAGGGGGGGCTTGATTCAATCATTGTCAATGTAACAGTCAATCAAACATACATCGTCGGTACTGCTGTCACAGGTAATGGCAATATAAATCCCAGCGCCCCACAGGCCTTCAACAGCGGTGCAAGCACCACTTATGCCGTCAATGCAGCTACAGGCTCTTTCATCTCCGGCGTCAGCGGCTGTGGCGGTACGCTTTCCGGCAACAGCTATGCAACCGGTTTGATTGCCGGCTACTGCACCGTGTCAGCCGACTTCAAGTTGACACAGGTTAAGGTTCCTGGAAACAGTGTCAGAACTGACTACAATACTCTGCAGGAAGCCTACGAAAATCCGGCAACTTTAAGTGACATGACAATGCAGGTACTCATCAACACTTTTGTTGAAAATTTGATTCTCGACAGGCCGATCAACGTTAAGATAAAAGGTGGGTATGATACAAACTTTCAGGCAACTAGCGATTACAGTATCGTGCAAGGTTTTGTTTCGATCATGAGCGGTTCGCTGACAGTCGACGGAGTGGCGATCAGGTAGGACAAGTTCATTTTCAATAGTTCAATGACGGCAATAGGCCTCAGTGGTCAAAACCACGGAGGCCTATTGTCATTTTATATCATGTAGCCGGAGTTTCACCGGCTGGTTTCTTTTTTCTCCGGCGGCGCTTCTTCTTTTCGGCATCCGTTCCGGCCGTAGTTTCTGCCGAAACCGGTTTGATTTCTGACTGAGGTTTTGTTTTTACCGGACGTGCCGGTGGGCGACGGCTCTTATCCGGAGTTCGGCCGGTTCCAGGTTTGTCCCGTTTCAGATCCTGCACCCGCTTAGGCCTTGCTGTTCTGACATAATCGGTGACAAACAGCTCGTCTTCTGCCCACTCTGTCGGTATCTTTTCCTTGATGTACTCTTCGATCGCTTCAATGAAGAATGCGCCATCCTCATCGGCCAGCGATATTGCCTTGCCTTCCGCGCCGGCCCTTGCGGTCCGGCCGATGCGGTGGACGTAATCCTCGCAATCCTGCGGCAGATCATAATTGATGACATGCGAAACACCGTCGATATGCAAGCCTCGCGATGCCACGTCTGTGGCAATCAGAATCGGCAGTGAACCATCCTTGAAATCCTCCAGGATCTTCATCCGCTTGCGTTGCTCCACGTCACCCGAAATGACTCGGCAAGGGAAGCCGTTTGCGTTCAGTAGGTTGTGAAGATGCTCCGCCTCGCGTTTGGTGTTGATGAAGATCATGGTCCGTTCCATCCCATCGCGGCGCAGGAGTCCCAACAACAACGGAAATTTTTCTTTGCGTGAAACATGGAAAAGAAGCTGTTCAACCCGCTCGGCGGTCATGCTGTCAGGAGTTACCGATACCTTTTCCGGCATGTTCATGAACTCGTAGGCCAGCTCCATCACCCGGTGATTAAGTGTAGCTGAAAACATGAGATTCTGGCGTTTATCAAAAGGCGGAAGCCTTTTCAGGATAAAACGCAGATCTGCGATGAATCCGAGGTCGAACATGCGGTCAGCTTCATCGATCACCAGCATCTCGATTCCCTTAAGGGTATAGACCTTCTGCTTGAGGTAGTCGATTAGTCTGCCCGGAGTGCCGACGATCACATCGGCTCCGTCACGCAGTGCATTTTTCTGTTTCATATAATCCACGCCACCGTAAATGGCCTGAATCACCAGTCCGCAATGCGCTCCAAGCTGCTGGGCATCCGCCTCGATCTGGACAACCAGCTCGCGGGTTGGAGCAAGAATAAGGGCCCTCGGCCGGTTGACCGAATCTTTGCTTGCAAGCAGACGGGTCAGGAGCGTGACCAGAAAAGCGGCCGTCTTGCCGGTTCCGGTTTGTGCCTGGCCGGCTACATCTTTTCCGGAGAGTGATATGGGCAGTGTCTGCTCCTGAATCGGGGTACAGTTGGTGAAACCTGCCTCTGTGATGCCGCGCAAAAGCTGTTCGGGAAGATTGAGTTCGTCAAATCGCATGGTTATTCCTTAAGGTGTTCGAATCGTTTGTACAATTTATTACAATATACCGTGATGTCGGGTCTGGCAATGTAAAGATTTTTTTTGCAGCAGTTATGAAGGCCGCATTCCCGAGAGTTATATCAACTCTTACGCTGAAACCTGATCATTGAAATATTGCGTGATAAGGAATTTATGAGGACAATATGGGGGAGGCAGGATCATGTTTTGGTTTTTACGGACAATACTATTTATGATGACAATCTTTGCATGAAACTGGGCCTTCACCGAATAGCTCATGGCAATCAGTGCAATATTTATGCGCCCATTCTTTACCGAATCCTTTGATTTTGCCCGGTTCGGTTGTGCTGACCTTTTTTCCGTCTTCGGAAACCGAAACATTGTCATGACAGACGAAGCATTTACCAACTCGCTCTGTTTGATGTTCCTTATGATTGAATGTCATGCCGTTTTTGAACTTAATAATGTCGGAGGCAATCGCACTGGATGAAATTAACAACAATATCAGAACCAGTATTTTCAAAATGCACCTCCGCAACATGTTGATAACTACACAGCATTGGTCTACTTTTTAATTAGTTGCTAATATCATGCCTTGCTACTCCAGGCAAGTACATTAAATAAAAAAGAACGCGATTATCAATTATTTATAAAGGCATCAAAGGATGGATAGTGCATGCGCACTAACGGCTAAGTGTTACGGCCTCTTCTCCAAAACGACTTCCCATAATATTTTGGGTGAGTCGTAGCGGTACACGGTCATCTCCTTCAGGGAATGCACATTCCACTCCGGCCCAGCCAGCCGTTTTGCCGACTCCCTGTCGAAGAATCGTTTCAGCTTACCGTCCATTCTGTATAGGCCGGGCTCTACTTGGGGATGTCCTGCCGTGACGTAATGCAGGTCGCCGATGGAGTTGACCCGAGCCAGCAAAAACCCTCTGACTGTAAGGCAGCGATGTATCTCAGATATGATCGTCATGGTTTCAGGCCATGTAAAAAAATGCAGGCAGAGGCTTGCCACGACAACTGGGAACGTGTTGTCGCCAAAGGGAAGCGGGTCGCGGATGTCGATCAACCGAACATCGGCCAGGGGAGCCTGTTTGCTGCAGCTGTCCAGGGCCGATGGTGAATAGTCTCCTGCAATGACATTAAGTCCCCGTTCGGTCAGGTAGCGTGTATCGCGCCCGCTGCCGCATCCCAACTCGAGTATTTGAGACTGTCGGGATGTGTCAAGAATGTCGTTCCATTGCTCCAGCCACGGGTCTTTATCTTGTGAGATGAGACGACCGAGACGGCTGGGATAACTTGAATTTGATGAACTTATTTCATTCGTAATGCCGTCCATGGAACTTGCAGTATTATTGTCCGACGTCATGTGCTTCCTCAAAATTCAAGCCGCTGCAGGGCATCCACTGAAATACCCGGAGTGGAATACGCCCCTGTTTGTCGAACTTTACTCCTTCATCTTCAAGCAGCAATCGTTGGATAAAGTCTGCCGGGCTTCCGCCGGAGCGCGGGCTGATTCGGCCCTGGGCGTTTATTACGCGATGCCAGGGGATGTCGGACTTGTCCACCAGAGCGCTCAAGGCGAAGCCCACCAATCTTGCACAACCCTTCATGCCTGCCAGACCGGCTACCTGGCCGTAGGTGGCCACAAGACCAGCCGGAATCCTGCGGACAACGGTGTAGATGAGCTGATATCTGTTCTCGCGGTGTATCATGCGGATGTCCCCTTGGTCCGGGTAGGGATGAATTGTGTGATCACTTTAATAAAGAAACAGGCACATACAAAATCAATTGTAAGTGCCTGTTTTTGTTTGGCGCGCCCGATAGGACTCGAACCTATGACCTACGGCTTAGAAGGCCGTTGCTCTATCCAGCTGAGCTACGAGCGCAAGTTGTATTTCACTTTATCTAACAACTCTTTATACATTTATTGATAATTCTTATAGCGTAAAAGTAGTGCACTATAGCGTTTATAGTGCAAGATTGTCAAGTCTGGCGGAGCATATACGTTATTTATGCAGACAATGGATGCAGTTTTTGTTGGTAACGGACCAAGTCAAAACTGAATCTTCAAGCCGATACCGATTGACTGAGGGGAAGTGTCGCCTTGCTTTGAGACCGGCGAGATATGAAAGTACTTGTAATCGATATTCAGTGAAGAGCTTTCTCCAAGCAGATAGCTGAAACCTGCTTGTCCTGCAATTCCGGCAGTGATTTTTGTCTTTTCTCCCGGTTTGGTTTCCTGTTGAAGGGTATAAGCGAGTCCGGTGCCAAGATAGGGCCTGAATCCACTTGAACCTTTGAATCCGTATTTTGCGGTGAGAATGACTGGAGCCGGAGCTTTGGGGTCGTTTTCAGTCAGTGTAAGGTTGCCGTACCCCAGAGAAAAATTGCTAATAACTTCTTCCGCGTGAGATTTACTAAGCCCTGGCGGTAAGATGGAAATGACAGTTGTGAAAATATATGCAAGCCTTTTTAACATGCTCATGTCACAAGATCTATTACCAATCCCTTAATCCCGATGACTTTGGCTGTAATGGCTATGTTGTCACGATTTTCTTTAACGATCAGGTTGTAAAGTTTATCCGCCTCGCTGTTTATTACAGTGATAATTTCAAAATAACGAGGGTTCTGCGCCGTTCCTCCAAACTTTTCCAATCGGTACGCTTCGGAGCTTATCCGCTTTGCCAGTGTGCTTAGAAGATCACGGAACTGTTTAAAGTTTGGCAGTGTCGGTTCGAGAGTCAGTTTGTTGCCAGCCTCTTCGATCTCTTTGCGCAGTGTATCAACATCCTTTTCGTATCCATCAATTTCCTGCTCCTGCCTGATAAGTCCATCGGCGAAAAACGAATTCAGAACACTTTTGGCAGACGAAGATCTTATTGGTTTCTTTTTAATATCCCCGAGAGAAGAGTTGTCCTGAATGCGCATGATCTCACCTTTGTCACGATTCTTTATTGATTCTGCAGAATAGCATACTCCCCGGCCTTCGGCAATTGATGCAAAAATGCAACAATCCAGTTTGCAACATTATATGTGTGTGATATGATTCCGATTGAAATATTACCATTGAAAACGGAGGTCTCACCATGCTTGAACTATTTGAAAAGGCTGTCATGACAGCCATTGGAACTGTGGCAATTACTCAGAAAAAGGGTGAGGAGCTGGTAGCTGAATTGAAGGACAAGTTTAAATTGAGCGAAGATGAAGGAAAGAATTTTGTTGAACGAATCCAGGCTATTGCCAAGGAAAGCCGGGAAAAAGTTCAGCAGATGGCCGAAATAGAAGTTCAGAAAGTTGTTGACCGGCTCGGACTGGTTTCACGCGAGGAATATGATCGTCTGTTAAAGAGAGTGCAGGATCTGGAATCACGTGACTCGAACTAGGCCCCGGATGTTTTCGTTTCTAAAGATAAATCGCAATATCCGCAGTATCCGTCGCTATTGGAATATTGTCCGGGTCCTGAGCAAGTACGGTTTTGACAACGCTCTTGAAATGCTGGGTCTGGCTGATATGGCAGCCAGGGGGAGACGATTGTTTCGGAGCAGTTCGGTGGATCTGTCCAAATTCAGTTCCGCCGAACGTATGCGTATGGCGCTTGAGGAGCTTGGGCCGACTTTTGTCAAGCTGGGCCAGCTTCTTTCAACCCGACCGGACATTGTTCCTGCCGCCTTTTTAATAGAATTTGAAAAACTTCAGGATCAGGTTCCAAGTTTTTCGTTCGATGAATTGCGTGCACAGATTGAGTTGGAGCTGGGAGCGTCAGTAGAGGATTTGTTTGAATTTATCGATCATGAACCTCTGGCAGCGGCGTCAATTGCCCAGGTTCACAGGGCGCGCCTGAAAAGTGGCGAAGAGGTGGTGGTTAAAGTCCGCCGCCCTGGCGTTGTCAATCTGGTAGAATCCGATATCAGCGCAATGATGGCGCTTGCCCAGCTTGCAGAACGTCACGTATCCGGTAGCGAACTTTATGATCCGGTTGGTGTGATGCGCGAGTTTGCCCGCACCATAAGACGCGAGATGGATTTTTCCCGCGAAGGTCACACCATCGAAAAGTTCCGCGATAACTTCAAGTCCGTTCTCTGGATGCATTTCCCCCATGTTTACTGGTCTCACAGTTCCCGCGGCGTTCTCACCATGGAGTACATTGACGGCATCAAAGTCTCGGATCTGGCTGCCCTTGAAAGCGCCGGTCTCGATCGCAAAGTGATTGCCCAGCGAGGCGCCGACGCTTTTCTGGAGATGGTTCTAAAACACGGCTTTTTCCATGGGGACCCGCATCCCGGCAATGTTTTCATTCTTGCCGACAATAGAATCTGTCTGCTGGATTACGGCATTGTCGGACGTATCGATGACAGCATGACATCCTTTCTGACTGACATTATCATTGCCATTGTCAATCGCGATATGGATCAAGTTGTTTCCCTTTTGCTTTTTGCCGGAGACATCTCCGACAGTCTGGATATTCGCTCACTAAAGCGCGATCTGGCTCAATTTATCGACGGTTACTACGAAGTGCCGTTGAAAGAGATTGAGGTCGGCCGCATGCTGCTCGAATTCATCGAGATCATAACCCTGTACAATATTCGAATCCAACCGGATCTGATGCTGCTGGCCAAGGCACTGGTGATGGTCGAAGGGATGGGGCGTTCATTAAATCCGGCCTTCGACATGGTTGAACACGTCCGTCCATTTATGGAAAAGGCGATACGCAAGAAAATGTCTCCCAGGAATGTGGCCAGGGATGCCGGAACGGTCTTAACTTCATATTTGAACCTTGCGCGCAATCTGCCCCGTGATCTGAAAGAAATCATCAACCGCATCAACCGCAACAAATTCAAAATCGATCTGGAACATCGGGGGCTTGATAAATTCAATGCCGATTTCGACCGCTCGATGAATCGCCTCTCATCCAGCCTGATACTTTCCGCCCTGATTATCGGTTCATCGATAATCATGCAAACTGAAAAAGGGCCGCAGTTGCTCGGTTTTCCGATTCTTGCATTCATGGGGTATGTGGTAGCCGGTCTACTGGGGCTCTGGTTGGTCTACGCCATAATCCGTTCCGGAAGGATGTAAGGGGAGCTTTTCCGCATGAAGACAAGGCTGTCGCCGGAGGAACGTAAAAAAAGGATTCGCGAAGCTGTAATCATCGTACTGTCGATCATTCTCATCATCTTTTTGACCAGAGCCGAGATCAGCCTTACCCAGTTGAGTTCAGATGCCAAACTCGGCAGCAACATCGCCATCTTTGCAGTGATCAATGTTGTGATCCTGCTGGTGATTTTGCTGGTGTATCTGGTCAGCCGCAATGTAGTGAAGCTGTTCGTGGAAAGCCGTTCAAATCCCCTTGCCAAGCGCCTCCGCACTAAACTGGTGCTCTCCTTTGTCGGCCTTTCTCTGGTGCCGACCATGCTGCTGTTTTTTGCCGCTGCCGGTTTTATCAACAACACGGTTCATAACTGGTTCAACACCCAGGTCGAAACCTCCCTGAGTGAATCACTTGAAGTTGCCCAGACTTACTACAAAAACTCCGCTTCTAATGCACTTTACTACGGTAGACAGATCAGCGGTTTCATCAAAGATCAGAAGTTACTGAATGAAGCCAATCTGCCGCAATTGAAGGAACTTATCCGACAGAAGCAGAAAGAGTACAATCTGGGGGTAGTTGAAGTTTATTCAGCCCAGCGAGAGGAATTGGTCAGGGCTACCAATCCGACTGTTCCCAAGGGTGAATTCACCAACCCGGCCTCGGAAGACATCAAACGCGGCTTGGCGGGTAATGAACTGAGCAGTATCAATCAGGCCGGCAAGGCCGATCTTATCCGTGGTATTGTGCCAATCCGTTCCACTTGGAACAAATCCGATGTGGTCGGTGTGGTAGTGGTAAACTATTATGTTCCGTATTCTCTTGTCAGCAAGATGAAAGAGATTACCGAGTCGTACCACGAATTCCGTCAGCTGAAGATTCTGAAAAATCCGATCCGGACCGGATATATAATCACCCTGTTTCTGATTACGGCGGTTATTATCTTTTTCGCCTACTGGATGGGCGTATATCTGGCCAATAGCATGACCAAGCCGATACAGGAACTTGCCGAGGCGACTCTCAAAGTTGCGGACGGCAACTTGGATGTTCGTATCGAATCTCATTCGGATGATGAAATCGGTATGTTGGTGCAGTCGTTCAACCGTATGACCGAAGATCTTCGCACAAAACAGCAGGCGCTCAATGTTTCCAACCTGGAACTGTCGCGCATCAATCAGGAAATAGATCGTCGTCGACGATATATGGAGATTGTGCTTCGTAATGTTGCGGCCGGCGTAATTTCAGTGGACCGGGAAGGTTTTATACGGACAATCAACAAGTCCGCCGAACGGTTGCTGAATGTCAGTCCGGACGCTGTTCTGGGGCAAAACTTCCGCAATGTGATCAAGGACAAACACCTTGAGATTGTCAACGAATCACTGCTTGATCTGATGAAATCCAAGCATGACAGCATCAGCAGGCAGATATTTCTGGACGTTCGTGGCACCAGATTGGCGTTGCATCTGCATTTGACCATTCTGCGAGATGAGGGCGGTGAAAACCTGGGTATGGTTGTGGTTCTGGACGATCTGACTCAAATGATGCGCGCTCAGCGAATGGCGGCCTGGCGTGAGGTGGCCCGCCGGATCGCCCATGAAATCAAGAATCCGTTGACGCCGATACAGCTTTCTGCCCAGCGTCTCCGCAAACGATATCTCACTCGATTCAGCGATGACGAAAAAGTTTTTGATGAATGTACCGAGATGATTATCAAGTCGGTCGATGATTTAAAAAACCTGGTTAACGAGTTTTCCAATTTTGCTCGCATGCCGGCAATACAGCCGGAACCGAATGATATAAATGCGCTGATCCGTGAAACCTTGACACTTTACCAGGAGGCTCATCGTGGTGTTGATTTCAGTTTCGTTCAGGATGACATCCTGCCGATGCTCACCATTGACCGGGATCAGATCAAGCGGGTAATAATCAACGTTCTGGAAAACGCTGTCGCAGCGATGGAGGAAAAGGGCAGTATCAAATTATCGAGCTTTTTTGACACCGGATTGAAGATGGCAGTTTTGACTTTTGCCGATGATGGCCCCGGGATCCCGGCCGAAGATAAATCACGTCTCTTTGAACCTTATTTCTCGACTAAAAAGAGCGGCACCGGCCTCGGTTTGGCAATAGTCAGCAGCATTATCGCCGATCACGGGGGATTTGTACGGGTTCGCGACAATAAGCCGCATGGAGCGGTGTTTTTAATCGAACTGCCGGCTGGTTAGTTATTAATTCATATGGGGAGCCATAACAGTGCACACAATTCTTGTAGTTGATGATGAAAAGGATATCAGAACGTCGCTTTCCGGGATTCTTGAGGATGAAGGGTATGAAGTAATCACTGCTGCCAGCGGCGTGGAGGGGATTGAATGCGCCCAGCAGGAACTGCCGGATCTGATCCTTTTGGACATCTGGATGCCCGGCATGGATGGACTTGAGGCTTTGGAAAAACTCAAGACCATGTTTCCGCAAGTGACGATCATCATGATATCAGGGCACGGCACAATTGAAACTGCAGTACGCGCAACCAAGCTTGGAGCTTTCGACTTTATCGAAAAACCGCTCTCATTGGAGAAAGTTCTGATCAGCGTTGCCAATGCATTGAAACTGCAGGAATTAAAGGCCGAGAACGCAGAACTCAAACGTACGGCGGCCAATGAGTATGAGCTGATCGGAGATGCCCCAATTCTTGCTCATCTGCGGGAACAGATCATGCGCGTTGCCCCCACATCCGCTTCGGTCTTGGTAACGGGAGAAAACGGCACCGGCAAGGAGTTGGTTGCCCGTTCAATTCATTATTACAGTCCGCGTCGGGAACGGCCATTCATTGCGATCAATTGTGCCGCCATTCCTGAAGAATTGATAGAGAGCGAGTTGTTCGGACATGAGAAGGGCGCCTTTACCGGCGCCGTTGCCCAGAAAAAAGGTAAATTCGATCTGGCAGACGGCGGCACGTTGTTTCTGGACGAGATCGGAGACATGTCGCTCAAAACGCAGGCCAAGGTTCTGCGAATCATCCAGGAGCGCTGCTTTGAACGTGTCGGCGGAACTCGCCTGGTGTCGGTTGATGTCAGGATCGTTGCTGCCACAAACAAAGCGCTTGATCAGGAAATTCTCCAGGGAAGATTCAGGGAAGACCTGTATTACCGGATCAACGTGGTTCCGTTTCGCGCTCCGGCACTGCGTGAAAGGCTGGAAGATATACCGCAGCTTGTCCGTCATTTCGTCGCCCAGTTTTACCGTAGGGAAGGGCGGGAGGCAAAGGCTTTTCTGCCTGAAGCGGTGGATGTACTGCGTGGTTACGACTGGCCCGGCAATGTGCGGGAACTTAAGAATATCATAGAAAGAATCCTGATCATGACATCCGGTCGGACAATTACCGTGTATGATATTCCGGATCTGAAGGGGGGCACGCCTTCCGGACGGATGCCTTGCCCGAAACTTGAAGGCGCTTTTGCGATGTCAGTTTTACGGGACGCCCGGGAGGAGTTTGAAAGAGAGTTCATCATCCACAAACTGGAGGCCAATGACTGGAACATATCCCGCACTGCAGAGATCATTGAGCTTGAACGGAGCAACCTGCATCGCAAGATCAAGAGCTACGGTATTGATGTCAGGAAATAAATCAGCTGCATAAAGAGCCTCTTACAGATCGGTAACTGATGACAAAATCAAGCAAAATTAGAACTGTCATATTCGTCAGCGCATTAGCGGCCTGCCTTGCAGTCATTCTGTACGGTCGTTGGCGTCCGCTTGATGTTCGCCCTGACTCGGCCTACCTGTCGCTACTCCAGGAGGCGTATTCAGCCGTCCTCAAATACCATGTCGAAAAGCCGGATTCTAAAAAACTGGTTCAAAGCATGGTCGACGGAATGTTGGCAACACTTGATCCGCACAGCGCCTATCTTCCGCCGGAACCCTTTCATGAGATGGAAGTGCAGATGTCGGGTGCCTTTGGCGGGGTTGGCATCGAGTTGGGAATGAAGGACGACAAGTTGACGGTTATTGCACCGATCGAGGATACGCCGGCATTTAAAGCCGGCATACAGTCGAACGATCATATTTGGAAAATAGATGGCAGTTTGACTCGCGGCATGAATATCTCAGCTGCCGTCAAGCGCATGCGTGGCGAAAAGGGAAAACCGGTCACGCTGACGATAATGCGTAACGGTTCCCCCAAGCCGCTGGTTTTTAACCTGATTCGCGACATTATTAAAATCAGGAGCCTTAAATCGCGCATGCTTGATGATGGATATGGCCTCATCAGAATTTCCCAGTTTCAGGAACGAACCGGGACAGAATTCAAACAGGCGCTGCATGATCTTAACGCCACAGCTGGCGGTCGATTGAAGGGGTTGGTGATTGACCTGCGCTATAATCCGGGTGGTTTGCTGGAGACTTCGGTCGAAGTTGCCAACTGTTTCATCGGTGATGATATCAACAATACCGTAATTGTATCGATTAAGGGGCGAGGGCGAGAACACAGCAGGGTTTTTAATGCCACACTTGGCGATAAGGAACCGCGTTATCCGATTGTGGTTTTGATCAATGGCGGCAGTGCCAGCGCTTCGGAGATCGTGGCGGGCGCTCTGCAGGATCACAAGCGCGCCATCGTGATGGGAAAGCAGAGTTTCGGCAAGGGATCGGTGCAGTCCGTCTTTCCGATGAAAGGTGCCGCTGCGCTGAAACTAACGACCGCACGCTATTATACTCCCAGCGGTAGATCGATTCAGGCCAAAGGGATTGTCCCGGATGTGGATGTGCCTAATATTACTCCGTTGCCGGCAAAAGATAAGGAACTGGAATTCAAGGAGAAAGACCTGGAAAAAAGCCTTGCTTCGGACGGCAAGCAGGATGCGCCACAATCAAAGACTAAAACGGCGCCCCATGGTATAACTGCCAAAGAAGCTGACTTGCAGAAAGATTACCAGTTAAAGAGGGCTCTTGATTTGCTGCAGTCCATCAGCATGTTGAAGGAAAAAGGATTTAACTGAAACTTGCCGGAAGAAATCGTGGACTCAGGCCAGTCCGCGGTTTCTGAACACCCTCATCAAAAGGACTCCCAGAATCGAGAGACAAAGACCTACACAGAGCAAAAGGTAGCCGATCGGGCGTCCTTCACCCAAACCCCACAAATCCTTGTTTTTCATCAAAAAAATCAAAGCAAGGCCGCCAAAAGTGCCGATACCTCCGATGATGTACACTGCAAAGGCGATAATTGCCAAGCCGATTCCCTGTTTTTCCGCCATAATTTGTTACCTTTTCCTGGTATATTATCCGTGCAGGAACTCCTGCAGTTTTGCCCCAATGTCGTTTTCCCGCACCATTGCCTCGCCGATCAGAAAAGCTCCGGCTCCCTCGGACTGCAACCGGACAATGTCCTCACGGTTATTGATACCGCTCTCGGACACCAGCAGACGATCTTTGGGCAGCATTCGTGCCAGCCGGCCCGTAGTATTCAGGTCGATCTCAAAAGTGCGCAGGTTGCGATTATTTACGCCGATCAGTTTGCAGTCGGTCTGAAGCGCCGTTTCCATCTCGTCTTCATCGTGGACTTCCAGCAGGACATCCAGCTGCATCTCTCCGGCAATGGCGTGAAAGTCCCGCAGCTGGTGCAGGTCGAGCATGGCTGCTATCAACAGGATCGCATCAGCCCCAGCGGCCCGCGCCTCATAAATCTGGTAAGGATCGCAGATGAAGTCCTTACGAAGCAGCGGCAGTGAAACCGCTTCGCGAATCAGAGCCAAAAAACGGAGGTGACCCAGAAAGAACTTTTCGTCGGTCAGGACCGACAGGCAGGTGGCGCCGTTGTCCTGATAGGTGCTGGCAATATCAAGCGGATCGAAGTCGGGGCGGATAATCCCTTTACTGGGAGATCCCTTTTTAACCTCGGCGATGATGGCGGTCCAGCCCGAAGCTACCGCTTCACGCAGGTGGCGCTCAAAGCCGCGCGGCACATCTTCCAGGTCACTAATGCGGGTCTGCAGTTCGCTTATCGATGTGAGCGCTTTGGCCGTTGCTACTTCTTCATGCTTGTGGGCAACTATTTTATTTAGAATGTCAGGTGTGTCCGTTGTCATGATAACTCTTTCGTTCTGATTTGTAATAACTCATTAATCATGGGTTTCCGTATATAAGGAACATTTTCCCAATATAAGTAATCGGCTATCTATATAGGGAAAATTGAGGTTACCTACCTGACATCTGTATATCAAGACATCAATTGAACATTTAATCCCGGCACTTGTCGGAAATGTCTGTCACCGGTGAGAAATGTCACCGGACCCTTTAGGGTAAGAGCCGAGGCGGCCTGAATGGCATCGGGAGTTCGCAGCCCGCGGTGCGCCCTCAAGAGTGTTGCAGTTTCCAGCACTAGTGAACTCACATCCACGATTTGTAGTCCTGCTGAAGCAAAGAAGCCCCGGTAACGCTCAATGAAGTCAATATTCTTTTCACGAACCGGCTTTACCAGGCACTCCATTATGCTCAGCCGAGATATAGCGAATTCAGCATTAGGGTGCATTGCAATCAACTCTTGAAGAGTCTCAAGAACCCTCTGATTAAATGGCTCAACAGCTTCGACCCGATAGATGATGATGTTTGCATCAAAAAAGAGAGTCATGCCTTGTCCCAAGAATTCCGTTCGTCATTCAGGCGTTGATCGATCTCTTCTTTTGTAGATGTGCCTGCCGGTGGCAGGGCAAACCACTCCATGACGGTGTGGGAGTGGATCGACGTATTAGACTGGGCGGCCTTGGTCAGTCGTTCGTACTCGTCCTCGGCCAGAACAACGCATACCGGTTGGTTGCGTTTTATGATGTGAACCGGGCCGTTGGCGAGCATTCGTTCAACTGCCGAGATACCGTGTCGCTTGAGATCATTGGCGGGAATAGCATTCATGTCAGTACCCTTTTAGGTGCTTTTTGTTTTAAGGTAACTGAAACAACCAGGTAATACAATTGAATTATGATTGCACTTGATTTGTCAACGCGGCCAGTTTTTCAACCTGTTGCAGTGCCCGGCCTGAATCAATGGAGTCGGCGGCCAGGGCCATGCCTTCCTCCGGTGTGACAGCCTTGCCCGCCGCAACCAGGGCATAGGCGGCGTTCAGTAATACGATGTCCCGCCGTGGACCCTGTTCACCGGCCAGCACACTCTTGACGATTTCGGCATTTGCTACTGCATCGCCTCCCTTGAGTGCTGCCATAGGGCAGCGCGACAACCCCAGCTGCTCCGGCGTTACAGAGGTCAGCTTGACTCCGGCTGTTGTTACTTCGGCAACAAGTGTTTCTCCGGTCAGGGTCATTTCGTCCATGCCGTCGGAGCCATGCACAACAAAACCATGCTTGCAACCCAGCCTGTATAGGACTCCGGCCAGCAATTCTACCAGCTCGGACCTGTAGACGCCCATGACCTGGCAATCGGCTCCGGCCGGGTTGGTCAGGGGGCCAAGTATGTTGAAAATAGTGCGTATGCCTATTTCGCGGCGGGGACCGATGGCGTGTTTCATGGCTCCGTGCAGGGCCGGGGCGAACAGGAAACCGATGCCGATTTCAGCAATGCAGTTTTCCACTGCTGCGGGAGTGACGTCCAGGTTGATACCCAACTTCTCCAGCACGTCGGCGCTGCCGCAGGCCGAAGAGACCGAGCGGTTGCCGTGCTTGGCCACCTTGACGCCACAGGCAGAAACAACAAACGATACTGTGGTGGAGATATTGAAGGTGTTTGTTCCATCTCCGCCGGTGCCGACCACATCCAGGATCGTTTCCCGGTCGATGTTGATGTCGTCGCGGTCAATGTCCAGCACTCCCCGGCCGACCCGGATCGGCGTAGCCCGTTCGCGCATGACACGAGCGGCGCCGGTAATCTCCTCGACAGTCTCGCCTTTCATGCGCAGGGCGGTAATGAACGATCCTATCTGGGCCTGTGTACATCCACCCGACATGATCTGGTTCATTACTTCGATCATTTCACCTTCCGATAGATTCTGTCGTTCGACAATCTTTGCGATAGCATTTTTAATCATAATAAATCCTCACATTGTTGGATTCGGGTAAAAAAATGGGGATGTGTGACCATCCCCATCAGTACGTGCTATTTGGTCAGGATATTCCTAATATTCCTAAAGCCCTGCCTTGATTTTACGGATTGCCTCGTTGATAAGCGCTTCGGCCAAGTCCGGAACAACTTCCCAAACGATCCGTTCTATTACCTCTTTTGATGCGGCCGAGATTGCCGCCTTAAGTTGGTCCTCGGTTAATGCGGCCGGAACAGCTGCCACAGTTGGCGACGCTGCAACAGGAGGCGGTTCAGGCTCCGATAATACTGGGGCGGCTGACTGAACAGGTTGAGTTGGCTCTTCAAATGCCGTCATTTGGGGTGTGAAAGCTGCGACAGGCTCGTCAAAAGAAGTGAAGTCAGCCTCCAAAGCGCTGGATGTCGCAGCCTCGAAAACCGGAGTAGAAACAGGTGCGGCAACAGTGGCTGGCTGGAGCGGTTCGTCATCCTCAAACGATATGTCACCGAATGAAGATTCCATAGTTGGTGACGCTTGTTCAGTTAATGATGCCCCTGGAAGTTCGGAGACGGTTTCTTCTTCAAACTCGAAGGTGTGCTCTTCGACCGGAATCCATTGCGAACCGGTGCTCTGCATCGTTGAACCTGATGTTTTGTCTTGCTGAACAAGTTGCGAATCGGATTCTTCGTTTACGATTGCAAAAACATCCGGATCTGTTGAAAACTCGAAGGGTGTCGCGATCGGGGAGGGTTCAACCGCCTGAAAGGATTCAGAAGATAGCGGTGGTGTGGATTCAACTTCAGGTGTGAATGCTCCCCAAATATCAGACGGTGGAACAGTTTGAGGTGCTTCCGTATGTTGATCAAAAGCAGCCGCTGCAGAAGGGGTTGCTGCTGGTGCAAAGACGGGTGCCGGTTCCGGCTCCAGCGGTTCTACTGCAGGAGCGACTGCCGGATGTGCAGCTAGGGCCGCTCTTTCCCGTTCAATGCCAAGTTCAGACAGTTCCTTCACCTTGCTGATAATCTGCTGCGATTCAAACGGCTTTGCAAGAAAATCGTCGGCACCGCATTTTTTCGCCTTGTCCTCATCAAACGGTTCGAAAGAACCGGTCAGGATCAGGATCGGTTTATTGGCCAGTGCAGGAGTTGCACGCACAGCTTCGGAAACCTCGTAGCCGGTCATTCCGGGCATCAGGGCATCAATAAGCAATACATCGGGGCAAATTTCCCTTGCCTTTTCAATTGCTGTCTTGCCGTTATCGACGACCGTCAGGGAGTAATCATCTCCTCCGAAAATTATGCCGATTACCTTTTGAATGGTGATACTGTCGTCGGCGACCAGCAGTTTAATGCTCATCGATCCCTCCCTTGCTGAGTGGATACGGAAGAATTTGTATGCCGAAAATAACTAGCACAGGAGTGGTAAGGTGTCAAGTTATTAGAGTTTTAGGGCTGTTGCACAGTATTTGAGATTTCGTCGGCCATTCGTGGGTGAGAAAAAATCGAAACAGCCAAGGTGGAAATGTCACCTCTGAGTCTGTTAAATTGTCGAACATTTTGATAGTCGAGCCGAATTGTCAGCAGAATCACGAACAGGTCCTGTTCAGGGTCGATCCACACTGAAGATCCGCTGTAACCGGTATGGCCGAATGACATTTCAGAGAAATGGCTCCCTTTTGGTGATGAGAATGGCGAGTTGATGTCCCATCCCAGCCCCCTGATGATACGCCCTTTACTGTAAAAGTAGGGGGCCGTCATCTGCACCACTGTTCTTTCATTGAAAAGATTTGTGCCGTTATGGCGTCCCTGGTTCAGGATCATGGTTGCAAATCTGGTCAAATCTGCTGCGTTACTGAAAAGTCCGGCATGACCGGCAACTCCCCCGAGTCTCCTTGCGTTCATGTCCTGGACAATTCCCGCGGAAAGAGCCTTATCCGACCCGGCAGTGGGAGCAATCAATGCTCTAAGCTCCTGTTGCGGAAGAAATTGTGTGTCGGCCATGCCAATCGGGGCATAAACATGCTCTGCGCAGTATCTGTCCAGAGATACGCCGGAAACCCTCTCGACCAACTCACCCAGAAGAATGAAGTTGATGTCTGCGTAACGAAAACGATTACCCGGCGGAGGACTGTTTTGGGCCGCTGTTTTCATAAGGGCTCTGTTTAATGAATCGTCAGCCGGGATTTCCATGTCATCAATCCCTGAAGTATGTGTCAGCAGATTGAGAACAGTAATTTCTTCATGACCGGATCCTTCCAGTTCCGGAAACCAGCGGGTTATCGGATCAAGAAGATTGATACGGCCGTTTTCAAGCAGTTTCATCACAGCCGGTGTCGTTGCTATAACTTTGGTCAGTGATGCTACGTCAAATAAAGTCCGTTCTGAAAGGGGAGGAGAGCCTGGCGTCTGAAACAGATTGCCGCGAGTTGCCCCGTACAATAGTCCGTGGCGGTTGCCGACAGCAACTACACCACCCGAAATAAGGCCGCGCCGGATAGCGTTGTCCAGCATGAAGTCGATGGAAGATGCTCTGCCCGCATTCAACAAATCATCAGATGCTATCAGAAGAGTTGAATGCAGTATGATGGATGCCGCAAGAATAAATTTAAAAAGGCGCACTGAATTGGTCCGTTAAACGATAAAAAAAACCCCCTGTCACGGAGGCTGGGTGATAAGCGTTATTAAAACATGAACTTAAGATCGGTAATCAGCATTGATGCTGATATACTCATGCGTCAGGTCAGAAGTATAGACTTTGGCCTTTCCGTCACCCAGGCCGAGATCCACAGTGACGGTAAACTCCTGCTTTTTCAAAACTTCGGTGCCGCGGTCTTCCGCATCGCCACCGGCAAAAATGCCGTTACGGGCCATGACTACATCATCAAAGCGGAGAGAAAGCCGCGACTGGTCGACTTCAGCACCGGAATACCCGATTGCTGCAAAGATTCGTCCCCAATTGGCGTCCTGACCGAAAAAAGCGGTTTTGACCAGACTGGAATTGGCAATTGCATTTGCTGCCTGTTTTGCATCCGAATCATTAATTGCCCCAACGATATTTATTTCCACAAACTTTGTTGCACCTTCACCATCTCGAACAATTTGCTTGGCCAAAGACAGCAACACATCGTTAAGCAAACAAGCAAAGGCATCCCCCTCCCGGGTCAAACCTTTTATTATCGGGTTCTTGGCCGCTCCGTTGGCCATCAGCAGGCAGGTGTCGTTGGTGGACATGTCACCGTCAACCGTGATCGAGTTGAATGATGCATCCACGGCCTGACGAAAAGTGAGTTTAAGGAAATCCGGTTCGACGTTGGCATCGGTAATGATAAATGAAAGCATGGTGGCCATGTTGGGCATGATCATGCCGGCGCCTTTGGCAATACCTGCCACAGTGTAGCCGATGCCGCTTGCCACTGCACTGCGTGCTTCCATCTTTGGAAACGTGTCTGTTGTCATGATGGCCTGAGCGATGTCATCGAGTGTTCCGGATGGAAGACCTGCAACGAGTCCCGGAATTGCATCGTATATCCGCTCAACAGGCATCTGTACCCCTATGACGCCAGTTGAGGAAACCTGTACTTCATCATCAGAAATGCCGAGTTTGGAAGCAACAAGACGAGTCGTCTCTTTAGCGGCAATCATGCCATTTTCGCCGGTGCATGCATTTGCATTGCCGCTGTTGACAATCAGGGCTCGGGCCTTGCCGCTTTGGATGCGCTCTTCTGACAGCAGCACCGGAGCTGCCTTGACTTTGTTGGTTGTGAAAACAGCGCAGGCCGTGGCGGGCAGTTCTGAAAATATAAGGGCCAGATCTTTCCGGCCAGGTTTTTTTATAGCTGCCTCGACGGCAGAAAACTGAAATCCTTTAATGTCCATGTGTCCTCCAAAGATTCAGGCTGGAGATAAACCTTAACTTTAATTATGATTTATACCAAGTCGCAATCAAACGATTACGTCGTTGTCTTCGTCGGTGGCTCCTCAACGTACTTATAGTACGCCTTTGTCGCCACTCTCCTCGCCGCCTTGTACTCATTTTGATTGCACCTTGGTATTACTTTCCGCAGCATTTCTTGAACTTTTTACCGCTTCCGCAGGGACAGGCGTCATTTCTGCCGGCTGTCTTCTGGCTTTTGGCCGGTTCCTGAACGCGATCATCATCTCCGACCAGGTTAAAAACCAGCTTTTTGCTGCGCTGTTCTTCTGCCATCTCTTCGATTTCTTCGCCGCCATGTTCAAGTTGAACCCAGTAAACACGTTCGACAACTTCTTCACGGATACGGTACATCAGCTCCATGAAAAGATTGTAGGCCTCTTTTTTGTATTCCTGCTTGGGGTCTTTCTGACCGTAACCTCGCAGTCCGATTCCTTCCTTGAGGTGGTCGATGTTGAGAAGGTGATCTTTCCAGTGAGTGTCAATAGCCTGAAGCATCATGACCTTGATCAGGTGATCGATCAGTTCATCTCCCATTTCCTCGACTTTGGCTTCAAAGATGGATTTTGTCTGCTCTTTCAGGGTGTCACGGAAATTTATCGGGGTTAGGCGATTAAACATTTCCTTGGGAAGATCGAGATGCAGATTAAAGCATCTGAATACCATTTCGCCGATTCCCTGCCAATCCCACTCATGAGCCGGTGTCTTTTCAATGGCGTAGGTTGCAACAATATCCTCGATAGTTTCATCAAGCATTTCGAGAAAACTCTCTCTGATAGCCTGTCCTGCAAGTATCTCACGCCGCTGGGTGTAGATAACTTCACGCTGTTTGTTCATGACGTCATCATATTCGATCAGATGCTTGCGGATATCAAAGTTGTGTGCCTCAACTTTCTTTTGTGCATTTTCGATGGATCTTGTGATCATGCCATGTGTAATTGCTTCGCCTTCTTCAATTTTCAGCAGATCCATTATCTTGGCAACCCGTTCCGACCCGAAGATTCGCAACAGATCATCTTCCAGTGAAAGATAGAACTTTGACGAACCCGGATCACCCTGGCGGCCTGAGCGGCCCCGCAACTGGTTGTCGATCCGGCGTGATTCGTGACGTTCGGTGCCGAGAATGTGAAGACCACCTAGTTTGGTTACTTCGTCATGCTCCGCAGCACATTCAGTCTTGTATTTCCGGATAATCTCCTGATATTGCTCATCGGTTGCTTCAGGATTGGCTTTCAGCCATTGTTTGGCCATGGCTTCCGGGTTTCCGCCCAGAACAATATCGGTGCCTCGGCCCGCCATGTTGGTGGCAATCATGATGGCGCCCTTGCGTCCCGCCTGGGAAACTATTTCAGCCTCACGTTCGTGCTGCTTGGCATTAAGTACATTATGCGGAATCCCCTGACGCTTCAAAAGCTCGGATAGCACTTCCGATTTTTCGATTGAAATCGTGCCCACCAGACAAGGCTGTCCGGTTGCGTAATGCTCTTTTATATCCTCAATTACAGCTTTGAACTTTTCCATTTCGGTCTTGTAAATTACATCAGGAAAATCCGGTCGAAGGAGTGGACGATTGGTAGGAATAACAGTCACATCCAGCTTGTAGATCTTGTGAAACTCCTCGGCTTCGGTGTCGGCTGTACCGGTCATGCCGGACAGCTTGCTGTACATGCGGAAATAGTTCTGGAAGGTGATGGTCGCCAGAGTCTGATTCTCGTTTTCTATCTTGACCCCTTCCTTGGCTTCTATTGCCTGGTGTAGTCCGTCTGACCAGCGACGACCCGGCATGAGGCGTCCGGTGAACTCATCAACAATCATGACTTCGCCGTCTTTTACAACGTAATCAACATCGAGCTTGTACATGACATGGGCTCTCAGTGCCTGGTTGACGTGATGAAGTATTTCAATGTTGCGCGGGTCATAAAGGTTGTCAATCTTGAGAATTTTTTCAACTTTAAGAACACCCTGCTCGGTCAAGGAGGCGCTCTTGGCCTTCTCATCGATGGTAAAATCGCCGCTATATTGTTTGCGTTTACCGGAAAGGGTATTTGCCTCTACTTCAATGACCTCACCTTTTTCAAGTTTGGGGATGATGTTGTTGATTACGTAGTACTTGTCCGTTGATTCTTCCGTAGGCCCGGAAATAATCAGAGGAGTTCTTGCTTCGTCGATCAGGATAGAGTCGACCTCGTCAACGATGGCATAGTTGAAACCACGCTGAACATAATCATCCAAATCAAACTTCATATTGTCGCGGAGGTAATCGAAACCGAATTCGTTATTTGTTCCATAGGTGATGTCGGCGGCATAGTTAATACGGCGCTGTTCATCTTCGATGCCGTGGACGATGATGCCTACGCTCAAACCCAGAAAA
Organism: uncultured Geobacter sp.; assembly: GCA_964458105.1. Taxonomy (GTDB): domain Bacteria; phylum Desulfobacterota; class Desulfuromonadia; order Geobacterales; family Pseudopelobacteraceae; genus JACRCG01. The sequence goes on from CAYWJJ010000002.1 coordinate 59,308, forward strand.
TTGTAGAGTCTGCCCATCCACTCCGAGTCACGTTTTGCCAGGTAGTCGTTGACAGTTACAACGTGGACCCCCTTACCGGAAATGGCATTAAGATAGGCGGGCAGGGTGGCAACCAGCGTTTTGCCCTCTCCGGTTTTCATTTCGGCGATTTTGCCCGAATGCAGCACCATGCCGCCGATCAGCTGCACATCGAAATGACGCATTCCCAGAACGCGCTTACCAGCTTCGCGACAGACGGCAAACGCTTCGGGAAGCAGCAAGTCGAGTGACTCTCCTTTGACATGCCGTTCCTTGAACTCTGCCGTTTTGGCTTGGAGCTGATCATCGGAAAGTTTTGAAATAGAAGATTCCAAGCCATTGATCTTTTCAACAATTGGCCACATTTTTTTAAGCTCGCGCTCATTTTTGCTGCCGATAAACTTCTTTATCAGGGAACTGAACATTCTGATTATCTCCCAGTGCTTGAATAGTGACAAATAGCTTATAAAAATAGCATACCCTTAAACTATGCTCAATAAATAAATGACTGGATACATGGCATATATCAATCAAACCAACGTAAGTGTCCATTATTCGGTGCGAGTAATAACTAAATATTGAGCCGGTCCTCCCGATGAATGGGCAATTCCCGATATGCAGCAGACATTTCAGTAAAGATTTCCGGCCAAGATTCTATTTATGAAGCAGCATGCGTTGCATGGAAAAATGTCCGGTTATTAACGTGAGAATCAATTCTTGCGGCTTGATAATCGGTCTCTTCCTGCTTGACCTGACCCTGTATTTGCGTTAGCTTCTCTGAATCCGATTCAGGGGAATTATGATATGCGTGTGATAGCCGGCATCTGTCGCGGAATGAAATTAAAAGTTCCACAAGGTGAAATAACCCGGCCTACGGCTGACAGGGTCAAAGAGTCTCTCTTTAATATAATCACGAACCAAAAAAACCTTGACGGGTGTAATGTGCTCGATATCTGTGCCGGTACCGGCAGTCTGGGTATCGAGTCATTGAGTCGCGGCGCCATTTCTTGCTGTTTTATTGAGCATGACAGAAAAGTATCGGAAGTGCTCCGGCAAAATCTGGTTTATACCAAGCTTGAAAACAGCTCGGAACTTTTGACGATGGAATCGCACAAGGCGTTGAGACTGCTTTCAGCACGAGGCAGGAAGTTTGACCTGGTGTTTTTTGATCCACCGTATGACTCGGGTATTTACGAATCTACTGCTGAGTTGTTGTGCACTCTCGGGCTTTTGGCCGACGATTCATTATTTATTGCAGAGAGTTCCGCCCGCATCTCCTTGCCGGAACGTTTCGGCGCGCTCAGCAAGACCGACCGTCGTGTTTATGGCGATACTGCACTTGAATTTTTTAAAATGGAGGTCCCATGAAAAAAGTCGCGGTGTATCCAGGGTCGTTTGACCCGATCACCTATGGACATCTGGATATCATCAGGCGCGGCCTTTCGATATTTGATGAAATTATTGTTGCAGTCGCCAGAAATTCGCAGAAGAACTCTCTGTTTTCAACTGATGAGCGTGTCGAGCTTATCCAGAATGTACTTAAATCCGAAGGGAGAGTCACAGTTGACACTTTTAGCGGTCTTCTGATAGATTACGTATCCTCAAGAAAAGCACATGTAATTATTCGCGGATTGAGAGCCATATCCGACTTTGAGTACGAATTTCAGATCGCCCAAATGAACAGCACGATTGGACGTGAGATAGAAACACTTTTCATGATGACTTCCTTACAGTATGGGTATCTTTCCTCCTCGATTGTCAAGGAGGTCTGCTCACTTAACGGAGACATAGATATGTTTGTACCGCCGGAAGTCAAGACAGCATTAAGGCGGAAATACGGACTTTTATAAATCCACTTTGCATGTAGCATCTAAATTTGCACCCACCAAAATCAGGAGGAAAGACAAATGAAACTTGCAGACCGCGTTAATAAAATTCAGCCTTCGCCAACACTGGCAATCGATGCCAAAGCCAAAGCACTCAAAGCCCAGGGAGTCGACGTGGTCGGCTTTGGTGCCGGTGAACCGGATTTCGACACTCCTGCCAATATTTGCGAGGCGGGCAAAAAGGCTATCGATGCCGGTTTTACGCGCTACATGCCGGTAGGAGGCGCAGACGATCTGAAAGATGCAATTATTGCCAAGATGAAGAGGGACCACAATCTTGAATATACTCGCGATGAAATATCGGTTGCCTGCGGTGCAAAACATACACTTTACAACATCTCCCAAGCGCTGATTCAGGAAGGTGACGAGGTCATAATCCCGGCTCCCTACTGGGTCTCCTATCCGGACCAGGTCGTGCTTGCCGGCGGCACTCCGGTTTTCATAGAAACCGGTGAAGAAACCGCTTTCAAAATCACTCCCGAGCAATTGGAAAAGGCCATTACACCAAACACCAAGGCGTTGATACTGAATTCGCCCTGCAATCCGACCGGTACCAGCTACACGGAGGATGAATTGAAAGCGCTCGGCCAGGTTTGTTTGAAATATAATTTCCTGATCATATCCGACGATATTTACGAACGCCTGATCTATGACGGAATCAAATTCGCCAACATTGTTCAGGTGGTTCCAGAGCTTAAATCACGTACAGTTGTGGTCAACGGCGTTTCAAAAACCTATGCCATGACCGGCTGGAGGATCGGTTACGCCTGCGGACCCAAAGAACTGATGTCCGCCATGACCAAAATGCAGTCCCAGTCAACATCCAACGCAACTTCAATCGCACAGAAAGCTTCGGTCGAAGCATTAAATGGCCCTCAGGATGCTGTCGCCGCCATGTGTGTGGAATTTGAAAAGCGCAGAAGCTATATTGTCGAACGTCTGAATGCAATGCCCGGTGTTACCTGTTTCAGATCTACCGGTGCATTCTATGTGTTTCCAAATTTCTCTTGCGCATATGGCAAATCAACCCCTCAGGGCAATAAAATCAGCAACTCAACTGACTTTGCCGCCTACCTGCTGGAAGACGCCAAAGTTGCACTGGTGCCGGGTGTCGCATTTGGTGCAGACAAGTATGCCCGTCTTTCTTACGCAATCAGCATGGAGAACATAACAAAGGGTATGGACAGAATAGAAGAGGCGATAAAAAATCTTAAATAACATGTCACTGATGAGGCGCTGAAAGGCGCCTCATTTTTTTAACGGGAGTGAGGAGACATATGATTACTCGAGACATGATAATTGCGGATATCATTGCACAACGCCCTGAAACCCTTAAGGTGTTCAAAGAATTCAATCTTGATTGTTATGAATGTCAGATTGCCGATCTGGAGACTCTTGAACACGGTGCTGGTGTTCACAAGATCAATGTTGATGATCTGCTCGCTTCTTTGAACAGCGTCGTTAAGTAATTACAAATCATCTGTAACCCGACTCATGAATGAATTCGAACAATATGCCAGCTGTTTCTCGGCTGGAACCAAGGTTGGTGTCGGTATTCCATTGCCTGACTCCGAAGTATTCAGGGACTGGGCAATTATTCATAATATTGATGAAGACCTTGTTTCCCTGCAGCTTTCAAGAGATGTTCTGCCCTCCAGCGTAACACTACGGTACGGACAGATTCTTGAGTTGCGTGGCGGAAAGGATGGGGCCGGTTACAGCTGCCGGGCCATAATTGTATCAGAGGGCGATTCCCGAGTACTGCTGCTGCGTCTGATTGGCGAATTAGTTTCGGATGAGCTTCGTGAATTTTACCGGATAGATGCATTTCTTCCAATTAAGTACTACGTCAGCATGGAACAGAATATTGATGTTCTACGCAAACAGTGGGAACTCCGCAGAGCCCATCGTCAGCAGCTTGAACTGGAGCAGAAGCAAAATAGCTGGAGCAGCGAACTGCTTTCCCAGAACGCCGCCCTTCCTAATGAAAAGATTCAGGTTGCAGAGATGGGAGATACAAGGGAAGGTGAAGAAAATGATTCATGGGATACTATAATACCGCTTGCTGCAAATGTCAGCGGGGGCGGGCTTCGGTTGGTTACCCATCAAAGTTTTGATTACGGAGAATATGTACTGCTTGAAATTCTCGTCCCTTCGCCCCGTAGAGTCGTTGATGTCATTGCGCGGGCAATTTTTGTGAATCGAAACTTCGCAGCCGGAAACGACCGGAATTATTATAATATCGGATTGCAGTTCGTTTATATCGGTGAACGTGAACGCGACGCGATTGTTAACCACATTTCCAACATCCAGCTGAAAAGAATTCGGCAGATGAGGGAAATGTACCTGTTCAGGGAGGTGGAAGACAGCGATTCCTCCGCTTCCGGCGTATTTAACGCCAAATCAATTTTATCCTGGGCTTTGGCCCTTATAGTTGTCATCATGGTTTCCGCGTCCCTTGTCAACTATTTCTGGCGTTATGCCCAAAATCGTCCCAAAGGGGAAATTGAAATGCTTTTTGAGGATGCACTCAAACAGTACAGGGAAAAGTACAAATATTGATGCATCATATCAGGTAGTGGCTACCTGCTGCCTGTTGAACCAAAGCCCCCAGCTCCGCGCTCAGTTTCCAGGCTGAAATTTGAAACCAGCTCCAGCGCAACCTGCGTGACCGGAACGAACAGCATCTGACAGATGCGCTCACCCGGTTCAATCGTATAGGGAACCATTCCGCGATTGAATATGCCGATACCGATCTCACCTTGATAGTCTGAATCAATAACCCCGATTGTATTTGCCAATACGATGCCATGCTTTATGCCGAGACCAGAGCGGGGAACCAGCAGTGCCACCAATCCGGGGTCGTGGATGCTGATTGCAATGCCGCTTGGTACTAAAACGGTCTCTCCCGGTTGAACCGTTATGGCTTGATCAAGGCAGGCACGCAGGTCCAGCGCCGCAGATCCGCCGGTTGCATAGCTGGGGAGCGGTATGGTTGTGCCGACCAGCGGATTCATGATTTTGGTTTCAATTTTAGGCTTGTTCATGTAGATTTTCCTGTCCGGTTCTGGTATGGATTTGATCCAGCAGGATAGCAGAAACGTTGCGAAAGGCAACCATACGTTTAATGAAACATCGTTTTTACTGCGATCATCAAAGCACAAGGAGCTGTTAGTTATGAAACAACGCGTTGTCAGCGGCATGAGGCCGAGCGGCAGGCTGCATATCGGCCATTATCATGGGGTTCTGGAAAACTGGATCAAGATGCAGGATTCCTACGATTGTTTCTTTTTTGTTGCCGACTGGCATTCGTTGACCACCGAATATGCCGATACATCCGGCATTGCCGAAAGCACCCGCGAAATGGTGCTGGATTGGGTCGCCTTCGGTCTGGATCCGGCCAAGAGTGTTGTTTTCCGTCAGAGTCTGGTGCCGCACCATTCGGAGCTGAACCTGATCCTGTCGATGATCACCCCGGTGTCCTGGCTCGAGCGCAATCCGACTTACAAGGAGATGTTGGACAACATCGAACAGCGTGACCTTTCCACCTTCGGGTTTTTGGGGTATCCGGTCCTGATGGCGGCCGATATCATTCTCTACAAGGCCACCCGGGTTCCGGTCGGACACGATCAGCTGCCGCATCTTGAAATTACCAGGGAGATTGCCAGGCGCTTTAACCATCTCTACGGCAGTGTCTTTCCCGAACCGGAAGCGCTGCTGACTGAAACACCCAAACTGCTCGGTCTGGATGGCCGCAAGATGAGCAAATCCTACGGCAATTCGATCTACCTTTCGGACAATGCCGAAGAGACCAGCAAAAAGGTCATGTCTATGATGACCGATCCGGCCCGCGTGCGTCGTACCGATCCCGGTGAACCGGATGTCTGTGTGGCCTTCAACCTGCATCGAATCTACGTTCCACAGGAGAAGCTCGAAGAAATCATTCCGGCCTGTCGCAACGCTTCGATCGGCTGTGTCGAGTGCAAGCGCATTCTGGCTGTCTGCATGAACGAGCAACTGGCGCCTTTCCGGGCCAAACGCGAAGAATTGGCTGTCAACCCATCCTTTGTTGACGATTTGCTGCGAGATGGCAGTCAGCGAGCGTCCCTGATCTCCGATGCCGTCATGGCGGAGGTTCGGACTGCATTGAAGTTCTGATATGAGCCGCGGCGAAACACATCAGCTGATTGAGGAAAACGCGCCCCTGTTGGAAGGTTTTCACGAACAGTACAGCGTGCACCTGGATAAATTCGATGGGCCGATGGATCTGCTGTTGCATCTGATCAAGAAGAACGAGCTTGATATATACGATATTTCGATTGCGCTGATCACCCGCCAGTACCTGGATTACATCAAGCTGATGAAGGATCTTAACCTGGAAGTGGCGGGCGATTTCCTGGTTATGGCAGCAACGCTTCTGCATATCAAATCCCGCCAGCTGCTGCCGCAGGACGACCAGGAAGAGTCGGAGGATGAAGAGTCCGACCCGCGTGCCGAACTGGTACGCCGCCTGCTGGAGTACCAGCAGTACAAGGAAGCTGGCATGTTGATCGGCGCACGGGCTCTGTTGGGGCGCGAGGTTTTTGCGCGTGTGGCGACAGAACCGTTGCTGGCGGCCGCCCGGAATGAGGACGGGCCGCTTGAAGTAAGCCTGTTCGAGCTGGTGGATGCATTCCGCGCACTCTTGAGCCGTATTCCGGCAGAGAGTTTCCATGACGTTGCACCGGGTGATTCGCTCAGTATTGCCGACTGCATCAACGAGATACTTTCGCTCCTCCAGGAAAAGAATACAGTTCAATTCGACGATCTGGTTTGTGACGAACTTACCCGTGAACGTGTCATTGTTACCTTTCTAGCATTGCTGGAGCTCTGCCGTCTCAAGCTGATCCGCATTTTTCAGGGTGACCAGCATGGCTCGATCTGGTTTGTTCCAGCGGTTGACCCGACTACACCGGAAGTGTAACTTAATATGTCATCAGAATTGTCCGCCATCATAGAAAGCATTATTTTCACAGCCGAATCAGCCATCTCGTCAGATCGAATCTGTGATCTGTTGGAAGAGTTCGAGCGTGAAGATATACGGGCAGCATTGTCCGAGCTTGTCGAATTTTACGATGAGCGGGTAGGGGGATTCGAATTGGCTGCCGTTGCCGGCGGCTGGCAGTTCAGAACCCGACCGTCCTACCAGTCTTATGTCACACGTCACATCAAGGCCAAGACTTCCAAATTTTCCCAATCGTCTCTGGAAACTCTGGCGATCGTTGCTTATCGCCAGCCGATTACACGTGCCGAGATCGAACACCTGCGGGGCGTCGATTGCGGCGGGGTGCTAAAATCTCTGCTTGAAAAACGTCTGGTCAGGATTTTGGGGAAAAAGGATATTCCGGGCCGCCCGTTGATCTACGGTACATCTAAAGAATTTCTCGAAATATTCGGCTTTAAGGATCTAAAAAGTCTACCGACACTTAAAGAAATTCAGGCGCTTGATGAAGTTCCACAGTATGAGCGTCAGGAAGAGTTGCCATTGGGGCAGGATGCTTCAGTCCCGGTGGAGAGTGATTTGCCGTTTGAGTAATACTTCAGTCAGGGAGGTATACCATGCAGCGTCAACCGGTCGTGGCAGGCCAGTTCTATCCAGGCGGATTTCAACAACTTAAACTATCACTGTCATCCCTTGTTCCTGAAAACAATTCCAAAAAATCCGTGTTCGGCATCATTTCTCCCCATGCCGGCTATGTTTATTCCGGCACGATCGCAGGTCAACTCTATGCGAACATAAAAATTCCGCGAACGGTATTGATCATCGGCCCCAACCATACCGGTGCCGGTGCTCCGGCAGCACTGTATCCGGATGGCGAATGGCTGACCCCGCTGGGAGTCGTGCCGATCAATAGCACCCTGAACGCACTGCTGTTGAAACACGTTGCTTGCATGCAGACCGACCGTATTGCCCATCAACACGAACACTCCTTGGAAGTCCAGCTCCCTTTTATCCAATATCTGAGACCGGATGTCTCGATTTCTGCAATTTGTCTGGGACATGGCGATTATGCTGTCTTGAGAGAGATCGGCATGGGGATAGCCGCTGCGATCCGTGAATATGGCGATGATGTGTTGATCGTTGCCAGTTCGGACATGACCCATTATGAATCGGCCGAATCGGCCCGCCATAAGGATGGATTGGCGCTGGAGAAGGTAGTTGCTTTCGATGCGGAAGGATTGCTGAAGATCTGTAAAAGTCAGCACATCACGATGTGCGGAGTGGCGCCATCAGCCGTCATGATCGAAGCTGTCCGCGAACTGGGGGCAACTGTTGCCGAACTGGTCGCATACGGCAACAGTGGGGATGTGTCGGGAGACAATCAGCAGGTGGTCGGATATGCTGCGGTGGCTGTTTACTGAATTATTTTCATTACCGGAAGTGAAACAGCAAAAAGCTCCCTGGTTTCCTTGGGAGCTTTTTGCTGCATAGCGATATGTTATTTTGCAATCCTGGCACGTATCGCTTCAACCACATGATAGGCATCGTTGATGGCGGTATAGATTAGGTTGGGATGTTTTTCCTCGACGATCGAACCCTCGGTAATCTTCATGTAGGATGGAGAAATTGCCCCGCCGATGACGTAGACACCTTTGCGGGTGGACTCGAATTCTGACGAAAGCAGCACCAGTCGTTCGCCTTCTTTGGCAATTTTGCAGACGCCTGCTGCGCAGGCGATGGATTGGATTCCGAGTTTGTCAAAAATCGGCACCGGACCTTGGGAGCCGATGCAGGCGATGACATTGTGCATCGGGAAGCTCAAGCCATGATAAAGGTCGATGCCGTCAGCCTGCTTGAACTCGTTGATGCGGATCACGAGGCGGTCAACTCCTTCATCGTCGACTTCTCCAATGCGCGGTGTCGCTCCCGGCAAGAGCCGGATATTCCCCCCCAGCAGAATCTCTTCACCCAGACGCTGGGCGGTTTCCTTGTTGACGTCAAATGTTTCGGCCTTGTGAGCCCAGTAGACCGGTTGTGTATCGTTGACCTCACGTTTGGTCTTGAGGATGTTGATGATCACATCGGCGGCGGTATTTCCTCCGCCGATGACCAGTGTTTTGATGCCAATGTATTTACTGGGATCATCGACGTTCTTTGCCACCATCTTGGCATCGCCGTAAACTGTCAGTTCGCGTGGGATGTTGCTGCCGAATGACAGAACTACCTTCTTGCCCTTGAAGCTGCCTTTTGATGTAATCACCGTCAGGCCGTCACGTTCGTCCTTGATATCCTCAAAAGCAACATCGGTTTGGACGTTAAGGTTCTCATGCTGCACGAAATGCTGCACATACTGCAAGTAGCTCTCAACCGTGACCGGTTTGTCGGGCGGACGAAGTTCTTCTACCATGAAAGGTTCCGGAGCGTCCTTGGGTTTGGAGGCGTACACCAGTTTACCTTCGGGATAGGTATTGGCGATTCCCTGGAAAATAGCCTTGCCTGATTCCAGTACGAGATAGGAAAGTCCGTTTTTGTGGCATAGATAAGCGGTTGAAAGTCCGGCCGGACCGCCGCCTATAATGAGGACGTCGTAGGAAGTGCTGCTCATAAATTAATCCTTTGAATAACTATTTAAGATATAGATCTTTCCACTAATATTCAGCGCAGAACCAATTTATCATTTTCAACGTCCACCTGCAACACACTTCCTTCATGAGTATTTCCGCCAATTATGGCCCGTGCAACGCGGGTTTCCAGCTCCCTCTGCAGATAGCGTTTCAGCGGCCGGGCGCCATAGATCGGGTCATAACCGGCCTGGGCGATGAAACCCATAGCTTCATCAGTAATTTCAAGTGTTATGCGTTGCTCTTTTAAGCGTTGCTTGAGCTGTTCCGCCAGCAGGCCAGCGATGCGCTTGACTTCATCCAGATGCAGCGGCTTGAAGAGTACTATGTCATCAACCCGGTTCAGAAATTCGGGCCTAAAACCGAGCTTGAGCTCATTCATGACTGCTCGGCGTGCATCTTCGCGAATCTCGCCGCTGGCCGTGATCCCTTCCAGCAGGTGAGCAGAACCGATGTTGGAGGTCATGATGATAACGGTATTCTTGAAGCTGACCGTACGGCCGTGGCTGTCGGTCACCCTGCCATCGTCCAGAATTTGAAGCAGTATGTTGAACACGTCCTGGTGAGCCTTTTCGATCTCGTCAAACAGCAGTACGCAGTATGGCTTGCGACGGACCGCTTCGGTCAGTTGACCACCTTCCTCGTAACCCACATAGCCGGGAGGCGCTCCGATCAGGCGTGATACGGCAAATTTCTCCATATACTCGGACATGTCGATGCGAACCATGTTCTCTTCCGAATCGAACAGTGAAACAGCCAGGGTGCGTGCCAACTCGGTCTTGCCGACCCCGGTCGGGCCAAGGAAGATGAAGGATCCGATCGGCCGACGCGGGTCCTTGATGCCGGAGCGTGCCCGCAGCACGGCGTCGGACACCAGCTGCACCGCCTCATCCTGGCCGATAACCCGCTCGTGCAGGATGTCCTCCAGTCGCAGCAGTTTTTCCCGTTCCCCCTCCACCAGCCGTGTTACCGGGATGCCGGTCCAGTGTGCCACTATTTCGGCAATTTCGTCTTCGGTAACCTCTTCACGCAGCAGCTTCTGGCCCCCCTGTTTTTCATTCAGTGCGCTCTCTTCATTTTTAAGAGCGGTTTCCAATCCGGGCAGTTCGGAATATTTCAGCTTGGAAGCCTGTTCCAGATTGTAGGATCGCTCGGCCTGTTCTATATCTCGCCTGGTTTTCTCGATCTGTTCTCGAAGTCCCTGAATGCGCTGGATTGCCACCTTTTCCGAATCATACTTGGCCCTCATGGAGTTCGCCCGTTCCCGGTCGCCGGACAATTCTCTGCGCAAACTCTCCAGACGCTCCTTGCTGACATCATCCTTCTCTTTTTTGAGAGCCTGCTCCTCGATCTCCAACTGCATTACCCGGCGACTGATCGTATCCAGCTCCGATGGCAGCGAGTCAATTTCGGTGCGCAGCATTGCGCAGGCTTCATCCACCAGATCGATCGCTTTGTCTGGCAGGAATCGTTCCGTAATGTACCGGTTTGAAAGAGTCGCTGCCGCAACCAGGGCGTTGTCTTGAATTTTGACGCCGTGATGCACCTCGAAGCGCTCACGCAATCCGCGCAGGATCGAAATCGTGTCCTCAACCGTGGGCTGCTCCACCAAAACCGGCTGAAAGCGGCGCTCCAGAGCGGCATCCTTTTCGATATGCTGGCGATATTCGTCAAGCGTGGTGGCACCGATACAGTGCAACTCACCACGGGCCAGCATCGGTTTCAGCATGTTGCCGGCATCCATCGCTCCCTCGGCTTTGCCAGCCCCGACGATGGTGTGAAGTTCGTCTATGAACAGAATGATACGACCCTCGGCCTCCTTAACCTCGTTCAGTACCGCCTTGAGGCGTTCCTCGAATTCACCGCGGTATTTGGCGCCGGCTACCAGCGCTCCCATATCTAGCGCGAAGATGGTCTTGTCCTTCAGTCCTTCCGGGACGTCGCCCCGGACAATCCGCTGAGCCAATCCTTCTGCAATGGCCGTTTTGCCGACCCCCGGTTCGCCGATCAGCACTGGATTATTCTTTGTTTTGCGGGACAGCACCCGGATCACACGGCGCACTTCCTCATCGCGACCGATGACCGGGTCCAATTTGTCGGTCTTGGCCATCTTAACCAGATCGCGGCCGTATTTTTCCAGCGCTTCATAGGTCGCTTCAGGATTGGCGCTCTGTACCCGCTGGCTGCCGCGTACATCCGTCAGGGTTTTCAGGAAGCGTTCACGGTCAATGCCGGCCTGTTTCAGGATGCGCCCGGATGGCACCTTGTCACCCTCGGCAATCAGCGCCATCAAGAGGTGTTCAACCGATACATATTCGTCTTTGAGCCGTTTTGCTTCATTCTCCGCTGCTACCAGTGTGCGAGACAATCGCTGGGAAACGTAGATCTTTCCGGCTTCTGCTCCCGGTCCGGAGACACGGGCTTTGCGGTTCAGTTCCGCCTCGACTTCGTTTTTTACAATATCGGGTCGAATGTCCATCCGTTGCAGCAGGCGCGGCACCAGGCCATCCGCCTGATCAAGCAGAGCCCATAGCAGATGCTCGCCATCCACCTCGACATGTCCGAACGAGATCGCCTTGTTCTGGGCTTCGGCAAAGGCTTCCTGTGATTTTTGTGTCAGTCTGTTGAAGTCCATGATGGCAACTCCCCATAATCGTGAAATAGTTCTCATCCCAAAACTCAGGACGAAATTGAAATATGTCCTATCAATTGAGTTAATCATTGGAATGGATAAAGTCAAGCTGACCGGCTGCAAAGCATACCAATCTGCTGGGAGCAGCCTGTAAAACAAAAACAGTAATTTATGCCGGACTGGAATTATATGCATTAAAAGAGATTTTTGTTTGCAAAGCAGTGAGGTGTGTGCTCTATTTAAAAGCTATATTGAGTTCAGGAGGTCTGGATGCTAAATAAACGTGGTTGCGGGGTTCTGCTTCATCCGACTTCATTGCCCGGCTCCGGTGGAGTTGGATCAATGGGCAAGGATGCCCGTCGTTTTATCGACCTGCTTGCAGCCATGGGGATGTCATACTGGCAAGTCCTTCCGCTGACACCGCCAGCTTGCGGCAATTCTCCGTATTCAGCTTTTTCAGCTTTTGCCGGCAACCCGCTCCTGATTGACCTGGAGCAGATAGTTACTGAAGGCGATCTGCCTGACGGATGTTTCAATGTTGATTTTCCTGAAAACAGCGTCGATTTCGATGCCGTTTCCCTGTTCAAACAGCAACTTCTGAATCAGGCCGGTTCAGCATTTTTGTCGCAAGAGGTGTCGCAACGCAAGAATGACTTCTGGTATTTCTGCGATACGACCCCTTGGCTTCATAATTATGCTCTATTCATGTCAATGAAACAAAAGTTCAAGGGAAAGCCGTGGAATAAATGGACCAAGGAGGCGGCACTGCTGACGGCAGACGCATATGAAAAAGCCTCGGTTGACCTGGAAATAGAGATAGGGATACATAAATATATCCAGTGGCAGTTTTTCAGGCAGTGGAAGGCATTGCGAAAGCATGCCGAATCTCGTGGAATTGCAATTATCGGCGATCTTCCGATTTTCGTGGCTTACGATTCGGCTGATGTATGGAGCCATCGCGAACTCTATCTGCTTGACACAAAAGGCAGGTCTACGGCGGTGGCCGGTGTGCCTCCCGACTATTTCAGCAATACAGGTCAGTTATGGGGCAACCCGCTTTATGACTGGGACAAGATGAGAAATCAGGGCTTTTCCTGGTGGATTAATCGCTTCAGGGCGATGTTCGAACTTTTTGATGTAGTCAGGATAGACCATTTCCGTGGATTTCAAGCCGCCTGGCATGTACCGGCTTCTCATCGTACCGCTCAGCATGGCAAATGGGTTGAGGCGCCCGGTACCGAACTCTTTGACGTCATATTTTCGGATCTTGGGTCGCTTCCGATTATTGCTGAAGATCTAGGTGTAATAACGCCTGATGTCGATGCCCTTCGTAATCGCTATAACTTCCCGGGCATGAAGATTCTGCAGTTTGCATTTGACTCGGATTCATCAAACCCGTACCTGCCGCACAATCATGAAAGAAACTGTGTGGTTTATACGGGTACTCATGACAATGACACCAGTTTGGGTTGGTGCAACTCGCTTTCCAGCTCTCGACGTCGCAGAGTGCTGGATTATCTCGGCAGCAATGATGGCAATTGTGTCAAGGCATTGATTAGATCTGCGCTCATGTCGGTTGCGGATACGGCTGTTGTACCATTTCAGGATATGCTGATGCTGGGCAGCGAGGCTCGCATGAATATCCCCGGAAAGGCTTTTGATAATTGGAGTTGGCGCTTTACATGGGATATGTTGCCGACTGACCTGATGACGGATTTTGGGAGTATGAATAATCGTTATGGCAGGTTCAATAATGCAGCTCAGCAAACTTCTTGACAAATCAAGAACATTCACTATACTGACTTGCTTTAAATTTTGTACTAATAATAACGGGCGGTAGATGTCGTGAAACTGGCTGTAGACCGTATCAAGAGCAAGCCGATAGATCTGCATATCGAGGAACCGGTCGAAACATTTCCGGTACTTACCGGTATGCAAAAAGATCAGATCTGCAAGTTTACCGGCTTTGTCCAGGGTGACATAACCGCTGCTCACGAGTACGACCATATTCGGGTCAGTGGTCGTGTGTCGGTCCCATTGTCCCTATCCTGTTCCCGCTGCCTGGTCGATTACGACTCTTTTGTTGACGTTAACTTTACGGTGTTCTTTCGCAAGGATACGGAAAATCAGGCTGTTGATGGAGATGATATTGAACTGGGAGAGCAGGACCTGCTTTCTTCCATCTATCAGGGTGATGAAATCGATCTGACTCATGAAATAGAAGAACAGGTGGCAATGGAGATTCCGCTCAAACCTCTCTGCAGCGAGAACTGCAAGGGGTTGTGTCACTCATGCGGAATTGACCTGAATATATCTAAATGCACATGTGTTAAAGAAACAGCAAGTCTCGCATTTAGCGCTCTGAAAGATTTTAAGGTGTCTAAATAAAATAGCTTGTTACACTGAAGTGAACCACCAGAAAAAGGAGAAATATCATGGCAGTACCAAAGAAAAAGACATCCAAATCACGTAAGAACATGAGAAGGGCACATGACTTCCTGACCACACAGTCCGTATCGACCTGCCCCCAGTGCAAAGCGCCCAAACTGCCGCATCGCGCTTGCCCTACCTGCGGAACCTACAAGGGTAAAGAAGTTATCGACCTTACCAAAGCTCAGTAATAGCAGATACCTGTGTCATTACCGAGACAGATGAGAGTAGCAGTTGATGCAATGGGCGGCGACAATGCTCCGGTGGTTGAGGTTGAGGGTGCTGTTGCCGCTTGTCGTGAATTCGGAATTCCAGTAACGCTTGTCGGTGACCGCGACCGCTTGGAAGCTGAACTTGCCAAACATTCCGCAGACGGTCTTGATATAGATATTTTTCATGCCAGTGAAGTGGTCGGCATGCATGATTCTGCCTCGGATGCCGTACGTAAAAAGCGGAACTCTTCCGTTCGCCTGGCTTTTGAACTTGTCAAGGACGGCAAGGCCTGTGCCGCCGTCAGTGCCGGCAACTCCGGCGCTACTATGGCGGCAGGCATGTTTGTGCTCAAGCGAATCAAGGGGATAGAGCGTCCGGCCATTGCCCAGATTTTTCCAACCCTGAAAGGCCAGACACTGGTTCTGGATGTGGGCGGAAATGTGGATTGCAAGCCGCAGCATCTTGTTCAGTTTGCGATCATGGGTGAAGTTTATGCCCGCTATGCGATGGGAATTAAAAATCCATCGGTCGGGCTGTTGTCAAACGGCGAGGAGGATTCCAAGGGGAATGAGCTTACCCGGGAAACCAATGCCGTGCTGCGCCAAACTTCACTTAACTATGCCGGTTACATAGAGGGTCGCGATATTTTTTCCGGTGCCGTTGAGGTTGTTGTCTGTGATGGTTTTGTAGGCAACGTAGTGCTCAAGCTGTCGGAAGGCTTATCGGATGCGGCCGGCAAGATGCTGAAGGGCGAAATTGTCAAAAGCTGGGTATCCAAAATTGGTTATCTCTTTGTTCGCGGAGCATTCAATCGCTTCAAGAAAATTGTTGATTATGCGGAATATGGCGGTGCGCCGCTGCTGGGCATTAATGGTGTTGGAATGATCTGTCATGGCGGATCAAATGTCAAAGCCATTAAAAATGCTGTTCGTTTTGCGCATGAATATGCCAGGAGCGGTGTGACCGAGCACGTATCCGAAAAACTTTCTGAAAACTATGCTGTCTCCGAACAGCGTGATAGTCTCAAATCCGTCTCTGCCGAATAAAGGAGATATCACGATGATTGCCAAAATATCCGGAACCGGTTCAGCTCTGCCGGCTAAAATACTTACAAACGCCGATCTGGCGTTGATGGTAGACACCAGTGACGAATGGATCACTACCAGGACAGGCATCAAGGAACGGCGGATTTCGGCTGACGGAGAGTATACCTCCACTTTTGCAGTCGAGGCTGCCCGGCGTGCATTGTCAATGGCCAATATTTCACCCGAAGAACTCGATCTGATTGTTCTCGGGACAGTAACTCCCGACTATCCGTTTCCCTCCACCGCCTGTATCGTGCAAAATGAACTAGGAGCGCATAATGCGGCCGCTTTTGATGTTTCGGCTGCCTGCTCCGGTTTTATCTATGGGATTTCAATTGCAGACAGTTTCATAAAATCCGGCAGATCCAAAAAGGCGCTCGTAATTGGTGCCGAGGTTCTTTCGCGCGTTGTGGACTGGACCGATCGAAATACCTGTATTCTGTTCGGGGACGGAGCTGGTGCAGCTGTACTTGAAGCATCAGACGAGCCGTCCGGCATAATTTCCAGCCATATTTTCACAAACGGTTCCTGTTGGGATCTGCTGTACCAACCGGGCAGCGGTAGCCGCAATCCGGCTGCAAACCCGGCGACAGATCCTGCATCGTATTTCATCCATATGGAAGGCAACGAAGTATACAAACATGCGGTCCGTGGCATGGAAGAAGCTGCAATGGCTGCTTTGAATGCTAATGGCATGACTGCATCCGATATCTCGCTGTTTATTCCACATCAGGCAAATCGCCGCATAATCGATGCCATTGCAAAGCGACTCGGTATAGGAGTCGAAAAAGTATTCATAAATCTTCATCGTTACGGTAATACATCCTCTGCTTCGATTCCGATCGCATTGGATGAGGTTAATCGACAAGGACTGATCAAGCAGGGGGATATACTGCTGCTTGATGCCTTTGGCGGCGGATTTACATACGGTTCGGCTCTGATACGCTGGTAATTATGCTGGTTATGAAGTTGTTGGGGAAAGGTTATTTAATATGTCAAAAGTAGCATTTGTTTTTCCGGGGCAGGGATCGCAGTATTCAGGAATGGGCAAGGAGTTAGCTGATAACTTTCCGGTTGCCAGACAGACATTCGAGGAAGCCGATGACGCACTTGGTTTCAAACTGTCAACGATCTGCTTTTCAGGCAGTGACGATGAACTAAGATTAACCGCCAACACACAACCAGCTATCCTGACAACCAGTATTGCAGTCTTGAGAGTTCTGGAGCAGGAAACAGGGCTGAAAGCCGATTATCTGGCCGGCCATTCGCTCGGCGAATATTCGGCACTGGTCTGTTCAGGCGCATTAGGCTTTGCCGATGCTGTCAGAACCGTTCGTGCCCGGGGTACATTCATGCAGGAGGCTGTTCCGGTCGGAACCGGAAGTATGGCAGCCATGCTTAGTATTGAAACGGATATACTTGAGGATGTTTGCCGTGAGGCTGCTGAGGGTGATGTTGTATCACCGGCAAACTTTAATTCTCCAGGACAGATAGTTATTGCCGGTTCGACAGCGGCAGTCGGGCGAGCAATTGAGATAGCCAAGGGGCGCGGTTTTAGAAAGGCGATGCTGCTCCAGGTAAGCGCGCCTTTCCATTGCGCCTTAATGAAACCGGCTGCCGATCGCCTGTCCAAGGTGCTTGATGTAGTACCTGTCAGCGACATGCTTTTGCCGGTGGTGGCCAACGCCAATGCGGAGCCGAACCAAAACAAGGAATTGGTTAAAGCGCTTTTGGTCACTCAGGTTTGTGCTCCGGTGCTGTGGGAACAGTCGGTAAATACAATGGTGGGACTTGATGTAACAAGATTCGTGGAAATCGGTCCAGGCAAAGTATTGTCCGGTTTAGTCAAGCGCATTACCAAAGAAGTCTCGACCGCGAATGTTGAAGATCTGGCTTCGCTGAAATTGCTGGCCGCTTAAGTCCGTCATTAATTCGTAAGGGAGACCACATGCTTGACGTCAATGAAATCATGAAGATTCTGCCTCACCGCTACCCGTTTCTGCTGGTTGATAAAATAGTTGAAATGGAATCCGGCAAGCGCATAGTCGGCTTAAAGAATGTCAGCATTAATGAGCCTTTTTTCCCGGGACATTTTCCTGGCCATCCGGTCATGCCCGGTGTATTGATTATCGAAGCCATGGCCCAGGTAGCAGCCGTACTGGCCTATCTTTCTTCCGATGCCGACGTCCGCTCCAAAGTCGTATATTTTACAGGAATTGATAATGCCCGCTTCCGAAAACCGGTCATGCCGGGTGATCAACTTCGCTTTGAGCTTGAAGTAACCGCCTGCAAGCGTGGGATCTGGATGTTCGCCGCTAAAGCATTCGTCGACGGCAAACTTGTCACGGAAGCGGAACTGAAGGCGACTTTTGCGGATAAGAGTAATTAACTGACGTTTTACTGAAAGGAGATATCATGCCTAAAGAAAAGGTTGCCGTCATCACCGGTGCATCACGCGGGATCGGCAGAAGTATCGCGCTGGCACTGGCTGCCCAGGGGGCCACAATTGTTGCGGTTGATATGGACCAGGCTTCGACCGAAGCTGTTGTTGCAGAGTTGCAGGCGTCCGGTGCCAGGGCGCTGGCGGTTGTCGGCAATGTGACTGTAACAGCCGACGTTGAACGTATGATAGACGCGGCTACAGAAGCTTACGGCCGAGTCGATATACTGGTAAACAACGCCGGAATTACTCGCGATGGTCTGCTGATGCGCATGAAGGATGAAGACTGGGACGCTGTCCTGAATGTTAACCTTAAAGGGGCTTTTCTCTGCACAAGAGCGGCCTTCAAGGTTATGAGCAAGCAGCGTTATGGGCGCATTATCAACATCGCATCGATCGTGGGACAGATGGGCAATGCAGGTCAGGCCAACTATTGCGCCAGTAAAGCCGGATTGATCGGCCTCACTAAGTCAAATGCACGCGAGATGGCAAAGCGCAATATTACCGTCAATGCCGTTGCTCCGGGTTTTATCGCAACAGCCATGACCGATGCGCTTTCCGATAAAGTGCGCGCCGAACTGACTTCCCAGATTCCGATGGATCGTTTGGGCAGCGCGGATGATATCGCCAACGCGGTTCTTTTTCTCGCTTCAGAAGCTTCAGGATATATCACCGGGCATGTCATGGCGGTTAACGGCGGCATGTACATGTAAAACAGGTCGCTGCTGAGATCAGGATCAAGTATGGCATCAGGAATTCAGTCCTGGCCTAAACCTGGCTTCAAAATATCGATTGACTTTTAAGGATTTCATGCTTAATTACCATCACTAGCTTTACACACGAAACCTGAAAAGGTTTAAAATCACACGGAGGTGAAAGATGTCTGACATTGCAAAACGGGTAAAAGAAATTGTTGCTGAACAGTTAGGTGTAGAAGAATCACTGGTAGTTACCGAAGCTTCTTTCATGGATGATCTTGGTGCTGACTCCCTGGATACTGTCGAACTGGTTATGGCTCTCGAAGAGGAGTTCGATCTTGAAATCCCCGATGAAGATGCAGAAAAGATTCAGACAGTAAACGATGCCATCGAGTACATTACTGAGCATAGCTGATACTGAACCAAGGTGAGAGGGGAGACCCCTCTCACTTCCCTCCCTTTTATTTGTCACATCAGTTTATCCTATATGGAGTAACCAATCATGAGAAGAGTTGTAATTACGGGCGTCGGAGCAGTTTCACCACTCGGATGCGGTAATGTCAGTAACTGGGATGCGCTTATCTCTGGCAAGTCCGGAATCGGCCTTATAACAAGATTTGATGCCAGTGACATGCCGGTCAAGATTGCCGGCGAGGTTTCCGATTTCAATGCCGAGAAATATATTGATAAAAAAGAGATCAAGAAAATGGATCTTTTTATTCAATATTCTCTTGCTGCGGCACATTATGCCATGGAAGATTCCGGACTGGTTATCAATGACGAGAATGCAGAGCGGGTTGGTGTCCTTGTGGGAGCCGGTCTTGGCGGCTTGCCGTCAATCGAACGCTACCACACACTGTTGAACGAAGGCGGTCCTAAAAAGATTTCTCCGTTCTTCATTCCGATGCTGATAATCAACCTTGCTCCTGGTCATATATCGATCAGGTACGGTGCTAAGGGCCCCAATCTCTCTTCTGTATCAGCCTGTGCTACCGGTACCCATTCCATCGGCGATGCATTTCACATGATTGCCCGTGGCGATGCGGACGCGATGATTGCCGGCGGAACCGAATCAACCGTTACACCTTTGGGAATTGGCGGTTTTGCCGCGATGAAAGCGCTGTCTGACAGTCACAACGATTCACCCGAAAAAGCTTCGCGGCCATTTGATAAAAACCGTGACGGATTCGTTCTTGCTGAAGGAGCCGGCATTGTTATCATGGAAGAGTACGAGTCGGCCAAAAAACGCGGTGCCAAGATTTACGCCGAGGTGGTCGGATACGGTTTAACCGGCGATGCATACCACATGACTGCACCTTCTGCCGGTGGTGAAGGTGCAGCACGTTGCATGAAAATGGCCATGAAAAATGCCGGGGTATCCCCTGACAAGGTCACCTACATCAATGCCCACGGCACTTCAACACCCTTTAACGACCTGAATGAATCCCTGGCAATCAAATCCGTTTTTGGCGAACATGCCGGCAAACTGATGATTTCCTCCACCAAGTCGATGACAGGCCATCTTCTGGGCGCTGCCGGCGGGGTAGAAGCTGTATTCACATGCATGGCGATGGAAAAGAGCATCATCCCTCCTACCATCAATTACGAAACACCGGATCCCGAGTGTGATCTTGATTACGTTCCGAACACAGCCCGTGACGCAAAAATCGAGTATGCCATGAGCAACTCGCTGGGTTTTGGCGGCACTAACGCAACCCTGCTGTTCAAGAAAATCTAGACAGGTGGATTACAATGATTGTTATCGGAAGCGACCACGGCGGACTGAACCTCAAGTCGGCGCTCAATAGTTACCTTACCCGCAGAGGGTTTGAAGTGATGGATGCCGGCACCAACAGCGACGCCTCAGTTGATTATCCGGATTTTGGCCAAAAGGTTGCCGAGTCCGTTATTTCCGGACAGGCCGAATTGGGTATCCTGATCTGCGGGACCGGCATCGGCATGTCGATTGCCGCCAACAAGATACCCGGCATCAGGGCGGCATTGGTAACCGACGTATTCATGGCCCGCATGGCCAAAGAGCATAACAACGCAAATATTCTTGTGTTAGGTGGCCGTGTTTTGGATGAACAGAAGGCTTGTGATCTGGTTGGTGCCTGGCTGGATGCCTCCTTCGAGGGAGGCCGTCATCAGAGCCGTCTCGACAAAATCACTACGCTGGAACAGAAGTACAGCAATTAGCAGTATCGTAATAAGACTCAAGGGAGAGCGGGACCTGCTACGGCATGTGTCCCGTTTCTTGTTTCACTGCAGTGTTAATTTTCAGCATATAAAGGAGTAAAAAATGTCGATTCTCACCAGCTTTGATCCTCAGGTGGCTGAAGCCATTCGCCATGAAACCGAACGCCAGGAATTTAATCTCGAACTTATTGCGTCTGAAAACTTCGTTTCTGAAGCTGTCATGGAAGCGCAAGGTTCGATCATGACTAACAAATATGCTGAAGGCTATCCGGGCAAGCGTTACTATGGCGGCTGTGAGCATGTCGATGTCGTTGAACAGTTGGCAATCGATCGCGCCAAGGAACTATTCGGTGCTGAACATGCCAATGTCCAACCGCACTCAGGATCACAGGCCAATATGGCGGTCTATTTCGCTGCGTGCAAGCCGGGCGATACGATTCTGGGCATGAACCTGTCCCATGGCGGACACCTCACGCATGGAAGTCCGGTCAACTTTTCCGGTAAATTGTTCAACATCGTTCCCTACGGTGTTTCACCTGAAACCGAAACCATCGATTACGCCGAGGTGGAGCGTCTGGCAGTTGAAAATAAGCCGAAAATGATCGTGGTTGGCGCAAGCGCCTATCCCCGTATCATCGACTTCCCAGCTTTTCGTGCCATTGCGGACAAGGTTGGAGCGGTCGTGATGGTCGATATGGCCCATTTTGCCGGTCTGGTGGCCGCTGGAGTACATCCCAGTCCGATTCCCTATGCCGAATTCGTTACCACCACAACACATAAGACCCTTCGCGGCCCGCGTGGCGGAATGATCCTCTGCCGCGAAGAATTCGCCAAAACTTTGAATTCCCAGATATTCCCTGGAATTCAGGGCGGACCGTTGATGCACGTCATCGCCGCAAAGGCAGTTGCTTTCAAAGAAGCGTTGCAGCCCGAGTTCAAGGTGTATCAGCAGCAGATCGTAAATAACGCCAAGGCACTGGCCTCAGGATTAACAAAGCGCGGTTTCAAGCTGACCAGTGGCGGCACGGACAACCACCTGATGCTGATCAATTTCACCGGCAGCGATATTACCGGCAAGGCGGCAGAAGAGGCGCTTGACAAGGCCGGCATTACAGTCAACAAGAATACGGTGCCGTTCGAAACCCGTTCACCATTTGTAACCTCCGGCATCCGCGTCGGTACCCCGGCCTGTACCTCACACGGCCTTAAGGAACCGGAAATGGAACTGGTGGCCGGATTTATCGCCGATGCCGTCGCCAATATCGGTAATGATGAAAAACTGTCTGCGATCAAGGTCCAGGTTAACCAGTTGATGAAGAAGTTCCCGCTCTACACAAGCAGACTTGCCTAATACTTTATTCATTTGTATTAACGAGACCCGCCGGCTATGTTCCAGCGGGTCTTTTTTATTATCAAGGTTTATACTTGGTAGGGCGGGGGACCAGCGATAAACGCTTTCCGACACATGTCGAAATAGATGATTGATACCAAGTCGCAATCAATCGATTACGTCGTTGGCTCCTCAACGTACACCCTCTCTCTATCTCTCTCCCTCAGGGAGAGAGTACACTGTTTACCCTCTCCCTGAGGGAGAGGGTGGCCAAAGGCCGGGTGAGGGCCTTTGGCGCCACTCTCCTCTCCGCCTTGTACTCATTTTGATTGCACCTTGGTATGAAACAACTTGTCGTTCTTGACTTTCCCGCATCTCTTTGGCACTATGCCTGCTTATGAAAAAATTGACCAGACAGATTAATATTGGAACAATTGCCGTTGGTGGTGGTGCGCCCTGCTCAGTGCAATCCATGTGTTCCACTGATACGAGAGATGTGAATGCTACATTGGCCCAGATCGAAGGGCTTGCCGGCGTAGGTTGCGAGATCGTAAGATGCGCCGTTCTGGATACGGATGCTGCTGTTGCCCTTGGCAGGATCAAACAGCTAAGTCCCATTCCGGTTGTTGCCGATATACATTTTGATTATAAACTGGCATTGCAGGTACTTGAGGGCGGAATCGACGGGCTGCGGCTAAATCCTGGCAACATCGGTGACAAATGGAAGGTAGCGGAAGTTGTCAAGGCCGCTGCCGAACGCAGGGTGCCGATCCGGATCGGCGTCAATGCCGGTTCGCTGGAGAAGGAACTGCTGGAGCGCTATGGACACCCGACCGCCGAGGCCATGGTTGAATCAGCCTTGGGGCATATCCGCATCCTTGAGGAACTGAACTATCAGGAAATCAAGGTTTCCCTGAAAGCGTCGGACGTCATGAAGACGGTTTCCGCCTATCGCCTGCTTTCGGAACGAGTCGAGTATCCGATGCACATCGGCATCACCGAGGCCGGCACGATCTTCTCAGGTACGATCAAATCTTCGGTCGGATTGGGTATTCTTCTGTCGGACGGTATTGGTGACACAATGCGGGTTTCGCTGACCGGAGATGTGAAAGATGAAGTCAGGGTAGGGTACGAGATACTGAAAAGCCTCGGTCTGCGCCAACGGGGTGTAAATTTTGTTTCATGTCCTACATGTGGCCGTTGCCAGATCGATCTGGTCAAGGTTGCAGAGGATGTGGAGAAGCGCCTGCAGGGCGTTGACAAAAGAATCACCGTTGCTGTGATGGGATGTGCCGTCAATGGTCCGGGAGAGGCTCGTGAGGCTGATGTTGGAATCGCCGGCGGAAAAGGGGAGGGGCTCGTTTTCCGACATGGTGAGATTGTTCGCAAGGTACCGGAAGATAAGTTGGCAGATGCCCTGATGGAAGAAATAAACAAGCTGTAAATAAAGATCAATCATCATCACTATTCGTCGAGGTTCTCCAATGCTTTATTCCAGATATTTCATCCCGACCGTCAAGGAAACCCCTTCCGACGCCGAGGTTATCTCGCACCAACTGATGTTGCGAGCCGGTATGATCCGCAAGTTGTCAGCCGGTATTTACAATTATCTGCCGCTGGGACTCCGTTCAATCCGCAAGTTTGAAAATATCGTTCGCGAAGAGATGAACAAGGCTGATGCCATTGAAATGCTGATGCCAAGTGTTCAGCCTGCTGAACTGTGGCAGGAATCGGGGCGCTGGGCGTTTTACGGCAAGGAACTGCTGCGTTTTAAGGATCGCAAGGATGCCGAGTTCTGCATGGGGCCAACCCACGAAGAAGTCGTTACCGACATGGTTCGACGAGAGATTAAAAGTTACCGTCAGATGCCGGTCAACTTCTATCAGATTCAGACTAAATTCCGTGACGAGATTCGTCCCCGTTTCGGTCTGATGCGGGGTCGCGAGTTTATCATGAAGGACGCCTATTCGTTTGATGTGGACAGCACTGCCGCGGATAAATCCTACGACAAGATGTACAACGCCTATATGCGCATTTTCGAGCGCTGCGGGCTCAACTTCCGGGCCGTGGAGGCCGACACCGGCAGTATCGGCGGTTCCTCTTCGCACGAATTCATGGTGCTGGCTGATTCTGGTGAAGATGCCATCGTATCCTGTGATGCCTGCCGTTATGCCGCCAATGTTGAAAAGGCCGAGTCCAAGGTAGTGTCGGAAAACGTTGCCGGTGCCCCTTTGCCGATTCAGAAAACCGCCACACCAAATATGAAGACCATTGCAGATGTGGCTGCTTTTCTCGGCTTGAATTCCAATCAGACAATAAAAACACTGATTTACTGTTCTGATACCGATGAGTTTGTCATGGCTCTGCTGCGCGGCGACCACGAACTGAACGAGATCAAGCTTAATAATGCGCTGGGCTGGAATGAAATCAGGATGGCCACCGAAGAGGAAATCCTGCGCTTGACCGGTTCTCCTATCGGTTTCCTGGGTCCGATTGGCCTGAAGGAAAAGCTGCTGGTCGTTGCTGATCTGTTGGTACAGAAAATGGTCAACACTGTCATCGGTGCCAACGAAAAGGATATGCATTACTGCAATGCCAATCCGGGACGCGACTTCACACCCGACCGCTTCATTGATATCCGTAATGTTGAGGCCGGTGACGGCTGTCCCCGCTGCGAAGAAGGCAAGCTAGAAATGTGGCGGGGTATTGAAGTCGGCCATGTTTTCAAACTTGGCACCAAATACTCCCAGGCTCTGAATGCCACTTACCTGGATGCCAACGGCAAGGAGCAGGTCATCTTCATGGGCTGCTACGGGATCGGTATCGGCCGCACGGTGGCTGCCGCCATTGAACAGAACCATGACGAAAACGGTATCATCTTTCCGATTCCCATTGCACCTTTCCAATGTTCCGTGGTTGCGATCAACGCAAAGGACAAGGGCGTCATGGCAGCGTCCGAGGAAATCTATCTCAAACTTGAAAAACTGGGTATCGAAGTGCTGTTTGACGACCGCGACGAGCGACCGGGTGTCAAGTTCAAGGATAACGATCTGATCGGCATCCCGTTGAGGATCGTAGTTGGCAGCAAGGGGTTGGCGGAAGGCAAGGTCGAGCTCAAGATCAGGGCTAACGGAGAAGTGCTATCGCTTCCTATAGAAGATGCTATTACTAAGGTTCAGACAATTGTTGAATCTGCGCTTGAATACAAAGAATAATAATCTGAGCGTTAAGAGGTAGTGATGCAGACAAACCCTATCTGGGATATACAACATGAATGCATGCATCGTGAGGAATTGGAACAGCTGCAACTAGAACGGCTTCAGGCAACACTGAATCGCGCCTATAAAAATGTCACCTGCTACAAAACAAAGTTCAACGATTTGGGCATCGTGCCGGAAGATGTCAACTCTCTGGCTGATCTTTCCAAGCTGCCATTCACATCGAAAGAAGATCTGCGTCTTAACTACCCTTACGGCATGTTTGCAGTACCTCTAAGAGAAGTTGTCCGCATTCACTCTTCATCCGGCACGACCGGTAAACCGACGGTGGTTGGCTACACCAAAAATGATCTCAAAATCTGGTCGAACCTGGTTGCACGGATGATGACTGCTGCTGGTGTCACACACGACGATGTCGTTCAGATCGCATTCGGATACGGACTTTTCACTGGCGCATTTGGCCTGCACTACGGTTCCGAAATGATCGGAGCTGCTGTTATACCCATGAGTGGCGGTAATACCGATAAGCAGATCATGATTATGCAGGATTACAGATCCAGTGTACTTGTCTGCACACCAAGCTATGCAATTACGCTGGCCGACCGAATAGAAAAACAGGGTATTGATCCCAAAACGCTTGCCCTGAAGGTTGGTCTTTTTGGAGGAGAACCATGGTCTGAAGCAATGCGCGAGGAAATCGAGTCGCGTTTGAAGATAAATGCAACCGACAATTATGGGCTATCGGAAATCATCGGCCCGGGCATTGCCGGTGAATGCCGCTGTAAAAACGGCATGCACATCGCTGAAGATGCTTTTATTGCTGAGATCATTGACCCGGAGACATGTCAGGTTCTTCCGCCCGGTAGTGTGGGTGAACTGGTTTTGACAACAATCTGCAAGGAAGCCTTCCCAATGATCCGCTTTCGGACCAGGGACATTACCAGTCTTGATTATACAACTTGTGAATGTGGGCGAACCATGGCCAGAATGAAAAAAACCATGGGGCGTTCAGACGACATGCTTATTATCAAAGGTGTCAATGTATTTCCTTCCCAGATTGAAGAGGTTCTGGTAGCAATAGAGGGGTGCGAACCGCATTATCAATTAGTGATAGACCGTAAAGGCGCTTTGGACGTGTTGGAAGTCCGAATAGAAGTTCGAGAGAATATTTTCTTCGACGAAATGAAAATGCAGCGAGCCTTTCTTGATATGGTTGAAAAACGAATCGATTCTGTGCTTGGTGTTGGAGTGACCGTCAAACTGGTTGAGCCCAACAGTATTCCGCGCCACGAAGGAAAAGCCGAACGAGTTATCGACAGGAGACAAACCCGGTAGCACTCCTTTGATCCATCTGTGCTCATTAAAAAACCGCTCTCCGGCGAAGATGCTGGTGAGCGGTTTTTTGCCGGTGCAAACTATCTTTGAATGGTACTTTATTGCTAACATCTAATTTATTATCGATTTTTACCATAATCGTTTACCGCAAATTCCGCGGGAACGAAATATAACGCATAAAACAGGACTATCATGATCAACAGAAAATTATCGGCAGGAGATATTATTGACGCGCGTTGCACGCGTTGTCGTGAAATTTTGAACCACAGAATCGTTGCAATGGTAGAGGGCAAGGTCGTTAGGGTCGAATGCAATACCTGCGGCGGCGTACACAACTATTATCCGCCGCCAACAGTTAAAGAAGCAAAAACTATTAAAGCTGCAAAAGATTCAGCATCGGCAAGAGTTTCATCATCGCCGCGCTCATCAAAAAAAGATCCTGGCGAAGCAGATCGTGAAGAGTGGGCATCGCTCAAACCGACCATGCAAATCGATCGTGCGCAGGATTATAACATGAATGGAACATACCGTGTAAACAGTCTGATAATCCATTCGGTCTTCGGATTGGGAATTGTAAAACGCCTGATTGAGCCAAACAAGATGCAGGTGCTTTTTCAAGATGGAATCAAACTGTTGAGATGCCAGTAAGGTTAACCAGACACTACGATATATTATGTCAAATTGAAGAGTAGCAGGCAACTTGACATAATATATCTTATGGGCGATTGTATGGACTGAAATGTATAATTAACTTGCATTTTTGGAGCAGTATCAGTAAGGTATCGCTGTTCACATCAAATGAGCCCTTGAGGAGCTGTACTGCTTATGAGTAAAGAAGAAGCGATTGAAGTTGAAGGTACCGTAGTTGAACCACTGCCAAATGCAATGTTTCGCGTCAGGCTCGAAAACGATCATGTCGTGCTGGCTCATATATCCGGAAAGATGCGCAAGTATTTCATCAAGATTCTTCCCGGCGATAAAGTCACAGTCGAACTTTCACCCTATGACCTGACCCGTGGTCGTATTACTTACCGCGCCAAATAATTATACCAAATACATTATACTGAACAGGCCCGTCATTTTTGGTGGGCTTGTGTTGTTTAATTAAAACGATAGCGAGGAATCAATGTACACCGTAGCTGATTTGAAAAAAGGACTAAAAATCACCTTAGACGGAGATCCGTACCTGGTGGTGGCTTTCGACTTCGTCAAGCCAGGTAAAGGTCAGGCTCTTTATCGAACTAAAATGCGCAACATGATTAACGGTACCCTTCTCGACAGAACTTATCGCTCCGGGGAAACCTTTGATCCGGCTAGCCTGGAAGAACGCCAGATGGAATACCTTTACAAGGAAGGCACCCACTATACCTTCATGGATCAGGCGAATTACGAGCAGGTCGTCATGGAAGAAGAAACCCTGGGCGATGCTAAAAACTTCCTTTTGGAAAATCTGAAAGTCGAAGTGATGCTGTTTGGTGAAAAAGCCATCGGCGTCTCGCTGCCTAACTTTGTCAACCTGCGCGTTACTGAAACAGAACAATGGGCCAAGGGAGATACCAGCGGTAATGACTCCAAACCCGCCACTGTAGAAACCGGCTATGTCCTGCGCGTTCCCCCCTTTATTGAAGAAGGCGAATTAATTGTCATCGATACTCGTAACGGTGAGTATTCAACTCGCGTCAAGGGGTAATTTGTGAATATTGGCGCCTTGTGGCTTCGGGCGAATGTAATCAGGGCAATACGCAGTTTTTTTTGGGATCGGGGGTTTCTTGAAGTGGAAACCCCCCTTCTTATTCCAGCCAACGCCCCCGAAGAGTATATCGACCCGATCACAGCCCTTACCTTGCAACTCCAGACTTCACCCGAACTTTGCATGAAGCGTCTGCTCTGTCGCGGACATAAGCGTCTTTTTCAGGTCTCCCATTGCTGGCGTGCTGAAGAGCGAGGTTTCCGCCATCTTTCCGAATTTACAATGCTGGAATGGTACCGGGCAGACAGTGATTACAACGCCTTGATGGCAGATTGTGAAGAGCTGCTTCGATGTGTTGCCTCTGCCTGTTTAGGTGAATCGTTAGTTTACCATTACAAAACCAGTAAAATCGATCCATTCGCGCCCTGGGTTAAAATAAGTGTTCAGGATGCATTTTCACGATTCAGCAATGCTAGTGTATGGGATTGCATGAGAAAGGGTGTTTACGAGGAAATTCTGACGGAGGTGATCGAACCGGCATTGGCAGGTTTTTCATCGCCGGTTTTTCTGACCGATTATCCGGCTGAAATGGCAGCTCTGTCACGATTGAAGCCGGGGCAAACAGAACTGGCTGAACGGTTTGAGCTGTATCTGGGTGGTCTGGAACTTGCCAACGGATTCAGTGAACTGAACGATCCGGTTGAGCAGCGCAAGCGTTTCGAGGATGCCAACCGGTCGCGTCTGCGGGACGGTCGATTGGCATTGCCGCTGCCGAAACGATTTTTGGATGAGCTAGGCAGCATGCCGTCATCTGCGGGTATTGCCATGGGGGTTGACCGGTTGGTGATGCTGGCTGCTGGAGCTGATACAATTGATGAAGTGGTGGCCTTCACTCCTGAACAGTTGTAATATCCTTGTATGCAATCTGTTCACCGGTGTAGGTTCTCAATAACAAGGTATCGCCTTTCCTCTCCATGTCATCGGGCAGAATAGCCACCTTCCCCTTGCCCCCCGGCAGGTCAATGACATAATGTGGAATAGCCAACCCGGAAATATGTCCACGCAGGGATCTGATTATCCCTAGTCCGGTATTTACCGATGTCCTGAAATGAGCCGTGCCTCGAACCAGATCCATTTGGTGGAGATAATACGGTTTAACGCGGATATCCAGCAGGCCGGTCATCAATTTTCGCATGACTTCGACATCATCATTGATTCCCTTCAGTAGAACGGTCTGATTCCCCAGTTGAATTCCAGCATCCGCCAGCATCGCGCAAGCTCTTCCGGAATCGTCGGTAATCTCGTCCGGGTGGTTGAAGTGGGTATTGACGTAAAGCGGATGAAACTGTTTAAGCATATTACACAGTTCGGAGGTAATACGCTCCGGCAATGTAACAGGTACACGGCTTCCAATACGAATGATCGAAATATGACTGATGGCGCGCAGACCGCTCAATACGCGAAGCAGCGAGTCATCGCTGAGCATGAGCGGGTCACCGCCGGATAGAACTACATCTCGAATAGTCGGGTTGGCCGCAATATAAGCAAGTGCATCCAGAAATTCTGTTTCATTCATCGCTGCATCGACACTGCCTACAAGGCGTTTTCGCATGCAGAATCGACAATATACAGGACAGCGATTGGAAACCAGCAATACTACCCGGTCGGAATAGCGATGTATCAACCCGGGCACCGGACTCAGAGATGCTTCGTTCAAAGGATCCGGGCACTGATCAAAATCTTCAAGTTCTTTTAGATCCGGCATGCACTGTTTCCAGATTGCATCGTCCTTCTTTTGAATCAAGCTTGCATAATAATTCGAAACTCGAACCGGATAACGTGCCGAGACCAGGCTTTGGTTGTTATCTAAATTATTAGTACCGATGTTATTATATGTGTTTATGTTGCTATAGCTAAAGTATTGCATCAAATGTAGTCCAGTTTGGTAATCAGATTATGTTCGCATAAATGCTAAACCAAATACCATTGATTTAACTTGAAAATAATCAGTTTTTATGGAATATACAATAGTTTATTGCATAACATCTAAGTTACAGAATTATCCACCTGAACCACTCTTTATATTGGTCAATTCATATGTACACTAAATACTTCGGATTCAACGAAAAACCGTTTACTCTGACACCAAATCCACGTTTTATCTATCTTAGCAAGAACCACAAAGAATCGTTTGCTCATCTGCTATATGGCATCAACAACCACTATGGATTCATCGAGCTTATCGGTGAAGTCGGTACCGGCAAGACGACCGTTTTAAGAACCCTTCTAAGCCAACTTGGTGATGAACACTACCGTTCGGCTCTGATTTTCAATCCATGCCTTAGTGGCGTGGAATTGCTGCGCAGCATTAACCACGAATTTGGTCTCAGCTCAAACAGTGAATATGCCAATGAGTTGCTGGCTGATCTAAACAGGTTTCTGCTGGATGAAAATTCGAAGGGAACAACTGTAGTTCTTGTTATTGACGAAGCGCAGAATCTGCGTCCCGAAGTACTCGAACAGCTCCGCCTTATTTCCAATCTGGAAACCGAAAACGATAAGCTGATTCAGATCATTCTGGCGGGGCAACCCGAACTGGAAGAGTTGCTGGCCCGTCCCGAACTTCGCCAGCTCAATCAGCGCATTGCAGTTCGATACAGACTGAGACCGATGAGTATGAATGAGACTCGGGCTTATATACGACGCAGAATGGAAGTTGCCGGTGAAACTGGCGGAGTTTCTTTCAGCATGTACGCGATCCGCTGGATCTATCTGTATACACGCGGAGTTCCACGCATGATCAACATTCTGTGCGACCGTGCCTTGCTTGTCGCATACGGAGATGAAAAACGGCGGATAAGTTCCGGCATTATTACGCGTGCCATTAAAGAAATCCTTAACGTGCCGCAACGACGCAATCTGAAACTGGTGTTATCTGCTATTGTTGCAATGGCACTCATTGCAATAGTTTCAATAACATCTGCCCGCTGGATGCCCCGAAAAACTGAGGCGGAATCCGGCTCGCTCACCAAGTCCTCAATTCCTGCGACAAAACCTTCTTCGCATACATCACCCGTGGAGCATTCGGACGCAAAACCAAAGGTTTCCTTGCCCCAATCTGCGGCTGTGATGAATCTGGAGAAAGAACTGCAGGCAATGGATCAGAATACCGCACATCTGCGGGCTTTTAATGCGATCATGTCTCGCTGGAATGTGCCCACGGTAAAGGTGCTCGATGGTCTGTTAACTATTCCTGAAACGGCAACGGTACTGGCAAGTAATCGCAACCTGAGGTTGATAGAGATCAAGGGCACTTTAAGTGAAGTTATAAAGGCCAATATCCCATTTCTGTTTGAAACGCATGTTGGCGGAACTCATGGTAAATACTACCTGGCAATAACATCCGTTTCTGCCGATGTTGCAACTGTCTACCCTCCCCTGGCCGATCATAGTTCCATACAGGTCAAGGAACTGGAGGCGTTGGCCGGTGGCACCTGTTATCTTGTTTGGAATAACTTTTATCAGATACCTGACACAATCTCCTTCGGCAACAGAAGATATGAGATCAGGGCGCTTCAGCAACTATTAAAGTCTGCCGGTGCTTATGGAGGTCCGATTGACGGAGTCTTCGGCGCTGCCAGCCTGAAAGCTGTGCGATCATTTCAAAAGGCGAATTCTATTCCTGCCAATGATTCAGTTGGTGCACAAACGATTGCGTATCTGTACCGATTCGACAAATCCGGCAGTTCACCGAATTTGAAGAACTTTTGATGCGGGTAACACTATGAGTTCGATACTTAAGGCACTGAAAAAACTGGAAGATGAGAAGACGACACGCCAACCGGAATCTCTGAAGATCGATTCTGATATTCTGAGGGTTGACAATTCTCAACGCTATTCCACAACTGGAATTGTATTGGCCGCACTGCTGCTGTTTGCCGGCGGATCCATTGCCACTTACATGTATATGAAACGGGATTCATCGCCGGTTGTTGACGGCAGCAAGGAAACGATTGAAGTTTCCAAAATCACTCAACCTTCGCTCCAACTTCCGGTTGCATCTGATATCAAGGCAGAAAAATTGCCTGAAGTGATCGAGATTGTTCCTGCTAAGCGCTCGGAATTCAAGAAAGCTGCTGCTATTCCCAAACAGCAAAAACAGACTGCTGTTGCCAAACCTCTGTCGGGTGGCGCTATTCAGCCAAATACTCAGCTTAAGCATGACGATATGGTAAAAAAACAGCCCCTGACAGTTGCTCAGCCCCCTGTGGCGTCCAAGGCAGTTCCGGCATTAAGGGTAAACGGCATCGCTTTCCAGGATGGCGCTGCAGACAGTGTGGCTGTAATCAACGGTGTGCCGGTTTCGGGTGGGTCAATGATCGAAGGTGCTAAAGTTGAGGCTATTCAGAAGGATCGAGTGCGGTTCAGCTACAAAGGCGAGAATTTCGAAATACAACTTGGTAAATCGAATAGATAGTACATATTTAAGTATTTATTAGCGAATTATGACCTTTATGAATCTGGCCAGATAATCAATTCCAGACCAGATCGTCAGAATTGTTGCAATCCATAGATAAAACATTCCGATGTTGTGCATATTTACCGTCAACAACGGATGAGCAATTCCGAAAAACCAGTTATAGTCATAGTGTAGTATGAGGCCGAGAATTGCTACGATCTGGAAGATGGTCTTGAACTTGCCAAGATCGCTGGCTTGGATCACAATCCCTTCGCTCGATGCAATCCCGCGCAAA
The DNA here is from genome assembly GCA_964458105.1 of uncultured Geobacter sp. Taxonomy (GTDB): domain Bacteria; phylum Desulfobacterota; class Desulfuromonadia; order Geobacterales; family Pseudopelobacteraceae; genus JACRCG01. The sequence goes on from CAYWJJ010000002.1 coordinate 92,838, forward strand.
CCGGTAATAATTATCTCTCGTCCCAGAATAACCAGCACCATCCAGGCAGGAACCCGCCCGAACGGCAAAATCATTACCATTGCCGCCATAACAATCATCTTGTCGGCAATCGGATCCAGAAACTTGCCGAACACCGTCACAATACCCATCCGGCGTGCCAGATAGCCATCAAGCCAATCGGTAATGGATGCCAGGGCAAAAACTGCCGCTGCCCAGAAACCGGACGATTTAGAAGGAGTCAACAGCAGGGCTGCCAAAAGAGGTATGGCAGCAATCCGCATCATTGTGAGAATATTGGGCAGGTTAAGAATTTGGTTGGGGCGATCGGCTGTCATTAAATACCACTGGACTGATAAGTCTGCATATAGGAAAGAACCCGGTTTACGTAGGTTCGGGTTTCGTTGTATGGTGGGATTCCGCCATATTTTGCCACTTTGCTGAGACCGGCATTATATGCCGCCAGCGCCAGCGAAACATCCCCCCGAAAGGTGTCCAGCAGAAAACGGAGATACTTAACCCCACCCTCGACATTGTCCTTGGGGTTGAACCGATCGGCAACATTGAGTGATTTCGCAGTACCTGGCATCAACTGCATCAGACCGCTGGCCCCCTTGCTGGACACCGCATTGGGATTGTAACCCGACTCGGCATGAATAACAGCCTTGACCAGCGAAGTACTGACCCCGTATTTATCAGCACAGTTCTTGATCAGTTGCTCATATTCAGCAGGGTTTACCGAGCTGGCATATTTCAGCTTTGTACGCAATTCACGGTCTTTTTTCAGGTCCCTCATGAATATTTTAAAACGTTTATCGGTGGGGGCATCGGTGAAATGGACAATGCCTTCATCATCCTCGTAACGGTATATATCAGCGCCGGACTGAGCGGTCCAGGCAATAACAATCAGTCCGGACAGAAACAGGCAGATGGTTGTCTTGGTGCTTAATGTTAAGGTCCGTATTGTCATTGTGCATCAATAATCCCAAAACATGCGGATTTGTCAAGATATATTCTTGAAGAACTGTCTGTTGCAACAGTTTCAAATTGACATTTCGAGGGGCATGTTTTACAAACACTCTTTGCCTGAGGAGGATAACAAAAGATGAGTGATAAACGCGTAACCTATAAGGATGCAGGTGTAGATATTGCCGCCGGCAACAGTTTTGTCAACATGATCAAGCCCTTGGTTAAAGCCACTTCCCGTCCGGAAGTTCTGGCGGATATAGGTGGGTTTGGCGGTTTGTTCTCGCTTAATACCGCAAAATATAAAAATCCGGTTTTGGTTTCAGGAACCGATGGCGTTGGCACCAAACTTAAAATTGCGTTTATGGCTGACCGCCATGACACGGTTGGTATTGACCTGGTTGCGATGTGCGTCAACGACATCATTGTTCAGGGCGCTGAACCGTTATTTTTCCTGGATTATCTTGCGACCGGAAAACTGCTTCCTGAAAAAGCGGCTGAAATAGTCAAGGGGATTGCCGAGGGATGCAAAATGGCCGGCTGCGCTCTTATTGGTGGTGAAACCGCTGAAATGCCCGGTTTCTATGCCGACGGAGAATATGATGTTGCCGGTTTTACCGTCGGTGTCGTAGATCGTGAATCCATTATCGACGGGTCATGCATTGCTGTCGGCAATCGCCTGATCGGTATTGCTTCCAGCGGGTTGCACAGCAACGGTTACTCTCTGGCACGCAAACTGATATTCGATCATATGGGACTTGAAATCGATTCAGAATTGCCGGGTACCGGCAGCAGTGTTGCCGATGTGCTGCTGACCCCGACCCGCATCTATGTCCGTTCAATACTCAATCTGTTGAAGGATTTTTCTATCAAAGGCATTGCTCACATTACCGGTGGCGGCCTGTTGGAAAATGTTCCCAGGATTCTGCCAAAGGGTTGTAATGCAAAAATCTACCTGAACCGATGGGAGCGTCCCGTTCTTTTTGATACCCTGCGCGATGCCGGCAATGTGGAGAGAGACGAAATGTACCGTACCTTTAATATGGGGATCGGAATGGTGCTTGCCGTGTCTGAAAATCAGGCAGAAGAAATAATTGATCGTTTGAAGGGGTTGAATGAACAGGCCTGGTGCATAGGTGAGATTGTTGCATGCCCGGTCGGCAGTGAATGTGTTGAACTTGTGGGGGCGTAATTGATGAGAGATAATGTAACCTGCAGGCTGGGAGTTCTTGTATCGGGAAGCGGTACAAACCTTCAGGCGATTATCGATCGTATTGAATCAGGTGATATTGCTGCAAAAATAGCCTGCGTGATCAGCAATAAACCGGATGCATATGCGCTGACTCGCGCGAAGAATCATGGAATCCCGGTAGTTATTCATGAAAACAGCGGTTTTGCAAATCGGCAGAAATATGATGCGGCTACCGTTGCAATCCTGAGAAAGTTTGATGCAAATCTTGTCGTTCTGGCTGGATTTATGAGGATTCTGACAGAAACCATGATTAACGCTTTCCCTAATGCCATTATCAACATTCACCCCGCGCTGCTTCCCTCATTTCCCGGCCTGCATGCCCAACAACAGGCACTTGACTACGGAGTGCGCTATTCCGGATGTACGGTGCATTTTGTAGATTGCGGCACAGATACCGGGCCGATCATACTGCAGTCGGTTGTCCCGGTGGAACAGGATGACACCGAAGACTCTCTCTCTGCAAGAATTCAAAAAGAGGAACATAATGCCTTCCCTGCTGCGATTAAACTTATTGCCGACGGCAGAATTCAGGTTGAAGGCCGTAGAGTTAAAATTATTGCTGAATCTAACTGATACTAATCTTGAAACTGTACACAACTAATCCATAGGAGGTGATGCATTATGGCAACCTGGAAATGTTCATGCGGATTCATCAAGGATGGGCGCTGCAAACCTCAAAAATGCGAGAAATGCGGTGAAAAGGGACAATTTGTAAAAGCGGAATAGTGTGCTCGCTTTGTAAATTTTACTGTAAATGGGGATTTGTTTTCCAGCGCGAAATCATGATATTCCAAAACGCGCAAGCCGCCGGAGACAGCTCGCGACCGTTTCTGCGCGCGGCAAAAAAATGTCTGGAAATATTTACCCCTGGTATCCTGACCGTTGTCAATTGACCATTGGCAATGTCTTCCGAAATGGACATGCTGGAAACGAAAGCATAGCCTGTTCCGTTCAGCAATGCCCGCCGGATTGCCTCGGTGCTGCCTAATACAGCAACAATATTTAGTTTTTCCTTGTTGATCCATGTCCTTGCCAAAGCTTCGTAAACCGCTTTTTGAGTCCCTGAACCATCCTCACGCACTACAAACGGTAGCTTGCATAAATCTTCCTGACTCAGGTTTGGTTTGCGATCGGTTAACAGATCCGATGAAACGGCACATACGATAGTATCCTGTCCCATCGACTCAAATTCAATCCGTTCTTCATCAAAACGTCCACCAATAAAGCCCAGTTCGATCTCTTCATCAATCAACTGATTCAGCACAGAATGGCTGTCCCCCTGAATCACTTCCAGGCGAACCTTGGGATACTGACCGATAAATTGCTCCAGCACAGTGGGTATCAGCCAGGTACCTGGAATATTACTGGCCCCGACTCTCAGGATAACATCCTCCATACCCAGAAATCTCCGTACTGCCGAGCGGGAGTCTTCACAATCGGCGAGGATTTTGCGGACTCGGGCAACAAACAGCTTGCCTGCTTCCGTAAGCAGTGCCCCTCCCCTGCCCCTGTCAAAAAGGCGAATACCGAGCTCTTCCTCCAATCCGTGAATGTGCTGACTGGCAGTTGATTGGGTTATGCAGCTTTTTTCGGCACCCTTGGAAAAGCTCAGGCTATCGGCTATTGCCACTAAAACTTCCAACTGCTTAAGTGTCATGTCAACCCACATATATTTATATAATCGATCGTTTCGATCGTAATAATACTAATTATCAATTTACCTTTCAATACAAATATACGGAATTGGTTAAGATAATTGCAGAACAATTCCCCCCCGCCTTGACGCACCTGTTCATCCGTAGTAATCTTTACCGTTACAACTTTCCGTAAACTATCCCAAATATTCTAGAAGAGGAAATTTCAATGACCACATCCGACCTGACCTGGAATACCTCCCTGCTCTACCCCGCTCCCGATTCACCGGAACTTGAAGCTGATCTGGGTTCTTTTGAACAATTGGCTGCCGAATTCCGCAAAAGCTATTTTGAAAAGGTCGCTACGCTGGACAACACGGCCCTTCTGGCGGCGATACGCGAATATGAAGCACTTCAGACCCGCATGTCGAAACCTTTTTGTTATGCCCATCTGCTGTTTGCATCCGACTCCGGGAACGAAACCAACCGGGCTCTTTCCCAACGCTGCTCAGAGCTGGGCAATCGCCTGTCGCAGGATCTGTTGTTCTTTGATCTGGAATTGATGGAACTGGATGACGCGCGCTTTGAGACTTTCCGTGCATTCCCGGAAACCGCCGGTTATCTGCATTTTTTGGAAGGCATCCGCAAGTTCCGCCCTCACACTCTCAAGGAGAATGAGGAGCGCCTGCTGACTCGCAAGGATCTGACCGGTATTCGTGCCTTCACCAAGCTCTTTGACGAACTGTCGGCCTCCTTCAGCTACAAAATGGAAATGGATGGCGAGGAAAAGGAGTTCACCGGGGAAGAGCTGCTTTCGCTGTTGCACCACACCTCTGGCGATGTGCGCTTCAGGGCCTTCAGCACCTTTCTGGAGCGCCATGGCGAACATGGGATCGTCTACAATGCCGTCTTCAATAACATGGCGCTTGATCATGGCCAGGATATGGAATTGCGCAACTATCAGACCCCGATTCAGCCGACCAATATCGGCAACGAGATACCGGATGAAGCGGTCGAACACCTGATGAGCATTACCGAGGCCAACTATGGACTGGCCCAGGAATATTTCCGTATCAAAGCCGGAGTGCTCGGTATGGATAAACTGCGTAACTGCGATCTTTATGCCCCGGTCGCCGAAGCTGAAAAGAAATATGATTTCGAAGAAGCTCACTCGATGGTGGTGGATTCTTACCGCGGTTATGACCCCGAATTCGGCGATATAGTGGATGCTTTTTTCACCGAGCGACGTGTTGACGTTCTGCCGCGCACCGGTAAATCCGGCGGCGCCTTTGCCATGGGCATATCGCCTGAAATTCCGCCTTTTTTGCTGCTCAACTATACCGGCACACTGCGTGACCTGGCGACCATTGCCCACGAAGCCGGGCATGGACTGCATTTTGTTCTGTCGCAGAAGCAGAGTCTTTTGAATTATCACGCACCGCTTCCGTTAGCCGAAACTGCTTCAGTTTTCGGCGAGATGCTGCTTACCCGCAGTATGCTGGACTGCGAGAGCGATCCGGCAGTTCGCAAATCGCTGCTTTGCGCCAAGATCGAGGATATCATTGCCACGACTTTCCGTCAGACCGTGCTGACCCGTTTTGAGCTGCGCCTGCATAACGAGCGCAAAAACGGTCTGCTCTCCAACGATCGAATTGCCGAGATATGGCTGGAGGAAAACTGCAAACTGTTCGGCGATTCGGTGGAAATGATTCCGGCCTATCGCTGGGGATGGAGCTACATCAGCCATTTTATCCACAGCCGTTTCTACTGCTATTCCTATACCTTTGCCGAATTGCTGGTGCTGGCACTGTTCCAGAAGTACCGTGAGGAAGGAGTTGGTTTCAAACCGGGCTACCGCGCCCTGCTGGAGTCAGGTGGAGCATTGTCGCCGGCCGACACGGCCCGTCTGGCCGGTATAGATATTACTGCCGGCGATTTCTGGCAGAAGGGTTATGATTATCTGAGAGTATTGATTGACGAATTGAAAGAAATTATGCGGAATTAAATCGAAACAGAGCTTTCTCTGCTTCAAGGACGGTAAAGACCAGTATCCCAGGAATGATGACCCAGACAAATGATGCAGGCTCAATTGGCGTAGTATTGAAGAATGTCTGCAAGGAAGGAACAAAAGCTATCAGCATCTGCAGCAGCACGACGGCGGCGCACATGCCCAGCAGCAGCGGGTTGCTGAAGTATCCGACTTTAAAAAACGAGTGGTTGAAGGAACGCAGGGCCATTGCCTGACCAATCTGGGCAAATGCCAGAGAAGTAAATAGTACCGTTTGCCAATTATCAGGGTGAAGCACCCAGTGATGCCAGGCAACCGCAATGCTTGACAGACCGATGATCCCGCCGGTCAGCAGTGTATGACGCAGCATGCGTCTGTTAAAAATCTGAGCTTTTGTAGAGATGGGCAATCGTTGCATGATATCCGGCTCGGCCCGTTCAACACCCATTCCCAGGCCGAGAAGGCCGTCGGTCATCAGGTTGAGCCAAAGCAACTGCAGCGGTGTCAGAGGACCGGGAAGCCCAAGTAACGGAAGAACCAGCACAGCAATGATTTTTCCTAAATTGCCGGCCACCGAAAACTCAATGAATTTGCAGATGTTGTCATAGATGGTACGCCCCTCTTCCGCAGCTGCGACAATCGTGGCAAAGTTGTCATCCAGCAGCACCATGTCGGCCGCCTCTTTGGCCACGTCGGTTCCGGTAATTCCCATTGATATGCCGATATCGGCTTTTTTTAGTGCGGGGGCGTCATTGACTCCGTCGCCAGTCATGGCAACCACTTCACCACGCTGCTGGAGTGCCTCCACAATCAGCAGCTTGTGCTCAGGTGATACCCTTGCGTATACCGATACATAACCTGCCGATTTTGTCAGCCCATCCGGACCGATCCGGTCAAGTTCAGACCCGGTCATTACGGTATCGTTGTCTGCTATTCCCAGAGATTTGGCGATGCAGGAGGCTGTCATGGGATGGTCTCCGGTGATCATGACCGGACGGATTCCGGCCTGCAGGCACTTGATAACCGCCGCCCTGGCTTCACTTCGTGGCGGATCCATCATTGCAATTAATCCGATAAACTGCATCCGGCCGGAAAGTTCATCCAAGCTAAACTGTTCGTCTGCATTCAGAACACACCCGATACATGCCAGCACTCGCTTGCCTTGTGATGCCAGTTCTTCAACATATGCCGGGATTTTTGAAATTTGTGAATCATCACTGCAAAACGGTAGCAGTACATCGGCAGCCCCTTTGGCGACAATAAACTTATTGCCTCCATGCAGTCCGTAAGATGTTGCCAGAGGATGTGTGGAACCGGCGGAAGTTACCGAGTGTATGGTAAGCATCCGTTTGCTGGCCGAATCAAAGGGAATCTCGTCAATCCGGGGAAATAGACCCTCAAGGTCGGACTTCAAAATATCCGCATTGCTGGCCGCCACCAGAAGCGCAGTTTCGGTTGGATCGCCTGACATCACCAATCCACTCTCCTCCATGCGAAGGTTGGCATCGTTGCAGAGTGCAGCAGCCAGCAGAAGATGATTGTTTTGAAAGCTGGGGGAGGGAATCAGATCTGTCACGGTCATGCGGTTTTCGGTCAGAGTGCCGGTTTTGTCGGAACAGATCACCGTGACTGAGCCGAGTGTTTCAACAGCAGGAAGTTTTCGAATTAGCGCCCGACGCCGAAGCATGCGCTGTGATCCAATCGCCAGAGTGATTGTCACCACCGCCGGCAGCCCTTCCGGAATTGCGGCTACGGCAAGGCTGACGGCAGTCATCAGTAGCAGGCGTAATTCTTCGCCGCGCATCATACCTAGAGCAAAATAGAGTATGGATATCAGGATTGCTATTACCGCCAGCAACTTTCCAAGGTGATCAAGCCTTTTTTGCAGCGGTGTCTGTTCTTCGATCACATTCTGCAGCATGGCGGCAATATTGCCGAGTTCGGTCTGCATGCCGGTTGCTACAACGATTACAATTCCACGACCATAGGTGACGGTCGTTCCCATATAAACCATATTGCGCCGGTCGCCGATTGCGCCGGATTGGTCCGTCAAAGCAGCGGTGATTTTTTCCACTGCATCAGCTTCTCCGGTTAAGACGGACTCCTGAATTTTCAGATTATATGATTCCAGAATCCGGCAATCGGCCGGTACCAGATTACCGGCCTCAAGAAATAAGATGTCGCCCGGCACAAGATCAACGGATGGTATCTCAACTGTTTCACCATCTCGTCTGACACGTACAAAAGGGATTGCAAGCTTTTTAAGTGCCCGCATCGTGCGTTCTGCGCGAAATTCCTGAAAAAAACCGAGCAGAGCAAACAGACAGACAATCGCCATGATCGTGAGGCAGTCTTTTAGGGAACCCACAAAGCCGGATACTAAGGCTGCACCGCTCAGTATCAGCGCCATTGTTGAGGTGAACTGTTCCCATAGAATCAACCAGGGAGATTTACCTCCACGGTCGATCAGTTGGTTGGGGCCTGTGGATGCCTTACGAATGGCGACATTCTCCGAGGTGAGACCTGAGCCGGGATCACATTCCTGTTCGGAAAGAACATCGGATATGTCCATCAAATGCCACTTCATTCAGTATACGGTCGGATCGGGCTCATCAATCATCGGGTTTAGGCGTACCGCCAGAGAGAAAAGATATGGGTAATCTTGTTTCAGGTGTTGCATATATTTGACCCATTGGTAAGAAAGATGTCCAAATACACGTTTGATATCGCCATTGATGTGTTCGATATCGCTGGCCGGCATGTTTTCAAAAGAATCCCTCGCTTCCAACTCTTCCACCAGATGGAATACCGACCAGAGCAGATCTGTAAACTCTTCGTGTTCAAGAAGATTCTGATTTTCGAGTAAACCGATTAGAAAACTTCTTTTATAAATCAGCTGTTTTTTCAATCCATGAATGTCACTACGACCGGAATCAATCTTGATATCGCTTTTCCGCAGATATTCCAGCGCAGACAGGTACTCCTGACTTTTCCATACACCGGATACCAACAGGTGTTTCTTCAGTGTGTCACAGGAAACTACATATTTAGACAATTCTTTAAGCAGGCTGTTTCCCACTTCACTGAAAAATACGCCGATCACCATATTCAGCTTGCGGATGATGGACTGGCGTTCTCTCTCTTTCATTACCTGTTCAATCATCAGCGTAACTATGATTATATAAACGGGTAGAAAAGCAAGATTACTGAGAAAACCAATGGTAAGATCTTTTACATTTCCCAGCAGATAATAATCAAACAAATACAAAACAACTGAAACCGTCACCAGTACGATCAGCATCAGTTTTTTGTTTAAAGTCAGTGAACGAAACATACAATATTATGCCCCCATTAAATTTATCGTCAATGATCCCGCAATGCATCGACAATCTTCATTCTGCTGGCCCTGATTGCTGGGATGACCCCGCCGACAAATCCCATTAATAGTGAAAACATCAACGATTTAATTATTATTTCGATTGTTAATGTGAAAGAAAAAGCCAGTTCTGAAAAGGTTTGCCAATTCATGGTGGAGATAGTGATCAACTGCATGAATGATGCTAGCACAAGGCCGCCGATTCCTCCTGCAAGACCGAGAAGCAGAGCTTCAGCCAAAAAAGACGTCATAATACTGGAACTTTGGAATCCGAGAGCCCGCAATGTTCCAATCTCTGAGACTCTGTTAGAGACTGCCGCGTACATGGTAATCATCGCTCCAATGACTGCCCCGATCGAAAAAATTACCGTCAACGACACACCAAGAATACGCAGAAACTTTGCCATGGCTTCAGACTGGTCTTTATAGTAGCGGGTCTCGCGGCGCACATCCACCGTCAGGCGAGGATCGGAATCCAGTTTTGCTTTTACAGAATCGAAATCACGGCTGTTGCGTAATTGGAATGTGAGCGAGGAGTAAACCGGGCGCCTAAAAGCCTGCATCAATTGCGTAGCATCTCCCCAGATCTCCGAACTGAACCCGGTAGCGCCGGCATCGAAAATCCCGACAACAGTCCAGTCCCGCATCCCGAAATGGAGTGTTTCACCAATCCCGCCTCCCTTAAAACGCTTGGCAATGCTGTTACCCGCAATAATCTCAAATGAACCGAAGCTAGGCATGCGACCTTCGATAATTCTGATCTGGGTTCGTAGGCTTAATGAAGAAGCGTGAATACCCCGGATGACAACATTGGCAGGCTTATTAGTCTCCCTTTTGGGAAGGCTGATCAGTACGACCAATTCTTTGGCCAGAAGAGGTCCTCCAAGAATTCCGGTGGCAATGTCAGGCAGGCTCTCGATGATAGCTGCCTGAGAGCGTTCTATCCCGCTCTGAACCTCGGAGTTTGATGATTTGCGGGTTATGATGACGTTATCGTCTGAGCCGGTTTCTATCAGCGTTTTTTCCAGCCCTGCCGAAAGCATGTTGATCGAAGCAAAAACGAATACAACCAGAGCCATTCCAGATGCGGTGAGAAAGGTAGTCAATCTGCGTGTACAAAGATTTCGGAAACTGTATGCAAAAGGAATCTTCATAAGCTACCCTGCCGGCAGCGAAATGACAAAACGGCATCCTCCGTCAACGGGCGGCTCTACAGTCAAGTTGCCGCCATGTGCTTCGATAATTCGATAACATATGGCTAAACCAAGGCCGGTGCCATGACTCTTGGTCGTCCAGAATGGCTCGAACAGGTGTCGAGCCGTTTCTTCTGTTATCCCGGTGCCGCTGTCTGTAACCGACAGATTCAGGAACGGAAGCTTCTTGTATCCATCAGCGACTCGAATCTGCTGACTTGATTCTATTTTTATTGAACCGCCTTCAGGCATTGCATCGGCAGCATTATGAAGCAGGTTTATGAAGACCTGGCGAAGCTGATTTGAATCAGCCATGATCTCCAGGTCAGATGCAATCAAGTTGTAAATCTTGACAGATTCCAGGCGTGGGTCACTGGTCAATAGAACGCAGGTATCTTCAATCAGGTCATGCAAAGAAACTTTTTCCGGATGTGGCTGATTCGGACGCGCATATGCCAGGAATTCAGTTATTAGAGAATCGAGCCTGTCGGCCTCTCGAGTAACAATTGCTAAAAGCCGTTGCTCGTGTTCAGAGATGCCGTCATGGGAGGCGAGCAGTTGCACTGAACCACACAGGGCAGCCAGGGGATTGCGGATCTCGTGGGCCATACGCGCGGAAAGCTCGCCTAGTGCGGCGAGCCGGTCCGCTTTTTTTAACGCGGTTTCCATTCGGCGGATAGCGGTTATATCCCTGAAGTTCACAATAAAACCTGCATGCTCTCCTTTGCTGTCATTAAATGATACCGCCCGAAAACCCAGTATCATCTGCAAACCTTCGGATTTTTTATATTCAAATTCTCTGTTAACGGAATCAGTCGGCAACTTTAACAGCCCCGACAATTGAGGGAACACTTCTCCAATATTCCGGTCATAGACTTCAGGCTGGCTGAGACCAACAATTTCTTCGGCATAAGGATTAAAAACCCGAATTTTTCCGTCAACGTTGGTTGTCAACAGTCCGGTTTGACTGTGCGCCACAATCATAGAGTTCAGTTGCGCCAGTTCGTCGTAGTTAATCGATGTTCGCTGAAGGGCCTCTTCACTCTGGCGAGCCCGCTCGGACAGCATTCCGGTGATAAATGCTGTCAGGCCGAAACCGACCAGATTCAGGAAAATTGTATAAAACAACTGTGACGCTCCAACCTGCTGAGCGTCATATTGGCTTAGTCCTATGGCAGAAAGATAACCAAAGTATTGAAAATCAAGCATGGCCCCGTAGAGGATCCCGCAGAGTGAGGCGGTATAAAGAGCCTCTCTTCGGCCGAGGAGCATGCCGGCAACCATTATTGAAACCAGATATAGAAAAGAGTACGGACTCATAATGCCGCCCGTAAACAGAATCAGAACTGTAACAAACAACAGGTCCCAGATTACCTGGAGATATGTGAGGAAAAGATTGTGCCTGCCGTGCTTCAAAGCGAGGAGGGAAAAGATCGAGAACATAAAAGAAAACGCCATCAGCCTGATTACTTCAGGCTGAAAGCGTACGTATTCGACAGAAGGATCCTGAAATTCCAATAGTATGGTTGATGCAAGAAACAGGAAAGAAACAACTATTCTGGCATTAATAAAAAGCCTGAGCCTTCTTTCAGCTCCCATCATTAACCACCAACGGCCCCCGCCAGCTTGAATATTGGGAGATACATGGCGACAACCAGACCACCAACGGTTGTACCCAGAAAAACCATCAGCAGAGGTTCCATCATGGCTGTCATGGCCGAAACAGCGTCGTCAACCTCATCATCATAGAAGTCGGCAATCTTGTTTAGCATGGCATCCATGGCGCCGGTCGCTTCACCTACCGCAATCATCTGCACAACCATCGGCGGGAATACGCCGCAGGCCGCCAAAGGTTCGGCCATGGTTTTACCTTCGGATATCGCCTGTCTGACCGCATAAATTGCTTCTTCGACAATCTTGTTGCCGGCGGTTTTGGCTACTATTTCAAGACCATCCATGATCGGTACGCCGGAACTGACCATCGTACCCAGTGTTCTGGTGAACTTTGCAACTGAAACTTTTCTGATCAGCGGCCCCGCGATTGGTGCCTTGAGCGCCCAGCGGTCGATATTTTTCTGGCCAATGGGTGTTGCATAATATTTTTTAATCAGCCACACAATGCCATAGAAAGCGGCAATAATAACAACAATATACTTTGACAGAAAATTACTTATTGCAATGACTACCTTGGTAGGCATTGGCAGATCACCGCCAAAATCAGCAAACATTTTGGCAAAAGTCGGTATAACAAAGACAAGAATGACGCCGACAACGATTACTGCAATCGACATGATTGTAATCGGATAGACCATGGCGCCCTTAATCTGCTTTTTGAGCTTCATCGCTTTTTCAATGTAGGCGGCCAGTCGATTCAGAATCGTATCAAGAATACCGCCGATTTCACCTGCGGCTACAAGGTTAACGAATAGCTGGTCAAAAGCTTTGGGATGTTTTGAAAGGGCATCGGCAAAAGTTGAACCGCTTTCGACACTTTCCTTAACCTTAAATAAAATCCCTTGAAAGGTTTTGTTTTCCTGCTGGCTGGCAAGGATGTCGAGGCATTGTACCAGCGGCAGTCCAGAGTCAATCATTGTTGCGAACTGCCTGGTAAAGATTACAAGATCTTTGGTTTCAATCTTGCCTCCGCCTCCAAACTTGGGCAATTTGAAACCAAATCCGCCGGATTCTGCCTTGATTGAAATATTACTAAAACCATATTTTTTGAGCTGGGCTTCAACAATATCAACAGAACTGGCTTCAATAACACCTTTTTGCGTACCGCCCGTTTTTGTGCGCGCTTCCCAGTTAAATTTTGGCATTACCGTTCTCCTTGGTCATATATCAGCGCATCGGTGGGCGACGTTGCATGCCTGCCGCAGGATTGTTGATCATCTGTTTCAACTCTTCCGGGTCTTGAGAACGTCCCAAAGCCTCTTCCAGTGAGATATGACGCTTTTGGAAAAGCGCAAAAAGCGCCTGGTTCATGGTCTGCATACCGTATTTTTCCTGCCCGACCTGCATTTGTGAATAGATCTGGTGGACCTTGTCTTCACGGATCAGGTTGCGGATTGCGGCGTTAGGTACCATGATTTCTAGAGCTAAGGCCCGTCCCTTGGTTCCCATCCTCGGTATCAGGGTCTGTGACATTACACCTTCGAGAACAAATGAAAGCTGGGCACGGATTTGAGTCTGCTGATATGGGGGAAACACATCAACAACTCGGTTTATGGTCTGGGCACATGAATTGGTATGAAGCGTTGCGAGGCAAAGGTGGCCGGTCTCGGCAAGAGTCAAGGCCGCCTCAATTGTTTCCAGGTCGCGCAACTCTCCGACAAGAACGACATCCGGGTCTTGGCGCAGAACATACTTGAGCGCATTTTTGAAACCTTTGGTGTCAGCACCAACCTCACGTTGATTGACCAGACACCCCTTGTGCGGGTGCAGGTACTCAATCGGGTCCTCGATTGTTACGATATGCTCACGACGGTTTATGTTGATATAGTCCACAATAGAAGCCAGAGTTGTTGATTTACCGCTACCCGTGGGTCCAGTGACCAGAATAAGGCCTCGCGGTCTGGCGGCAAGTTCCGGAACTATAGGCGGCAATGACAGTTCTTCAAATGTTAATATTTTGTAGGGAATCACACGAAAAACACCAGCTACTGCGCCTCGCTGGATAAACATGTTTCCCCTGAAACGGGAAAGACCCTTGACTCCAAAAGAAAGGTCAAGCTCGTTTTCTTCTTCGAATTTATGTTTTTGGGCGTCAGTCAAGACACTGTAGCAGAGCTGTTTGGTTTCCACCTGATTCATTGGAGGAAAATCCATCGGCATAAGGTGTCCGTCAACGCGCATTTGCGGCGGGGAGTTGGTTGTTATGTGGAGGTCGGAACCGTTGGATTCAACCAGTATTTTGAGCAACTGATGAAGATTTAACATTCTTGGGGGCCTCCCGGTTAGTCGTCAGAAATTGTTACACGCAAAACCTCTTCGAAGGATGTTATTCCCTCTTTGAGTTTTGTTAAGCCGGACTGCCGCATCGTTTTGATACCGATTCTCATTGATTCACGCTTGATTTCGGCGGTATTGGCACCATTCAGGATAAGTTCCTTGATTTCTTCACGCATCGGCATGACCTGATAAAATCCAACGCGCCCCTTATAACCGGTATTGTTGCAGGCAGGGCACCCTTTCCCTCGCATGCATACATATGACGGCGCCTCATCGGGCGGTACGCCTGCGTCGATCAATGCCTGTACCGGGATATTCTCAGGCTGCTTACACTCACCGCAAACTTTTCGTGCCAGACGCTGGGCAGTAATCAGGTTAACTGCCGAAGCGACCAGAAACGGTTCGATACCCATATTGAGCAACCTGTTAATAGTTGCCGGAGCGTCGTTGGTGTGCAGTGTAGAGAGAACCATATGGCCTGTTAAAGCAGCTTTGATGGCTATTTCGGCGGTTTCGAAATCGCGAATTTCCCCGATCATTATAATGTCGGGGTCCTGTCGAAGAAAAGATCTCAATGCAGCTGAAAAATTGAGTCCGATATCTTCGTGCATCTGCACCTGATTGATACCTGCAAAGTTGAATTCGACCGGATCCTCAGCAGTGGAGATGTTTTCGGAAACCTTGTTCAATTCTGCCAGAGCGGAGTAAAGTGAAACCGTTTTACCACTTCCGGTCGGACCGGTTACCAGAACCATGCCGAATGGTTTATGGATTTCGTGCATGAAGTAATTCAAAGCATCCTGCTCGTATCCAAGTTTTGTCAAATCGGTCTGGAGATTGCCCTTATCGAGCAAACGCAGGCATATTTTTTCTCCGAAAAGGGTCGGCAGGACGGATACCCGGAAATCCATATCTTTTCCGCCACCGAGCTTGATTTTGATTCGGCCGTCCTGCGGCAGACGTCGCTCGGCAATGTCCAGTTCGGACATGATCTTGATGCGCGAAGTTATGGCATTCTTAAGTTTGAGAGGCGGTTTCATGACCTCATACAAAATTCCATCGATGCGATAACGCACCCGGAAAACCTTCTCATATGGCTCAATATGGATATCACTGGCTTTTTTTCTGATGGCGTCCTGGAGAATTGCGTTGACCATTTTGACAACCGGCGCATCTTCTGTTGCCCGCTCCAGTGAACCTACATCAATTTCGTCCTCGTCGCCGACAACTTCCATATCTTCGACATCGAGATCGCTCATGACGTCTGCCAAAGAGGCGGATTGGTCATAGTATTTATCTATCGAGGCCTTGATATCGAGTTCAGATGCCACAACCATTTCGATGTTGTAACCGGTCATGAACTTGATGTCTTCAAGTGCAAACAGATTGGAAGGATCGCTTACGGCAACTATAAGGGTTGCACCGGCACGATTCACCGGAACAAGCTGGTACTTTTGAACAACTTCAGGAGGTATGATCTTGGTGACGGCAGGGTCTATCTCATAATCGGCAAGCTTTACGCTAGGGACGCCATACTGTCTGGAGAGAAATGAAGTTAAATCTTCTTCTGTCAAAAGATTCTGCTTGACCAGAATTGTGCCGATACGGATTTGGTTGCCTGAAAGTTTCTGTTCTTCCAGGGCGTTACCAAGCTGCTCCCGAGTGATCAAGTTATTCTTAACCAGGATTTCTCCCAGCCTGTTAGACTGCATGCATCCTCCGCCAACCGTTTAGAATCGCCATTCTAAGAGGAATGGCAACTCATGTCAAGATGTAGTTAGGTACAACAAATCCCCTCTAAAACCCGTTTCATCAAGCCTCTCGGCGGTTTAAGTCCAGTCCAGATAGTAAAAGCACGCTCACCTTGTGACGCCAGCATCCCCAATCCGTTGGAGACCATGAGGCCCATTCCGGATGCCTCATGTATCAATGGAGTTATTGCCGGGGAATAGACCATGTCGTAAACTTTAGCAGACTTTGACAAATGGGTAAGATTGAGAAAATCAATATTATCACCATTCATGCCAACAGAGGTCGTATTTATTAGTAATGAAGTCTCCGGAAGAACTTTTTTCATCAACTCCTCATTTTCAATTGTTTCAATGCAAACGGTCGGATATCGCCGACTCATTTCCGCTTTCAGCGCAATGGCTTTTTCGTATGAGCGGTTAATGATAAAGATACGTTGCGCCGCCTCTCGACATAAGGCGGCAACGGCTCCCCTGGCTGCCCCGCCTGCTCCAACAACTACGATAATGCCGGCGCCCGGGTTGAAATCCAGGTCCTCGGCTAGGGAATACACCAAGCCGTCCCCGTCGGTATTATAGCCGATCAGATGGCCGTCTTTAATAAGCACCGTATTTACAGCACCTGCATCCTCAGCGCTTTGATCCAATCTGTCGAGATACTGAATGATCGCAGTTTTATGGGGTATAGTAACGTTAAAACCGATCACCCCCAAAGCGCGTAATCCTGAAACTGCATCTTCAAGTTTTTCCGGTGTAACAGTAAATGGTAAGTACACGTAATCGAGATTGCATTCAGCAAAGGCAGCATTATGCATAACAGGCGATAAGGAATGCTTTACTGGATACCCGATAATACCGACAACTCGCGTTGAACCGCTAATTTTTAACATACGCTTACCTTGCCAGACCAAATCGCATGCGAACCTGAGCCGCGGCAAATTTCATATCAGGCGATATTTGTTCAGCCCTGTGCAGCATCATCAATCCTTCCTGAAATCTATTAATACCGAGCAAAAATTCTCCCGACTCAATATAGCTATTGGCATAAATCATGATCGCCTTACCGGTATCCAGATCAAGAAACGAAATCTTTTCAAAGATACCGCGATTACAGTAGTTGTCCCAAATAAAGATATCAGGGAGTCCAACCGGATCATTAATTTTTCTGATACGGTAGACAATCCCTTTTTGTACCGGCACATAATCCTTGAATTCGACAGAATATCTTGTTGAAAAATCGATATATACCGGTCTGATGCCCAGGTTTTCCGTTATGGCTATTCGCAAGGCCGTTTCCGGTCCCGAAGATGAAACATCAAACTTTCTCAGGTTACTGTCGGTAAAAAGTCTTGGCATCGAATCAAGATACCAATCAAATACAAGGTGTGGTGTATGCGGGATATCCAGATCTTCACGCATGCGTTCAACGCCTTGAAGGTACCAGAGCGGAAAAGCGCCGCTATCGCCCCAGGTAAACATGACTGCATTTTGTGGCAGCGAACGGAGTGAGTTAGTTGCATAGTCAAAAGCGATATAGTTATTATGCTGATCGTTTTCATAATAGTTGACAGCGCACAATGCCGTCGGGAGAGAGAAAAACAGTACGGCACAAATAACATATATTGCCGCTCCGATCCGTTCCGGTATTTTTGCATTTTTAACAGAATAACCAAGCAGATAGAATAGGCCGATACCAATCAATACCGCGGTAAGAAGATAAAGCGGCGTAAAAAACTCCTCCGTCAGGAATATCAAATCAAGCAATGTGTTGAAGTAACCTGCAATCACTAGAAGGAACACAAAAACAGCTGTCAAGTATCCGACAAAAAATGCTCGATTATTATTCCAAACATAAAAAAGACCGAATAGTACCAAGACAACGCCCAGCCAGGTAAACTCGCGCGACACATTGAATGCTTTTATCTGGGCCCATAACAGAGCTGCATCACGAGCGTGAGGTTCGGAAGGATATCCTTTGCGCAGAAAGTGCCACAAAAACTGATCGATAGTTTTTGAATCACCCCAGTTAAGCAGGGGATTGCGGGTTGCACGGAGCGGCAGATAAAGATGGATTGAAAAACCGAGCATGGCAAAAGCGGTCGACAGAATAAGGTCCCGAACCCTCTTTATCAATCGCCAATCAATCAACATGATCATAAAAAACCATGCCGGCAGGAGGAGTACCACGGTTTGATGAACAGCCATCGCCAGTCCGGCAAGAAAGGTGCAGACATAAATATACGAAGGCCGGTCACTGCCATTAATGTAATTTTCACGCCATTTAAAAAGAAGATAAAAGATAATGGCCGTGATGAATGCAAGCAATGGATATGGTTTGTCATGATTGGACTGAAGCCACAACCTTGGTGTCACACTGAAAGTAAGAGCCGCTGCCAATCCAGCCAATCTGATCGCGAAATTGTTGAACCGTTCGTTTTCAAGCAGTGATTCACGTTTGAGCAAATATGTTGTCAGTACGTATACGACAAGACATGCAAGCGAAGAAGAAAACGCTGTAGCCACATTTATACGAAATGCAATGTTACCCAGAGGTATCCAGGTAAACAGCTTGGCATACATCAAAAACAACGGGTATCCAGGGGAGTGCGCAGATCCGATTGACGCCGCGGCAGTCAAAAACTCTCCGCTGTCAAAAAAAGTAACGGACGGTGCCAGCGTCGCCATATACAAGGTAAAAGGAATAATACATGACAGAACAAGAAACAGGTCAAAATGACCTCTATTGATTCTTAAAAAGTTCATCTGGCCTTTTCCGCCCTTTGAATATCATTAAGAGTGATCTTATTGCTCCACAGATGATAAAAACCGGCAATGATCACCGGGAAAAAAGCCGTGCCGTGAATAATCAACGCAATGCTGATAGAAGTTGCTTCCGGGATTCCAAAAACGGAAAGTCCCTTGAAACAGGCATAGTGATAGGTTCCTATAAACCCTGGCGAAGCCGGCACCATAACGGCAAAAACCAGTAGCACCATTATAAACATCGAAGCGGTGATCGGCAGATTTATACCGAATGAACGAAGTGTCATATCAACGGGAAGAACAGCAAATGTCCAGATCAAGGCGGATGATACCAGGATTGCTGCAATATTGCCGCTGCCAATCGATAATCTTATTCCTCCTATAAAAGATCCCATCATTGGAATCAAACGCTCAGAAAAACTTTTCGGAAAAGGTTTCAGCAGTAATCCGACAAAAGACAGTGTACGCAGTGTCTGGCGTTTCAGCAGGTACAGGAAAACAAGAATGCCGCAATATAACATAAACATTGCTGCTCCACCAGCTTTGAGGGTGGTGGCGGCATCTTCCATTCCAGGCGGCAACCTGACGGCAAACAGTGTAATCAGCAGCATCACAAGAACAGTAAACCCATCAAAAAGACGATCAATTACCAGAGAAGCGAACACCAGCGGTGTTTCGAGCCGTTCACGTTGTGCCAATACATACGCGCGCACAAATTCTCCCAAACGCGCCGGCAGAAGATTGTTGGCCATGTAACCGATTATTGTAGCCGGATAAAGCGAAGAAATGGGGATCGTCTTTTCGGAAATCAGCAGATAACGCCAACGAACCGCACGCAGAAAATAACTGATAAATGTGAGTGCAACAGCCAGAGTTATATATCGGTAATCAACGGTGCGCAATGCTAAGCCAAGCTGGTTGAAATCAATCTTGCGAAAAAGCAGCAACATAAAAAACA
This sequence comes from uncultured Geobacter sp., assembly GCA_964458105.1. Taxonomy (GTDB): domain Bacteria; phylum Desulfobacterota; class Desulfuromonadia; order Geobacterales; family Pseudopelobacteraceae; genus JACRCG01. The sequence continues at coordinate 112,684 of CAYWJJ010000002.1, forward strand.
AACTGATGCTTATACCAACCCAGAATTTGACATCATATTTTCTGCTCACAAATCTCCTGTCATTACTCTCGGTTTGATGAAATCGCCCTGAACGTCATCAAGAATGGTGCGCGTGAATTCAACGTCATTTCTGATCGCTTTCACCAGTGTGGCGGAATCCGGGAATTTCATTACATCCCTAAGTCTTTGCACAAAATAGACAGCAATTTCATTCCCATAAATCTGATCTGAAAAATCAAGCAGGAATACCTCGATTGTACGTGTTCCACCCTCGAATGTCGGATTTAAACCAATATTACAAGCACCTTTGACAAGTTTATCTTTTATCAAAGCCATGACTGCATAGACACCATCCGGGGGGATCATTTCATTCATAGTGGAGATATTGGCTGTAGGAAAACCGATTGCATGGCCGATTTCACGTCCATGCACAACTGATCCGGAAATCATATAATAACGCCCGAGAACCCTGGAAACTGCGGCCATATCACCGGAAATCAATTGGCTTCTGACCAGGCTGCTGCTGAAAACCATATTGCCGTGACCAAACGGTTCGAGGTCTTCCAGGGTGAAGCCATGGTCAAGGCCGAGACGCTCCAAAGTCTCATAGCTGCCTTCCCGTCCGCGCCCAAAAGCATAATCGTGACCAATGAGTATATGACTCATTCCCAACGATTCACAAAGTACTTTGATCACAAAATCTTCAGCACTCATTTGTGACAATTCAATAGTGAAGGGAACGACAACCAGGCAGTCAACTCCCGAATCGGAAATCAGGGCGACTTTCTGATCAAAGGTTGTAATCAGGCTGGGTGCGGAGTCGGGTGATAAAACCTTCAAGGGATGCGGCTCAAAAGTTACTACTACCGATGGAAGGCTGTGGGCTCTGCTTATTTCCTTCAATCTATTAAATAGTTCAATGTGTCCCAAGTGTACACCATCGAAGTTCCCGATAGTTACGGCTGACTCTTTAAAGTTTTTATTGAATACTTCCGAACCTGTTAAAAGTCGCATCACAAAATCCCGTCTCAAAAATTATCAAACTATCCAATCATTGCCAATTCCAACCGTTTTCCCCATCTCCGCATCAACTCTTCCCGCACTAAACCATGGTCATCAGCGGAGAGTCCCGGATCTTTTTCAATCAGTCCGAATGCTGCTTTACGTGCCTGTTCCAGAACGGTACCATCCCTCAATATATTGGCAACGCGAAAATCGGGCATACCGGCCTGTCGCGTTCCAAGAAAATCTCCCGGCCCACGGATTTCCAGATCAGCCTCGGCAATACGGAATCCGTCAGTGGTGGATTCCATAACACGCAAGCGTTTTTCACCATCTTCCGACAATTTACCAGGTGTCAGCAGAATACAACGCGATCTGGCGCTCCCGCGACCTACCCTGCCCCGCAATTGATGCAGCTGCGAAAGTCCGAAACGCTCGGCATGCTCAATTACCATCAGGGTCGCATTCGGAATATCTATGCCGACCTCAATCACTGTGGTTGAAACAAGAATATCCAGTTCACGGTTCTTGAATGAGCTCATGACGAGTTCCTTCTCGTCAGGGCTCATTCTGCCGTGCAGCAAACCGACCCTCAGAGAGGGAAACACTTCCGATTCCAGGTGTCCAGCCATCTGGCTGGCAGCTTTCAGATCAGACTTCTCGGTTTCCTCCACCAGAGGATAAATTATAAATACCTGATGGCCCTGCCCTGCTTCTTCCCGGATCATATCATAGACCTGACCGCGGCGTGACTCAAAAAATATTTTAGTTTGTACCGGGATTCTTCCCGGGGGGAGTTCATCGATCACAGACAGAGACAGGTCTCCGAAAAGAGTCATCGCCAGCGTGCGCGGGATCGGTGTGGCGGTCATAACCAGAATATCCGGGTTGGTACCCTTTCTTTTGAGTATCCCGCGCTGAAGGACGCCAAAACGATGCTGTTCGTCGATAATACCCAATCCCAAACGCGAAAACTCGACTTTTTCCTGAATAACGGCATGTGTACCGACAACGATCTGGGCCCTTCCGTCAGCCACCCGTTCCAACAGTTCCTTTCGGAGTTTTCCCTTCAGGCCTGCCGTTATCAGGCAAACTTCGATACCCATCTGCGAGCACCAACGGTGAATAGTATGCCAATGTTGTTCGGCCAGGATCTCGGTCGGTGCCATAATCGCAACCTGGTATCCGTTTTCGACGGCAACCAGTGCAGCCATCAGCGCTACCAGGGTTTTGCCGCTGCCGACATCACCCTGCACCAGGCGGTGCATTGGGTGCGGCGACATCATATCGACCTTGATTTCCGACAAAACTCTGCGTTGGGCGTTGGTCAGTTCAAACGGAAGTAACTTGACCAGCTCCTTGGTATAGCGATGTGTAACATGAAATGCAACCCCCTCTTCCAGCGCTACCCCGCGTTTTTTAAGGGCCAGCCCCAGTTCCCAGTAGAAAAACTCGTCAAAGGCCAGGGCGCGATGAACAGGAGTACACCCCTCATTAAGTTCTTGCAGATTTGCATCATTAGTTGGAGTGTGGACCTGGCTTAAGGCGATCTTCAGCGGTGGAAATTCAGGCGGCAGCATCTCAGGCGGTATGACACTCTCCACGTTATCGATAAAAGCAGCCAGAACATCATTCATAATTCGACGCATGACCTTCTGATGCAACCCCTCGGTCAATGGGTAGACCGGGACGATCCGACCGAAATTAGCCGGGTCTGCAGCAAGCACAGACTTGGGGTCAGATCCTTCCGACAGCCACTCGGCATCCGGGTGATGAACTTCGCGCATGTATCCGAACTGGTTTATTTCGCCGCAGAAAATCCCATTCCTGCCAACTTTCCAGGTACGCTTCATCCAGACGGCATTGGCGTGGAACCATTTGCAGGAGATCGTGCCGGAGTCGTCCCCGACCAAAACCTCAAAGACGCGCCGCCCCCCTTTGGTGGTAACCGAATCCGCTGAAATCACCCTGCCATGAAACACGGCTGTCTGGCCGGGGCGGAGGTGTGAAATCGGAGTCAACTCCCGGCGGTCCTCATAACGTAGCGGCAACATATAAAGAGCATCCTCAACCGTACGGATATCCCGTTTTTCAAGCAGGGCCGCCAACTTGGGACCAATACCTTTTATAAACTGGATGCCTGTTTGAAGATTCTTTTTTTTAATCGCGTCAGCAACTGTTCCCTTGCTCCCGCCTTTCACGCTTGGCAACTTTGCAGAGATGTGCGGTGAAAGTATGATTTTGCCGTCAGACACCGCAACGTCAGCCCCATCACCAGGGAAGAGGCCAGCTGTGGAAACCATACCAGGCGGCACTATCAGGCTTCCGTCTTTTTCGACCGTTACGTTCATATCTTCATCCTCGGCAAACAAAAACCCTCACGGGGGTAACCAATGAGGGCTTAATGTTGTTACAAGTCCGATTTCACATTATTGAGCAGTGGCGTTCAAATCCTTGAGAAGTGCATCAACATCTATACCGTGAGCATTGGCACCCTGCTCCAGACTTTCGTTCTGAGCACCCATGCATCCGACGCAGCCCAAATTATACTTCTGTAGTACCTGGACAGATTCTGGATGATTACGCATTACTTCAAAAAAAGTCATATCTTTGGTGATTTTGATTTCCATTTGTTGTCTCCTTGGTTAGATGGGTAGAGCATGCGTTCCTATTCGTATTTGATATCGATGATTTCGTATTCTTTTTTGCCGGATGGAACTATAACCTTGACGGCATCATCCAGTTTGTGGCCAATCAATGCCTTGCCAACCGGAGAAGTACAGGATATTTTGCTCAGCTTTATATCAGCTTCATCCTCACCAACGATCTTGTAAGTAACTTCCTCTTCAGTTGCCGTATCATAGACAGTTACCGTGCAGCCAAAAACAACCTTGTCGGGCTTCAGGCCGGCCAGATCCACAACATGGGCGCGGGCAAGCTTGCCGTTGATTTCCTGTATACGCCCTTCGATGAATCCCTGGCGGTTCTTGGCTGCATCGTACTCGGCATTTTCCGACAAGTCGCCATGGGCACGTGCCTCAGCGATATCTTGAATAACCTTGGGCCGCTCTTCTCTGATTAATCGTTTCAACTCTTCCTGCAGAGATTCAAAACTTTCTTTTGTCAACGGAATCGAGTGAGACATTAATTTATCTGCTCCTGTATATTGTATTTCTAATTTAAATAATCCTGAATCGGCTTGACACCCAAGTCATGTTCTTTCAAAGTGCTGATTCCGTCTGCAACGGCCTTTGCTCCAGCTACGGTTGTATAATATGCCAGGCCATGCATGAGCGACTCGCGACGGATCGAAAAAGAATCTGCCACCGCCTGGGCTCCCTGTGTAGTGTTAACCACAAGTTGAACTTCGCCATTCTTGATTGCATCAACAATATGCGGACGGCCTTCGAGAACTTTATTGACACGCCGCACCGGAATGCCCTTTTCCTCAAGGAATGACGCAGTACCACCGGTTGCCAGAATACCGAATCCGGCTTTATACAATTTTTCCACTGCGCTTACAACATGTTTCTTGTCGGCGTCACGCACACTGATAAAAACATTTCCGGAAAGCGGCAGCTTCACATTGGCGCCCAACTGCGATTTGGCAAAGGCTTCGGCAAAGGTTTCACCAATCCCCATCACCTCTCCTGTGGATTTCATTTCCGGACCCAAAATTGTATCCACTCCCGGAAACTTGACAAACGGGAAGACAGCTTCCTTGACTGAAATATGCTTGGGGATGATGTCCTCCAGAATACCAAGTTCGCGCAGGCTTTTACCGGCCATGATCCGAGCCGCGATCTTGGCCAGCGGGCGACCGGTGGCCTTCGAAACGAACGGAGCGGTGCGCGAGGCACGCGGATTAACTTCAAGAATGTAAATGTCACCACCCTTAATTGCGAACTGGACGTTCATGAGCCCCTTGACATTGAGTTCCAGCGCCATCAATACGGTCTGGCGACGGATCTCGGCCACCATTTCCGGCCCAACGGAGTATGGCGGCAAAGAGCAGGCCGAATCACCGGAGTGGATGCCGGCCTCCTCGATGTGTTCCATGATACCGCCGATGACCACCTCGGTGCCGTCGCAGAGGGCATCTACATCAATCTCGATCGCTTCATCCAGGAATTTGTCGATCAGGATCGGATGCTCGGGGGACGCCTGTACGGCAGTTGTCATATAGCGGCGCAGATTGTCCACATCGTAGACGATCTCCATTGCGCGACCGCCAAGAACGTAAGATGGGCGCACCACGACCGGATAACTGATTCGGTCGGCTACTTTTTCAGCTTCTTCAAAAGAGCGCGCAGTACCGTTCTCCGGTTGACGCAGTCCAAGCTTATGGAGCATTTCCTGAAAGCGCTCACGATCCTCGGCACGATCAATGGCGTCCGGCGAGGTGCCGATGATCGGAACGCCGGCTTTTTCAAGTGCCACGGCCAGCTTGAGTGGTGTTTGGCCACCAAACTGAACGATTACTCCGACCGGTTTTTCAATATTTACTATTTCCAGAACATCCTCAAGCGTCAAAGGTTCAAAGTAAAGACGGTCAGAGGTGTCGTAATCGGTTGAAACCGTCTCCGGGTTGCAGTTGACCATAATGGTCTCGTAACCATCTTCCGCCAGCGCAAAGACACCGTGAACACAGCAGTAATCAAATTCGATTCCCTGTCCGATCCGATTTGGTCCGCCCCCCAGAATCATGATTTTTTTGCGGTCGGTCGGTTCTGCCTCGCACTCCTCTTCGTAGGTTGAATACAGGTAAGGGGTGTAGGCGACAAACTCGGCCGCACAGGTATCAACCCTTTTGTAAACCGGACGAATACCGTGTGACCAGCGCAGTTCGCGCACCTCGTCTTCACTCATCTGCCACAATTTCGACAAAAATTTGTCCGAGAAACCGTACTGTTTGGCATCAAGTATAATCTGTTTAAGATTTTCCCCGCTCTCAAGCTTTAAATTGACCATTTTAAGCTGCTCTTCCATCTCGATAATCTGACGGATATTGTGCAAAAACCAGGGGTCAATGGCGGTGTGTCTGTTGATTTCCTTGACGGTCATGCCGCTGCGCAACGCATCACCGACATACCAGAGCCGGTCACAGTTGGGCACACGCAGTTTTTCCAGCAGCAGTTGCTGCTCCTTACCGGTCAGGGCACGACGGGTCTCGCTGCCGAGATCGAACAGCTTGGAATCAAAACCGCTGACTCCAATCTCCAGCGAGCGGATGGCTTTCTGAAACGATTCCTTGAAAGTGCGCCCTATGGACATGACTTCACCGACCGACTTCATCTGGGTCGTCAGGGTAGCGTCGGCAGCAGGGAATTTTTCAAAGGTGAAACGTGGAATTTTTGTTACCACATAGTCAATGCTCGGTTCGAAACAGGCTGGGGTTTCACGGGTGATATCGTTGGTGATCTCGTCAAGGGTATAGCCTACAGCCAGTTTTGCGGCAATCTTGGCAATCGGGAAACCGGTTGCCTTGGAAGCCAGTGCAGAGGAACGCGAAACGCGCGGGTTCATCTCGATTACCACCAGGCGGCCGTCTTTCGGATTGATGCCGAACTGGATATTGGAACCTCCGGTATCCACACCGATTTCACGAATGATCTTGAGTGAGGCATCCCTCAGGATCTGATATTCCTTGTCCGTCAGGGTCTGTGCCGGGGCCACCGTGATCGAATCTCCGGTATGGACGCCCATCGGGTCGAAGTTCTCTATGGAGCAGATGATAACGACATTGTCGGCGGTATCGCGCATTACCTCCAATTCGTATTCCTTCCAGCCGATCACTGATTCTTCGATAAGAATTTCGTCGGTAGGTGAAGCGTCGATGCCGCCAATCGCCATCTTTTCGTACTCTTCCATGTTGTAGGCAATACCGCCGCCGGTGCCGCCCAGCGTAAAGGAAGGGCGGATGATGGCCGGAAAGCCGATTGTTTTAACGACATCCATCGCCTCTGTGTAATTATGGGCCAGGCCGGATTTGGGAATCGCCAGTCCGATTTTTTCCATGGCCTGCTTGAACAGCGTACGGTCTTCGGCTTTTTTGATGGCCGGCAGTTTCGCACCGATCAGTTCCACGCCGAACTTATCCAGAATACCCATCTCGGCCACGGCCACGGCCGTGTTCAGGGCTGTCTGACCACCCAGCGTCGGCAATACCGCATCAGGGCGTTCCTTCTCGATGATTTTGGCCAGGATCTCCGGCGTAACAGGTTCGATGTATGTGCGGTCAGCAAAATCAGGATCGGTCATGATCGTGGCCGGGTTACTGTTCAGCAGAACGACTTCGAAACCTTCTTCCTTCAGAGCCTTGCAGGCCTGGGTGCCGGAATAGTCGAATTCACAGGCCTGGCCAATGACAATCGGGCCGGCGCCGATAATGAGGATTTTTTTGATATCTGTTCTTTTAGGCATTATTTCTCCTTATGGTTACAGGGAGCATGCTCCCGGTTATATTATTTCAAGCAAAGCGTCTGACGATAACTCCGATAAATTCTTCCAGATCTTTGATGCCATGGGTAGCAATTTCATACACTTGATTTAAATCCAATTTGGCATACTCATGTGCCGCTAGATTCCTAAAACCTACCGCATTAATCATTTTTTCTCGAAGCCCGGCGCTGATAATCTTATTGTCGGAAAGTATATAAAAAAAATCACGTGTACTAGCCGCAAGACCTAACTCCTCATCACTTACAATATGAGCCGCGAGATCAATAGACCCCTGAATTGCCTGCATCAGGTGCAATATAACACTATCCTGAAGATCCCCGTTGACAATGAATTCTGAAATGCTCTCTCCACGACGTTCAATCACCCGTTTAATGCTTTTCTCTACCGTATCAACTTTTTCCGATATAATCCGTCGATCAACCATCAACAGGCCTCCTTATATTTTCGGAACAGCATATCTTCCATGCGATCACGAATGGGAGCAAACTCGGCAATAAGAGAACACTGAAGCATTCTGAATCGAACACACTCAAGAGAATCGGAACCGTATACCGGTAGTCCTTTCTTGAAGACCTGTTCCAAAACAACTTCTCCTGCATCGTTCATGATAAGCGGATGTATGTCCAGCCGCAACACAGTTCCCAGAGCTGATAAAAAGACCATTTTCAGATCATAATAAGCGGCAGGGGCAATTGAGTTATCCAGAAGAAAGGCGACATCCACATCACTTCCCGGTCGTTCCTTACCGGCAGCACGGGACCCGAAGAGGTAGCAGGCCACTATTTCCGGGCGAGTGGCGCAATAGGATGCAATCTGATTTTTCAGTTCTTCATTGGTCATGTTGTTTAAGGCTTTATCACAGTCAATCCGTCAATCCGTTTAAAATCGACCTCATCGTAGGTATACGTTGTGGTGATACCCTTGTCCATGCCCCAGAAAGCCATGACCGCATCGGCAAATTTTACATTCTTCTCTTCATAAACTTTGAGGGCGTCCAGAAAGACCCCCGCCAGTTCAACTTTTAACTGCGGTGTGTTGATAATCGCTTCGGCAAGCTCCCGAATAGCCTTTTTAGGGTACTTGTAGACTTTTTCCAAAACCCAGACAATCTCCAGAATGGTAACCGGAATGACATGTAGCACAAGACCCTTCTCCGGTGCGTTTCGTATCAAGTTCTCAACCGCTTTTGCCTTGAGACCGTCATCCTGCACTAACATACGAAGTATTGCACTTGTGTCTATAAACGCCCTATTCATTGGCACCAACCGCACCTGCAATTCCCTTTTCACGGATCTCGTCAATCGTCATTCCCATGCTGGGTAGAACCCCTTTGAAATCAAAGATGGTTTTGCCCTTCCTGAAAATAACCTGCTCACCGTCCGCATCCATCAACAGAGTGTCACCTACCTCGATATGAAGCTTCTGGCGAACCTCTTTAGGCAATGTAATCTGTCCCTTGTGGAGAACTTTTACAGCCAGCATAAATATTTCCTCCTGTTGCAATTACTCCTACGTGCTGATTATGGTAGGAATAATTGCAAGTGTCAAGCATGCAGCCGTAGCAACTAGACGACGCCCGACACTGTCAACAATCACACCTTATCCAACAGTTTCATCAAATTTCGCTTCGGCTTATGGCGCAGCCGAACTTGAGCAAAATATGCGGCGAACTCCGCCTTCTGTCCCATGCCGTGCATCAGCTCCCGGATATGCCGGATCATGCGGGTCGCTTCTTCATAGGCATCGTTCTTCATCCTGGCGATGATCGGCTCAACCAGCCGCTGATAGACTGGCACGGCATCGGCGGGATGATCCTTCTCCCGCTGTTTTACCATATCCAGCCAAAGAGAATCCCGACAGCCACCAACCAGAGCCTCGTTCCAAGCGGTTTCAGAGTTTTTTTCCCAAAGAAATATTTCAACCAAACGGGAGTGATCAGGTTTGTAATGCCAATATTTGGCATTGGAATTGTTTTTCGCTCTATCAATATCCTTGCGCAACCAGGCTAATGCCTCATCCCGCACGGAATCGCCCCTATCGATCTTCCTGGCATAGTCGAGAAGCTTTATATAATTCGCCAGTTCCGGGCGTTCAGAAAACTGAACCAAGTAAAGCCCATAAGCGTCATCAAAGCGCTTGCGCCGATGGTATTCCTCAGCGATAAAATCACGCAGACGGTTGTCCGGCCTCTCCTTGAAGGCAATCAGCCCTTTCTCCGCCCAATCCAGAGCCTCGTCATGACGTTTGGCATTCCGGCATATTTCCGCAATCGAGAGATAATTCCATGCAGCGCTGAGATCACGCTTTTTGATGGCTATCAGGGCGTCCACATCCCCCTCCGCCTTTGCCAGCGCCTCCATGATGCGTGTGATACCATAATGATTGAAATTGTGACCATTATCTTTGCCGCCGGGATTCTTGGCGGGGATAGACTGCCACTTTTGTTCCACCAGTCGTCGGTACTCGGCAATGCCCTTTTTGCCTAGTACGTCGCTATAGGTATTTACGGCGCCATAGAACATGTCATATCCGCCCCAGGCCAATTCATAGCGCAGAAGCCGCTCCGCCAGATCTTCCGGATTAGGCTTCCCCTTTTTGCAGGCATTCAGATGGAGTTCGAGTAAACGCTCAACTTCGCCCCCCAGATACCCGTCCGAATCATCAACTTGCTCCATCACGCTACCAAGCTGTTCCAAGGCATATTCGCAGAGCGTGATTGTTTCTTCGAAAAAACCCTCCTCGAGGAGCCGTTCGATGCTGTCCACCACATCGCTTACTTCCTCGGAATAGTTATAGACTTCACCATAATCCAGATAACCATCAACATGACATGCATTACTGATTGCGGTTCGGTAGGTCGCAAGATCAATCCCACGGGCGTTTTCCTTGGCTATCTTTAGAACAAGTTCCTGACGCAAACTGGTATCCGACTCCACTTGCTCCATGAGCATATCCAGGAGTGCCTTCTGACCCTGCGACTCCAGCCATTTACGGATATCCTTGGTATTCACAGTATTCATGAAACCTACTCCACCTGTTTCTGCTGAGGAGCCGAAAATACAACCGGCTTGGCCGCCGAACCTTCCACTGCCTTGACGGCAATGGCCTGAACCTGAACGTATGATTTTTCAACCTGTTCGCCAAGATTTGAGATGCGGGCCGCCTGATCTTTCACCAACGCTTCGAGTGAAACGATCTTTGATTCAAGAACATTGCGCTCCCCTTCAAACTCCTTCTGCAGCAATTCCAGCTTGTATTTCGCCTCGGTCTGCAACTTGTCTACCGCCAGCTTGACCTCACGGGCCACCGTGGTTTCCAGCTCTTTGGGATAGGCGGCAACACGGGCGCGAAGATCGGCCAGTTCCTGTTCCTGACGTGCAATAGCCTGTTCCCGCTCCGAAAAGTCACGGTCACTCTGTTCGCGGCGAAGAGCAATCTCCCGTTCCAGACGCTCCTTTTCCTCATTCAAACCGGCTTTTTCCTTCTCGAAAGCATCCTTGACCGTCTGGCGTTCGCGTTGGAGATTATAATCGTACTCTTCCTTCTCTCTAGCACGTTTTTTTGACTCAAGCGCCTCCTGCTCTTTTAACTCCGCAGTGCGCTGTGCCCTCTCCCTCTGCCACTCCTGGCGGGTCTCTTCTATTTCACGGTACAATGTATCCTTGCGCTCAGCCATGTCGGCATCGAATTCTTCCTTCTTGAGGTTCTGAGCTTCTATCAGGGCAGAAAGGGAAGAAGCTGCCTTCTGTATTTCATAAATCTCAGCCAGTTCTTTCTCTTTTTCGGTTATAGCCCGCTTAACCGCCTCATAACGACCGGATTCCTGCTCCAGACGGTCGGACAGGGTTGTCAAAACCTTGCCCACTTCCGCCTTAAGTCCGCTAATTTCCCGAATGATGCTGTCGGCGGTCAAAGCATCGGCCACAGCAACCACCTGTTTGCTCGCCTTATCAGCAACCTTTTGTTCAGGTGCGGAATCGCTATCACGCTTTTCTTCCAGCTGTGCAAGCAGTTCGTTATAGGTGTCCAGCATCTCCTGCTTGGTATTGGTTGTGGAAAGTTTTTTTGTAGTTGCTTTACGCTCGGCCATTTCGTTGTCCTTTCGTGACATAGCTTATCGAAATATAAAAAAGACCGCTCCGGCCAGACAGCATCCGGCCCAGAGGTAATTCCAGTTGAGGCTTGTTCCCATGTAAAAGATCGCAAACGGCACGAATACCGCCAGGGTAATGACTTCCTGCAGAATCTTCAGTTGTGCCAGATTAAATTTACCGTAGCCGATACGGTTGGCCGGCACCTGAACCAGATACTCGAAAAAAGCAATCCCCCACGAAACGGCTACCGCGATCAACCAGTGGCGGGTTCGCAGGTTTTTAAGGTGCGCATACCAGGCAAAGGTCATAAAGACGTTTGATATGACAAGCAGGACTATTGTTCTCATAATTCAAACCATTTACAGACCTGATGTTACGAGGTAAAGGTCCAGTCCTGTGACCCTGACAGAACATCATAGGCAGCCTGCAGTGAAGCAATATGTTCATTATCACTTGCCATCATGGCATTGAACAACTTTCTGTGCGAATCATCCTCAAATATGACGACGCATCCAATATGAAATTCAGACAGATACTTTTCAAGTTTAATTGATGAAAGCAGAGCATCCATAAGAGTTGGAGGAGATGTTTTTACTTTTGCAATCACAGCACGGAACTGCGAAATAATCGACTCTACCCTGGCTGCTTCTACTACAACCATACATGGCATCCCTTTTTTCAGCTTGAGAGCCATCGTAAACTGTGCGGCGTGATTTTCTTCTTCTTTAGCCGTCTTGGACCACAGGTGAGCAGCACTTTCATCATCTGAATAGAGTTCTGCAAAATAATCGTACAGATCCTTGCAGAGCAGCTCAATCTCCCTGCATTTTTCAAGTAGAATCTGCTCGGATATCGTCATGGTCATTTCCTGCATAGTGGTAACCTCACATGGTCAATCATCTTCGTAGTCCTGCACCCAACCGTTTTCAAGGCCTGTATCTTCAAGAACCTCTACGACCCGCTCATATTCATCAGAACTTATTTTGCGGTTTATTGCTTTACTGTTCAAGGCACGGTGGGCCGGAAAATACTGGCTCATAAGGGCAACGTGTGTTTCCTTCCCCAGATTTTCAGTAATCCATTTCAAGGTTACAGCTGATCCGGCTTTTTTCTCCGGCAGAACCAGATGACGAACAATCAGCCCTCGGATAGCAATTCCATCGTCATCCACCTGTAGATGCCCGACCTGGCGCAGCATCTCCGTCACTGCTGAACGATTGATTGGAGAATAATCGGGAGCAGAAGAGATCTCAATTGCCGTAATATCGTCGCTATATTTCATGTCCGGCAGATAAATATCCACCACGCCGTCAAGTAGCTGCAAAACGTCCACTTTCTCGTATCCGCTTGAATTCCACACCAGCGGCAGACTGAACCCGTCTGTAATTGCAATCCAAAGCGCAGCCAGAATCTGAGGCAGGTAGTGGGTCGGAGTGACAAAGTTAATGTTGTGAACTTTTTGCTTCTGCAGCTTCAGCATCCGCGCCGACAGTTCACTGGTAGTCAGCTCGTTTCCGTTACCTAGCTGACTGATAGGGAAGTTCTGACAAAAATCGCATTTAAGTGAGCAACCCGTGAGAAAAACCGTGCCGGAACCTCTTGTACCAGAAATAGGCGGTTCCTCGCCCTTGTGCACATTTGCAGAAGCAATCTTCGGTTTTAGACCGGCACCGCAAATTCCCAGCTCTCCTTTGATACGGTTTACACCGCAGTCATGTGGACATAAATCACAGGCAGCCAGACGCCGGTAGCCTTCGCGAACGCGTCGCAAAAGCTCTCCTGATTCATAAAGAGTGAAATAATTCATAAAAGCATGGACGATATTATTGCCTGAACTTTTCCATCATCTCGACAAATCTACCGAACAGATACTGAGAATCATGCGGACCGGGCGAGGCTTCGGGGTGATGCTGTACCGAGAAAATCGGCAAATCACAGTGCCGGATGCCCTCAACGGTCTGGTCATTAAGGTTTTCGTGTCCCAGACAGGCTGCATCACCCAAAGAGTGCAGATCGACTGCAAACCCGTGATTCTGGGATGTAATCTCGACCTTGCGGGTAGCCATATCCATGACGGGCAGGTTTGAACCATGATTGCCAAAAGGCAGTTTCATGGTCTTGCCCCCCAGCGCCAGTCCCAGCAGTTGATGCCCCAAACAGATTCCGAAAATCGGCTTCTTGCCGACAAACTTTCTGATTTCGTCCTGCACGGCAGTCAACGGCTCCGGATCGCCCGGCCCATTTGAAAGAAAGATGCCGTCCGGGTTCATGGCCAAAACTGATTCTGCCGGATAATTTGCCGGAACAACCGTCACGTCACAGCCGGCGTCCACCAAACAGCGCAAGATGTTGTACTTGATTCCAAAATCGTAGGCTACCACCTTGTATTTAAGAGTCGTCGCATCAACCTGCGGATATCCACTTTCAAGATCCCAGACACCCTCCGTCCAATGATAAGGTTTATCACAGCTTACCCCGGAAGCGAGATCCAGGCCGGTCATACTGGGGATGGCCCGCGCCTTGGCCACCAAACTTCCATGATTCATGTCAACCGTTGAAATAATGCCGTTCTGAGCACCCTTGTCACGGAGGTGGCGAGTCAGCGCGCGGGTATCCAGACAATGGATACCGACGACGCCGTTCTCTTTCAGGTAAGAGTCCAGACTCATGCTGGCACGCCAGTTGGAGTAGCAGTCCTGATACTCCTTGACTATGAAGCCGGACAAAAACAGGCCGCGGCTCTCGATGTCCTCCGGATTGATGCCGGTGTTGCCGATCTGGGTGTAGGTCATTGTCACCATCTGCCCCTTGTAGGATGGGTCGGTCAGAACCTCCTGATAACCGGACATGGCGGTATTGAAAACTACTTCACCGGTAACCTCGCCTGATGCTCCAAATGATTTTCCTTCAAAGATACGCCCGTCAGCGAGCGCAAGAATTGCTTTCATAATGTAATAACTCCAGATTTCTGATTTATCGTTCGAATTTCAGGTTACCGGCAACAACGGTTGCAACGGCTGCCCCCTTCATTTTATGACCGAGCCACGGTGAATTCTTTGATTTACTTGCAAGTTTGTCCGCTTCAACAACCCATTCAAAGGATGGGTCAATCACGGTGATATCGGCTGCAGCGCCAACTTTAAGTGTGCCGCGATCAAGGGCAAGAATATTTGAAGGGTTGCATGACATTTTCTCTACCATCTGATTAAGGGTCAATACCCCTTCTTCGACCAGCTTCAGCGACAGCGGTAGAGATGTTTCCAGCCCAATAATGCCATTCATCGCCACGTTGAACTCAACATCCTTCTCGTCCAGGTGATGCGGCGCATGATCGGTTGCGATACAGTCGACCGTGCCGTCCTGCAAGCCCTGCTTGATGGCTGCCACATCGTCGGCCTCGCGCAGCGGCGGATTCATTTTGGCATTGGTATTGTACCCACGCACCGCGTCGTCGGTCAGCGAAAAATAGTGCGGAGCTGTTTCACAGGTCACCCTGACCCCACGGGATTTGGCTTCGCGGATAATTCTTACGGAGCCTTTGGTGGAGACATGGGCAATATGCAGCGGTGCGCCGGTATATTCGGCCAGCATGATGTCGCGGGCTGTGGCGATGTCCTCGGCCACACGCGGAATCCCTTTCAGGCCAAGTTCGGTGGAGGTGAAGCCTTCGTTCATGACCCCCTCACCCACCAGTTCAAGTTCTTCAGCATGGGAGATCACCATGACCCCGATTCCGGCGGCATACTGCAGCGAACGCCGCATCAGCTCCGGGTTGGTTACCGGCCGGCCATCATCTGACACCGCTACGCAGCCGGATTCCCTCAGTTCGCCCATTTCAGACATGCGGTCGCCGCTCAAGCCGTAGGTGATCGAACCGACCGGGAAAACGTTGCAGAAGCCCTCGGTCCTGGCCTTGTTGATGATATAGCTGGCTATCGCCTTGTTATCTATGACCGGTTTGGTGTTCGGCATGCAGCAGACTGATGTAAAGCCGCCTGACACGGCTGCCCTGGTACCGGAAACAATATCCTCCTTGTACTCCAGGCCAGGATCGCGGAGATGGACATGCATGTCGATCAGTCCCGGCACAACATACTTACCGGAGGCTTCAATCATCTTCGCATCAGCAGAAGCTTTCAGGCTCTTGCCGATCTCTTTAATCAACCCGTTCTCCACCAGCACATCCAGTGTATCGTCAATATTCTGGCTCGGATCGATCACCCGGCCGCCTTTGATCAGCAGATTCATATGGTCACCTCAAAAGGATATTTATATTTGCTCTATTCCAACTCGCCGCCGCAAACATGATACAGCATGGACATTCTGACTGCCACACCGTTCTCAACCTGTTTCAGGATCCAGGATTGATCGCCGTCAACCACATAGGAAGACATTTCGACGCCACGGTTGATCGGTCCTGGATGCATTACCATGGCATCAGGCTTGGCAAGTTTCATATTTTCAGGATTCAGGCCGAAGTACCGGGAATACTCTCGGGTATTCGGCATCAGGGTCTTGCCTTGCCGCTCCTGCTGGATGCGCAGCATCATGACCACGTCGGCATCCTGGATGGCTTCTTTCATATTTGCGCAGACGGTCACATTTCCCAGTCTTTCCACACCAGGCGGCACCATTGTCGGTGGACCGGCCAGATATATGGAGGAACCCATCTTGGTAAGGCCCTGAATGTTGGAGCGGGCCACCCGGCTATGGGTGATATCGCCGACTATTGCAACCTTGAGACCGTCCAAGCGGCCAAAGCGGTCCTTCATGGTCAGCATGTCAAGAAGTCCCTGTGAAGGATGTTCATGGGCGCCATCGCCGGCATTGATGATGGAACAGCTGACTTTTTCCGCCAGAAAATAGTGGGAACCGGAAACCGCATGGCGCATGACAATAATATCCGGTTTCATCGCCAGCAGATTCAGCGCCGTGTCGGCCAGGGTTTCACCTTTAGTGGCTGAACTGTTGGAAGGTGCTATGTTTACTGTATCCGCCGAAAGTCTTTTTCCGGCAATCTCGAAAGATGTCCGGGTACGGGTGGATGACTCGTAAAACAGGTTGATAATGGTCTTGCCGCGCAGCGTTGGGACTTTTTTGATGTCCCGGCTGTTAACCTCGCGCATGTTCTCGGCTGTGGAGATCAGCAACTCGATATCCGTTTTCGACAAATCCCGCAAGGCAATGATGTGCTTATGCTTGAACTCGGCCATGCTGTTCACCCTCCCCTATTTTTCAAGTACAACTTCGATTGGCTGGTTATTGCTGTCGAACACGACCTGCACATTTTCCTTCAGACTGGTCGGCACATTTCTTCCGACGTAGTCTGCCCGTATCGGCAACTCACGATGCCCCCGGTCTATCAGCACCGCCAGTTGGATGCACTGGGGACGTCCATAGTCCATCAGGGCATCCATTGCAGCGCGGATAGTTCGGCCGGTGAACAGCACATCATCTACCAGAACGACTTTTTTGCCCTCAAGAGAAAATGGAATATCGGTTTTCCCAACCGGATGATGGGGCCGCTGTCCACTGATATCGTCACGATAAAGAGTAATGTCGACAGCACCAATCGGCACAGCATCACCTTCGATTATGCCGATCTGCTGTGCAATCCCGTCAGCCAGAAAAACTCCGCCGGAACGGATACCGATCAGCACAACATCGGCAACACCCTTGTTGCGTTCCAGGATCTCATGGGCGATGCGCGTAAGCGCCCGCTTGACTCCGGATGCGTCCATTAAAACCGTTTTTTCAGCAATCATGTCGCCCCCTTTATTTACGGACACAAAAAAAGAGCCTCAGCCGCAGTTACGCGGCAAGGCTCTTCCGGTATTGATTCAGTTCTGTTTTCATCGAGTCACCTTTGCTAGCCTCTCGGGCTAAATTAAAAGGAGATGTGTTAGGTGACGGGACAATAACATCTAAACGTGTTGCAGGTCAAGTTTGATTTTCCAAAATAAACAGTTGGCATGGATAAATAAGCTGACTGTTTGTTTACTATGTTTTACTTGAAGATTGTTACTGTGCCATCATCCAGATCATATTTGGCAGCAACAATCTTGATTTTTTTCTCCTCAACCATGTGCTTTAGAATTTTCGACTTTTTTGTCAGGCCGGCAGCAACTGTTTTTGCATTGGCATCCACTACGCATTCGACAAAGGCGTCTTTTTTTGTCTCAGCGCATTTTGCTTCACCCTTGCAAAGCTCACAATCCTTGGCGGCATTTTTGATGCTCGGGGCGATTGTTTTTACAATCGCATCGATGTTGGCGCTGCCGGTACTTTTCCCCTTGGCTCCAACTGTGGCAGAAACAGCGCCGCAACGTTCATGCCCCAGCACCATTACAAGCGGTGATCCGAGATGTTCAACGGCATACTCGATACTTCCCAAGACAACCGGATCGGGAACGTTGCCGGCAACACGGACGACAAATATCTCGCCAAGTCCCTTGTCAAAAACAATTTCAGGGGGAACTCGCGAATCTGAACAGGTCAGGATAACTGCATAAGGCTTCTGGGACTTGGCTAGGCTGGTACGGGTAGTCACATCGCACAGCTTGGAACCGGTCATTTGATTAGCAATATAGCGCTTATTGCCATCCATAAGATTTTGCAGAGCATCATCCGGCGTCAATCCCGCACCGCCATGTGCAGAAGCAAACGCCAACCCCGCAGCAGCCACAAGCCCAATAACAACTGCCGCTTTTCCCAATAAACTCTTTTTAAGCATTTGTCCCTCCCAAGTATATTTTGTATACTTAATGTAATAATACTTATCAATATGTCAATCTTTTTTTGTGCCGAACAAGATTTAATCTTGACGTACAGCCACGTCTGAACTATATTCACCGGCGCTGGCGGAGTGGTGAAATGGTAGACACAGCAGACTCAAAATCTGCCGATCGCAAGATCATGCCGGTTCGAGTCCGGCCTCCGCTACCAAAAATATCCAAACCGGTCCAAACCGGACCACAAAAATGGCTTTACTAGTTTTTGATCTTTCAGTCCGCAAATAGCCGCTCAGTACGCCCGAGCTCTTGATTTCCAGGCATAGAATACCTGATACCATTTTTTGCCTGCCCCGATTACCCCCAACTCTCCAAACCTTTGATCATCTGATATTGCGCATTCTGCGGAGATACACATCACCATCCCTGGTGCAGAAATACATTTTTCGCCCCACAAGACCACCGGTATCCGCACCGGCAACCTCCAGCCCTAACGAAGCTATGATCTCAAAGGCCCTGGCTACATTCTGCTCGCCAACAGTACGGCCAGTGGCTCCGGTGTCACCGAATCCAAGCATCTGGGACCCGCCAAACAGTTTGACCACCAAATTTCTTTCAACTCCGCACTCAACGGCTTTACGGTGAATGTGGCGCAAGGCCGCATCGACATAGCGCATGTCTTCACAACGTCCGGCGCTGTCAGGCAACATGGCATGACAAATTGCTCCGAATCCGCAGTCAGGCGAGAACATCGTTACTGCCACGCACGAACCAAGTACGGTGGAAACCAGCACCGGTTTTCGGGTCACAACAATTTCGCCTGGTTTGAGGTAGACTTTATGGGTATGTGAATTAATCAGATCTTTCATACTTTAGTGTTAACTGTAGTCATATACTCTGCCGTACCAATTCATACAGATCAGTTACACAATCGCAAAACTTCATGCGCAATATTCTGCAGCGGCATGATCTTGTTGACGCCGCCCAGCTTTACCGCCTCGTGAGGCATGCCATAGACCACGCAAGTAGCCTCGTCCTGAGCGATAGTAACTGCACCGGCATCGTGCATTTCCTTCATGCCGCGGGCACCATCATCCCCCATGCCGGTCATGATGACTCCTACGGCGTTTTTGCCGGCATAGCGTGCTGCCGAACGGAACAGCACATCCACCGAGGGGCGATGACGTGAAACCAGTGGACCATCCTTTATTTCAACGTAATAGCGGGCACCGCTACGCTTCAGCAGTGCATGGTGGTTGCCAGGCGCAATCAGAGCCCTGCCCCGCACCACCGTGTCATTATCCTGGGCCTCCTTGACGGTCACCCGGCAGATCGAATCCAGTCGTTTGGCAAAGGCGGCGGTAAAGTTCTCCGGCATATGCTGCACGATGACAATTCCCGGAGTATCCTCGGGCAGCATCTCCAGAAACACCTTCAACGCCTCGGTTCCGCCGGTTGAAGCCCCCACTACGACCACCTTTTCGGTAGTCTGAATCATTGCATTCGTATTTGGTTTCTCCATGATCACATCTGCTGTGTACCGGGGAGTAATTTCCTTCATGGAACGCATAGCCCGCAGAGGCCCCAAGCGTGCTGCAGCGGCACCTTTTACCGCATCGCAGATACGCATCCGCGACTCTTCAATGAACTGCTTGGTGCCCAGCTTCGGCTTAGTAATTATATCGACCGCACCGTATTCAAGTGCTTTTAGTGCCGTTTCGCTGCCGCTCTCGGCAAGACTGGAGCACATCACCACGGGAATGGGGTGCTGGCTCATCAATTTCTGAAGAAAAGTAAGACCATCCATGCGCGGCATTTCAACATCCAGCGTGATGACGTCCGGTATGACGGTTTTCATGCGTTCTGCAGCCAGGATCGGATCAGCAGCGGTGCCGATAACCTCGATACCCGGATCAGAATTGAGAATATCGCACAGCGTCTGCCGTACCAGAGCCGAATCGTCAACCACCAATACAGTAATTTTTTTCATGCAAACTCCTTATTAACGGCAGGGGCAAGGGTCAAGTAGAATCAAAGTCTTGTCCCTTGACCCTTGACCCTTGCCCCTTGCTGTTCCTTGCCCCTTGCCCCTTGCCCCTATCATTCTTTCCTGTACACCGTCGATGCAACCGCCTTGAAATCCACATCCAGCCCGCTAAGTGTTTCGGAATGACCGATAAACAGGTAGCCTCCCGGTTTTAGCTGCCGATGGAATTTTCTCATCAGGGTCTGCTGGGTGGGTTTGTCGAAATAAATCACTACATTTCGACAAAAGATGATGTCCATCTTTTCAGAGATACCGAAGTCATCGTCCATAAAGTTGATCCGCCGGAACGTAACCAGCGACCTCAACTGGGGAGAAATACGCACCAGAGATTTTGACTTTTCGCGACTGCGCATCAGGTATTTTTTCTTCAGATTCAGCGGAATGGGGTCTGTTCTTTCTTCGGGATAGATTGCCGTTTTTGCGGTCTGCAATACCTGTGTACAGATATCCGAGGCGGTGATGGCAGCACGAAAATCGGGGTATCCTCCTGAAAACTCTGAAAGCACCATCGCCAGGGTGTAGGGTTCTTCGCCGGTAGAGCATCCGGCGCTCCAGATTCGCACCGGATCGCGCAGAACATCGCCGCGTGACTGGAGGATGGCTGGTAATGCCGTCTTGACCATATAGTCAAAATGTCCGGGCTCGCGGAAAAAATCAGTCTTGTTGGTTGTTACAACATCAATCAGATGAATCAGTTCAGTAGAACGTCCCTCCTGGCTGAAAACATAATCACTGTACTCCTCGAATGAAGCAATGGAGTTGGCTTTCAGCCGTTTCTGCAGACGCGCCTCAAGCATGGTTTTCTTGGCAGGTGGCATCTTTATGCCGGCATGATCGTAAATAAAAGAGCTGAATCGATGAAATTCGCGATCAGAGAGTGTTGCCGGCAGGCGGGGGGCCATGTTGTCACTGGGAGATGTCACCTGCCGGCCCCATCGTCGAGAGACTGTTCCAACTTTTCCACCGACTGCAGCAGAACCCCCATATCCAGAATCAGCGCCACGGTTCCGTCGCCCAGGATTGTGGCTCCGGATACCCCCTTGACATCACGGTACATCTTGCCCAGGGACTTGATAACGGTCTGATGCTCACCGACAACATGATCAACCACGAAACCGACCTTGGTGCCGTGAATGTCGGCAATCACTATCTGCTCGATATCGGGACGCTGGTCAGTGATTTGGAAATGCTGGCGCAGCGGAATGTAGGGAACAATAGCGCCGCGCACATTGGCCAGATTACGGCCGTGAGAATTCTTGACATCCTCACGGGTCAGCTCCACGCACTCCTCAACCGCCGCCAGCGGCAGCACGAAATGATCCTTACCGATTTTCACCAGAAGACTGTCAATGATCGCCAGAGTCAGCGGGATCTTGAGAGTGATGGTCGTGCCTTTGCCACGTATGCTGTCAACTCCGATTGAGCCACGCAAGCCATCGATGCCACGTTTGACGACATCCATCCCTACACCGCGCCCGGAAACACTGGTGACCTTGGCGGCAGTTGAAAAACCGGGTGCAAAGATCTGGGCGTAGATTTCCTTGTCGGAAACATCGGCCGATGCCGAAATCAGTCCGCGTTCGATCGCCTTGGTCCGAATGGCGTCACGGTCGAGGCCGGCGCCGTCGTCACGGATGGTTACCAGTACCGAATCGCCGGAATGTTCGGCTCCCAGATATACTTTGCCGATGGATGATTTGCCGGCGGCACGACGCGCTTCCGGCATTTCGATGCCGTGGTCGATGCTGTTGCGGATGATGTGTACCAGCGGGTCGTTCAGTTTTTCAATGACGGTCTTGTCCAGTTCGGTTTCTGCCCCGAACGTCTCCATCTCAATCTCTTTGCCGAGTTCACTGGAGAGATCCCGAACCAGGCGTTTGAACTTGCTGAAGGTGCTGCCGATCGGAAGCATGCGGATGTTGAGGGCGGTGTCGCGCAGCTCGTTGGTCAACCGTTCGACTTCTTCCGATATGGCGATAAAAGTGGCGTCGCCACCAGCCATGGATACCTGGGAAAGGTGTGCCTGCACCGTTACCATTTCGCCTACCAGATTGATCAATTGATCCAGGCGTTCTGCCGGAACGCGGATGCTGGCGGCGGCTTCCTGCTGAGGGGCTTCGCTGCGCTCCTTACGGACGCTCTTTACATGTTGCTGCTCGACCAATGCCGATTGTACCTTTTCAGGCGAAACAATGCCCTGCTCCACCAGCAGTTCACCGAAACGCTTCTGCAGCATCAGCGCCTTCTGCATCTCGACAAGCGAAAGATCGCCGCGCTCAACCAGAATATCGCCCAGTTTTTTGTATCCTTCTTCACGATCAATCAATCCGCTGCTGTCGATCAGTTCGATCTTAATCTCGCAGTCGTCTTCTACAAATATGAAGACATCCTTGATGGCATCTTCACCACGAGTCGTGGTCAGGATTATGTCCCAATAGATATAGCAGGATTCCGGAGCCAGACTATCAAGAGTTGGAATTTCGTCGAACTGGGCCACAACGTGAGCGGTGCCGAGACCACGCAGTTCGTTAAGCAGTGAGATCGGGTTGGTGCCGCACAAGAGGATATTGGGAGCAGGCCGGAAACGGATGCGCCAGGTACATTCATTGGCCAGTTCCTCATCGGAAACTGCCGGAAGATTTATGGCAGGCACCTGGCATGAGCCTTTTTGAGGCATCTCCGGTTGCGGCACCAGTTGACGCAGGCCGGCAATAATTTCATCACCTGCGCTACGATTAACCTCTTCGTCAACCGGGATATTGAGCAGATAGGAGATGTGATCGCGCGATTTCAGCGTCAGATCCAACAGACGTTTGGTAACGGTCATTCTGCCGTTACGCACCATGTCAAAAACCGTTTCGACCTCGTGGGTAAACCCGGCAATCTCATCGAATCCAAACATTGCACCCGAACCCTTGATAGTGTGCATAGCCCTGAATACGCGATTGATCAGATCATTATCATCAGGTGTTTCTTCCAGATCCAAAAGCGAGACTTCCAGCTCGGCCAGAAGTTCTCCGGCTTCGTCACGATAGGTTGCAATTGCTTCTTCCATCATATTAGTTACCTCAGAGTCAAGGGGCAAGGGTCAAGGGGCAAGGTGTTTTGAAAGAGATGAAATCAAACCCTTGAGCATTTTCCCAATTTCTCCCCGTTGAAGTTCCAGTTTATTGTATTCATCTATTGTCAAGTATTCCAGGTCCTTACATAGCATTAGAAATGTTTCTATTTCACCGAGCGAACCTTTTGCAATATGTAGAAACTGAATATATTCCTTACGGTGGTTCCGTTCATAGCCCTCAGAAATATTAGCCGGCACTGAGTATGCGGCACGACGTATCTGCGACGTAATTCCATAACGCTCGTCCTGAGGGAATTTTATAGATAATCGGTAAATATCGAGAGTAAGGACATAACTTTTCTGCCAAACAACAAGTTTTTTAAAGCCGCTCATAACTTGCCCCATGCCCCTTGTCCCATGACCCTCGAACTACCCCAAAACTTTCTTTATCACGGCAATCAGTTGTTCCGGCTTGAACGGTTTTACTATCCACCCGGTTGCTCCGGCGGCCTTGCCCTCGCCCTTTTTAGTATCGTTAGATTCAGTTGTCAGCATCACAATCGGGATGAATTTGTTGAGGGTGCCGGCACGCACACCTTTTATCAATCCGATGCCATCCATATTCGGCATATTCAGGTCGGTCAGCAACATATCGACTTTCTGCGTGCTCAGTTTGTTGAGGGCATCCTTGCCATCCACCGCCTCGACCACATCGTAGCCGTTCTGTTTGAGAGTAAATGCCACCATCTGCCGGACACTGGCCGAATCATCGGCCGTCATGATCAATTTTGCCATTAGTTTGCACCTCCAAACCAGATACAGGTTGAACCGTTGTTATGTTTACAGACCGCACTACGCTCTGCGCCACTGCTGGCGATTATGTCTGCCAGAGCCTTCGGCTGCAGGCCGTGATATGAAAAGGAATTGCCGCCGGCAGCGGCACTTTTGCAAGCTGAGCAGAGAACTTGCAAGCCTGTAATATCAAACTCGACTGTTGTTTCAAACTCGATGGCCACTTTTTTGGATGTTTCCAGCGCATCCCTGATAATGCGCGATAAGTCTGCAGCGTTTTCGACTGTCAACCGTTCACCGCTGGTAATGATAATTTCGCCGTTTTCACGACATGAACTATTAAGTGGCATATTCACCTCCAATCAGAATAAATCTACATTGTCACCAAACTCCGAGTCATCTGTAGTGCCGGCATTCGCAGCACTCGGCGCAGCCACTGCTGACAGGCCGCTTCGTTTGCGCGCCAGAGCCTCATGAATGTGGCGTTCACTCTCCATGGTGTAGTGCTGTTCCATATGAAGCAGGTTCTGCTTGAATTCATTGCTGGCAGGTTCTATCTGACGTGCACGGGAAACAATTTTGTCCAGATCGGAAAGAACGATGGACGCCATGGCTTTTGTACGATCATGCACATCAATTCCGCAGGTAGTCTTGTCCACATCCAGGGTCAGGCCGGCAACACACTCGCTCAGATCATTCAAAACCGAAAACAGTTCGGAATTCATTTCGCCCAAAGTTTTCAATATGATGTCCAGCTCATCCTGTATGGTAGTAATCTGCAGGCCAGACTGTTTATCATCATTGCAGATTTCAACCGAGAGATGCTCGGTAACGGAATTGATGCTGTTCAGAATTGATGCCACCGAGTTGGTCTGGCGCACGGCTTCATCCGAAAGACGCTTGATTGCCTCTGCCAGAACCCCAAGCGCAGCACCTTCCGGGCCGGTATGGGCAGCCTTGATCTGCGCATTGAGAGCGATCAGATCAATTTCGGTTCCTATCTCTTCAATGTCGGTGACAAAACTTGCAATCTCACCGATGGTTTGAGCAACGCTTCTCATCGTGTCAGACATATTCCGGTCAGCCTGGGCACATGCCACAAGAACAGAAGTTATGGTTTTCATGCCCTGACTCATTACATCAATAAAAGAAGCTCCGGCTGCATCGGCCGTACCGGTGACATTGCGGGTTTCATGCGCCAACAACTGCTGTTGATTGGCCACATCGCGCAGGTTATCAATGATTCCGCAGACTGCGGTGAACAGTTCGTCGGAGGCAAAGCGCAACTGGGCTTCCTGCAGTTCGCACACATCCCCGGTTTCCGCTATCAATACCCGGCTACGATCCTGATCGACTGCCATATCGCCGGAAAGCGGCAAATCGGCCGAAAGACGTTCCAGCGCTTCTACGATATGCTCAATCTGCTGGCGGGTCATATCGTGCATCTGCATGGACGAAACCGCTTCGCTGATGCTGGCTGTTACATCGACGGATATGGATGAAGCTGATGCGGCAAACTGTGTACAGCGCTCGTTGACCGACATCAGTTCCCGCAGACTTTCAGAAGCGTTATTGAGGGATGATAAAACCTGTGCGTCCTGGTTGGACTCGGTTGAGCGGACATCAGACAGGTTGGAGGATATCATCTTAGCCAACATCTCGCGATGAGCCATGATTGAAACAGACTTGTCATTTACCTGATGGGAAAGCTTTTCCACGTCCATGGCCAGGTTGATAAAGCCGCTGCCAAGCTCGCCAAGTCTCGAACTTTCAATTTTGGTGGAGATACTCAGCATGCGAAGGGTCTTGTTCATCTTTTGAAACCCTTGCAACGGATAAGTCAAAGTCTCCAGCAAATCCTGGATCTTCTGAAGGGTACTGCAGCTGTCACCGCTTCTGATACGGGCATTGGCCAGGTATTCTTCCATTTCGCTTATTATCTGCTGCAGGCGATTTGTCAGCGATATACCGCCTTCACCGGATACGATTTTGATCAGTTTGTCTGACATCATTGAAATGTCGACCGAACGCCGGTAAAAACCTTGAACCTCGGAACCTATCTGCAGAAACTCGTCTTCGGTTGTTCCGGCCATTTTCCGCAATGTATCGATGGCAGGAGCAAGCATTGCCTGCCATTCACAAAGAATTTCCGACTCGATTCGAGCATCGTTCGAAGGTGATGGATGGGTTGTAACAGGTTGCATGAATGTTCCTTTATTTAATCAGCTTGAGTGCTCGTAACTCCGTGGTAAGCTTGTGCCTGCTCAACGGTTTGACAATATAGGAATCTGCTTCACATTTGTTGAATGATTTGATTACCGTGCCGGGATCATCAAGTGCTGTGATCATAATTACCTTGACTGCGAGATTTGACGGGATAGCCATCTTTTTTTCAAGTGCGCGAATACACATCAGCGCCTCAAGTCCATCGACAACCGGCATCATTATATCCATAAATACAACATCATAAGGACGTTTAGACTCATGAGCCAGCATGAAGGAATCAATTGCCTCCTGGCCATTGACCGCAATATCGCAATCACCATCGGGCGCAAGCAGCTCTTTCAGAATCCGTCTCGATAACAAATGATCTTCTGCAATGAGGCATTTCACTGTTTGATTCTCCTTCACTTAGGGAGTGATTATTTTAAAGCTGAATTTGAAGCTGCTGCCGCCACCGGGGACATGTTCGGCCCACAAACTTCCGTCCAACAGCAGGATGTTCTGACGGGCAATGGAAAGTCCCAGTCCGACACCGCCGTGACGACGGGTAAATGAACCGTCGCCTTGAACAAACGGTTCAAAAATCCGTTCCAGCATGCCTTCAGGAATTCCAATTCCGCTGTCGGTAACAGAGCAGAGTAAAAGTCCACCATCATTTTCAGAATCCTGCCGGATCACTTCCAGCAACACCCCGCCCTGTTCGGTAAACTTGAGTGAATTGCCAAGAAGAATCTCCAACAGTCGAGACAAATGCTCCCTGTCGGTCCAGATCCGGCCGGGCAGATTATCGGATATTCGCAGAGACAGCGAAAGCCCTTTTCGAGAAAAGCTGGATTGGTTTTCTGCAACAATGGCACTAAACAAAGATCTAAAATCGATCAGGTCATAGCGTGCCTTTTCGCCACTTTTACATAATCCACCGTTAAAAGACAACAGTTCATCGATCATTGTCACCATCTCATCCGCGGACTGGCGCGCCATGGCAAGATATTCGGCCTGAACGCCGGAAACACCTTCTTCGGACAACAGATCCAATGCTCCGACAATACCGTTCATGGGGGTACGCATTTCGTGGGAAATATTGGACATGAAGTTGCTCTTGTCGGTGGCTGTCTTCAACAGAGCGGACTTGGCGTAATTCAACTCAACCATGGCTTTTTTCAGTTCGGCAGTGCGACAGGAAACCGTTTCTTCCAGCTCGTTACGATAGTTTATTTCCATCTGTTTAAGCTTACTGTAATTTAGCGCCCGCTCGACTATTTTTCGCAGATGGTCGAAATCGAACGGCTTGTGAATGAAATCGAAAGCACCATTCTTAATGGCGTTGACCGCCATCTGCAACTGGGCGTAACCGGTCATCAGAATAACCGGTATTTCCGGCCAGGCCAAGTGCACACGTCCCAGAAATGCTATACCGTCCTGGCCGGGCATCATCACATCCGATAAAATCGCATCGTACTTTTTCAGTCCCAACATGGCAAAAGCGGAATCAGCACTATCGGCGGAGCTGACGTCATAGCCGCTTTTCTGGAGGCAAAGCATCACCATTTGGCAGATTTCCCGTTCATCATCTACCACCAGAACATGAGGAATAGGTTGAATCGAATCATTTTCGAAAACAGACATGGCAGATTCCTTAAATGATAGCTAACAAAAGTCGGATAAAAGCGCGGCTATAAATAGTTATATATTCATTGATTACTTATTTTCTATTCGAGCACTCCAAAACCAATCTATTGGACAAAGTGGCAGCATGTTCTGCCGATGAACGAATAAGAGCGACACACTTCAACAGTTCCGGACCGGAATTGGAATTACAGTCCACCAGGGAACATGCTCCTAATATTACCGTCAGGATGTTATTGAAATCATCTGCTATTCCACCAGCAAGAACGGCAATTGCTTCAGCCCTCCGGGGATTGGAATACTTCGCTGTATTATGCAGAATGTTTGATTTTTTCATAGGTTATTAAATTGAGTACAGTTTTGATATCCGGTATGCCATTTAGCGGCCCAAAAAAACTTATTCTAATCGATAGCTCTCATGCAACCCTGTCCGTCTTATAGTTTTCTATACAACTGGGCATCCGCTACAACCTGTTCAAATAGATGGGAAATTTCAGTCGGCATTTTCTGAGTATTTTCCATGGCCAGGTATCCACCCGCACACAGTGCCTGATGATACATCCTGATAACCTCGACCCGCTCGCTGTAATGGAAATGCAGCAGCACGTTTTTGCAGACCACCAAAGCATAATCCAAGCCGATCGGCTTCAAGGTTAAAAGGTCATGATACTGAAAGAAGACACGTGAACGTACCTTGTCACAGACCCGGTGGAGATCATTTTCCTGGGAAACGAAATATTTTTCAAAAATATCGACCGGCATCCGCTGAAGCTCATCATACTTGTAAGTCGCCTGTTTAACTATATCGCCAAAATTGTTTTCGCTGTCATAATCAGTGGTATCGAGATAAAGATTGTTAAAAGTTGCTCCCAACCGCTCAGCAAAAAGGATAGCCAGGGTATACGGTTCCTGTCCCAACGCACTGCCGGCATCCCACACCTTGATTCGCATTCGCCCTATGGCAAGTTTGATAGTTTCATCCACTGCATATTCAAGTACCGGTAGATCCCGGAAAAAGAAAGTAAATGCCATGTAAAAAACTCCCTGGGGCAAGGGGCAAGTAAAAGCATTAACGCTTGGTCCTTGCTACTCCTTGCCCCTATCTATCTAATATTTCTCAAACGCTTCGTCCAGATCATCTGCCCCGGCGTGCCCAAGATCAAGATTCATCCCACCATTGTTTTTACCGTTGCTGCCCCTACCTGTTTTTGCCGCCTTGCGCGGTGTCACATGAGATATGGCATGGTGACTTGACATAAGTTGTTTCGGTGCCGAGTGTTGCTGGGCAGACAATGTTCGCTGGCTGCCGGCGTCAAGTGAAAAAAATGTAATGGTTGATTTGAGTTGCTCGGCCTGACTGGAAAGCTCTTCGGTGGTTGATGCCATCTCTTCTGCTGCACTGGCGTTCTGTTGGATAACCTGATCGAGCTGTTGGATTGCCTTATTGATCTGTTCAGCCCCTGTATCCTGCTCTTTGCTGGAAGCGCTTATTTCCTGGACCAGTTCTGCCGTCTTCTGGATATCAGGAAGCATTCTGTTGAGCATGTCACCGGCCTGCTCGGCGATTGCCACGCTGCTGGTGGACAGTTTACTGATTTCGCCGGCGGCGGACTGGCTACGTTCGGCAAGTTTTCGTACTTCGGATGCAACAACCGCAAAGCCTTTGCCATGCTCACCGGCACGGGCAGCTTCGATCGCGGCATTGAGAGCCAACAGGTTAGTCTGGCGTGCAATTTCTTCGATGATCGATATCTTGGTTGCGATCTCTTTCATGGCCGTGACCGTTTCGTTGACCGCTTTGCCACCTTCTTTTGCGTCGGCAGCTGATTTAATAGCGATCTTTTCGGTCTGCATGGCGTTATCGGTGTTCTGTCGGATACTTGAGGCCATCTGCTCCATACTGGAAGAAACTTCCTCTGCGGATGCGGCCTGTTCGGTGGCGCCCTGCGACATCTGCTGGGCGGTGGAGGACATCTGCTGGCCTCCTGAAGCAACGTTGTCCGCAGCGGCCTGGACTTCCATGACAACTTCTTTCAGCTTGGCTACCATGGCAGCCAGCGATTCCATCAAATCGTCGTTGTCGCTCCGTTTTTTGAGCTCCACCATCAGGTTGCCCTGTGATACCTTTTTGGCGTTTTCGGTAATGCCGTTAGTGGCAGTTATAAGGTTGTTGAGGTTGTTCTTGATCAGGTTGTACTGCCCCTTATAGACATCGGTAATGATCGGCGGCATATCGCCTTTGGAGATGCGATCAACGTAATTAGCAGTTACCATCAGCGGATCGACGATGTTGGTTACTGTAGCATTGACCCCTTTGACCAGCTGGTTCCAGCCACCCACAAACATATCGGCATTGGCGCGCTTGTCCAGTTCGCCATCGGCGGCACCCTGGATCAGGATGTCGGTCTGGGCCAGCAGATCGTTCATCATCTTGACCATGTTGTTCAGGTTGCCCTTGATGACGTTGTATTCGCCTTTGTATTCTGTAGTAATGGCCGGGGGAATGACGCCTTTGGCGACCTTATCGACGTAATCAGCGGTGACCATCAGCGGATTGACGATGTTTACGACGGTATCATTGACACCCTGAGCCAGCTGTTTCCAACCACCCGCAAAGAGTTCGGCATTTGCGCGTTTGTCGAGCTGGCCTTCAGCTGCAGCCTTGATCAGTATCTGAAGCTGGATTTCAAATGTCTTGATGTTTTCCCGGAGGGCTTCAATGGTGTTGTTGATAAAGACTTTTTTGCCGGGAAATTTCTCAAGCTCGGCGTCGAAATTACCCTTGCCGAATTCGGCGACACAGGCCATCGCCTTCTTCTTTACGGCAATGTGGCCATTGACCATGTCATTGACACCCTTGGCCATGATGCGATAGGCACCCTGAAATTTGTCGACCGGCATGATCACGTCGATGTCGCCCAGGTCATGCTGTGTACTCATTTCATTCATGTCGGCTATGAGGCTGTTGAGGGTATCGATGCACTGGTTGAGGTTGTTCTTGATCTCGTTAAAGTCGCCATTATAGTTATCGGTGATCTTTGGTGGAATGTCACCCTTACTGATCCGATCGACATATTCGGCTGTGACGTTGATTGGGCCTACAAATGCGTCACATAGATTGTTGACGCCACCGACAAGCTTACTCCAACCGCCGGTAAATTTAGTGGTGTCGCCACGGGTTGCCAGTTGACCGGCTATTGTAGCATTGACCAGTTTGTCGGTTTCCGCAAGCAGACCGCTCATCGTGTCGATACAGTTATTCAGATTGAGCTTGATCTCGTTGAAGTCACCGTTATACGTATCGGTGATCTTGGGCGGGATGTCGCCCTTGCTGATCCGATCAACATACTCGGCTGTGACGTTGATTGGGCCTACGAACGCATCGCAGAGATTATTTATGCCGCCAATCAGCTTACCCCAGCCGCCTGTGAACCTTAAAGTATCTCCGCGTGTTGCCAGTTGGCCGGCCACTGTAGCGGTAACCAGTTTGTCAGTTTCAGTAGCCATTCCGTTAATGACATCCAGCATCTTCTTCATGGCAGCCATAACGCTACTGGTGTCACCGTAAGCAAGTGTTATCTCACGATTCAAATCACCATCGGCAATATGGTTGGCAAGTTCGCCAACCAACTTCGGATCTGCACCCAGTTGACGGCCGACAATTTTGGCAATAAAAAGCCCCAGCCCAACCGCAAGAATAACACCAATCACCAGACAGATAATCATGAGAGTCGTGGCCCGCTTTGCACTGGCACCGTTCTCGTCCGAGGTTATTTTTGCCTGTTTAACCTTGGACTCCTGAAGCTTGTCCAGCACCTCCTGCTCGGCAAAAGCGGCTTTTTTGCCATCTCCTTCCAACAAGGCGGTTGCTTCGGCGTTTCTACCCGCAAGTGCCAGAGAGCTTGCATGCTCAATAATCTTGCCATAAACCTCCCTGGTTGCTTTGAATTCGGCAAACAGCTTGCGACCTTCGTCAGTCAAGATGGTTTTCTCAAATTTCTCCGACTTTTCGGATATTTCTTGCCGGAGCTTCTTGATGGTTTCAAGATCCTTCTGGCGTTCCTGGGCATTGGTCTCCTCAGCTAATTGCCGAAGATTGATCCTTACCCGCTGAAATGCTGTTGAAATGTCGGATAGTTCCCCTATTGGCACTGTGATTTTCTCGTACAACTTGGTGTCAGCCGTTTCGATTTTTTGAATGTTGTAGATACCTACAGCACCGATTACCGCTGCAATAACCGCAACCATGATAAATCCGGCCAGCAACTTACCCTTTAATGTCATATTGTTAAACCAGTTCATACGCTTCCTCCTCAAAATTTGGCGAGTCATAACTTCTCGATCAAATTATTCCCTACTCTGTACCGCAGCCAGTTCAACCGTTGAAAACACCTTGTCGATATCCAGGATCATAACAAAGCGTTCGTTGTGTTTGCCCATACCCTTGAGAAATTCGGTTTTAATATGTGTGCCAATATGCGGTGCTGCTTCAATCTGAGAGGGCTCCATCTCGATCACCTCCTGCACACTGTCAGCCAGCGCTCCCAGAACAATGTTCTCGCCATCCAATTCAACCTCGACCACGATGATGCAGGTGTTCACTGTCTGGGCGGTCTCCTGCATACCAAACTTAAGGCGCAGGTCTATAACCGGCACGACACAGCCACGCAGGTTGATGACACCCCTCATGAAATCCGGTACCTGGGGCACCTTGGTTATATTTGTGATCTCCAGTATCTCCCGCACCCTGGCCACATCGACAGCAAACACCTCTTCGGCTAGCGTAAAGGTCAGATACTGGGTTGTAAGTAATTCTTCGGGCATACTGTACCTCCCTTCCTGTTCTGATTTCATGTAACAATATGGATTTTTAACTACAACGAACGTGCCAATAAAGTCAGTAGGCATCATTCAGTCCTACGGGAAAACAGATACTAATGATTACTGGACTTAAACGTCTGTATATCAATTCAACATTAACGTAAACGCAATGTTTTGAGTTATGGGAAACTAACTGTGGAATTGCATTGAATAATCACTGAATACAAGAAACCGTGACATGGCACACTTTGAAGTGTGCCATGTCACGGTCCGTGTGCCACGTGTCACGGTCAAGTGGCAAAAGTCTATAACCTTTGCACTTGCCGCTGTCAGCTTTTAGAATTTCTCGAACTCGTCGTCAAGATGATCCGGGCCTGCCTGTCCAAGCTGCAGGTTTATACCGCCACCGGAGGCACGTTTGGCTGGTGCCGAAGCGCTTTTGGCATGTGCAATCTGAACCTTATGGGCAGGCTTGTGGGCGGCGACTGTAGTGCGGCGCCCACCTGTATTTCCGATATTGAAGAAGCTGATCGAATCCTGCAGCAGCTCGGCCTGACTGGAAAGTTCTTCCGAGGTGGAAGCCATCTCTTCCGAAGCGCTTGCGTTCTGCTGAATTACCTGGTCGAGCTGCTGAATCGCCTTGTTGATCTGCTCGGCGCCGGTATCCTGTTCCTTGCTGGAAGCGGTGATTT
>CAYWJJ010000003.1:0-124603 GCA_964458105.1 uncultured Geobacter sp.
CTTTGGCAATCTTTGCCCAATCATACTGTTTTTCTGCCATTAGTTACTCCTTTCTCAATATAGTGATGGTGCCGCACTACGTTAACCTCGATTTGAAGCCTCCCCCCTTTCGATACGATTTTATACCTGAAGATCAGGCCGGTATTTTGATATAACCAAATTTCATTGAAAGTTCTTCCGCCCCCTGCAGCATGGAAGGTATCACTTCCTGTTCCAGACGGTCCTGCAGCATGCGAAAAGAAGGCGCCAGCAGCGTCAGCGCCCCGACTACCTTGCCGGCATAATCACGAATGACGACCGCCACGGCGCAGATGCCTTCCCCCAGGCCGCCGAAATCAACCGCAACACCTTTTTGCCGGATCTCATCCAGCTCTTTTTCAAGCTGCTGGGGATTGGGAATATCGCGCCTTTTGGCGCCGCGTCCGCGAAGATCTATGGAAGTGACCGATTTGAGCACCTTGCCGGCCGCATTGGTAAAAAACGGAAAACGCTTGCCGACCATGTCGACAGCCTTGATTTGCTGAAGCGAGTCGACCATATCGAGGAACAGTACCTCGTCATTATTCATCACAGTGATATAGACAGCCTCATCCAGCTTGCGGGCCAACTCTTCCATCACCGGATGTGCCAGCCGGATCAGACTGGTGCTCTTCAGAATATGCTGGGCCATTTGAAAGGCCTGAATGCCGAGACCGTACGCTCCTGTCGCTTCGTTCTTCTCCACCAACCCCTTGTCCTCAAGGGTGGCCAGAAGACGGAAAACTTTGTTGCGACTTAACTCCAACTTATTCGCCAGCACTTGAACAGTCGGGCTGGCACCGTCCTGGGCAAGGGCTTCGAGCAGATCTATAGCCTTGATAACGGCTTGAACTGAATATGTACCTTTCTCTCTCGTCATGCAGATGTCCTCACCTACAAACATGATTGGAAATAAATATCCATTCAAATCCATTTCTATAATGAATTATTACATTTATTAGTACAATGTTTTATAACTGTCAATAAAAAATTGTTATCGCCACTAAATTCAGCACAATATTTAATTAAATCAGCATGTTAATGCGTTTATTTACACAACAGATATTGTATTTATCAGCAATCCAAGGTTTTAATCCATGGTTTTCATATCCATTTTTGTCTTGTATACATGCAGTTTTTCAAGTTAATATTTACATACTTCAAATCGTTTTAAACAACCTGTTGAAAGCAGTTCCAATTCTCTGATGTGCGCAGCGGATGGTTTTTCTATTGCAACCTCCATCAAATTGCACAAGAATACATTCCGCCACGTCTACTATCATTCTCCCAATATGCGCTATCCCGTTTTAAACATTTGAGGTTCTCCATGCATAGCAGATCCGGGATCATATGCGCTGCGACAATCCTGCTCACATCCGTATGCTTTGCCGAAAGCACATTGCCGGATATCGATTTCGTCAAACAACAGATTTCAGCCCGTTACGGCAATAAAACGCCTGCCCAGTGGGGTGAAAACGTCGATGGCGTAATGACCGGACTGGATACAAAGGACAGAGTATTGGCCCTGACATTGGACGCCTGCGGTAGCGCCAAAGGCCGTGGGATCGATTCGCGGCTTATGGATTTTCTTGTTCGGGAGCAGATTCCAGCCACCCTTTTCATCAATGCACGCTGGATAGATGCCAATCCGGAACTCTTCAAGAAGCTTGCCGCCAACCAGTTGTTCGAGATAGCCAACCACGGTACCTGGCACAAACCGGCCTCGCTCAACGGTCGCTCGGTTTACGGAATCCCGGGCACAAGAGACGCCGCCGAACTGGTGGCTGAGATCGAGCAGAATGCACGCAAGATTGAGGCGCTCACGGGCAGGCGACCTAGCCTGTACCGCTCCGGCACCGCCTATTACGATGAAATGGCGGTAAAAATTGCCAATGACCTTCATCACCAGGTGGCCGGCTTTTCACTTTTGGGCGATGCCGGGGCAACCTTCAGCGCGGCACAGGTCACATCGGCGCTGCTGAAAGCAAGGCCCGGCGACATCGCCCTGCTGCACATGAACCACCCGGAATCAGGCACCGCAGCCGGAATCATCGCCGCTGTCCCGGAATTGAAGCGGCGCGGTTTCCGCTTCGTGCGCATGTCTGATTACCCGCTGAAATAACATATTTAATATAGGTTTAATTGGAAGGGGCTGTTGTGATGATCAGAAAAATATCCTTGCTATCCCGCCTGATCGGCGGTTTTTTGGTGATGCTGCTGCTGACCGTCGGCGTGGGCGCCTGGGGGATCTACGAGATCACCTCGCTTTCCGATATCGCCCGCCAAATCAATTATCACCCCTTCACCGTCTCCAATTCCGTTCGGGATCTGAACGATGACATTAAAGCAATGCGGATCAGCTATCTCACGATGCTGCTTGCATATGATGCGAGAACATTGGAGAAAACGACTGAAAAATTCTCAGCCATGGATTTGAATGTTCGAAAACAAATCACGCTGGCCAGCGAACGGTACCTTGGACCAGCGGAGGATATCCAGCGATTGCGGACAACCTATGACACATGGAATACAAATGCTCGCCAGATGTTTACACTGCTCCAACGGGGTAAACGCGCGGAAGCCGAGCAACTGCGCAGAGACAAGGTCATGCCGAATGTCGAGGAATTGGATCGGATCGGAGACAAGATAGTCGAATTTGCAACCAACAGGGCCGCCCGCTTCATGGACGAGGCCCAGCAAAAGCATACCCGCGCCGTACAGGTTCTGGGGTTCATTATGGTGCTGGCCCTGTTGCTATGCACCGTAGTCGCCAGCCTGATCATCCGCAGCATTACCACACCGGTTCAGCACCTGATCGAACTTTCCCATGATCTGGCCCTGGGACGGGAACTGAAGGAACAGCCGGTGCCGTATCACGACGAGATCGGGCAACTGGAGCACTCCTTCAACGCCATCATCTCATCCAGCAATCAGGTCGTGGGGCAGGCCCGCTCCATAGCTTCCGGAAACTACACGCAAGAGATACGGCTGCGCTCCGAAGAGGACACTCTGGGAATATCACTGGCCGGCATGACCAGAGCCCTGGCCGAAAGGGAGCGGGAAAACCAGGCCGAGAACTGGCTCAAATCAGGCCAGAACCAGCTGGGTGACAGCATGCGCGGCAACCAGGATCTGCACGCCCTGGCAACGGCGGTGACAGGTTTCATGTCCGTATGGCTGCACTGCCAGGCCGGCTGCATCTATCTGATGGACGAAAAAGCGGGGCGTCTGCGCCTGCAGGGGAGTTACGCCTGCCTGGCCGGCGATGTGCCTGCCGAGCTGGCCATGGGCGAAGGGCTGGCGGGACAAGCGGCAGCCGACCGCCGTGTCATGGTGCTAACCAACATCCCCGACGACTACCTCCGCATCGGCTCGGCCCTTGGCGAAGCCCGGCCCCGCCACCTGCTGGTAGTGCCCTTCCTGTTCGGGGAGCGTCTGCTGGGGGTGATTGAGCTTGCCTCTCTTGAGCCGTTCAACGAACTGGAGCAGGAGTTGATCTCCCGCGTTCGCCCGATGCTGGGCGCCTGTTTCAATATCGCCATGGCCAGCCGCGAAATGCATGAGCTGTTGCAAACCACCCTCAACCAATCCAAGGAACTGCAGCTGCAACAGGAAGAACTGCAACTGCAACAGGAGGAACTGAGTGCCACCAACGAGGAGCTGGAAGAGCAGACCCAGGCCCTCAAGGCTTCAGAACTGCTCCTCAAGGAGCAGCAGGAGGAACTCAGGGCTTCCAACGAGGAGCTGGAGGAAAAGACCAGTGACCTGGAACTGCAGCGGGAGAAGATCCTGCTGAAGAACCACGAGCTGAAAACGGTCCAGGCCGAACTGGAGCAGAAAGCCCACGATCTGGAGCAGGCCAGCCAGTACAAGTCCGACTTTCTGGCCAACATGTCCCATGAGCTGCGCACTCCGCTCAACAGTCTGCTGATCCTCTCCCGCGACCTGATGGAAAACAGGGGCGGCAACCTGACCAAGCAGCAGGTGGAATCGGCCGAGGTGATTCTTAAAAGCGGCATGGACCTGCTGCACCTGATCAACGACATCCTGGATCTGGCCAGGATCGAGGCCGGCCGGATGGATCTGGTCCTGGAGGAACTGCCGCTTTGCGACCTGTCCGATGCCATCAAGGCACGCTTCATTCCCCAGTTCCGCAGCAAGGGGATCGAACTGCGCGTACTGATAGCGGATGATGCGCCTGAGTGCATAATGAGCGACCAGCAGCGCCTGAACCAGATCCTCAACAACATCCTGTCCAACGCGCTCAAATTCACCGAAAGCGGAAGCGTGGAAATTGACTTCGCACCGGAAACGGCCGGCGGCTCCGGCGAGCCGAGGTTGGTCATCACCGTCAAGGACAGCGGTATCGGCATCCCGGCCGACAAGCTGCAGGGGATCTTCGAATCCTTCCGGCAGGCCGACGGCGGCACCTCGCGCCGCTACGGGGGAAGCGGGTTGGGACTGGCTATTTCCCGCAACTTGGCCGAACTTCTGGGAGGAACCATCTCCGTGGAGAGCACGATCGGAGTCGGCTCGACTTTTACCCTGCGGCTGCCGCTGCGCCTGATTCCGCAAACCGCTCCGGCAGCGCCGGCTGTCGCACCGCTCGCGGCAAAACCATCTCCTGCGCCATCTCCTGCGCCATTTTCTGCGCCATCTCCCGCCCCTCAGCAGACCGCCATCGACGACGACCGTCGCAGCCTGTGCAAGGGGGAGCGCTGCATCCTGATCATCGAGGATGACAGAATTTTCGCCGCCACCCTGCGGGACGTCTGCCGCGGCGTGACCTTCAAGGCCATCTGCGCCCTCTCCGGCGAAGAGGGGCTGGCACTGGCCAGGGAGCACAACCCCACCGCCGTGATCCTCGACCTGCGCTTGCCCGGCATGAACGGCTGGCAGGTGCTGGAAGCTTTCAAGGCCGATCCCGGCCTGCGCCACATCCCGGTCCATATCATCTCCAGCGAGCCGGCCTCGCGGGAGGCATACACACTGGGCGCGGTGGGCTTCCTGACCAAACCGGCCACCCGTGACGAGCTGGAGCAGTGCCTCAGAAACCTTGAGACGGTCATCGAGCGAAGCGTCAAGGAACTCTTGCTGGTGGAGGACGACGACAGCCTGCGGCTCAGCATCGAACGGCTGATCGCCAATGACGATATCGCCATTACCTCCGTGCCCAGCGGCACGGCCGCCCTGGCGGCCCTGGAGGAGAAGAACTTCGACTGCATGGTGCTGGACCTGGGTCTGCCGGACATGAGCGGTTTCGAACTCCTGACGCGCCTGCGCAACGACCAGCGCTGCTCCCTGCTGCCGGTGATCGTCTACACCGGCCGCGAACTTTCCCGCGAGGAAGAACGCGAACTCAGGCACATCTCCGAATCCATCATCGTCAAGGGAGTCAGGTCCGAGGAGCGGCTGGTGGACGAGACCGCCATCTTCCTGCACCGCGTGGTGAGCAATCTCAACCGGAGCCAGCAGCAGTACATCATCAACCTGCACGACCGGGACTTCTATCTGCACGGCAAGGTGGTACTGCTGGTGGATGACGACATGCGCAACATGTTTGCCCTGGCCAGTGTCCTGGAACAGCGCGGACTCAGGGTGATCAAGGCCGAGGATGGAGCCAAGGCCATTTCAGTGCTGCGGGACGGCGAAACAGCCGACATCATCCTGATGGATATCATGATGCCGGGACTGGACGGCTATCAGACCACCCGGGCCATCCGGGAACTGGGAATCAGGACCCCGATCATCGCCCTGACCGCCAAGGCGATGAAGGACGATCGTGACAAGTGCCTGGCGGCCGGTGCCGACGATTACCTCGCCAAACCGGTGGATATGGAGCGGCTGATGTCGATGATGAGGGTCTGGTTGTATGCATAGCTGCAATAAAAACGTGGTGGAGGAGCTGGAAATCGACCTTCTGCTGGAGGCAATCCAGCGCCGCTACGGCTACGACTTCCGCGACTACGCCCGCGCCTCGCTGCGGCGCAAGGTGCGCTCCATCGCCGGCAGCGTCGGCGTATCGCACATCAGCGAGCTGATCCCGCGCCTGGTCCATGACCCGGACTTGTTCAGCTCCATCGTGGGCACCTTCTCCACACCGGTCACGGAGATGTTCCGCGACCCGCCCTTTTTCTGCTTTCTTAGAGAGACGATCATCCCCTACCTGCAGACCTATCCCTTCGTGCGGATCTGGCTGGCCGGCTGCGCCACCGGTGAAGAGGTCTACTCCCTGGCAATCCTGCTGAAGGAGGAGGGGCTCTACGAGCGCAGCACGCTGTTCGCCACCGACTTCGTGGACGCCTCGCTGCGGCGCGCCCGGGAGGGGATCTACCCTCTGCGCTCCATGAAGAGCAACATCGCCAACTACCAGCTGGCCGGCGGCCGGAACCACTTTTCGGAGTACTACCACGCCGACTATGATTCTGTCATCATGGACGCCCGGCTGAGGGAGAACATCACCTTCGCCAACCATAATCTGGTAACGGACGGGGTCTTCAGCGAGATGCACCTGATCCTGTGCCGCAACGTGCTGATCTACTTCAACAGCTCCCTTCAGCAGCGGGTGCTGCAACTCTTTCATGACAGCCTGCTGCATGGCGGCTTTCTTGCATTGGGAAGCAAGGAATCCCTGCGCCATCAAGAGCTCAAAAACAAATTCCGGGAACTGGAGCCAACGTGGAAGGTCTACCGCAAAATCGCTTGAACGAACAGGGCGACAGCGGAGAGCCCAAACGCTTTTCGGCTGTGGTGGTCGGCGGCTCGGCCGGAGGAATCCAGGCGATCAGCAGACTGATTGAGGCTCTGCCGCCGGATTTCCCGCTGCCGGTGGTGGTGGTGCTCCATCAGCACCCGGACTCAAGCCAATACTGGCATGAATTACTCCGTAGCCGGACCTCGCTGCAGGTGGTGGAAGCCCTGGACAAGATGTCCCTCAGGGCGGGCACGATCCATTGCGCACCCGCCAACTACCATCTGCTGCTGGAGAGCGACGCCAGCCTGGCCCTGTCGGTGGACGAAAAGGTCAATTTCGCCCGGCCCAGCATCGACCTGCTCTTTTCCAGCGCCGCCGAGGCCTTCGGGCCAACCCTGATCGGCGTCGTCCTGACCGGCGCCAACAATGACGGTGCACGGGGGCTGGCGGATATCGCGGCCAGTGGCGGCACCGCCATCGTGCAGTCACCGGAGAGCGCCGAATGGCCCGTCATGCCGCAGGCAGCGCTCCTGGCCGCACCGGCGGCGCTGGTTATTGACCTGGAAGGGATTGCTGCGGTACTCTGTGAATTAATTCGTCCGGAAGGGGAGTAACAACATGGAAAAACCCGCCATCCTGATTGTCGACGATCATGAGGAGAACCTGATCGCGCTGGAGCGTATCCTCTCCCGGACCGACGCCGTGCTCATCAGGGCCCTGAACGGCAACGACGCCCTCAAGGCCTGCCTCAACTACGAATTTGCCCTGGCACTGCTGGATGTGAACATGCCGGACATGAACGGCTATGAACTGGCCGAGCTGATGCGTGGCGGCAAGAGCCACTCCACCACTCCGATCA
This sequence comes from uncultured Geobacter sp., assembly GCA_964458105.1. Taxonomy (GTDB): domain Bacteria; phylum Desulfobacterota; class Desulfuromonadia; order Geobacterales; family Pseudopelobacteraceae; genus JACRCG01. Next base: position 7,572 of record CAYWJJ010000003.1, read on the forward strand.
TCTTTCTCACCGCCGCCCACATCCATGAGCAGCAGATCTTCAAGGGCTATTCATCCGGCGCCGTGGACTATCTGGTAAAGCCGCTCCACGCCGAAATCCTGCTCAACAAGGTCAAGGTATTTCTGGATATTTACCGCCAAAGACAGGAGCTGATCCAGCTCAATCACGAGTGCATCCAGGCCAGGCAGATCGCCGAATCAGCCACTCGGGCCAAAAGCGCCTTCCTTGCCAACCTGAGTCACGAGATCCGCACCCCCATGAACGGCATCATGGGGATGACCCAGGTGCTGCTCGAAACGGAGCTGAGCCCTGAGCAACGCGAATATGCCGGGATCGTGCTTGACAACAGCGAGCATCTGCTGGCCCTGATGAACGACCTGCTCGACCTTTCAAAGATCGAGGCGGGAGAGCTGCGGCTAGAAACCATCGACTTCGACCCAGGGGAGGTAATCAGGACCGCCACCGCCCTGTTGGCACACGCTGCGCGCAAAAAGGGGCTCGAACTGACCACCGAGGTGGAGCGGGAAGTGCCGGCCGAACTGCGCGGCGACCCGCTCCGCCTGCGCCAGGTCATCACCAATCTGGTCGGCAATGCGATCAAGTTCACGGAACAGGGCGGGATCAGCATCCGGGTGAAGCTCGAAACGCAGGATGACAAGTCTGCCAGCCTCCGTTTCGAGGTCGAGGACACCGGCATCGGGATTGCCGCAAAGTCCATTAATGGGATCTTCGACTCCTTCACCCAAGCGGACATATCTACCACACGCAGGTATGGCGGCACAGGTCTCGGACTTTCCATCTGCAAGAAGCTTGTGGGGCATTTTAATGGATCCATCGGTGTAAACAGCAGCGAAGGGCGTGGTTCGCTGTTCTGGTTTACGGCGGTTTTCAGCAAACGCCGTTCCGCTGCCGTGCTAGCTCCACGCGGGAAGTCGTCCGGAACGGTCACTGCGCATGCCGTTCGACAGCAGCAGACGGGCAGGCGGATCCTGGTAGTGGAGGATAACCCGGTCAATCAGAAACTTGTGGTGTGGGTAATAGGAAACAGGGGATACCGGGTGGATGCGGTCGATGCCGGCAGCAAGGCGATCGCCGCGCTGGAAGCAACGCCCTATGACCTCGTGCTGATGGACGGTCAGATGCCCGACATGGACGGCTGTCAAACAACCCGGGCCATCCGCTCCGTCGACGGAAATGTCCTGAACCGAAACATTCCCATCATAGCCGTCACGGGCTGCGTAACGGAAGATGAACTGGAGCGGTGCCTCCAGGCAGGAATGAATGATTACATCTGCAAGCCGTTCTATATCGATGAGCTTTTTGGCAAGATTGAAAAATGGCTGCCCCCGGCATCCGCTATTGAGGCTGATCTACCATGCTCAGAATAATTCAGAACGACCCCCAGGTGCCCCCAGGCAACATCACCGAAAACCTGCTGGAATCAGGCATTCCGTACGCCCTGCACCATCCCTACTTGGGAGAGCCGCTGCCGGCACTGGCTGATACGACAGCCGTCATCGTGCTGGGTGGCGCCATGGGAGCCAACGATGATCAACGCCATCCCTTTCTGAAACCCCTGAAGAGCTTTATTCGGAAAATTGTGCAACAGCAGCTCCCTTACCTGGGAATCTGTCTGGGGGGGCAGTTGCTGGCGGCAGCCTGCGGCGGCATGGCTGTATCCAGGCGTTGGGAAGAACTGGGTACGCTTAAGGTGGAGCTTACCGATGAAGGTAAACGCGACCGGCTGTTTTCCGGTGTCGGAGCGACGTTTGCAACTTTCCAGTGGCATCACGACAGCTTTGACATTCCGCCAAACGCCGTCCTGCTGGCCTCGTCGCCGGCCTGTCCGCACCAGGCTTTCCGTATCGGCAGCTGTGCCTGGGGAACACAGTTCCACCCCGAGGTGACTGATGCGATCATCCGTGACTGGTGCGCCTGGGATGCGTCGACGCGGGAACATGCGGAGGAGTTTGTGGACAATTGGGAGGCTGCAACTGACTATGGCAATACCGCGCGTCAGATGCTTGGGAACTTTTTGAAAACGACCTGAACAAATTAATCATATTGCTTGAAGCGCAAAAAGCCCCGCTCCTTACGGAACGGGGCTTTTTTTTGTATCCGAAGCTTGTAATTGCTACTTCTTCGCTTCGTCCTTCTTGGTGATCGCCATGGCGTCATTCAGGATCTTGACGCCGGCCTTGGAGGCGGCGATCGAGCCGGTCAGGCTTTCACGAGCCAGATCCGGATTGTGGAAACCGTCGGAGTTCTCGGCAGTCCAGTATTCCCAGAGCACATGGGCTTCCTCATGCTTCTCGCGGGCCTGGGCCAGGACACCCTCGACCACGCCGGCCCGCTGAGCGGCAGCATAGTTGTCGATCAACTGACCGAGCCAGTATTCGGCCTTGCGCATCTTGCCCTTGGTATAGTTGATGATCGACTCCATTTCATACTGCTTTTTCTCAACCGTACTGTCCGGATGGCAGCCAAGACAGGCGGCTTTGATGGCCAGCTTGGGTTTGACCACGCCATGGGTCGAAAACATCTTGCCGTCTTTGCCTTTGATCTTGGGCATGTGGCATTGGTGGCACTGCACACCGGCCCTGTCATGCACGCTGCCGGCATAGGTTTCCGCTTCGGGATGCTGGAATTTGACCAGGCGGGCGCCGGTTACGGCATGCTTGAAGTCGAAGAAGTCCAGATCCTTGTAATGCTTCAGCAGTTGCAGGGCGTTCTTGAGCGGGAAGTGGTTGGTGCGCTGATCATCGTAAGCGACCTTCTTGCCGTCACTCCATTGAGTGCCGGTGCCGCAGGCATACTCGACGTGGCATTGGGCACACATCATGCGGGAATCGCTCTTCTGCATGACACCGATCTTGCGAAATCCGTCGCGGAACGAGATCACTTTCAGATCAGTCTTGCCATCCTTGGCAAAGATGTTGCCCTTGGTGTCCCGCTCGATGGCCTGGATCAGGCCGTCACGCACCACGCGGGGTTGCGCGCCATGCGGATCATGGCAGTGGATACAGCCGACCGGATTGTTGGTGTCCTTGGCCACATCGACAATATTGGACTCGCGGTTCCATTTTGCCTTGGGATCCTTGTCGCCCATGAATTTCCATTTCAGGATGTGGTCGGAAGTCTTGCACTGGATGCAGGTCGGATTGCCGGCCATGGCGGTTTCCTTCAGCTTGTAATCCTTGCCTTTGTCGGTCAGCACATCCCAGGTCTTACCGGTTTTATCAACGCCTTTCCAACCGTCCTTGAACTGGAAGCGGCCACCCTGGAAGCGATCCACCACAAACTGGTCGATAACCATGAAGGCGTGTCCGCGCGGTTCGTTGTGCTCAATTGTGAAGCCGTAGGGCGCCAACAATTTATCCTGCATCGGCGAGCGGCCCGCTGGAACACCTTTTTCCTTACGGGCGCCTCCGTCATAATTGATGTTATAAAAACTTTCCAACTGGCTCTTGTGGCACTTGCCGCACAGGGCCTGGTCGATGATCGTGACCGGCTTGTTTTTCTCCGGATCCTTCATGTGCTCGTCCATCCTGTCATGGCAGGTTCTGCAGGAAAGCTTGGCGTGCTTTGAGCTCTCCTTGAGCGCCTTGACCTCGTCGTGGCACTCGTAACATTTTGCACGTCCATCGTCCGTAACTTTCGCGGCCGGCTTGCTCTTGGCGGCAGTTGTCATGGCGGGAAGCGACAGCAGGGCCGCAACCCCGGCAATGGCTGCTGCAAAAACCAGATTCTTCTTCAGCATGTTGTATCTCCTTTCGTTGGGTGGGATATCATTGCACGTTTCAACGATCTGCCAGAACATTCATGAAGTACCCTTATGAACAAAAAATACAGAAAACGTTTGATTAAAATCAAAAAAAGCTATTCAGTCTGTCGTTTGCTCAAAGTAACTGCCTTGGGAATCACCGGACAGATATATTCACAGGTGCCGCAACCGCTGCAAAAGTGCGGGTTGATCCTGATCCCCACGCCCGGTATCAGCTTTATAGCCCTGGGCTCGCAGCGCTCCACGCAGACAAAACAAGCGCTGCTTTTGGCCAAGCAGTGTTCATTATGAGCAACAGCCACCAAATCATCCCGCGGCGCGGCGGTAAAATTCGCCGCATCAGGAATTGTCATGGGAACATCAACAGAGCTCTTAAGCGCATCACTGACCGTGAAGACAGCTTCTCCGAGCGACATCAGGCTTTTTTTAAAAAAATCTTTACGACTGAGATTCATCTTTACCATTTCCCCTAGATACAAAGTCATTGGTCCTGCCCGGCAATAAACAACCGCTGCAGAACAGCCGGCTGGATGAAGGCGTGGGAGGTTGGCTATGGAGTTGCAGGACTGTTCTCACTGAATCCCGAAAATAATACCATAGCCAGATCAACAGTCAATTGCCACTCTGTTATTACCGCCATCACGTGAATAGATGAAAATCATGTAACCTTTTCCTCCCACATGTTACCGGAAGGTAACATTATTTTAGCAAGCTCTAATCTTCTAGCGTCCTTTGCTCCCAAACAATTTCTTTATTATCGGATACTTATATTTATTTTGTTTTCAACAGCTCACTTGGTACGGCATGTGCGATAGAAAAGTAACATTAGTTATTACTAGTATTGTTTGATGTTGTTTCACCAATACGGACAATATTTCTGGAGCAGGTTGAAAGGGGGTCTTTATGCAGTTAACAGGTTTAAAGTACGGTCGCAGGCTGCTCGAACTGGTTGAGTTTCCGGTTGCACAGGTTCTTACCGAAGATGCATCCCATGACGAGATCAATCACCTGATTGAAGCCCATGGGGGTAAATGCATCGTTAAACCGGTTTTCATGGGCGGGGTGGGAAAGAAAGGAAAAGCGGGACTGGTGCGCATTGTCACGAACGTGTTTGAGGCAATGGCGGCCAAGCGCGACCTGTTCTTTGCCACCCATCACCAGGGCAATCGCCAGGTTCAGGCCTGCGGCGTGACCTTTGAAGGTTACATAGAATCAGACATCGAGATCTACGCCAGCATTTCCGATTCAAGCGAACACAGGATGCCGGTTCTGCTGTTGACGACAAAGGGCGGGGTTGATGTGGAAGACGTGTCTCCAGAGGAAAAAAGGACGGTACTTTTCAATCCGGTTACCGGGGTCAAGTCGTTTCACATCAATGACGCCCTGCGGGAACTGAAGTGCCCGGCCCATTATATCAGCCCGCTGGTCCAACATCTCCCTAAACTCTGGGAAGTATATGACAATTACGGCCTTACAACCCTGGAGCTTAACCCGATAAGGGTCGGCCGGGTTAAAGGACGCTACGCACCCTATGCCTGTGACATAAAGGCGTCCTTCGACCAGGACAATCCGGCCTGGAAAAGGCTGGGCTATCCGGATGAGATATTTTCGACCACGAGCACCCAGTTTGAATCTGAAATCAATGTCCTGAGGACCTATCAGGGGCAAAGCGACGTCACGGAAATAAACCCGCTGGGCACGATCCTGCCGTTTATGTTCGGCGGCGGAGCCAACAGCGCCGCCACCGAAATACTGGGCGACAAAGCGATTATTTCCTCCGATTTCGGCGGCAATCCCCCCTATGCGAAAATCAAGGCGATTGCGGACATAACCTTCCGGCACTGGCTGCCCCAGGCCAACGTAGTCCTACTGATCGGCGGCAGGGCAAACAACACCAACATTTACACCACATTCAAAGCGATTTTCGACTCGCTCAAGGAGCATATCCACCTGAATCCGAATGTCTTTGTTGTTGCGGGACGGGGCGGCCCAAAAGTGGTTGAAGGCATGGTTTACGGCAGGGACATACTCGACAGCATTCGAATCCCGTACAGATTTTTCGGGCACGACAGCAGCATGATGAGCGTCCTGCAGCATTCCATGGAACTGGACACTTTATTCCAAGCCAAGGCCGCCTGAACAGCGCCGCCACGCGAATCAACATTAATTGCCAGGAGTTTACCATGAGCTATCAAAACAATGTCTTCCCCTATCATATCGGCGTTCAGTCCTTGCACGAATTGGCCAACAAACATTCCCGCGTTTGCGTAATGAACATCCGTGGCACGGAGAGTTCCCTGGTGACCCAGATCTCACACGCCTACAGCGGCGGAAACGTGGTGGCCGGTGTCCAGTACGGAGAATCAAGCGGCGTTTTCGAGACCCCCATCGGCGACATCCCCGTCTTCGGCAGCATTTCCGATGTGATCAGGTCCGGGATAGAATTCGACACCGGGGTAATTTATCTCCCCCCCACCGCCGTTTCCCATGCCGTGTCGGAAATGTGCGCCCGCAATGTCAACCTGAAACGGATCGTTATCGTAACCGAAAAAGTGCCGGTCCGCGATTCGCGCATGATCCGTTACGGTTGCCAGAACAGAAAAGTGGATGTGATCGGAGCCAATACGCTGGGAATCGCCAACTCCTGGGACCAGGTCAGAATCGGCGGCGCCCTGGGCGGCGATTGCCCGGAAGATAGCCTTAAAAAAGGAAGTATCGCGATTTACAGCAACTCGGGGAATTTCAGCACGACTATCTCGGAGTACCTGAAGACCGCCGGATTCGGTACTTCAACCATACTGAGCAGCGGCAAGGATGTCTATATCCACTTTGCGCTGGCTGAATTTCTGTACTGCGCCGAGAACGACCCCCGCACCAAAGCGATCGTAGTGTATGTGGAACCGGGAGGGCTTTACGAAAAACAGGCCCTGGACTGGATTGAGCAGGGTCGCTTCAAGCTTACAAAACCGATCATAGCCTGCGTTACCGGCCGCTGGAAAAAGAACCTGACCCGCTCGTGCGGTCACGCCGGCGCCATGTCGGGAAACGGTGACGACGCGGAAGTCAAGGAAGGCTGGTTCGATCGTTTCTTTGGTGTGCCGGTGTTCGATTCGGGCGCTCCGGAAGTATCCAGACGCGGGGTGCGCATCAGAACGATCCAGGACGTGCCCGAGGCGGTTAGCGCCTGCATGAAGCTTTTCGGGGAATCGCCCGATTTCCAGCCGACCGGTGACCTGAGCCTCAAACCATGGTTTGCCAACGACCTGGGATTATCGCTTCCGTCATCCTTGCGGATGCAGGCGGTCAGGGCTGTTTCACCTTACGGGGAAGAGATCGAGAAGGCCAACCGGCAGATCGGGGCCCGCATAAACCGGGAGCCCATGCGCAATCGTTCCGGTGCAACCTCCATCAACCCGGCCGATTACACCATATCACTGCACAACAGCAAGCTGCTCGATCTCGTTGACCAACCGTTTGGCGCCGTCTGTATCTATTCGGTTCTGAAGAACATGCCTGACCATGGCCAGATGGCCATCATCAACCCGCTGCTGAACTGGTTCGTTGCCCGCGGCAGCGCACATACCACGAACAGTGCCCGCGGCCGGGAAAACGGCTGCACACCGAATGCCTATATTGCGTCGGAAGTGATTCTGGCCGGCAACAACCGCCTGTTTCAGGATCTGCAGTCGATAAGTTCCTGGCTGATTGACCTGTTCTATCACGAGGCCGATGCGAATCTTGGCATCGATGAAAAGCTTATTGAAAAGAAATGCGGCACAGATCAGGCGTTTCCCCGGATAAAACGCGAGGATGATTCGGAACAATGGGCCGGATACTTCGGAGCGCTGCTGCAGACCCACGGCCAGGAAACGATCCTGACCCGTTTTGCCCAGGTTTACAGTAAGCAGACCAAGGAAGGTAATACAGGTGAAACGGTTGATCCGTTCAAACTGCTCATTTCGGCAGTTCTGCTGGGCCTGGCCTGGAAACCTCTGACCGGGCGCCGCATCTGCAGAGAAACAGCCCAGGATCTTGCCACCTATCTGGGATTGAACGGCATTATCGTTGGCGTCTCCCCGGTGAAACCGGAAAAAAATGCCTTCTGGAAAAAACTGCATGCGTTGGATGATCCGGCGATTCTTGCCACGGATTTTTCCTCGACCTGCTTTCAGGTGCTGTTCAACCGCATTCCGGAGGATCGCGAGCTCTTCACCTTCAATGCCCTGCTCAACCTGACCGTGACTAATGGTCCCGGAACCCTCAGTTCGCTGGGGGCCAAGGAGAGCGTCAGCGCCAGGAACCATATCGCCACCGCCTATGCCGGTTTCCTGACCAATACCGGCCTGGCCCACGGCGGCAACGGCTTTGAAGCGGTCAGTTATCTTCGGAAAACATTCTCGGGAACCAATCCGTACCAGACCGGCACGACAGAACTTGCCCCCTTGCTGAAGCGCCTGTCAGCCCAGGCAGTCCAGGAGTTTCTGGCGCACAAGAAGGAAGCAAAGGCCAGCGGCATCGTGGAAAGGATTCCGTCCATCAACCACCCCGTGTTTCGCGGCAAACCGGAGAACAATGACCCGCGCGAGGTGCATATGCGCAATCTGCTCAAGCAGAATGGCATCGTCAACCCCTACCTCGAATTTTACCATCACCTGGTCAAGGATCTTTTTGATGAGGGGCTGACCAGCAACATTTATTGCGTCAACGTCGATGCGGCCATTGCGTGCATAGCGTTGGAACTGCTCGCAAAACAGCTCGACAGCGGTGAACTGAATGAAAAAGAGGCCCAGGAAATCGTCTTCACCATGTTCCTCTATGGCCGGATGGCGGGAGTCTCGGCGGAGATTGCCGACCACCTGAGCAGGGGGCTGGACCTGGATTGCCGCACTCCTCCGGCCGAGCTCGTGTTTTTGGCATGATGTCCACTGCTATTAAATCAATATACCAGTAAGGAGGTTGATCCATGGAGGCCCTGAAAACAATCCGCAATACTCCCGTATCGGAGCTGATGCAGAGAGATGTCGTCACCATTAACGGCAGCCAGACTGTTGCCCAGGCAATTCAGCTGATGAAAACCAACCGGGTAGCCAGCCTCGTGGTGCTGCCGCGAAACGAAGACGATGCCTACGGCATCCTTACGGTGCGGGACATCCTGGGAAAGGTCATCGATCCGGGAGAAAACATTTACCGCGATATCTGGAATACCCAGGTACTGGACATCATGAACAAACCGGTCTTCAGCATAGACCCGACCATGCGGGTCAAGTATGCGCTGCGCATGATGAACAAACTCGGGGTCCGGCGGCTGGTTGTGCTGCGGGGCAATGAGCTGCTGGGGATCATCAGCGAGATAGAAATCTTTCACGCGGTAGAAAATCTGCCTGCAGTGGCACAGGTTGCCCTCTAGCCGACATTTCCAATGCAGGGAGGCACACATGGAACACTCATTTGACATTGTCATAGTCGGCGCGGGCGGAGGGGGGCTTTTTGCTGCTCTGGAAGCGGTGAAAACCAACCCCCAGGCCACTATCGCCGTAGTTTCAAAGGTCTATCCGACCAGGTCCCACACGTCGGCCGCCCAGGGCGGAGTAAACGCAGCCCTGGCAAACAAGGACAAGGACGACAGCGTCGAACTGCATGTCTTCGACACCGTCAAGGGGAGCGACTATCTGGCGGACCAGGACGCCGTCGACTACCTCTGCGGCCAGGCGCCCCTGGTGGTGCGGGAGCTGGAGAACCTGGGCGCCCCGTTTTCCCGCTTTGCGGACGGTACCATCGCCCAACGGCCATTCGGCGGGACGGTCAAGGACCGCTGCTGCTACTGCGCGGATAAAACCGGTCATACCATCCTGCACACCCTCTTTGAACAGTGCCTCCGTCGTGGAGTCAAATTCTTCAACGAATACTTTCTGCTTTCCCTGGAACATGATGACGGCGAGTGCCAGGGGGTCGTCGCGATGAACATGCGCAACAGCGCCATTGAGGCCTTTTCCGCCAAATCCGTCATTCTGGCAACCGGCGGCCACGCCAAGATGTACTGGAACCGTTCCAGCAACGCCGCCGGCAATACCGGCGACGGCCAGGCCGCGGCACTGCGCGCCGGGATCGCCCTGAAGGACATGGAGTTCATCCAGTTCCACCCGACCGGTTTGAGGAAGAGCGGGCTGCTGGTGACCGAAGGGGCGCGCGGCGAAGGGGGCTACCTTCTCAACCGGCACGGCGAACGGTTCATGGCGCGCTATGCCCCGCAGAAGATGGAGTTGGGTCCGCGCGACCTGGTGGCGCGCTCCATGGAAACGGAAATCCTGGAGGATAACGCCTTTTCCAGCGATGCCGGTAGCTACCTGGAGCTCGATCTGCGCCACCTGGGAGCGGAGGCGATCAAGAAAAAACTGCCGCAGATCAGGGAACTCTGCATGCACTTCGAGGGGATCGACCCGATCGAGGAACCGATCCCGGTCAGGCCGACCGCCCATTACTCCATGGGGGGCATCGACGCCAGCATGGCGCAAACCGCCATCCGCGGGATATATGCCATCGGGGAGTGCGCCTGCGTTTCTGTGCACGGGGCCAATCGGCTGGGCGGTAATTCACTGCTGGACATCCTGGTGTTCGGAAAACGGGCCGGACAAGAGGCTGCCATGGAGGCGCCGCATCGCCAATCCCGCCCGGTACCGTCCGCAGCACTGAAAAGAGCGGCCAATGAAATCAAATCGTACACGTGCCATGAACGGTATGAGCGCTATGGGATCATCAGGGAAGAAATGGGGAAAACCATGGCCGACAAGGCCGGAATCTACCGGACCGAAGAAAAGCTGCGGTCGGGGGTTGAGGAAATCCAGGCACTACGGGAGCGCTTCCGGCGCATCCGGCTCTTCGACACCGGAACCGCCTATAACACCAATCTGATCCAGATCCTGGAACTGAAAAACATGCTCGATCTGGCGCAATGCGTCACCGCGACCGCGCTGGAACGGCAGGAAAGCCGGGGATCCCACTACCGCAATGATTTTCCGGGCCGGGACGATCAAAGCTGGCACAAGCATTCGCTCTGCACGCTGCAGGAGGACGGTGACATCCACCTCGGCTCCGGGCCGGTAACCATGGGAAAATATTCCCTTGAATCAAGGAGTTACTAATGGAGAGACGAGAGGTATCATTCCGCATCTACCGTTACAACCCCCAGGTGGATCGACACCCCTTCTACGACAATTTCAAGGTTGCCGTGGAAAAGGGGATCACCATCCTCAGGGTACTGAACTACATCAAGGAGCATCTGGAACCGCGGCTGACCTTCCGCTCCTTTTGCCAGGCGGGAATCTGCGGATCTTGCGCGGTCAGGGTCAACGGGGTCTCCAAGCTGGCCTGCACAACCCAGGTCTGGGACGAGCTCACCGGCGGCGGAGAAGACCCGATCCTGGTGGAACCCCTGAACAACCTTGAGGTGATTCGCGACCTGCTGGTGGATGTTGATCCGCTGATGGAGAAGCTGAAACAGAACTCCAGCTGGGTCGCTCCGGCGATCCCCGAGCAGCAGATGGGGTGCAAGGAGCATATCGTCAGCGAAGCCCAGTTCGAGGTCATCGATTCCGCCACCGACTGCATCCTCTGCGGATCATGCTATTCGGAATGCAGCATGATGGGGGTCAATCAGCGCTATATCTCGCCACCGGTGCTATTGAAGGCCTTCCGCATGAACAACGACACCCGCGACACCATTGGCGCAAAACGGCTCCAGCAGGTGACCGCCGACCACGGCCTGTGGGATTGCACCCACTGTTACCGCTGCGTGGAGCACTGCACCAAGAAGATAGCGATCATGGACGGGATTCACCACTTGCGGGAAGAAGCTTTCGAGCGGCAGATGACCAAGTCGGAAGGGGCCCGCCACGCCCAGGCCTTCTTCGACGATATCCATGACAGCGGACGATTGAAAGAGGTGACCCTGCCGCTACGCACAAAGGGGGTCGCAGGAAGCCTCGGCATGATTCCGCTGGCATTGAAAATGGGATTCAAGGGGAGAACGCCGCCACTTCTCATGAAGAAAATTCCGGGTATCAAACGGGTCAGGGAACTCTACCGCAAACTGGAGATCCGTGCCGCCATCAAACACGACGGCCTGTAAAAAGCATGCCAGACAGAGAGGTTACAATGAAATACGCCTACTTTTTGAGCTGCATCAACGAGTCCATGACCAGGGAAGTGGACCTGTCAATCGAGAGATGGGACAAGGATCTTGGCATCGAACTGGTCAAGCTGACCCAGGGGACCTGCTGTGGGGGGGGCAACCTCGATTACGTCAGCCCCGACCACTTCCTTGTCATCAACGGCAGAAACATAGCCATGGCCGAGCAGATGAAGCTCGATCTGGTGACCTCCTGCAACACATGCCTGCTGACCCTGCGGCGCGCCAAGCAGATTCTGGACAGCTCCCCCGAGAAACGGAAGCTGGTGAACAGCACCCTGCGGGACGAAGGGCTTCGCTACACCGGCACCAGCGACATAAAGCACCTGCTGTGGGTCATCACCGAGGATTACGGCCTGGGACAACTTGCCAAACGGGTGACCACGCCGCTGACCGGGATGCGATTTGCCCCCTTTTACGGCTGCCACATCCTGCGCCCCTCCAATCTGCTCGGCAAGGACAATCCCGCAACCCCCATGTCGCTCGACCATCTGGTGGAAACACTGGGGGGAATCCCGGTCGAATATGCGTCCAAAAACAAATGCTGCGGATTCCATACCCTGCTGGTGGCGGAGAAGGAGTCCCTGGCAATGTCGGGAAACGCCATCGAAGACGCGATCAGGGCCGAAGCGGATTATATCGTCACCCCCTGCCCTCTCTGCCACACCGCCATGGATGCCTACCAGCCCATGGCCATGGCGGGGAGAGCGGTGGAGAGAAGAATACCGGTGCTCCATCTTTCCCAAATGATCGGCCTGGCCCTCGGTCACTCGCGGGAGGAGCTGGGTATTGACCGGCACATGATCACTTAATCGCTTGAGTAAAAGCAGTCCCCTCCCCCCTGGCGGGGGAGGGTTAGAGCGGGGGGGAAGTTGCCAACAGATCAGCCGGTTGCCGCTTCACCCACCCCCTAACCCCCTCCCGTCAAGGGAGGGGGGACTTTGTGGAAAATGCGGTGTTACCCCCATCCGGAAACCCAGGATGACAATAGTACAAGAAGGAGGTGAATCCCGTGAAAAATCATGTCTGGCGGCCGCTGTATCTGGCACTGGCCATTACCATCCTGGTGCTCGTTGCCAGGACCTTCCTGGTGGCGGACGATTTCGGCATCCAGGAACAGGGCTATATGTACGGCCTGCACCGCAAGGGGAATGAAGCCGAGTGGAAAGCCGTAACGGTAAAATACAAAACAAGCGTGTACTGCAAGGAGTGCCATCAGGACAAGTCGGCGGAACTCAGCAGTTCCCCCCACGGGATCATCGCCTGTGAAAACTGCCACGGACCGGCCCTGAACCACCCGGATGCGCCCCAGAAGCTGGCCATCGACGGTAGCCGGGAACTCTGCCTCAGGTGCCACTTCCTGCTCCCCTACCCGAGCGGCGCCCGAACCGAAATCCGCGGCATACAGCCCGAAGCGCACTATCCGGGGAGGGAATGCAGAACGTGCCACAATCCCCACCACCCGGAATCAAGGAGCTAACGGCATGAACAGACGAGACTTTTTAAAAAACAGCATAACCGTAATCGCCGGGTTGTCGGTCCCGCTGGCCGCGCTGCAACTGATCAGCCCGAAAAAACTTCTGGCCGGCAAGGACGGGTCATCGAAGGTGCGGTGGGCATTTTTGGTGGACACCCAGGCCTGCATGGGCTGCGGCTTCTGCGTCAAGGCCTGCAAAGCCGAGAACGAGATCCCACATGACGCCAATATCACCCGCACCTGGGTCGAACGCTACATCGTCACCAGGGACGGCAAGACCCATATCGATTCACCCAAGGGGGCGCGGGACGGCTTCACCTCCGCGAAGGTGGCCATCGGCGATGAGCAGTATCAGGACATCAAGCCGGAAGAGATCGAAAAAGCGTTCTTTGTTCCGAAGCTCTGCAACCAGTGCCAGAACCCGGCCTGCGTCCAGGTCTGCCCGGTGGGGGCCACCTACCAGACAACGGACGGCGTGGTGCTGGTTGACAGGCAACAGTGCATCGGCTGCGGATACTGCATCATGGCCTGCCCCTATGCGGCCCGCTCCTTCCACCCGCTGTACAGGACGGCGGAAAAGTGCACCTTCTGTTATCACCGGATCAGTCAGGGGATGAAGACGGCCTGTGTTGACAACTGCTCCTTCGGCGCCAGGAAAATCGGGAACCTGCTGAATCCGGACGACCCGGTCACAAAACAGATCATGTCCGGCCGGATCGGGGTCCTCAAGGAAGAGTACGGCACCAAGCCGCAGGTTTACTACCTGGGCCTTTCCAAGGAGGTGAAATAGTCATGGTACACGGAGAAGCCTGGACCCTTAAGGAGCTGTTTGTCTATCCCAACGAGTACATCTACTGGACCATCCAGATCGTCATGTATCCGTTCATGACCGGCCTGGTGGCCGGCGCCTTCGTTCTCTCCTCGCTCTATCATGTTTTCGGCATGAAGCAGCTGAAGGATATTGCCCGCTTTTCGCTGGTATTCTCCTTCGCCCTGCTTCCGGTGGCAATGATGCCGCTCATGCTCCATCTGCAGCACCCGGAGCGGGGTATCAAGGTGATGCTGACCCCCCATTTCACCTCGGCCATCGCCGCTTTCGGGATCGTCTTTTCCACCTACGCAATGATCGTCGCCTCGGAACTGTGGTTCATCTACCGGCGTCATTTCGTGGAGACGGTGCTGGCACTGCGGGAGAAACCGGACAAAAATATGAGCGACAAGCTGCGCTGCCTGATGTTTTCCGCCCTGACTCTCGGAGCCTATGATATCAGCTCGCAGGCCCTGGAAAGGGATGAAAAGGCGGTCAAGATCGTGGCGGCGGCCGGCATTCCGGTGGCCTGCCTGCTGCATGGCTACGCCGGGTTCATCTTCGGCTCGATCAAGGCCAACGCCCTCTGGACGACTCCGCTGATGCCGTTTATCTTCATCTGCTCGGCGGTGGTCTCGGGGATTGCCCTCTGCATGCTCAGCTATATCGTAACCATGGAGTTACGGAAGCTGATCGTGTCGCGCAAGAGAACGCGTGAACCCGAGTTCCCTTCTCCGGAAGAGATCAAGAGCGTTGAGATGTACGAGGTTACCATGACCTCCCGCTATCTGATCCTGGCACTGGTTGCCGCCCTGTCGCTGGAGCTGCTGGATCTGCTCTTCAGGGATTATGCAAAAGTAAAATCCTGGGAATTCATACAGAGCGTCATCTTCGGACAGGATTTCGTCAGTATCTTTGTTTTGCAGTACGGCTTTGGCAACCTGGTTCCGCTGACCCTTTTCCTGCTGCCGGGCCTGACCGTAAAAAGGGCGGCCTTCGCCACCACCCTGGTTCTGATGGGGGTTTTCATGATGCGCTGGAACCTGGTCATAGGCGGGCAGGCGTTTTCATCTTCCCTTGCCGGTTTCATGCACTACAGGATTCCGGTCATTCCCCACGACCTGGAATCCTTTAAGGAGGGGCTGCTGGGAGCCCTCATGGTCGGGATCACGCCGTTTATCCTGTTCTGGGGGTTGGACAAGATCCTGCCGGTTTTCAAGTACGAGGATCACCATTGATGGCAGTTAAACAGTCCCCTCTCCATGAGGGAGAGGGCCAGGGTGAGGGGGCAAAGGTGGATTTACATGGCACTGCTGCCCCCTCATCCGGCCTTCGGCCACCTTCTCCCTCAGGGAGAAGGTACTTGCACAGCCCCCCGAGGTAAATATCATGGAAAAAATTTTCGAATTAGTTGGCGGTCCGCCCGCCTCCGGAAAGAGTACCTACGTATTGGCAAAATATGGGGATAGAAACAATCGGGAGTTTGTGCATCTCGATTATGACGCGATGGTTGTCAAAGAGGTGGAAAGATCCTACGGAGAGGTCGACGAGCAGGAAGTCAGGGATCATGTCAGCATGGTTTACGGTCGCGAGAGATCCGAGGTGGTATATGGCGATGCTTTGAGAGTAACGGTGGATTGGCCTTTCTGTGTGTCAAAAAGGGCGGAAGAGTATATTTCGATTGGTCATAATGCCGGTCGAATTATCGAATGTAATTTTTTTACGGCACAAGCTTCTGAAGCCTGGAAAAGATCGCTGACCAGGCATGTTGCCGGAGAATTCAACGCTTTTACGGTTTTTTTAAATAAAGAGACCGATATCGCTGTGGCATTAAGACCGCTTTTCAAGATGTTTCTGGAAGCGCATCGTGAAATGCCGGCTTCTGTTGAGAGAATTTTCCCACAGGCTGATGCAGCTTATCTATGGGACAATAATGCAAGAGACACAGCGCCGGTTTTAATTGCAAGGTGCAAGAAAGGCGAGCCGATTGAAATTATTGATGAGGGTCACTGGTATCGTTTTCTATACAAGAGGGAAATCGATACTGATGCTGAATTCGAGGTTTTAAGCAGTCATGTTGAAAAATTCATGGGCAAGCCAAGAACTCTGTTCGAGGTCAAGTATACCAATTTGATTCGAAGCAGAAAAGATCAGGTGGTAATTCTCTAGTTCATGCAACTCTTGTTCTTTCGCATATAACATCAATTATCTATCTGAAATTAAATTATTTTCCGTATAAAATTCAAAACATGAAAAAAATACGGAAAAAATACCATTGGATTGATGCAGGTGAAGATGCCAGGCGCCAATACGTCGATGTTCTATCCGACGCGCAGTTTTTTAGCACGTCCAGTTGATCGTGTAGTCAGGCACGTTTCAAGGGTTTCATGGATAGCTTCGCGTACAATATCGGTGAGTTTCAATCCTTGGCTGAACTGTTTCAAGGCCTCGTTCATCAGGGTCTGATAATTGCCCCCTACCATCTCAGCTCGTGCCTTGAAGGTTGCTAGCACGTCGTTGTCCACTCGCATGGTAATGCGTGATTTTCCGCCGGTTTCCGCTTGATGTTTTGCAAGATGAGGAGTTTCACTCACCGATTTGGCATCTGCAAAATCAAAGTCTTTGTATTTTTCATACGTTTTATCAGAATTGGTTTTCATATCGCCTCCTTTGTGGTTCATTTGCTTTCCAGGCAGATATGAGCCGCATTGTTTCACCTCTGTAAGTGTAGCTATTAGGCACAGCGGCGACGCAGTCTTTTGCGCCGCCCTTCTGCCGCCCATGGCTAGGCATGTTCCGGTATGAATTTTATTTCAAGATGGCAGCCTACTGCGTGAGCATATTTTTTGAGAGTGGTTAAGGAAGGAGAATGTTTTCCCGCTGCTTCAAGTCTTGAGATTGCACTTTTTGTTGTTCCCATCAGCTCGGCAACGGCTTCCTGCGAAAGGCCGACTCGCGCACGGGCAGCAAGCATCTCCCTGACGAGAGCATATTCTTCATCCAGTTCCTCATATGCCTTTTTAAAGCCTTCCCGTATTTTGGCCTTTTCAATGAAAGCGTTATGGTCGTGGGTAACTGGTTGATATTTCAGATCAGCCATTTTGTATCTCCTTAATTCGTTTACGAGCTATTTTCAATTCAGGCTCTGGTGTTGTTGGTGTTTTCTTGATAAACGCATGCAGAATGATGATTCGCCGTCCGACAAGAAAACAGTAAAATGCTCGTCCTATTCCCTCTCGCCCTTTTGGCCTCAATTCGAAAAGCCCTTTTCCCATTGCTTTGGAATGAGGCATTCTCACGTTCGGCCCGAACTCCATCAAAAGTTCGATAAGCCGAGCGTAATCGGCAAGAACACCATCAGGCCAGGATTCGATTTCAGCTTGGACGCGGGAATGGAAATATTCGATGGTGTAGTTCATGAGCTTAGGTTAGCAAATTTGATAACCTGTGTCAATTTTGATGATGCAATTTACGGAAGAGTATTAAGAGGACGTTGTTAATTGCCAATTAAGATCGAGCAAGTCGACTAATCAACTACCTGTTGCATTTGCTAATTCATCAAATAGATAAATAGATAAGAACGTCCCTGTCCACCTCATTTGATGCCTTCTCCACTTTCCGCTGATTTGACCAAGAAGACGATTGCAGCAGCTGTCATGTGTAAAACATAGGAAACGATATGATCTGGAACTGCTATAGGGGTGCTTCCCTGACCATGCCCGCTCAGCTTGTTACGCCCAGTCGGCACGCCTCCTTCTAGAAGACTCCTCAACGCCGCCATGTGCTGCTGCCAGAAAGAGGGAATCAACTCCTTTTCATAACAGATTTGAATCAATTTCTGGCTTGTGTCCTTTGGGCCATACGTCCATTTGTTACGATCGCAAATGGCTTTTATGGTGCTTTCAAATGCTTTTAGTGCCTCATTAAGTGCTTCCTTCTGGTTGCCGTGGCGGTAATGTTCGTAGGCCGAAAGGAACTCTTCCTGAGCACCGACATATTCTGGTCTGTTTAAGATCGAAAGGGCTGGCTTTACAGCCTCAGTGTGTAGAAATTCGGAATCGACCCTGAAGATGTCCCCGTTTTCGTACTGGAACCCGATCGCGTGTTCTTTAAACCTCATGTTTAGCTCGTTGATGGCCCCATCGATTGCCTTCGGAGCATCGGTGATCCCTCTGTATTGGTATTTTCTTGCAAGTCTATCCATCAATCTGAAAGCTATCTCGACCGCATCTAGAATCTTTTCGACCTCAGTCTCGTTGAGAATGAAGTTGAACAATTCCTTTAAGTGGTGACGAGTAGCATTAGAATGTCCACCGTTACTAAGCGTAAAAACACCGTATTCAGTGCAAAGGCAGTCGACAATGGTCTCGTAGGCCTGGACTACTTGCGGCTTGTAGTAAGGGTTACTGGAATATCCATGACCTGTAGTAACTTCCTTCTCATTACCTAGATGTTTTTCCAATAGCTTAACGATCTGAACCCTGAGAGGACTCGGTAGAAGATCATAGCGATAAACATCGTGAACCTCTCCCCGCAACCTCTTTTGTCGTTTGGAAAATAGATCGACAATCATTTTGTCCTACCTCTCGAGACTTGAAGTGCCATGACCAACTCGTATTTGATCAGACCCGGCCAACATCTCACCAAACATGATTTTTCTACATTGACACCAAACCACAATTTACGTAACCAGCTAAACTAACTATAAAATCAACATCAATCAATATTCCACTTAGGTAGTTGGCCGTGAATGGCCAACATACCTGATATTCACAGTTCTGAACTTATGTCGACTGAATGGTTGTCTTTAAAGTTCGAGCTGCACAGGCGTATAAACGCGATGTTGAACTATCCCGTTTCGGCCCGCCAGCTATATGGATATTTATCCCGGATTTTGTCTTTGGGTGGGTGGACAATACGTGGTTTATGAAGGTCTTTCAATAAGAATTGTTTCTGAGTCGCCTTTACTCCAGCTCCAGTTGTTTCAGCTTCTCCCAGAGGGTTTTCCGTGAAATGCCCAGGAGCTTGGCGGCTTCTCCCTTTCTGTTCCCGGTGGAGCGCAGGGCTTCTTCAATCACGTTTTTTTCCAGGGAGTGGACACTCTCGGCCAGTGAAGCGGAGCCTGATGTCTGCGGAGCAGAAGCGGAGCGCGCGACGGTGAACTCGTGGGGGAGATTTTCCAGCCTCAGCTCGCCGCCCAGCGATAGCGCCACGGAGCGCTCGACAGCGTTTTCCAGCTCGCGGACGTTGCCGGGATAGGTGTACTCAAGCATGGCCTTTTGGGCTTCGGTGGAGATTTCCATGACCGGTTTGTGCATCTTCTCGGCAAACCTGTTCAGGAACTGCCGTGCCAGCGGCAGGATATCCTCGCGGCGATCCCTTAAGGGGGGCAGATGGATCGGGATGACGTTGAGACGGTAGAAAAGGTCTTCCCGGAACTTGCCCCCCTCCACTTCCCGGCGCAGATCCCGGTTGGTGGCGGCAATGATCCGCACATCAACACGGATTTCCCGGTTGCCGCCAAGCCGCTCTACGGTCCTTTCCTGCAGCACCCTGAGGAGCTTGGCCTGTGCCGCCAGCGGCATTTCGGCGATCTCGTCCAGAAAGATCGTGCCCCCGTGGGCCTGCTCGAACTTCCCCTTGCGCTCCTTGACTGCGCCGGTAAAGGCCCCCTTTTCATGGCCGAACAGCTCCGATTCCAGCAGGCTCTCCGGCAGGGCCGCGCAATTGACCTTGATCATCGGGTTATCCTTGCGCGGACTGTGCTGGTGGATGGCCCGCGCCACCAGCTCCTTGCCGGTGCCGCTTTCGCCGGTGATCAGGATGGTTGAATCGACCACGGCGGCGGCCTTGATGACCTGAAACACCGGCAGCATGGCATCGCTCGTGCCCACCAGTTCACTGCGGTCCAACTCGGAAAACACCTGCTCGCGGAGGGTCAGGTTTTCCTCCTTGAGGCGCTCCTTCTCGGTGATGTCGCGGCTTACCATCAGGGTGCCGACGTAAGTTCCGCCATTTTCGCGGATCGGATAATAACTGTTCTCGAAGATTCTCCCCTTGACCTTGATGTCGTGTGTATGGAAAGCCAACCGGCCGCTTTTGAGAGCGGTCAGCAGCTTCTCTACCCGTTCGGAGGTATCGCGGGAATGGGTGGAAAAGATCGAGAGAATGTGGCGCCCCAGGTAATCTTCCCCCCGGATGCCGCGGATCTTTTCCGCCGCCGCGTTGATGTAGGCGAAGCAGTCATTCCGGTCAAGGAATGTGATCCCGTCCCCCATACTCGCCAGAATCGCGCGGTACACCGAGGGCTCCAGCGCTGTTTTGTCTCCGGCCATGGTTTATCTCCAGATCATGCGGCATCCCCTTGCCGCAGGGCCGATCTTCCATCCAGCTATGATTACACCGCTGCTGCTTTGCTGAACACCATCAATCTTTGGGAATGCCACCCTTGTTCTCAGCCGGGAGGAAGGGCTGAATGTTGTCCATAAATCGGTTGAACCAGTGGCTTACCTCGCCGATTTCGTCGGTACGGTCCGCATTAAGCCGCCAGGTTGGTTTTTTTCCTCCATCGGTCATATCTTTCAGCTCGCTTGCCATGGTTTTCAGGGGAGCGCTGATCCCGATCATGATGATAAAGCCGAACAGCAGCGTGGCTGCTGCTGCGGCGACCGCAGTGAAGGCGCTCAGTGCAAGGTTCAGCCTGGCGGAGTCGGCAAGGCTGTTGGCATTCTCGCCCAAGTGCGAGGCCAGCAGGTCCTCCACCTCCTTCATGGCGTTGATCATGGCACTGCTGGTCGCAAACCAGTTTTCGGGCCGGATGCCGAAATCTCCGACCAGCCTCTTGCCCAGGGCAATTGAGCGCATCTCCTCCACCTGCTGGTAAAAGGGCGCATTCAGCTTTTTGAGGTAGGTCTTCTGGAGGTAGGGATTGGCAAATTTGTTGAAGACATCCAGAAAGGTCGCCTGGGCGGCCGCAATTCCGACATAGTTTTCATAGGTGCTATTATCAAAACGGTTGGTGGCGAAGACGCCGTTTAAGGTGGCCCGTTCCAGTCCAGCCTGCTCCTTGGCGCAGAGGAAGGCATGATAGGCCATCGCTTCACGGGTAATTTCGGGATTCATGCTCATGATGGTTATCTGGGCGACGACGTCAAGATATGCGGATATGGTCTGGGTATAATAGGCCAGGGAGTCCTTAGGCTCCAGCTTCATGCTGTCCACGTCGGCGCGTATCCCGGCCAGCTTCTCCAGCAGGGAGCCGGCCGTGCCAAGCCGTTCCCCGACCCCCTCAAGGTTGTTTTTATTGGAGGAGCTGTATAACTTGAGTTCTCTGATCTGACTGTCCGTGTCGCTGCGCTGCTTGGCCAGCTCCTCACGGAACTTGCTGCCTTTTGTAGAGAGAAAACCGGTGGAGAGGCCCCGCTCTTTCTGCAGTTCGTGGATCAACGAGCCGCTTTTTATGGTAAAGGCCGTCAGAACGCGGGTGGTCTGAAGGCTATGCAGGTTTTTCAGCTTGCCGGACATGTCCTGCGCGGCAAAGATCAGCATGCCGATGATCGGAACAATTACCATGAGCAGCATCTTGATGCTTATCTTTACGTTATTGAACATGGACTCGCCTCCTCCTGAGCGCGGAAGATCTTCAGCCTGAACAGCGGCACTGCAAACAGCTCTACAGCTTGTTCACGATAAATTCGGGAAACAGCGTGGGTGACTTGGCAACACTGGATATTCTGAGGGACTTCAACCTGTCGTAATAGCGGTGGACATGATTCAGGGTAACATTTCCCGGATCATCGGACCTTTTTGCCGAGGCCGCCAGGCCTGCCCTCCTGCCGAAGACAAAAATATCAAGCAGTGCGTTTCCCATGGCCCTGTTCCTCCCATGGATTCCTCCGGCAGCTTCTCCGGCGACGAAGAGATTCCTGACCGAAGTTTCTCCCTTTTCGTCAATCAGAATGCCGCCGTTCTGGTAGTGCAGGGTTGGAAACACCAGCAGCGGTTGCTTGGAGATATCGATCTTGACCCGCATCAGGTGCCGGTAGAGCGAAGGGAAACGCTTTCTCAGAAATCCATTCCCGGATATTTCTTCGACCAAGGGGGTGTCAAGCCAGATCCCCACCTTCCCGGAGGGGGTCATGACGCCGTTGCCGTTTTCGCATTCCCGGATGATCGCGGCGGCACAGACGTCCCGCGTTTCCAGTTCGTTGACAAACCTCTCTCCCCTGGCATTCACCAGGTGCCCCCCGAGGCTCCTGATCGCCTCGGTCACGAGCACCCCCACCATGTGTTCGGGAAACATGACGCCGGTCGGGTGATACTGGAACGAATCCATCCCTTCCAGCCTGGTTCCGGCCCGGTAGGCGATAACGAGTGCGTCGCCGGTGGCGCCGAAATTATTGGATGTGGGAAAGCCCTGCATGTGGAGGCGGCCCGACCCGCCGGTCGCCAGGATGACCGCCTTGGCCCGCACGGCGAAATAGCGCTTTCTTCCCAGGTCGTACAGTACCGCGCCATTGCATTCGCCGAACTCGTTAGTGGTAAGTTCCACGGCCGGTGTAAACTCGGAAACATCGATAGAGTCACGCTTGCCGATCTCGTCCTTCAAAACCTTCATGATGTTCAGGCCGGTATGGTCGCCAATCGAGATCAGCCGGGGGGCCGATATGCCGCCGGCCTTCTTTGTCAGCAGGTTGCCGGCTTCGTCCCGGTCGAAATCGACGCCGATGTCCAGGAGCCATTTCACAACCCTGGGACCATCTTCCACCAGGGCCTTGACGAGATCGCGTCTGCCGACGAATTTGCCGGCAGCCATGGTATCGCAAAAGTGCCGCACCGGAGAATCGTGCTCGTCCACCGAGGCCTGCATCCCGCCCAGCGCCATGATGGTGTTGGAATTGCCGAGCCTGAGCTTGGTGGCCAGCACAACCTTTGCCCCCATGCTTTCGGCAAAAAGCGCGGCTGTCACCCCGGCCCCGCCGCCCCCCAGTACAAGGACATCCGTATCATATTCGGGCCTGAGATCGATTTTCGAATAGTCCAGATCGCTGAACGCTTCCAACAGGTCCGCGATTTCATGGGTCGTCCTTTCCCCCCTGTTTACGCCGGCCCTGAGATTTCTGAAGGCCGATTCCTTGTAATCCGGGTGGTAGCTCTTCAGCAGCCTCTGCGCCGTTCCTTCCGGCAGCGCTGCCACCACCCCTTCCCGCTTTCGCTTCTCGCGGGTGGCGCTCACAACCTCAATGGCTTCAGACATATCATCGGGATACATTTACACCGCCCCTGCCTGACGGCAATATGTTTCAAGCTCTTCGACGCCCATGGCTGCCAACCGGCCCAGATCGGCGTCGAATTGAAATGATTCCAGCTCATCCAGGCGCTTCCGCAGATTAGGGGGGAAAACCCTCTCCTTGGCCCGTGCTCTCTGGATGAAAAGCGCAACGTGCTGCGGCGCGATCCCCTTCGGGCAGCGTGAGGCGCACAACCCGCACATGATGCAGTCCATGATATGCCCGGTTGCCGTTTCATAATCGGCATCCTTGGAGGCTTTCATCACCCCGGCCACGTTGATCCATTCGGGACAGATGTTGCAGGCCTTGCAATCGTTGCAGGTGTAAAGTTCCGAATAAATTTCCGGCAACTGTTTCAGCGGGCTTTCCATCGTCTCCAGCAAGTACCGTGCAACCCTGCAGGGAAAGTACGGCAGCATGATCACGTTCAGCCCATCCTCGACAATCTTCTGGCAGCCGAGCCCGAATTTGACCTTTTTGCCGTCTTTTTCCAGATAGGCAACGGTGCAGGCACCGCACAGCCCGGACAGGCATCCGACGCCCCGCTTCACGTCATGTCCCGTATCCCACAGGGCCTCGATCACCGTCAATCCCTCGGGGACTTTTATTTTTCTTCCTTCGAGCTCAATGGTAATCGCCTTGCCATCCTTCATGCCCTACCCCCGCAAGCAGCCAGCACTCTGTTCAGGTTATCGTTACTGTGTCCCGGCACCACCCTCCAGGACCTTAAGCCGATCTTTCATAGCCTTTTCCTTTTGCCAGCGGGCCGTGATATCCCTGATGATCGCTCCGGTGCCGAGCACGGCGCCATCCTCCCCCCGCACAATCACCATGCTGAATTCCAGGGAGAGCCGGCTGCCGTCCTTGCGGATGCCGGGGGCCGCGAGCAGTTCAGTCCCATAACGTGTTTCGCCGCTTGCCATGACCTTGTGGTACCCCTCCCAATGCCTGCCCCTCAGGTTTTCCGGTATGATTATATCCAGGCTTTGCCCCTCGGCTTCGGCGGCGGAATATCCGAACATAACCTCGGCCCCCTTGTTCCAGAGCCGGATGGCCCCCTCATGGTCGGCAAACATGACCGCATCGCTGTTTTCCCGTACGATCTGCTCACTCAGCCAGGTAAATGACATGTTATTCATATTGTTTCTCCTAATCCTTTACTGATCCCCTCCCGCATGGGAGGGGGAATTTTATTAACAAGGCATCTCGGCATTTTTGCGGGAATAATACCACCAGGTCATGATGATGCACGTGACGTAAAAAATGACAAAACCATACAGGGCCGCGTCCGGCCCGCCGGTCGCGGCAATTGACGAGCCGAAACTCTTGGGGATGAAGAAGGCACCGTAGGCGGCAAAAGCCGAGGTGAATCCGAGTACTGCCGCCGCTTCCTTGCCGGCATCCTTGACAGCCTGTTCCTGGGCTTCCGCACCCTTGCCCTGGGCATCACGCTGACGTTCGGTAAGGAAGATTACCGGGATCATTCTGAAGGTGGAACCGTTGCCGATCCCGGTGGTGAAGAACAGCAGGATGAACATGGCCAGGAAGCCCCAGAAATTCCCGCCCGCGCCGCCATGAGGCAGAAAGTAGAGCACGCCGAAGACCGCTGCCGCCATCACGATAAAGTTCCAGAAGGTTACCGACGCCCCGCCCACCTTGTCTGCCAGCCAACCGCCCAGCGGCCTGACCAGTGCGCCGACCAGGGGGCCGAGAAAAGCGTACTGCGTAGGGTTCTCCGCCGGGAACTGTGACTTGATCAGGAGCGGCAGGCCAGCGGAGTAACCGATGAAAGAACCGAAGGTTCCCAGGTAGAGCCAGCACATGATCCAGTTGTGCCTGCGCTTGAAAATGATCGACTGTTCTTTGAATGAGGCCTTGGCGCTGGCGATGTCGTTCATCCCGAACCAGGCCGCAATTGTGGAGACAACGATCAGCGGCACCCAGACAAATCCGGCGTTTTGCAGCCAGATGGATTTGGTCACCCCCTTGATCACGCATAGCTGCGGGTCGCCGCACAGCGCGCTGAACATGCCGGTTGTTATCACCAGCGGCACCAGAAACTGCATGGCGCTGACTCCCAGGTTTCCCAAGCCGGCGTTCAGTCCCAGCGCGGTCCCTTTTTGCGCCTTGGGGAAGAAAAAACTGATATTTGCCATGCTCGAGGCGAAGTTGCCCCCCCCGAAACCGCACAGGAGAGCCAGTATCAACATGGTGGTATAACTGGTGTTCGGGTCGCGCACGGCAAAACCGATGCCGATGGCGGGAATCAGGAGTGATGCCGTGCTGATTGTGGTCCATTTCCGGCCGCCAAAAATCGGGACCATGAAGGAGTAGAAGATCCGCAACGTGGCTCCCGTCAATCCGGGCAACGCAGCCAGCCAGAAAAGTTTGTTCGGATCGAATTTGAAGCCGATGTTGGGGAGGTTGACCACAACCACACTCCAGACCATCCAGACCGCGAATGAGAGAAACAGCGACGGGATCGATATCCACAGGTTGCGGTTGGCGATCGCCTTCCCTTCCTTTTCCCAGAAATTTTTATCTTCCGGGTTCCATGTTGTCAGTACTCGTGATGCCATTGTCGCCTCCTTGATAGTGCCTAATTATTTTCCGGTACGAGCTCCGCTTTTTCCTCAACCTGCCGCATTTCCTCGGGGTGTCTATGCTGCATCATTTTCTCCACAATATAGTGCAGCGCAATCAGGCAGGCGAGCGACAGGCCCAGCATGAAGAACCAGCAACTGGTCCAGAGCCCGGTCCATTCCAGCAGGTAGCCGAAGACGATCGGGCAGACAAAACCACCCAGTCCGCCCAGGACGCCAACCATCCCGCCGACAACCCCCACCTCCTCCGGGAAGTAATCCGGTATCAGCTTGTAAACCGCCGCCTTGCCGATCCCCCAGATAGTGCCGAGCACAAGAACCAGCACGGCAAAGATCCATACATTTGCCTGGAAGTATATGCGGGTAACACCTTTCGCCAGCAGCTCCTTTTTCTTGACCGTTTGTCCGGCAGCAACCACCGGTTCCTGCCAGGTCTGCTTACCCGGCAGCACCAGAACCCCGTTGTCGAAATTTTCCAGAACTTCCGGTTTTTTCTTAAGCGAGTAGGGTTGATCACCCATTACCACGGTCGCGGACGTCACCTCCTTGACCACGCCGGACCGTTTGGCCATCACTCCGCGACCGGGGGAATAAATCTCCATTTTCGGCACAATCAGCATAAAGCATATCAGCGTCGAAGAGCCGAGCACCCAATACATGATCTTGCGTCCGCCGAAAACGTCGGACAGCCAGCCCCCCAGGGCGCGGATCACACCCGATGGGAGGCTGAACATGGAGGCAAACAGGCCGGCGGTGACCAGCGGCAGGTAATAGACGTTGACGAAATAGGGAACCAGCCACTGGGAGAAAGCCACAAAGCAGCCGAACACCAGAAAGTAATACAGGCCGAAGCGCCAGACCCGCATGTGCTTGAGCGGCGTCAGCATTGCCCTGAACGACTTGCCGGAACTGGCCGGTTTCCTGTTCTCGCTGAAGATAAAGAAGATCACGCCCATTGCGGCCAGGATCAGCGCGTAATAGACCGGAAGCTGACGCCACCCCTCAAGGTTGGCGCCGTTGTTGGTCAGCTTGTTGAGCATGGTCGGGGCGAACAGCGTGGTAAGGGCCGCCCCGGCGTTTCCTGCGCCAAAGATGCCCAGCGCCGTGCCTTGCCGCTCCCGGGGATACCAGACCGAGCTGAAGGCGATGCCGATCGAAAAGCTCACGCCGGCCAGACCAAAGCCGAAACTGCACAGGGCAAACGAGAAAAAGCTGTCTGCCTTTGACAGCAGGTACATCGGGATGGCGCAGATTAAGAGCAGCGTTCCGAAAACCGGCTTGCCGCCGAACTTGTCGGTCAGCATGCCGGCCGGCAGACGGAACAGCGAGCCGGTCAGTACCGGAATTCCCAATAACCAGCCGATTTGCACCGGCCCCCAGTTGAATACCTGGTTGTCGACCAGAAAGGTTACCAGTACGCCGTTGAACATCCAGGCGCCGAAACATACCGTGAAGGCCAGTGTGTTGAGAAAGAGTATTTTGTGCGATTTTAACGTTGCGGTTTCCAGCATCAAAAACTCCTTTCCAAAACCTATTCATGCTTTGTCAGATTATTATCCGGCACCATGTTAACCCCTCCCGACCTCCCCTTATCAGGGGAGGAGACAATCGGCTTCCCCCCTGATAAGGGGGGGCTGAGGGGGGTTGGTTTTGAACTACAAGGACTATTTCGCCCGCCAGCGGTACAGAATCGGCGGGTCCTTCAGGAAATCAAACGGGACGTAGAGCATATGCACCAGCTTGGTGAACGGCAGCAGCGCCACGATCAGGAAGGCCCCGGCCGCATGCAGCTTGAAGACCAGCGGAAAATCGGTCACGTACTCAATCTGCGGATTGAAGGTCAAAAGCGACCAGAGATAGGGGACCGCCGTGTGCAGATACCACTGGGAACCCCAGCGCATGAAGGTCGCGACATAGACGCCGGTCAGGGTCTGGGCCAGCAGCAGGTAGAGCACGACCCAGTCCGAGGCGAATGTCAATCGCTTCAAAAGCGGTGTGTTGACGCGGCGCAGGAGCAGTACCAGACAGCCGAATACTGCAAAGAGACCCAGCGCCAGGCCGACGCTCTCGAATACCAGAAGATTGAATTCATTTCCCAGGAACGCTTTCATCGGCCCGGGAAATATGACACCCAGGAAGTGAGCCGCCACCACCGGGATAATACCGTAATGCCACGGGTTGATCCCCCAGAAGAGGGTCTTGCGCTCCAGAAACTGTGTGGAGTAGGCCGACCAGGTCAGCCGGTTGCTGAAGTAACGGTATGGCGTCACAAAAATAATCAGTGCCAGTGCCGCATAGGGCAGAACGATAAATATAAAGTTGTTCAACATGATTACACCTCCTTACAATCTTCTGCGCAGAGCAGCCTGGCAGCTTCAACCAGCGTTTTCCAGGGAGAGCCCTGCCGGGCTTCGAACGCTGTAGTCATTCGCTCCACCCCCGGCAGGACGCATTCGGCGATGAACGGCTGCCGTGCCTGATCTCCCTCATTCCTGGCCAGATGGCCCAGGAAACCCAGTACCACCGAAAGATGATCGGGAAGTTCGGTTCCGACGGGGGTGTATCCGCAGCGTTCGAACTCCTGTTTCAGCATGATCATGTAGCCGCCCTTCTTCTGGTTGTCGCCAAAGAGATGGTGACCCAGGTAGGGGGCGGTTGCCGGATTGAAGTCGAAAGTGGCAACATACTCTTCCTGAAGCGCGGCCAGTGGCGATAAGTCTGTAAAATCGGCAAACGTGGAGAGAGAACAATCCAGGCCATGATTCTCCATAAAGGCGCTAACAACAGCGTAATCGGATTGCAGATGCTCTTTTTCCTCCGGATAGTCGAGCATCCGGGCAAGGGCATCATAGCTGGCGGCGATCGTCATTTCGGCCCCCTTGTCTTCTTCAGGATGCCGAAACCGCTGGCGCCCTTGCGCTGATGGGAATCCAGTTCTTCGCGCTGCTGGGTCGGGATGATGTTCCGTTCGCGGTATCCGCCGATCGTGAAGAGGCGATAGAGCTTGTCGGCTCCGGCCTTGTCGAGTCCCGCCTCTTTCAGGGTGGATTCGAGGACGGGCTGGCCCAGGTTGCCGGCGCGCTTGAATACTCGCAGGGCGATCAGTTTCTGCATCGCCTGGGCAATGATCTCCTGGTTGCCGCCGGAGAGGAGGCTCGCCAGAAAACCGATCGGCGCACGGAGTTTTTCAAGCAGCGGGATCGTGCCATGTACCGCCAGTTCGTGCAGATCGGCGCCGCTGGAGATGACCGGGGAGAGCGACGGGATGTAGTAGGCCATCGGCATGGTGCGGAACTCTGGGTGCAGCGGCAGGGCCACGCCGAACTCCTTGACCAGCGCATAGACCGGCGATTTCTCGGCCGCTTCCAGCCACTGTTCGCTAACGCCGTTTGCACGCGCCGCTTCCCGGACCTGCGGGTCGCAGGGATCAAGGATCACTGAGCGGTGGGCCGCCACTAGTTGATCATCAGGCTTGAGCAGCGCTTCTTCAACCCGGTCGGCATCGTAAAGCAGTACGCCGACGTGGCGGATCCTGCCGACGCAGCTATGGGCGCAGGCGTTGCACTGGCCGGTCTCGGTGCGAGGAAAGCAGAAGATGCATTTCTCCGCCTTGCCGCTCTGCCAGTTGAAATAGACCTTCTTGTAGGGGCAGGCGCTGGTACAGAAACGCCACCCCTTGCAGACATCCTGATCCACCAGGACGACACCGTCTTCACCGCGCTTGTAGAGCGCCCGGGACGGACAGGAGGCAACGCAGGCCGGATTCAGGCAGTGGTTGCAGATGCGGGGCAGGTAGTGCATGAACATGCGGCCGTAATCTTCCACAAGCGTGCGGTCTTCCAGGTTGGAATCCTCGACGGCATAGACCTGCGAGCCGGAGAGGTCGTCGTCCCAGTTGGGACCGCCGGTGATCTCTTCCATACGTTCGCCGGATATCTGCGAAAATGCCTCCGCCACCGGTTGATCGCTGCCGGGAGGGGCTTTGTAGAGGTTGCTGTAGTCGAAGTCGAACGGTTCATAATAATCATCAAGCTTCGGCATGTTAGGCTGAAAGAACATGTTGAACAGTGTCGGCCCCTTGCCCATGGCCCGCAGCCTCAGCTTGCCGTTTTCGCGGATCCAGCCCCCCTTGAAGATGTCCTGATTCTCCCACTTCTTGGGGTAGCCGACACCCGGCTTGGTCTCGACGTTGTTCCACCACATGTACTCGGCGCCCTTGCGGTCGGTCCAGATGTTCTTGCAGGAGATGCTGCAGGTATGGCAGCCGATACATTTATCCAGGTTGAATACCATAACTAGTTGCGCTCGTACGTTCATCGCCTCACCCCCTCAACTTTCTGACAACCACGTAGCTGTCACGGTTCACGCCGGTCGGCCCCCAGTAGTTGAAGTAATAACTGAATTGCGCGTAGCCGCCCAGCATCAGGGTCGGCTTCAGGCGAATGCGGGACAGGCTGTTATGAACGCCGCCACGCTTGCCGCTCTTCCTGGATTTTTTGACATCAAGAGTCCGCTCCGGCGCGTGGTACATGACCGCCGCTCCGCGCGGGATGCGGGACGAGACGACAGCCCGGCTGACGACGACGCCGTTGGCGTTAAAGACCTCGATCGCTTCGTTGTCCACGATCCCGGCACTGGCCGCATCCTCATGGTTGAGCCAGACTACTGGACCACCCCGGGACAGGGTCAGCATGCGCAGGTTATCGCTGTAGGTGGAGTGGATACTCCACTTTCCGTGAGGGGTCAGGAAGTTCAGGATCAGGCCGGTTTCTCCCTCGGTTTCGTCCAGGATGGCCGGGTTGAGCTTCCCTTTAAAGGTCGGCAACCCCTCGTGGAACTCGCCGTAATAAGGATGATCCAGATAGAGGGACTGGCGGCCGGAGAGCGTCCGCCAGGGTACGCCGTGCTCCACGTTCAGGGTGTACGGGGCATAGGGGCGGTTCTCGTTGACCAGCCCGCTCCAGACCGGGGTGCTGACGAAACGGCGCGGTTTCTGGGTGATCTCCTCCCAGGTCATGCGGAAATTGCGGTCACCTTCCGAAATCTGGGCCAAAGGTTTGCCGACCCGCTTCTCCAGGTTCTGGTAGGCGCGATGGGCCAGCTCGCCGTTGGTTTCCGGAGCAAAGGCCATCAGCACGTCGGCCACGTTGCGCACATCCTCCATGTCGATATAGGTCTTGTCATTCCAGGAGCGGGTCGGCATCTTTTTGAGGAGCTGCTCGTGTACGTCATCCGCCTCCCAGCTGACTCCGTGGGCATGCAGGTGGCCGATGTTGGGCCCGAGCGACATAAAACGGTTGTAGAGATTCATGTAATCCCGCTCGACAATCGGGAGGTTCGGCATGGTCTTGCCCGGAATCGCCTCGCACTCGCCCAGCTTCCAATCTTTGACACTCCGCTGGGCGATTTCGCCCGGTGTGTCGTGCAGCAGCGGCGCCGCAATGATGTCCTTGAACGGTACCGGGAAGTGCAGCGGTGCCAGATCGCTGACCTTTTTGGCAATTCCGGCGAAGATGTTCCAGTCGGACTTGGATTCCCAGGCCGGATCGACGGCGGCATCCATGCAGTTGACAAAGGAGTGCATGTCGGTGGTGTTCAGGTCCGATTTCTCGTACCAGGTCGCCGCCGGCAGGACGATGTCGGAATAGAGGGTCGAGGTGTCCATGCGGAAGTTGAGATCCACCACCAGATCCATCTTGCCGGTGGGGGCCTTCTCGTGCCAGACGATGTCCTTGACCTGCCCCTTGGCCGCCTCCCTGGCGGTAAAGCTGCTATTGGGGGCGCCGATGACATGCTTGAGGAAGAATTCGTGCCCCTTGGCGCTGGAGGATATGGCGTTGCCGCGCCAGATGAACCAGACCTTGGGTGAGTTGCCCTCGCCGTCCGGGTCCTCGATGGCGAAACGGGTTTCGCCGCTCTTGAGGCGCTTGATCAGCCAGGCGCGGACCTCATCATCGGTCGTGGCCCCGGCCGCCTGGGCCTGTTCCATCAGTCGGACCGGGCTCTCGTTGAAATGCGGGGAGAACGGGAGCCAACCGAGCCGGACCGCCTTGGCGTTGAAATCAGCGGTATGCATCGGCATGTTCTCGCCGGTCTCCGGCTTGAAGTAATCGACAAAATTGCGGTCATAGCGCCACTGGTCCGAATGCATGTACCAGAAACTCGGCGTATTCTGGAGCCGCGATGCCTTGGTCCAATCCTGCGCCATGGCAACCGAGGTCCAGGGGGCCAGCGGTACAACCTTCTCCTGGCCGACATAATGGCCGAGCCCGGCGCCGTTCCTGCCGACGCTGCCGGTCAGGATCAGTGCGGTGATGGCGGCACGGTAGATCAGGTCGTTGTGGTACCAGTGATTGATACCCGCTCCGACGATGATCATGTTGCGGCCGCCGCTCTGCTCGCCGTTCACGGCCCATTCGCGGGCTATCGTTATCAGGCTCTCGGCGGCGATGCCGGTATATTTTTCCTGCCATTTAGGAGTGAAAGGCTTGTCGTCCTGGTAGCTTTTCGGATAATCGCCATCAAGGCCGCGTGAAACACCGAATTGAGCCATTAATAGATCGAATACGGTGGCAACGGTCACTTCGCCATCCTTGGTCATGACGCGCCGGATCGGAACATTTCTGACCACATCCCCGTCAGCCTCGAAGGTGAAGCGGACCGCGCTGGTGTCCTGGCCGATGAAGGTCAGGCAACAGTCAATCTCTTTGCCGTCCACCAGGTCCACCATATCCAGGTTCCAGTTACCCTCTTGCTTGGTATAGCGTGAACCGATGCTGCCGTGGGGAATGCGGACGTTTCCGGTGCTGTCGCCGACGCAGAGAGTCCAGTCGGCATGTTCGATATCGGAAGCCCGTTCCAGTTCGGACGCGCGCAGGAATTCCCCCTGCCGCAGCACTCCGTCCTTTACGGTCAGCTTGACCAGGAACGGAAGGTCGGTGTACTTGCGTACGTACTCATCGAAGAATGGCACCTGGCGGTTGGCATAGAACTCGGTCAGGATGACATGGTTGACCGCCATCCAGAAGGCGCCGTCGTGCCCCTGCTCCACCGGCAGCCAGGCATCGGCAAATTTGCTGGCCATGCTGTAATCGGGGGACATGACCACCACCTTGGTGCCGCGGTAGCGGGCCTCGGTCAGAAAGTGGGCATCCGGGGTGCGGGTCATCGGGACGTTGGAGCCGCACAGTACGATGTAGGAGGCATTATACCAGTCAGCCGATTCGTTGACGTCGGTCTGCTCGCCCCAAACCTGCGGCGAGGCAGGGGGTAGATCGCAGTACCAGTCGTAGAAGCTCATCGCGACGCCGCCCAGCAACTGCAGGAAACGGGTGCCGGCAGCATAACTGATCATCGACATGGCCGGGATCGGCGAAAAACCGATCACCCGGTCCGGTCCATGTTTCTTGGCAGTATAGAGCGAGGAGGCCGCGATCAGTTCGGTCGCCTCCTCCCATGTGGCACGTCGGAATCCTCCCATGCCGCGCTTGCTGGTATAGCTCTCACGCGCAGCGGGGTTCTCAACGATGCTCTTCCAGGCCTCGACCGGGTCGTTATGGGTTGCACGGGCCTGACGCCAGAGATCGATCAGCACACCGCGCATGTAGGGATGCTTGACCCGCAACGGACTGTAGAGATACCAGGAAAAGCTGATCCCTCGCGGGCAACCGCGCGGCTCGTGATTGGGGAGATCACCGTTGAACTGCGGATAGTCGTTGGCCTGCAGCTCCCAGCCGACAATTCCGTCCTTGACATGCACCATCCAGCTGCAGCCGCCGGTGCAGTTCACGCCGTGAGTGCTGCGCACGACCTTGTCGTACTGCCATCTGTTCCGGTAAAACTCCTCCCACCCCCGGTCGCATGGGTTATGGTCGTCCTTTATCCGCTCGTTAGACATTATGCGATCCTCCTTTTGTAGAGAGTCAATCCCAGCATTAACAAAACAAACAGGCCGACGCCCGCCAGTGGAAAGGCCGCCGTTGAGACGCCTTTCTTCTGCGCAGCCGCATCCTTGCACAGTGCAATCAGCGCAGTTATCTCTTCATCGGTCAGGGGCCGGTCGTCATAGATTTTTTTCATGGTCGGAAACTTGAGCGCCTTGAGGGCACCCTTCATCCCCGTATCGCCCATCTTCTGGTAGGAGATGCTCAGGTCGGCAGTAGAGAGGTTGCCACCCTCTATTCCCGGAAATTTGAAGGGGTGGCACGAGGCGCAAGGCGCTCCACCATTGCCAAAACGCTGCTTTCCGATGAAGAGCGCTTTTCCCTTGGCGATCAGTTCCGGCGTCACCACGACCGCCAGCTGTTCGGCTGCCGGCGGAACTGCAGCACCGGCAGCGCCACCGGCTCCCGCTAGATAGGTGATGATCTTCAAGGCATCCTCATGTCCTATGCCCAGGTTCGGCATTTCGTAGCCGTATTTCTTGATCAGTTCAGCCTGGATCGGATCTTTGTTCGCCGTCAGTTTGTTCGGCTCGATTATGACCGATTCGAGCCATTCATGGGTTCGCTTGCCGGTTACCCCCTTCAGATCAGGCCCGCCACCATCTCCACCGCCTATTGTGTGGCACCCGGCGCACTGCTTGTCATACAGATCTTTACCTTGATCTGCCCAAACGGGAACGCTGATTGCCAGCAAAACCATCATCGACATGAAACAACTCAACAATCTGTTTGGATTAGCCATATGCTTCTCCCCTCCTCCTGCTTGAAATTGGAACGCTGCTTGTGAACGTGAACCACTATTTGCATGAATTAAGAATAACAAACAAAAAACTTTCTACAAGCTGGGCACGCGAATCAATATTTAAATTTAATTATGTCCTGTTATCATACAGCTAAAGAGGATGACCGGCAGATCATGTCGTTCTACTCCATCGACCTGCTAAAGACGGGTATGCGTCGCATAATGAATCTCCCACTCAGGGTAATGTCGAATATTACTAAACGACGAACAGAAAATAACCCGCACAAATTGTGATTAAATAATCGCCGATACCGGATCAAAAATATTTGACCGAAGTCAAAACGCCGTTCTTTTATTTATTTTTTTTAAAAGATTCACATTTTTTGTTCATGCAACGACTGCAATTACTGAAACAGTCGATAAAATCCGGTTCAGCATCAACAGCTGTACTTGCCTTCAGTCATGGATACTGACCGTTATTGCAACGCAGCCTGCATGCAACAAGAGAACAAAATCAATGAAACAAGGGTTTTGTTCCGGTTACCGTTCACGCGCATATGTATCCAAGGTTATCCGGATAGTTATGGCATGCGCTTGATTGAATACACTTAATTTTGTTCTTGACGTTTCACAAAACAATGATAAAGTGGACCTGAATTGTCTTATTTAAATATAAAGGGGGATGAATCATGTCACTGGAAGGTAGAAAAGCGCCCGATTTCACACTTGCAGGCAGCGACGGCACGCGCCACAGCCTGCAGCAGTATGCCGGCAAAACGGTTGTAATTTACTTCTATCCCAAGGACAACACGCCCGGCTGCACTAAAGAGGCCTGCGGTTTCCGCGACAATTACAAGGAATTGATCGACAGAGGCATTGTTCTTCTGGGGGTCAGTAAATGCCCATGGCAAGTTCATAACCAACTACAGCCTGCCGTTCGTGCTGCTGAGCGACCCTGACACCACAGTCATGCAGGCCTACGGTGCTTTTGGGGAAAAAGTAATGTACGGCAAGAAAACAACCGGAACGATCCGCTCGACCGTCATCATCGGACCGGATGGTTTTGTAAAGAAGCATTGGACCAAGATAGCCAAAGCCGATCAGCACCCGGATCAGGTGCTGGATTATCTAAAAGGGTGAACACGGCAACCGAAACTGTTAACTGTAATCTAAATACAAAAGGCGGCTCAAAGCCGCTGTTGTTTCAATCCATGTAGCCGGCTATTTACCCTTCACAGCATATATGCCGGGAGCATTTCGCCAGTAGCCTTTGTAGTCCAATCCGTAGCCAAACAGGAAGCGGTCACCAACCTCAATGCCGCTGAAGTCGGCCCGCATTCCTGGTGTCACCTTGCGCAGATGCAGTTTTTCAATTAACGCGGCCATCAATACCACGGCTGCCCCCTGCTGGCGACAGTAGTCTGCAATGGCCGCCAGTGTGACACCTTCGTCCAGGATATCATCTATCAACAACACGGTCCTGCCACGCATGTCAGACTTGGGTTTGGCGATCCAGTCCAAAGCAGATCCGCTGGTTGCATGACCGTAACGTGTGGCGTGAATGTATTCAATTTCCAAAGGGAAAGTCAGTCGTGTCAGCAACTGCCCGCAAAAAATAAGCCCCCCGTTCATAACGCATAAAACCAGCGGATTGGCTTCCTTCAGATCTCCGGTAATTTCATTGGCGATGCGATTGATGGCTGAAAGCACATCTGACTCAGGTACCAGTAAATCCGCCTCTGCCATAATTTTTTTAGCTTCAAGCAGTTTCATTGAATGTCCTTTCGTTGTGCAGCAACAACACGCTCTATGCCGCCCGGGTCGAGTGCTGTAACTGGTTGATTATATCCGCCGTTGTCACTGAATAATCTCGCTACATCAGCCGCCTGACCGATCCCTACCTCCAGCAACAGCCAGCCGCCCATGTTCAGATGTGAATGCGCATCAGGAATAAGCGCACGATAGATATCCAGGCCATCGGCGCCCCCGTCAAGCGCTCGCGATGGATCATAATCACGGACTTCCGGTTCCAAACCGGCGATATCTTTTGTCGGGATATAAGGAGGATTGGATACAATCAGATCAAAACTTCGATTATCTAAAGGTTCAAAGAGCGACCCGAGTAGTAATTCCACAGCAACGCCATGTTTCTCAACGTTACGTCGCGCTACAGCCAGGGCTGCAGAGGATATGTCGGTTGCTGTGACGGCAGCATTGGGATAACGGATTGCGAGTGATATTGCTATGCAGCCGCTGCCCGTGCCAATGTCAAGCAACGAACGGGCATCGGGCATCAGTGCCACAGCCTGGGTTATCAGGAGCTCGGTGTCGTGCCGCGGTATCAAAACGTCTGCTGACACATCGAAATCGAGACCGCAGAACTCCTGGCTTCCAAGGATATGCTGCAACGGTTCCCGCTTTGCACGCCGGGCAACCATAGAACGATATGCAGCCAATTCGTCGTCATTGAGCGGTTTGTCATACTGCAGATACAATCCGACCCGGTCAAGGCCGGTCGCAGCACAGAGCAGCCATTCCGCTTCAAGGCGGGAGTTTTCAACGCCTTTGGCTGCAAGAAATTCCTTTGTCCAATTCAGGACCTTTAATGTTGTCCATATTTCATTCGGAATCATTCAGCTCTCCATTTCGGGTAATACTATCCGAAAACGGTGGATACACCAAACAAATTGATTATACAAAAAGGGCAGCCTCTTATCGGGGCTGCCCTTTCTAGGAACAATGACTGCTTTGATTTAAATAAGCTTGATGGCCTCTTGTGCATACTCAAGAATAATCGATGGAACTATGCCGGGGATCAATGAACCAGCAACGGCAATTATCAATGCCAAAGCAACCGGTGCAGTGACCTGAGTCCACTCAAACTCTTCCGTCGGTTCCTTCATATACATGTAGACCATGACACGCAGGTAGTAATAAACCGAGGCAGCACTGTTAAGCACACCGATAACGGCCAGCCAGATATAGCCCTTCTGGACGGCACCGGAGAAAAGATAGAATTTACCGATAAATCCGGCGGTCGGCGGCATACCTGCCAAAGAAAACAGGAAGATGGTCATTGCGACAGCCAAAACGGGACGTTTGAAACCCAGACCGGCAAAGTCCATTACATTGCCGTTCGTCTCGCCCTTTTTCGCAATCAGAATAATGATGGCAAAGGCGCCGATATTCATAAACGAGTATGAAAGCATGTAGAAAAGGATACCGGCTGTGCCAGTGCCGTTGCCGGCGGCCAAACCGACCAGAGCGTACCCGGCGTGAGCGATTGAAGAATATGCCAGCATGCGTTTGATATTGTCCTGACGCAGGGCCGTTATATTACCAACCGTCATTGTCAGTACCGCAAGCACCCACAACAGCTGACTCCATTCAACCTGCAGCGTCGGGAGAGCTACCAGGAGAATACGAAGCAGAGCGGCAAAACCGGCAGCCTTGGGACCGGCTGACATGAAAGCGGTCATCGGTGTTGGTGCGCCCTCATAAACATCCGGGGTCCACATGTGAAAAGGTACGGCAGCAACTTTGAAACAGAATCCGGTCATCATCAGCAGCATGCCGGCCAGCAGCATTATATTGGCCGAAGGTAGCGTCATCTGACCGACAATTGATGCAATTTTGTAAACACGGGTTGTGCCGGTTGCTCCGTATGTCAAAGCCATTCCATAGAGAAGGAAGCCTGTTGAAAAGGCACCCAGCAGGAAGTACTTTAATCCGGCCTCGTTGGATTTCTTGTTCGCGCGGTTAAAGCCGGCCAGAACATAAAGCGATACCGACATGACCTCAAGACCGAGGAAAATCGTCATCAGATCCGTTCCGGATGCCATCAGCATCATACCGACCACTGTAAACAGTATCAGAGGGTAGAGTTCACCATGATTGCACCCTTCGCGCTCCATGTACTGATCTGAAATCAGAACAGCCAGGCCAGCCGCCAAAAGGAAAATCATCTTGAAGAACGTTGCAAAGTTATCGAGTACCACAGAACCATTGAAACTCTCGATGTGTCCGCCCCATCCTGCCCCTACCAGCACCGCCGTCGCAACAATACCGAAAAAGCTGATGTAGGCCAGATAAGACTTTTGTCCGCTGGGAACAAACACGTTGATCAGCAGCAGAACCATGGCCAACACGGAGAGAAGTATCTCCGGCAGGATCGGTGTCATGTTGACGACTGGAATTGAAATCATGTCCATCTAAAATATCCTCCGGTCGGATTGACTCGTTATTAGTTACTTAGCTTCGTGCGGGTTAACAGTTTTATCTGCATTTGTTTCAGGTGCAGACGGCATAGCCGGATGACCGGCGGGCATTTCCATTGCCGGGTGACCGGCAGGCATGGCAGTCGGCATCGCCTGTGCGCTTACAGGTGCAACCCTGACTTGAGCTACCAATTTCTTAATTGCGGGGTCCATTTTGTCAATGAAAGGCTTGGGATAAAGACCCATCACGAATATCATGACAATCAGCGGCACCATGATCGCAATCTCGCGAGCATTGAGATCCAGAAGCTTCTGGTTTTTTGGATTGTCAAGCTCGCCGAACATAACGCGCTGGAAAACCCATAACATGTATACAGCTGAAAGGATAACGCCGCTGGTAGCAATAACAGTCCACCAGCGTAACTGGCTTTCAAATGCACCGATCAGGATCAGAAACTCACCAACAAAACCGTTGGTACCCGGAAGCCCGACTGAAGAGAAGGTAACAATCATAAATATGGTGGCGAATACCGGCATCTGCTTGGAAAGACCGCCGAAGTCGGTAATCAGTCGAGTGTGCCGGCGTTCATAAATGAAGCCGACGATAAGGAACAGTGCGCCGGTTGAAATGCCGTGGTTCAACATCTGCAACATGCCGCCGGAGATACCTTCAACATTGAACGCAAACACGCCAAGCATAACGAAACCAAGGTGTGCAACGGATGAATAAGCCACCAGTTTCTTGACATCCTCCTGAACCATTGCAACCAGAGCAGCATATATAATACCGATCACGGCAAGCGTTGCAATCATCGGAGCAAACTTATGGGCAGCTTCGGGAAAAAGAGGTATTGCAAAGCGCACATAACCGTATGTACCCATTTTCAGCAGTACAGCCGCCAAGATTACGGAACCGGCGGTCGGAGCCTCGGTATGGGCATCCGGTAACCAGGTATGCAGCGGAAACATCGGCACCTTGATCGCGAAGGCGAGAGCAAACGCCATGAACAGCCAGATCTGGGTGGCCATATCCAGTTTCAGACTGAAGAACTGGAGCAGACCAAAATCGGTGATACCTGCCTGGAGTCCCTTGAAATACAGGAAGATCAAGGCAACAAGCATCAGCAGCGATCCTACCATTGTGTAGATGAAGAATTTGACAGCGGCGTAGATCTTATTCTTGCCACCCCAAATGCCGATCATGAAATACATCGGGATCAGCATGACCTCCCAGAAGATGTAGAAAAGAAAGAGGTCGAGTGAAATAAAAGCACCCAGCATGCCGGTTTCAAGAAGAAGAAGACAGATCATGTACTCCTTGACCTTCTCTTCGACCGCAGTGTACGTGGAAAGAACGGCAATCGGCATGATGAAAGTGGTAAGAATGACCAGCCAGAGACTGATGCCATCTATACCAATGTTATAGCGCATGACGAACGGTCCGGCTGCAATCCACGGCATGTTCTCAATAAACTGGAACTCTGCATTGGTCTGGAAACCCGACAGTATTGTCAGGGAGACCAGAAAGGTTACCAGTGTCACCGCTAGGGTTACATTCCGAAGCACTCCCTTACTGTCCTTGGGAATGAACAGTAGCAACAGGACACCCAGTATAGGCAGGAATGTCGTCAGGCTCAGTACGTTACTCATGAATTCGTGCTCCTTTATACAAAGTGCGAATGATTTGTTACTTGAAGATGTAATATCCGAGAATTACCACAACACCGAGAGCCATCGAAAAGGCGTAGTTGTAGATATATCCGGACTGCATGTAGCGGAAGATCCCGCTGAAACCCATAACCACATTTGCGACACCGTTGACAACCCCATCAACAACTATCACATCGAAACCCTTCCAAAGGAATTGGCCAAATGCCTTGCAGGGATTTACGAAGAGAAAGTCATACAGTTCGTCAACATACCATTTATTGTAGACGGCACGATGCAGAGCTGGGAAAGTTGCAACAAATTTACCAGGTAATGCGGTATTCTTTACATACATCGTGAAAGCGATCGTGATACCAATCAGTGCAATCACAACGGACAGACCCATAAGACCCCATTCAAGAGCATGACTTGGGTGAGCGCCGTGGTGAGCATACTTGGCGCTATACTCGTTTGCGAGTGCGAAAACAGGCTCCAGCCAATGTTCAAAGTAGTTTGGTATACCACCGAACAGATCACCGACCAGTTTAGGCAGGCCAATATAACCACCAACCGCAGCCAGAAAACCAAGTACCATCAGCGGGATGGTAATCACCAGCGGAGATTCGTGCAGATAACTTTTGGCCTTGGCGTTGATGCGACATTCTCCGTAAAAAGTCATGAACACTAGGCGGAACATGTAGAAAGCGGTAAAACAGGCTGCAACTGCACCAATCCCCCACAGGACAATGTTGAGTCCTCCATGATACGGGTTGGCAAAGGCTTGCCACAGAATCTCGTCTTTAGAGAAGAAACCGGAGAAACCAGGAATACCGGCAATCGCTATTGTTGATACCAGGAACGTGATGAATGTAATCGGCATTGCGGACTTGAGGCCGCCCATGTTGCGCATGTCCTGGGCGTCATCATGTGAATGGATCTTATGCAAGGCATGATGCATCGAATGAATAACCGAGCCGGAACCAAGGAACAGACAGGCCTTGAAGAAGGCGTGTGTCATCAGATGGAATATACCGGCTGTAAATGCACCGACTCCCATTGCCAGGAACATGAAGCCAAGCTGTGAGACTGTCGAATAAGCCAAGACTCGCTTGATATCGTTCTGGGCTGTACCAATCGTGGCAGCAAATATGGCAGTTGCTGCTCCAATAACTGCTACAACCATCATTGTCTCGGGAGACTTGATGAAGACGAAACTCATCCTGCCGATCATGTATACGCCGGCGGTAACCATTGTAGCGGCATGAATCAGTGCCGAAACAGGAGTTGGACCTTCCATCGCGTCAGGCAACCAGGTAAATAGCGGGAGCTGGGCTGATTTGCCGGTTGCACCGACAAAGAAACAGAGTGTAGCGATCGTCACAACTCCGCCGTAGGGAAGCAGATGCGACGCAGCTTTAATTTCGGTAAAATTGATGGTCCAGATATTGTGGTTACTTCCGAACCACCAGTACAGCGTAAACAGGCCGATCAAGAAACCGAAGTCGCCGACCCTGTTCATTACGAAAGCTTTCTTGGCAGCGTCGCCTGCGGACTTCTTGTGGAAGTAGTAGCCGATCAGCAGGTACGAACAGAGACCGACACCTTCCCAACCGATGAACATTACAAGCATGTTGTTGCCCAGGACAAGAAGCAACATCGACATACAGAACAGGTTCAGGTAGGCAAAGAACCGGTAGAAACCTTCTTCACCATGCATATATCCGATTGAGTAAAGGTGAATCAATGAGCCTACACCGGTTACAACCATAATCATGACAACTGAGAGCGGATCTACCAGAAACGCCATGTCAGCTTTGAAATTACCCGAATGAATCCATGGGAAAAGCACTTTTTCAAATACACGCTGCTCTGGTGGCAAACCAATCATCTGCATGAGAATTCCGCACGACACGATGAATGACATGAAGATCATAAGCGTACCGATTCCGCCGATAACCGCCTCATTCTTGATCTTTTTCCCGAAGAATCCGTTGATCAGGAATCCGATGAGCGGGAAGAGCG
The DNA here is from genome assembly GCA_964458105.1 of uncultured Geobacter sp. Classification (GTDB taxonomy): domain Bacteria; phylum Desulfobacterota; class Desulfuromonadia; order Geobacterales; family Pseudopelobacteraceae; genus JACRCG01. Next base: position 50,290 of record CAYWJJ010000003.1, read on the forward strand.
GGATTAGCCATACTTTGTCAAACATGTAAGACTCCTTTTATGCAATCGTTAAACGTTTTTGCAGGGATGGTACAGCAGGTACTACCACTTCATAATGTCAACATTATCCACATCGATAGACTCTTTATTTTTATAAAAGGCTATCATCAGAGCCAGTCCGACTGCAGCCTCTGCCGCAGCAACGGTCATTATGAACAGAACGAATATCTGGCCATCGAAGTGTCCTAGATGACGGGAGAAAGCAACGAAAGTTAGGTTGACGGCATTAAGCATCAGCTCGATACACATAAAGATTACAATGGCGTTTTTGCGGGTCAGTACGCCGATGGTACCTATAGCAAAGAGAATTGCACTTACGATGAGATAGCCGTTCAGGTTTTCCATGAATATATCCCTCTTATATTTTTTTCTTGGCCAGGATTACTGAACCGACGATGGCGACCAGAAGCAGGATCGATGTGACCTCAAAAGGCAGCAGGAAATTTGTGAACAGCTCTTTGCCGATAAGTTCGGAATGCCCAATGTTTTTGATCATGTCACCTGTGTAAGGGCCAACGGGCTTGGCGGCCTGGCTTTTAACCAGCAGAACAACGGAATTGATCAGTGTAAAAAAACCGATGATGGATCCGAGCAGAACTTTGTGCGAATGCTTTTGTGTTGCATTGACACGAATATTGAGGAGCATGATGGTAAAAACAATCAGTACCATAATTGCACCGGCATAAACCATTACCTGTACAGCTGCCATGAAAGGTGCATCCAGCATGACATAATAAGTCGCCAGACAGAAGAATGTCATAATGAGCGACAGAGCGCTGTTAATCGGGTTCTTGCAGGTGATCACCAGAATCGCCGACACAATTGCCACCAGCGAGATGATTGCGAAGAAAAGGGTTTCCATGCACTGCTCCTTTATTTCTTTTCTAAGAGACGCTCTTTATTGTAGATGAAATCTTTGCGGTGGTAATTGGCCAGCTCAAACTCACCGGTCATTCTGATTGCATCAACCGGACAGGCCTCTACGCAATAACCGCAGAATATGCAGCGCAACATGTCAATCTCGTACTTGGCCGCGAATTTGTCATGATTGGCATCTTCGCCAGCTTCGACCGTAATACATTTGGCCGGGCAGACAGTCGGACAGAGGTAGCATGCGACGCACTTGGCCTTGTTATGCGAAACATTCAGAGCATGCAGTCCTCGAAAACGTGCGGCGACTTTTGGGCGTTCATCCGGGTACTGCAACGTAACCGGCTTCATGAACAGATGTTTCAATGTAATTGCCAGGCCGTTTATTATCGGTGTAATCGGATTCATGTTGTCTATCCTTGTCCTTGGAGTTGCGTGATTCAGTTACAGCATATTTGTTAGATGAAGTAGCCGATGATTCCGGTGATTACAATGTTAACCAGAGCAAGCGGAATGAATACTTTCCAACCCAGATGCATCAGCTGGTCATAACGGTAGCGAGGCACTGTTGCGCGGATCCACATGCAGAAGAACATCAGGAAGTATACTTTCGCAACAAAGTAAACCGGTCCAAGCAGTGGTACGGCAACCGCGAACGGTCCATTCCATCCACCCAGAAAAATTGTTGCTGTCAATGCGCAAACCGTTACCATGTTGGCATATTCAGCCATGAAGAACATGGCGTATTTCATTGACGAGTACTCGGTACAGAAACCGGAAACCAGCTCGGTTTCAGCTTCAGGAAGGTCGAAAGGTGTACGGTTGATTTCAGCCAGTGAGCAGATAAAGAACATGAAGGCCGCCAGCGGCTGCTTGAAGACAAACCACTCAAAGCCACCAAAACCGGACTGCAGCTCTACTATTTTGGTAAGTGAAAGCGTACCGGAAAGCATAAATACTGCGATAATTGCAAGGCCGGCCGAAAGTTCGTAGGATATCATCTGGGCAGAGGCACGCAGACCACCCATCAGGGAATACTTGCTGTTGGAGGCCCAACCTGCCAGAACAATTCCATAGACGCCAAGGGAAGACATGGCAAGGATATAGAGAACCCCGACGTTTATATCGAATACATGCCCGGCAGTCGTATCGTAGTATGCAGCGACCTGCAGCGGCACTTTATAACCCAGAACTTCAATTGTCCCGCCGAACGGTATAACCGCAAAGGTTATAAAGGCAGGAACAAGAGCAATCAACGGTGCAACTAGAAAGGCAAATGTACTGGCCTGTGACGGAATGATCTCTTCCTTGAAAAAGAGCTTGACCCCGTCGGCGATCGGTTGAAGAAGTCCGTGCCACCCGGTACGCATCGGTCCAAGTCGGACCTGCATGTGGCCGATTATCTTGCGCTCGGCATAGGTGGCATAGGCCACGGTCAGCAGCACGAAGACAAACGCCACCAGGACCTTGGCAACCAGTGCGATGTAGTACATCATCGGCAGTCCTAATATCTCGATTCCCATCTGTCCCTCTTTCCTTACAAGTATGAATTAACTGTGTGCTAAAGGTACAATTACTTGGTTATAGATACCATTGTCACAGCGGCACCGCTCCAAATTGCATTCACGGGTGCTTCGCTAAAGTGATAGGGAACAAAAACCACGCCCTCCGGCATACGCGGAGTTACTTTTACCTTAAGTTTGATGCTGCCCGCCGAAGACGATACCGAAACAAGGTCCTTGTCCAGCATCTTGAATCGAGCGGCGTCCTTGCGAGACATCTCGATATAGCTTTCCGGACAAACATGCATCGGCCCTTCGCCAAACTGTGACAGCGTGCCGCTATGGTAGAGTGCACTGCCGGTTACCATTGCCAACTTGCCTGACTCGGCCGAAACAGAAGAGGAGGCCTTTGGAACAATCAGTTTCGGCGTGACATTTACAGAAGCAAATGCGCCGTCGTTGCGTAGACTTACATAGCTCAGACCGGAATAACCGGGGGAACTGGCTGAAATTTCGGAAAACACTGCAGAAGGAGATGCCGGTGCCTGACCGCCCAGTTTTGAAATCAATGTCGTAAAGATTTCAAAGTCGGTCTTACACATTGGATTTTTGCGGATGGCGGGTTTCACGTATTGCACACGACGATCTGTACTGGTAAAGGTACCTTCCTTCTCGGCAAAAGAACATGCAGGAAGTACAACATCTGCCATGGCAGCAGTCTCGGTCATGAACAACTCTGAAACTACCAGAAACTCAACCGCTTCAAGCGCGGCCTTGACTTTGGAACCATTTGGATAGGAAACAACCGGGTTTTCGCCGGCAATGAACAGAGTTTTAACTGCACCACTCTTGCACGCATCTAGTATTTGCAGACCGCCCATGCCGCCATCCTGGGCGAAGAAACCCATATCCACAGCGCCCTGGCTGTTGTTCTTCTCTGACATGCAAAGCACGCCGCAGCCTTCCTTGCCAAGTTTGCCGGTCAGAATAGCAAGGTTAGCAACAGCACTGGCCATTTCCTGATCGTGACCGACATATGCTTGTCCTATCGGAAACAGTATAAGCGCTTTTTCAGCAGTAGCGTATGCACTGGCAATCTTCTTAATGTCATCGGCACTCAGGCCGCTTGCAGCCGCCGCAGCTTCCGGTGTAAATTCTGCCAGAGCCTTCTCCAGTTCAGCGTAACCAGGAACAGACGTCGCAGTGCCATCCGCCAGTTTTTCATCCAGGATCGATTTTGCTATGGCATTCAAAACGGCAACTTCACTGCCGGGGGAATGTACAAAGGTATTGGCACCGGGAAGTTTGGACAGCTTGCCGCGCTTGTCGGAAATGATATTCAGTTTAATGCCTTTGTTTTTAACACCCATGTTGATCTCAAATCCGATCACGGGATGGGTCTCATAGGCATCGGTCTTGACTACAAGCAACAAGTCGGTTTTCTGTATATCAAGAATCGTTGCCGGTGAGGCTGTGGCGCCGAAGCTGCGTGCAAACCCTTCTGTAAGTGCAGCGTGAGCATAACCGGCAGAGTGGTCATAATTTTTGGAGCCAATATTCTCCAACATCATTTTTTTGAAAACAGTCAGTTCTTCGTTGGTAAGCCGTGGTGTTGCTAAAGCGGCAACAGACTCGCCTCCCTTGAGACGTGCGGCAACCAATTCAAGTGCCTCTTCCCAAGTAGATTCAATCAATCTGCCGTTTCTACGAATCAGCGGAGATGTCAGCCTCTGCTCATTGTTGATAAATTGATATCCAAAGCGTCCCCGCACACACAACTGTCCTTTATGAAAGCCCTGATTTTCATCATATAATGTCGTCAGGACTTTGTTGTCCTTGACGCCAAGTGTCAAGTTGCAGCCGGTGCCGCAATAACCACATACGGATTTTTGTTTGGTAAGGGACCAGAAGCGCGCCTTGAACTTAAACGGGCGGGCCAGCAGTGAGCCGACAGGACAGACCGAGATGCAGGAACCGCAGAATTCACAATTGAGGCCATCTTCAAATTCACAACCGATCTTTGTTTCAATACCGCGATCGATGAAAGTCAATGCTCCGAAACTGACGATTTCATCACAGATACGAGCGCACTTACCGCAAAGTACACAACGGTTCATATCGCGCTCAATCAAAGGATTGTTATAATCTATTTCGTGGTGAAACTTTTCATCGGTAAAACGGTTTGCATTAACCTTGTACTCGTAGGTTAGGTTCTGCAGATCGCAATCACCGCCCTTATCGCAAACTGGGCAATCGATGGGATGGTTGAGCAGCAGCAACTCCAGCACCATTTTTCGTGCCTTGACGATATCCGGGGTTGATGTGCGTATTATCATGCCTTCGGTTACCGGAGTTGTACAGGCCGGAATCTGACGACCCTTCATCTGTTCAACTTCAACCAGGCACATGCGGCAAGCACCAAACGGCTTGAGCTTTTTATCATGGCACAGGATCGGGATATTAACCCCGTTCAGTTTGGCCGCTTCATAAATAGTCGCGGTTTTGGGTGCTGTGACCTGCTTATCGTCTATCGTAAGATTTACCATCTCAACCTCTGTTCAGTGAGTTTGACCAAGTACGTGAAGATTCTATTCAAGTGCCATGAAGCGGCAGGCGTCGTAACAGGATTTGCATTTAGTGCATTTATCCTTGTCAAGGTATGCCAGCTGCCCTTTTTCCCAGACTATCGCATCAACCGGACACGCTTTTTTGCAAGCACCGCATTTGACGCACTTGTCTTCGACAACCTGCCACAGCAGCAGTTCCTTGCAGCAGTTTGAAGGACAGCGCTTATCGTTGATGTGCGCTTCATACTCGTCGCGGAAATAGTTGATGGTGGAGAGAATCGGGTTGGGAGCGGTCTGTCCGAGGCCACACAAAGATGCTTTTTTAATCGCGATACCCAGATCCTGAAGGGTTTCGATATCAGATGGTTCTCCGCGACCTTCGGTGATGCGTTCCAGAATATCAAGCATGACCTTGAGACCGATACGACAAGGCACGCATTTACCGCAGGACTCCATCCTTGTGAAGTTCAGGAAGAAGCGCGACACATCAACCATGCAGGTAGTTTCGTCCATTACGACCAGACCGCCGGAGCCCATCATGGCGCCCGCCTTGATCAATGAGTCATAATCAACCGGCGTGTCCAGGATCTCGGCCGGGATGCAACCGCCGGATGGACCACCAGCCTGAACTGCCTTGAATTTACGGTTATTGGCGATACCGCCGCAGACATCGTAAATAACTTCGCGGATCTTCATACCGGCCGGAACTTCGACCAGACCGGTGTGCTTAACCTTGCCGGTTACAGCGAAGATCTTGGTTCCTTTGGTAGTTTCGGTTCCAAGCGACGCGTACCAGTCACCGCCTTTATTAATGATATGGCGTACGTTGCCGAAAGTTTCCACGTTATTGATGTTGGTCGGCTTGCCCCACAGACCGCGTACAGCCGGGAACGGTGGACGTGGGCGGCTCATGCCGCGATGCCCTTCGATGGAAGCCATCAGTGCGGTTTCCTCACCGCAGACAAAGGCGCCGGCACCCATCTTGATGCGCATGTCAAAGTCAAAACCCCAGCCCTGGATGTTTTTACCCAGGTAGCCCTTCTCATAACAGATATCTATGGCGTGCTGCAGACGCTGAACAGCCAGCGGATACTCGGCACGGACATAAACATAACCGAAATCGCAACCGATGGCATAGGCGGCAATCATCATGCCTTCAATGATGCAGTAGGGGTCGCCTTCCAGCAGCGAACGGTCCATGAAGGCACCTGGATCGCCTTCGTCAGCATTACAAATCAGATACTTGTGATCCCCGGGAGAAGCCTTGCAGAACGACCACTTCATGCCGGTGGGGAAACCGCCGCCCCCACGGCCGCGCAGACCGGACTTCTTGACCTCTTCGATTACCTCTTCCGGCTTCATGATCTTGATGCATTTCTCAATCGCCTTGAAACCGTCTTCTTCCATATATGCATCAATACTATCCGGATCAATCTGCCCGCAGCCCGTCATAACAACGCGCATCTGGGCATCTACAAACTGGTTATAGTATGGCTTGGCCTTTCTTTTTTCCATGACCGTTTTATTGACGATATGCTCGTCAATAATCTTTTCAACCTCTTCAGGCTTGACAAAGTCGTAAGTGACGCGCCCCTGGTCCGGAGTGATAATATCCACCAGAACGTCGTTGGCGCACAATCCGCGGCAACCGGTTTTGATGACATCACATCGCTTGCCGACTGCGGCGTCAACACCCTTTTCCGCGAGAATCTTTACGAAAGCCGCCTCAACCTCTTTGGCGCCCATCGAAACACCACCAGTACCCTGGCAGATTAGAATTTTTATTCCTGCGTTATCGCTCATGACTCAATTGTCCCCTGCTGGATAGTTTCGAGCTGCGTGCTATTTCAGTGGCCGTTGACTGTAGTCGGCTACAATTTCATCAACCTTTTGAACAGTCATGGCACCGTAGGTGGAGTCATTGACCATTGCCAGTGGCGCCATTCCGCAGGCACCCAGGCATGCTACCTTCTCAAAGGTGAAACGAAGGTCGGGAGTCGTCTCGGCGTGGCCGATACCGAGCTTATCAAAGAAAGTTTCAACGATACGGGGTGCACCTTGAACGTGGCAGGCTGTACCTACGCACACACGGATGATAAAACGACCGCGTGGTTTGAGATGAAACTGGGCATAGAAAGTAAGTACACCGTATATCTGGCTCGGATAAACATTTAAACGTTCGGCGATATGATCAGCCACCGCACGAGGTATGTAGCCATATTCATCCTGGGCAGCCTGCAGAACAGGCATCAGATTTCCCGGTATATCTATATATTTGTCGATAATTGCATCGGCTAAGGAAAGATCTACTTCTGGTTCTTGCTCTTCGGCTTGCTGCGCCACTACGTCACTCATGCGCCCTATCTCCTTTGAATCATGCGGTGTTATCTGTCAATTTCACCGAGCACGATGTCCAGCGTACCAATAACGGCCACCAGGTCAGCTATCATTGACCCCAGAGTCATCTTCTCAATGGCCTGCAGGTTCACAAACGAAGGCGGACGTATCCTCATTCGTTCCGGCTTGTTTCCGCCATCACTGACGATATAGAAGCCAAGCTCGCCTTTTGGCGCTTCCACTCCCTGATACACCTCACCCTCTGGTGCAGGAAAACCTTCAGAAGCAATTTTGAAATGGTGAATCAGCCCCTCAATGCTGTTGTAGACATTTTCTTTAGGGGGGTAGCATACTTGAGGATAGTCAGCCAGCACAGGACCGGGCTTGAGCTTGTCCAGTCCCTGGCGAACGATCTTGCAAGCCTCGCGCATCTCTACCAGACGCACCTTATATCGATCAAAAGTATCGCAGTTTTCACCGACCGGCACCTTGAACTGATACTTGTCGTAGCCGCTGTATGGATTATCCCGACGGAGATCCCAATCTACGCCGGATCCACGCAGTGCAGGACCTGTAAGGCCGATATCGATTGCATCCTCGGCTGAAATGATGCCGTTGCCGACCGTACGCTTGAGCCAGATCGGGTTGGTTGTCAAAAGCCCTTCGTACTGATCGAGGTAACCAGGCATGACATCTATGAAATCACTGACCTTTTTAACGAACTCATCCGGTACATCCTGCGAGAGGCCACCCACACGGAAGAAGTTTGATGTCATGCGGGCGCCGGAGATCAGTTCGTAGATTTCCATGATTGTTTCACGCTCACGGAAAGCATAGATGAACACGGTCATGGCACCGATGTCGAGGGCATGGCACGCAATCCAGACCAGATGCGATTGAAGCCGGGTCAGCTCGGCCATTATGATACGTATGGTTTCTGCGCGCTCCGGAACCTCTACTCCCATCAACTTCTCAACGGCCAGGATATAGCCGAGATTGTTGCTCATTGGAGCCAGATAATCGAGACGATCCGTTAACGGCAGTATCTGGTGGTAGGTCCGGTGCTCTGACAGCTTTTCAACACCACGATGCAGATAGCCGATATGAGGAGTGACCTTTACGACAACCTCACCATCAAGTTCAAGAACGAGCCTAAGAACCCCGTGAGTACTGGGATGCTGTGGACCCATGTTTAGCGTCATTGTTTCAGTAGTAGCCATGTATCGCCTCTTCTATGATCGAGTTGCAGAACGATGTAGTAAATCTATGACAAACGCCCTTTATATGGTTCACGGTCAGGCCCCTGCAGCGGATAGTCCTTCCGAAGCGGGTGCCCCACCCAATCATCGGTCATGAGAATACGCCGCGGATCAGGATGTTTGTCGAACGTAATTCCGAACAGATCGTAGACTTCGCGCTCAAGCCAGTTGGCCGTCTGCCAAACCAGGGTTGCTGTCGGTATGCGACAATCAACTTCGGCGACGGGAGTTTTAATACGCAAACGATCCTTGTTGGGAATGGAGTAGAGCTGGTAGACCATCATGAAACGCTCTTCCTTCTTCCCCAAATAATCAACGGCAGTAAGGTCAGTAAGCAGGTTGTACTGAAGTGACTGCTTAAGAAACATAAGGACATCAATAATACTGTCCTTTTTGACGGTCACTGTAACCTCACCCCTAAATTCAACCACATCGATGATTGACGCGGCAAACTTCTCCTTCAACTTGATCACTGCTCGATTATTTTCTGCCATGATTTCCAACCCTTTATTCTGGGATTTGAGTACGAAATTGTTAGCTATGACTAAATTAGGCAACGACCCCATCTATCCGGGTTCCAAGTCCGATGGCGGATCCAAAGGAGTTCTTGTCATTCCAGATCTTATCCTGAAGCTTCATGAGACCGAAAAGCAAAGCCTCGGGGCGTGGCGGGCAACCGGGGATATACACATCAACCGGTAATGCTTCATCGATTCCCTGTACAACGCTGTACGTATCGAATACACCCCCGGAGCATGCGCAAGCGCCCATCGCGATAACCCATTTCGGCTCCGGCATCTGCTCATAGACCGTTTTTATAACCGGCAGCATTTTTTTGGTAACCGTTCCCGCAATGATAATACAGTCCGATTGACGGGGAGAAGCGCGGAAGATGATTCCGAAGCGGTCCAGGTCATTGTGGGAAGCACCGGTAGCCATCATCTCGATAGCACAACATGCCAGACCAAATGTCATCGGCCAGATCGATGATTTCCTTGACCAGTTGACCAGCTTGTCAAGCGATGTGGTGATAATGTTTTCGCCTAGCGGATTTTCTACTCCCATTCCAGTGCTCCTTTTTTCCAGACATAAATATAACCGACGAAAAGTATCACGATAAACAGGCCCATCTCCACCAGACCGAACACACCCAGCTTCTTGTAAAGAATTGCCCAGGGATAAAGGAACACCGCCTCGATATCGAACAGTATGAACAGCATCGCGATCAGGTAGAACTTGATCGAGAATCGCTCACGGGCTGTCCCGACAGGTTCACAGCCGGACTCATAGGGTGACAGCTTGACAGCGGAAATCTTTTTCGGGCCAATCAATGAGGAGAAAATGAGCGAGCAAAGACCGAAACCAACGGCTACGATCACCAGAAGTAATATTGGCAGATATGCACCAAGCATCGAAAATCCTCCTTACTGCGTACGGTATACTGTATACAACATGGGCAATAGATAGGTTATTTAAGTTTCTTTGTCAAGCAGTTTTTCCCTTTTTTTTCAGATTCTACATTCTTCAACTAAAACATCACAGCAAGCAGTAAACATCTGTATTTACGAGTATATATTATTGGCAAAGCCAAATTTTCAACACAGTGGAAAGCGGCGTTTCTAAATTATTTCTGATGCATTTCAAATCAAACGCCAGTATATTCATCAGCGCCTTATTATTGCCACTTAGCAACCAAACCATCTCGGCACCGGCGACAAAACATTATTGATTGATTATTTGCAATACAATTGTCTGACAATAACGTTTTTACAACTGCCGCTAACTGTCGCGCAATTTTATAAATTTCGACCAAGTAGGGTTTAATGCGCAAGCCCCCTCCATGATTGACACGACTGAACCTGTATGCTAACCATTCAGGACTATCTTTTTAGATAGCAAGTGACATTTTCATTTCAAAAGGAGTCATCAAAATGAACCACAAACGCTCCAGCCTGCTTTTCCAACAAGCCAAAGACTCAATCCCCGGCGGTGTCAACAGTCCGGTTCGGGCTTTCAAATCTGTCGGGGCCGACCCCATCTTCATCAAAAAAGCTTCGGGATGCCACATATATGATGAGGATGAAAATGAATTCGTCGATTATGTCGGTTCATGGGGTCCGATGATTGTCGGCCACTGCCACCCGGATGTAATTTCAGCGGTACAGCAGACGATGTTAAATGGTGCCAGCTTCGGTGCGCCAACCGAACTGGAGATCACCTTGGCCAATATGGTCATAGAAGCCGTCCCTTCCATCGAGATGGTTCGAATGGTCAGCTCCGGCACAGAAGCCACCATGAGCGCCATTCGCCTGGCAAGGGGCTATACAGGTCGCGACAACATACTCAAGTTTTCCGGCTGCTACCATGGCCATGCCGATGCCCTGCTCGTAAAGGCCGGCTCCGGTGCTGCAACTTTCGGGGTACCCGATTCTCCCGGCGTGCCTGCCGACTTCGCCAAGCACACACTCACTGCGGAGTATAATTCGCTGGAATCGGTTAAAACTCTGATTGCCGCCAATAAGGACACTATTGCCTGCATCATCGTCGAACCGGTTGCCGGTAATATGGGAACGGTGCCACCACGTGAAGGTTTTCTGGAAGGACTGCGCGATATTTGCACTAACGAAGGAATCGTACTTATTTTTGATGAGGTCATGTCCGGCTTCAGGGTTGCGTACGGCGGAGCACAGGAACTGTATGGGGTAACACCCGACATGACAACCCTGGGTAAAATCATCGGCGGAGGCCTTCCGGTCGGGGCATTCGGCGGAAAACGCGAGATCATGGAAAAACTTTCGCCGTCCGGCGGAATTTACCAGGCCGGCACACTCTCAGGCAATCCTCTGGCCATGTCAGCCGGAATAGCAACGTTGAACATTATCAAACAGCCCGGTTTCTACCAACTGCTGGAAGATAAGAGCCGTGCCGTAGCCGAAGGGATCGCCAAGGCGGCCAAAGACGCCGGATACCCGATCTACTCCACTCGCGTCGGCAGCATGTTCTGTGCTTTTTTCACCAAAGGCGCAGTACATGACTGGCCCAGCGCCTCACAATGCGACACAAAGGCCTTCGCAAAATACTTTCTCGGCATGCTTGACGAAGGGATCTATCTGGCGCCATCGCAATTCGAGACGGCCTTCGTCTCCGCCGCTCACAGTGAAGCTGATATCGAAAAAACGATTTCAGCGGCCGCCAGGTGTTTCAAGCAAATTATGTAGACAGCATCCTATTTACATTTGACAAGAAAGGCAGAGCTGTGTTATTGAATACCGGTTTTGTGCCATCAATTAGTCTTAATTACTATTATGGCAAGCGATAAACGAGAGCTTTTTCAAAGTTTGGCGATGGTTTCCAGTATGGGCATTTCTGTCGTACTGGCAATTGGCATCGGAGTATGGTTCGGCCTCACGCTTGATCGATGGCTCGGCACGAAACCCTGGTTCTTTTACATCTTTCTTTTTATCGGCATTGCTGCCGGCTTCAAGAATATTTACCACATAGCCGGCAGGGAGATCCGCAAGAATGATGACAGCAATCGATGAGGAGAACCTCTTTCGCATCATCATCAAGGGGAGTCTCGGACTGCTGGCGGTTCTGACTGCAGTCGGATTGTCATTTTATTCAGTAAAGACCGGTTTGGGTATCCTGGCGGGCGGCATCATAGCCATCGTCAATTTTTTCTGGCTGCGTAATGTGCTGCAACGTATTCTCGGTCTGCTACCGGCAAAACCGTTCCTGTACGCCCAGATGAGATTCATCGCACGCATCAGCATTACAGGTTTTGTCCTGTATTTGATTATTACATCCGGGTGGTTCTCACTGACTGGAATTCTGGTGGGACTCTCAATAATCGTATTAAACATAATTGCACTTTCACTCTACAGCGCATTGCGCGCAGGAGGCTAGATCCATGGTTCACCCGTTACTGTTTCTCGAGTTTTTCCGCAAGCTGTTCGCCCCACTGCACATCTCTGATGCCAGTGCTGATGCCATAGCCTACACATGGCTGATCATCATTCTGCTGCTGGTGTTGTCCGTTATGGCAACCTCAGCCTTGAAATCCGTTCCGGGTGGGTTGCAGAACTTCATGGAGTCGGTCATCGGCGGCATCGAAAACATGATCGTCGAAACCATGGGAGAGCATGGACGCCCATTCTTTCCGTTGATTGCGACTCTGGCCATCTTCGTGCTGGTTTCCAACCTGATCGGCCTGATTCCCGGTTTCTTCCCACCGACCGCCAACATCAATACAACCGCGGCCTGTGCTGTTATCGTTTTTCTTTCGACACATGTTGTCGGCATCAAACACCATGGCCTGCACTATTTGAAACATTTCTGCGGTCCAATCGCCTGGTTGGCTCCGGTCATGTTCTTCATTGAAGTCATCGGCCACCTGAGCCGCCCGGTATCCCTTACCCTGCGTCTGTTCGGCAACATGAACGGCCACGAACTGGTTCTGATGATCTTCTTCGGACTGGCTCCGTTTCTGGTTCCACTGCCGATGATGCTGATGGGTGTTCTGGTTTCTTTCATCCAGGCCTTCGTCTTCATGCTGCTGGCAATGATCTACATCCAGGGCTCGCTTGAGGAAGCTCACTAGGAAGAATCACTGAAGCTTAATTACTCCTATACTGTTTAGGAGACAAACCATACGGAGGTAGTAAAATGAGTTTTTTCACGATGTGCGTTCTGGCAGCAGGTATTGGTATGGCACTTGGCACTTTGGGCACCGGCATTGGCCAGGGTCTGGCAGTTAAAAGCGCTGTTGAAGGCGTTTCCCGTAACCCCGGTGCTTCAGGCAAGATCCTGACCACCATGATGATCGGTCTGGCCATGATCGAGTCCCTGGCGATTTATGCCCTGGTTGTCTGTCTGATCATCCTCTTCGCCAACCCTTACAAAGACATCGCCATCAAACTGGCTGAAACTGTAGCCAAGTAATTTCTGCTTATTCTGCAGGTAACAAAAAGGGCATCCATTGCGGATGCCCTTTTTGCTTGCTGAATTTATGCCATCTGCACAAGCCATTTATACCTGTTCCAAATCAAAGATGAAATCAAGGCGGCGAGGATTGAGGCGCCGAGGCGTACTATCGGTACGTTGAGGTGCCGAAGACGAGCCAACGAAGATAGCGCTTTGATTTGGAATTGGAATTACTCGTCGTCTTTCAGCATCCCCTCGACCTCGTTGGACACGCCACTCTCAACCATGGACCCAGACGGTAACCTGACTGCGGTTCGTGCTGCATAACGATAAGCGGTTCCCCTGGCAAGACCGCTATCGATATACTCTTTACCGGTTAAAGGTACCTTGTTGATCGGCAGGTAAGGAAATGCACTTTTATTGGATGTCCGGTACAGATTGTACCCGACCAGAACACCATCCAAAGGGGGCAGAGCGGCAAAAGAGAGCTTGATTTCCGTCGGATGCGATTCGACATGGAGTATTGGCGGCAGCACCGACTCAACAAGCTTAACAGACACCTGGGGAGACGATGCGCCATCCACTCCTTCTTTTGTAAACGGCACTGCCACGTAGGAATATGTCTTACCAATTCGCACATCGCCATCAAGCACCACCAGACGGTTTCCAAAGCGCTCTACGCCATCCGGCAGAACATCAAGGTAAAGTTTGCGAAACAGTCGATAGTCATCCATGCAGGAACGGCAGACCGGCTCGGGGTCCGGATCTCTTTCGCGCTTGCTGATTCTCAAACCTGCCAGACTGCTCAGCCTGTTCCCCGCCCTGTCAGAAACAGGAAGGTCAAACTGGAGCTTGACTACCGAGCCACTTTGAGTTACGGAAGCGACTGTCGGAGCGGCCGGCACCAGCATATCCGGATATACCAGGGCGCCCTTCTTTCCGCAGGCGGTCATTGCCAGCGTCATGCCGCCCAGCAGGACAACTTTTCCCAACAACCTCATCGCCTAACCTCCGCGGCAGGCACCGCATCCAACCGGACTTCGAATGTGCCGGACGGCAATGCAAATCTAACCCTGTCTGCCATAATTTCTGTGACTCTGGCTCCAGAGACCACGCTACCCTCCTTGAGAAGAAACCCGTTGACAACAGCTCTTCTGGCGGAACGCTCATCCTGCCAGGCTATGCCGGACAGCTTTATCTCAGCCGGAGGCTGAACTGACTGGAGTGATGGCTTCAACGGCGCTGGAGCCGCTGCCGCGGGAGGAGCATTAAAAGATCTTTTCACAGATCTTGAAGGGAGTTCTTCATCAACCGTCTCCGGAGCAACCGGCGGTGACGGTCGAACTGCCGGTGCTGTCACATTTGCTGCTGGCACAGTCACCGTCTGTACAGGTGCAGTAACGGCAATTGGTGCGTTGTTTGGGGGGGGCGCCGGGACAGCAACTGTTGATACGACAGAACCCGGATTCGATGTAATCGTCGGCTTATTGGCCCTCAACACGAACCAGGTTCCCGCAAAAGTCGTTAACGACGCCAACACGATCAGAATGATGATCTTCCAGCGCCATCCGCTGGCAGACTGCTCTATCCGGTCCTGAAAAAGATCACCGGCTATGCTGGTCATGCCGCCAGGTGCTGACTTCTTGAGCTTTTCATGTTCAACTTTTTTCAGGGCATCCAGTATATAACTCATTTTATCTGATCACTTTCCGGCAAACAGCCAGCGCGAAATACGAAACCATAATCCGGTTCGTTCAGCAGTCGGTTTAAGTTCAAGTAAAACCTGGGCGGTTATCTGTGGGGTAACCGTCAGGCTTTCCAGTGTCCAGGCCATGACAAGCGCCTGTTCACAGGCTACATTGATCAAACGGGGAATACCGCGTGAAAAACGGTAGATATGCTTGACCGACTTATGTGAAAAAATCCCTGGAATACGGCTGCCGGATATTTTTAGACGGTGATTGATATAAGCATGCGTATCGTCGAGTTTCATCGGAGACAGGCAGCAACGTACCGTTATGCGTTGATTGAGCTGCCTCAGATCATGTCGGGCAAGGACACCGTCAAGTTCGGGCTGACCGGCCAGTATGATCTGGATCAGCTTGTCGCGCTCGGTCTCGAGATTGGAAATCATCCGTACCTGCTCCAAAACATCGGGAGCAAGATTCTGGGCCTCGTCGATGACAAGCACGACAGTGCGGCCAGCCAGGTTCTGCTCCAGGAGAAAACGGTTCAGGGCTTCCAGATAGCTGAAACGGTCGTTGCCGGAGGCCTGTATGCCAAACTCTTTGCAGATGTTCTCCAGCAACTGCTCGCCTGACAGGCAGGGATTGAAAATCAAGGCGCTTCTGTATTTTTCGGGATCGAGTTGCGTAAGCAGCGTGCGCAACATTGTAGTCTTGCCGGTTCCAACCTCGCCGGTCAGGGCGATGAAACCGGCATGGCTATCGACGCCATACAGCAACCTTGCAAACGCCTCACGATGGATACTGCTCAGGAAGATGAAGTGCGGGTTGGGCGTGATAGTAAATGGCTTTTCTGAAAAACCGAAAAATTCGCAGTACATTGTAACCTAGTTACCGGCCCGAACGTTCTGGATTTCACCCCATACCCGCTCGCGGGCGGTTCCGCCGATGACGTTGCGCGCATTTACGCTGGCTTCAACCGTAATGCACTCAAAGATATCGCTATCTATTTTACCGGAAAACAGTTGCCACTCAGCCAATGAAAGCTCGGTAATATCCATTTCGTTTTCCACACAATAAGCAACCGATTTGCCAACGGCTTCGTGTGCATCGCGGAAAGGCAAGCCCTTGCGCACCAGGTAATCGGCCACATCGGTTGCTGTGGAGAAACCCAGGCCGGCCGCACGCCGCATGCTCGATTGGTTGACCCGCATCTCGCGGATCATGTCGGCAAAGATTTTCAGACTGCCCTTGACCGTATCGATCGTATCGAAGAGCGGTTCCTTGTCCTCCTGCATATCCTTGTTGTAAGCCAGCGGCAGGGATTTCATGGTCGTCAGCAGCGCCATCAGATTGCCGTAAACCCGTCCGGTCTTGCCCCGCACCAGCTCCGGCACATCCGGGTTTTTTTTCTGCGGCATGATCGACGAACCGGTGCAGAAACCGTCCGACAGTTCGATGAACTGAAAGGCACTGGTGGACCAGAGGATCAGTTCTTCCGAGAAGCGCGAAAGGTGCATCATCACGATCGAGGCATCGGAGAGAAACTCCAGGGCGAAATCCCGATCCGATACGGAATCCAGTGAATTGCGGGTGATGGCAGGAAAATCGAGCTGTTCGGCCACATACTCACGGTCGATCGGGAAAGTCGTCCCGGCCAGAGCCCCGGCGCCCAGCGGCATGACATTGACCCGTTTCAGGCAATCCTCAAGGCGCGACTTGTCACGCTTGAACATCTCCACATAGGCCATAAGATGATGGGCAAACAGAATCGGCTGTGCGGTCTGCAGGTGCGTAAAGCCCGGCATCAGTGTATCAAGGTTGGCCTCGGCCTGGCCCAGCAAGGCGTCAATCAGCAGATCGAGGTAAGTAATAATCGCTATAATCTCGTCGCGCAGATAGAGACGGATGTCCAGCGCAACCTGATCGTTGCGGGAACGACCGGTATGCAACCGTTTGCCGGCCTCTCCAATGGCTGCGGACAGGCGAGATTCAATGTTCATGTGAATATCTTCCAGCCCGACGGAAAAATCAAACTCTCCGGCCTCGATCTGCTGAAGTATTTTCTGCAGACCGTGAACAATCTGCTCCACGTCCTCCAGCGGAATAATGCCCTGCTTGCCCAGCATGCGGGCATGGGCAACCGAGCCGCGAATATCCTGATGGTAGAGGCGCTTGTCGAAATCAATCGAAGCGGTGAACTCTTCTACGAACTTATCGGTGGGCTGGGTAAAACGGCCGCCCCAGAGCTTGTCTTTGGACATGATGTATGGCTTCCTCGTGTCTGGTTTTGAAATCGGTGATTGGGTACTATACGCGAAAAACGGATAAAATAAAAGTAGAGACGTATTCCTGACGTGACGACTCAACAGACTATAAAATTTCTGAACAGACTTTTCTAACTTCATACGCTGCCTCCTGCTCCCGCACCCAATCAATCAGCTTCTGCTGCAATAGTTCCTTGGATGGCAGATAGAGATTGTATTCCCGAGCGTGGATATTTGCATCGGCCGGCAGAGTGAGTTCGACGATGGCCTCTTTCTTCCGCTTGCAGAGCAGGATGCCGATAGTGGGGTTCTCATCTGGCGTCTTCACGAAGCGATCGAAATAGTTCACATACATCTGCATCTGCCCCAGATCCTGGTGGCTAAGCTTGTCGAGCTTCAGGTCAATGATCACATAGCAGCGCAGCAGCCGGTTGTAGAAGACGAGATCGACGAAAAAATGATCCTCGTCGAAGGTGAAGCGTTTCTGGCGGGCCTCGAAGAGAAAGCCCTTGCCGAGTTCGAGCAAAAAGTCTTCGAGCTGATCAATGATGGCGGATTCCATGTCGGATTCGGAATAGCCAGCCTTTTCGTCAAGACCGAGGAATTCGAGCACATACGGTTCTTTTAGAATATCCGCAGGCGTAACAATGATCTGCCCCTCGCTGGCAAGTTGACGGATGGCCCCCTTGTCTTTGCTGAGAGCAAGACGCTCATAGAGGCAGGAGGCAACCTGGCGCTTCAACTCCGGCAGCGACCAGCCAGCTTGGGTGGATTCGATTTCGTAAAAACTGCGCTCTTCGGGGTTTTTAATGGTTAGCAGCAGGACGTAGTGAGACCAGCTCAAAGTGAAGGGCAATTTTTCAGACGACGTCTGAAAAATCCTGGCCGGGGTCAATTGGTCAGACGACGCCTGACCAATTGGTGTAAGCGGCAATTTGCCAGAAGGCTTCTGGCAAATTGCGGGATCACTCAATTGCCCTAAAGGCTTCTGGGCAATTCGTGGATCGCGGTCCTGCCATGTCAGAAAGAAATTCCGCATGGCTTGAAGATTTGTGCGAGAGAAGCCTTTACCGAACTCTTCTGTCAGCTGGGCTGATAGCATTTTAAGTAGCTCTTTCCCATATTCGGCCCGTTCCGCTCCCTTCTGCTCATGCTCCACAATCCGCCGGCCAATCTCGAAATTGGTCAGTACCTGCAGGGTGTTGACGGTGGTGGCGACGGCGTGGCGGGCGGACTGGATGAGCCCACGGAGTTCGGTGATGAGCGGTGCGAGTTCATGAGTCGTGTTTGTGACGGGCTTTTTCATTGTTTCACCTCAAGCACCGAAATCTCCTCCTCCGTCAGACCGTACAGGTCGTAAACAAGGCGGTCTATTTCGGCTTCAAGCTGCGGTACATCGGGGCTGCCAGGATCGGCGAGTATTTTCTGGACGCGCTCGATGATCGGGGTTTGCTGAGCGTCGGTGGCGGGTGGGATGGGGAGTTGTTCCATGTATTGCGAGAAATAGCGAACAAAGCCTCCCTGTATGGACGAGGTTTTTGTGCCATAAAACCACCAAAGCAGCTTTGAATTGAGAAGACCGAGCAAGCAGTAGTCTGAGCTTGGAACGAAATATATAGTGTTGCTTGAAAACGAACTGCTCTCATCCATCAAAAACTTCGGCGATTGTGCTATGTCAGGACAAATTATTTTACTAGTGAGAAAAGCATCGAGGCTCTGCTTGAGGTAGGCCTTGTTGAGTACCTTTGCTGGAAATGATACTGAGAGTTTCATGATATTCCCGTGATCGTAGCTGCAAAAAGGGGCGCATTATTGCGCCCCCTGATGGGTGAACAGGGTTCCCTCAAAGTGCCCTGAATAAATGGTTCGGGAGATGTCCTACCCCCACCCACTACTTCTTCCGGTTGGCCTGCATCAGCGACCTGATCCGCAGACGCAGGCTGTTGATCTTGATGAAGCCTTCGGCATCGGCCTGGTTGAAAACCTGATCCTTCTCGAAAGTCGCGAAGTCGAGATTGAAGAGCGAGTCTGTTTCGGACTTGCGCCCGACAGTGCGGCACAAGCCCTTGTAGAGCTTGACACGGGCGACGCCGTTGACGCACTTCTGCGAATCGTCGATCAGGGTCTGCAGCATCTGGCGCTCAGGGGAGAACCAGTAGCCGGCGTACACCTGCTTGGCATATTCCGGGATCAGGCTGTCACGGATGCGCATGACTTCGCGGTCCATTGTGATCTGCTCAACAGCCGAGTGGGCCTCGCGAAGGATCGTACCGCCGGGAGTTTCATAAACGCCGCGCGACTTCATGCCGACCGAACGGTTCTCCAGCAAATCCACCCGGCCGACGCCATGCTGTCCACCGATGAAGTTCAAGTGCGCCAGAAGCTGGGCCGGCGTCATCTTCTCGCCATCAACCGCCACGGCATTGCCGTTCTTGAACTCTATCTCCACATACTGCGGCTTGTTGGGAGCTTTTTCCGGTGGTTTGGTCAGCACGTACATCTCTTCGGGCGCCTCGGCCCAGGTATCTTCCAGAATGCCGCCTTCGAAGGAGATGTGCAGCAGGTTACGGTCGGAGGACCAGGGACGTTTCTTGATGGTCGGGATTGGAATATCGTTTTTCTTGGCATAATCGATCAAAGCCTGGCGGCTGTTCAAGTCCCACTCACGCCAAGGCGCAATGACTTTAATAGACGGGTCGAAGTGGTAGTAAGCCAGCTCGAAACGGACCTGGTCATTACCCTTGCCGGTGGCGCCATGGGAGACTGCGTCACACTTCTCCTTGGCGGCGATTTCCATCTGGCGCTTGGCAATCAGCGGACGCGCGATGGAAGTGCCCAGCAGGTAATGTCCTTCGTAAATGGCGTTGGCGCGAAACATCGGATACACGAAATCGCGCACGAATTCTTCTTTCAGGTCATCGATGTAGACCTTGTCGGCGCCGGTGGCCAGGGCCTTCTCACGGATCGGGTCAAGCTCATCCCCCTGCCCCAGGTCCGCCGAAAAGGCAACAACTTTGCAGTCGTATTCGTTTTTCAGCCATTTGAGAATGATCGAGGTATCCAGACCACCCGAATAAGCCAGAACAATTTTTTTAATTTCCTGTTTCTTTGTCTTTGCCATGCGCAACTCCTTGTAAAAGATTATTTTAACCTTACTTCATCAGTGTAGCCATGATTGCTTTCTGTACATGCAGCCGGTTCTCGGCTTCGTCCCAGACTACTGAATGCTTGCCTTCAATTACTGAATCAGAGATTTCCTCACCGCGATGGGCAGGCAGACAATGGAGCACAATACAATCCGGTTTTGCCAAAGCAACAAGGGCATCATCCAGGCAGTAGCCGGCAAAGGCCTCCTCGCGCTCCTTCTGTTCTGCTTCCTGACCCATGCTGGCCCAGACATCGGTATTGATGACATCGGCATCCGCTACGGCAACTCTTGGATCAGTTGTCAGCGTAATTTTGCCGGGCGCCTTGGCCTGGGCCCACGCCATGACCTTCGCATCCGGCTCATACCCTTCCGGACAGGCCAGACGCAGTTCGAAACCGAATATTGCAGCGGCCTCGATCCAGGTGTTGGCCATGTTGTTGCCGTCACCAACCCAGACAAAGGTCAAACCTTCGTAAGTCCGCTTCTGCTCGATAACCGTCATCAGATCAGCCATGATCTGACATGGATGAAACAGGTCGGTAAGTCCATTGATAACTGGCACATCCGAATAGCGCGCAAATTCGTCCACGATTTCCTGACCGAAAGTGCGGATCATGACTCCGTCACAGTAGCGGCCCATGACACGGGCGGTATCCTTGATCGGCTCGCCCCGTCCCATCTGTGAATCTCTGTTGGAAATGAAAAGTCCATGGCCGCCCAGCTGAAATATGCCGACTTCAAAGGAGATCCTCGTCCTGGTGGAGGACTTCTCAAAGATCATCGCCAGGGTTCTGCCGTCCAGCAACTTATGGGAAATGCCCTGTTTCTGCTTTTCCTTCAACTCGCGAGCCAGAGTCAACATCCCGTACAGCTCTATTTCGCTGAAGTCATGCAGTGCCAGAAAATGTCGCGCCATTAAAATCTCTCCTAAGCCGGTCTTGCGTGACAAGCAAGCAGTATTTGTTAAATTTCAATCTCGGCAAAGATGCCGTCCAGAATTTCGATCATCCTGTTGATCTCCTGCTTCGTCACAACCAGCGGCGGTACAAAGCGCAGCACGGTATCATGGGTAACATTCAGCAGCACTCCCCGGCTGTGTCCCTGCTTGACGATGTCCGCCCCCGGGATTGACAACCCCATCCCGATCATCAGTCCGATGCCGCGCACATCCTTTACGAACGGGTATTTTTTACCGAGCGTTTCCAGTTCCCCGGCCAGGTACTCGCCGATTTCCTCGGTCCGGTTCAGGATGCCGTCTTCCAGCATGGTCCGCAGCGTGGCAATAGCGGCGGCGCAGACCAGCGGATTGCCGCCGAAGGTGGAACCGTGAGTGCCGGGCGTGAAGGCAGCGGCAAACTGGTCTTTGGCCAGCATGGCGCCTATCGGCGCTCCGCCGGCCAGTGCCTTGGCAAGAGTCATGATATCCGGCACCACATCGAAGTGTTCATAGGCAAACAGCTTTCCGGTTCGTCCCATGCCGACCTGAACTTCGTCAAAAATCAGCAGAAGGCCATGCTGATCACAGATACGGCGCACTTCCTGAAAATAGCCTGGCGAAGGGATGTTCACCCCCCCCTCCCCCTGGATCGGTTCCAGCATGATCGCGCAGGTATTGGGCGTTACAGCGGCCTCCAGAGCGGCAGCATCGTTGAAGGGTACGTGGCTGAAGCCATGCAGCAGCGGATCAAAGAAGCGCTGCACCTTTTCCTGGCCTGTGGCAGATACGGTGGCCATGGTGCGGCCATGAAACGAATCGGCGGCGGTAATGATCTCGTAGCGTTCCGGGCCGTATGTGTCGCGGCTGTATTTCCTGGCCAGCTTGATAGCCGCCTCGTTGGCCTCGGCACCGCTGTTGCAAAAAAATGCCTTGTCGGCAAATGAATGGTTGCAGAGCAGCTCGGCCAGCTCGATCTGCTGGGGGATCTGGTAATAGTTGGAGCAGTGAATCATCTGGGCAGCCTGCTCCTGAAGCGCCTTGACGACTTTTGGGTGGCAATGCCCCAGATTGTTGACCGCTACCCCCCCCAGAAAATCCAGGTACTCCTTGCCGTCCACGTCCCACAGACGGCACCCGTCACCGCGTACCGGCACGATCGGGTATCGGCCGTAGGTTTTCATGATGTATTTGTCGGACTTCTCTATCCACTGTTCTGATGTCATTTCACAATCTCCGTGCCGATGCCGACGTCGGTAAATATTTCCAGCAATACCGCGTGCTCCATTCGGCCATCAATGATATGGGCCTTCTTGACACCGTCTCTGAGGGCATCCGCACAGCAGACGACCTTGGGGATCATGCCTCCGGTGATGGCGTCCTCCTCTATCAAGCGGTGCAGGTCACTGACCGAAATACTTTCCAGCAGGGTGCCGCTTTTGTCTTTGACTCCATTGATGTCGGTCAGCAGTATCAGCTTTTCCGCATTGAGGGCAGCGGCTACCCGCCCCGCCACCAGGTCGGCGTTGATGTTGTAGCTTTCACCTTCCGCCCCGACCCCCACCGGCGCAATGACCGGGATGTAGTTGCCGCTCTCCAGTGTCTTGATCAAATCCGTATTGACCTTGACCACATCGCCGACATAACCGATATCCAGCAGTTCAACCGAACCGTCATCAGCCTTGGCTTCCTGCAGCAGTTTTTTGGATAGCAGCAGTGTGCCGTCCTTGCCGGAGAGGCCGACCGCCTTGCCGCCGTGCTGGTTGAGGTAGCCTACGACTTCCTTGTTGACCTGACCGACCAGCACCATTTCGACCACGCCCATTGTCTCGGAGTCGGTCACCCGCATGCCTCTGACGAACTCGGAAACGATCCCGTAGCGCTTCAAGGTTTCATTGATCTGCGGACCGCCGCCATGCACGATGACCGCATTGATTCCCAAAGATTTAAGCAATATCACATCCAGTGCGAACGATTCTTTCAGCTTATCGTCCGACATGGCATGTCCGCCATATTTTATGACAAAGGTTTTACCTGCAAATCGCCTTATGTAAGGCAATGCCTCCATCAGCGTATTGGCTTTCTCGATTAATTGTTTCATGGTTCAATTTCCTGTCTGAAAATAGAAACTGCCAACTTGAAAGTCGGCAGCTTACAGCAAGTCCATCAAAATCTCAAAAGATTATTGCAATGGCAGACAGATAGTTACAGTCGTTCCCAGCCCGGGCTCGCTGTCCAGGCTTATACTGCCACCATGCTGACGAACAAAATCACGGGCGTAAAAAAGACCCAGGCCGAATCCCCGTACCTGTCCGGTATTGTCAGGATCTATCTGGTAAAACTTTTCAAACAGCTTGGGAAACTCCGAACTGGGAATACCTACCCCCGAATCTGACACAATTATGCAAACCTCATGACTGGCCGCAACGGTTGTCAGGCCGACATGCCCCATTTCGCCCGAAAACTTGAAAGCGTTATCGATGACCTGGTAGAGAGCAAAACTGATCTTGTTACGATAGAGATTCATGACAGGCAACTGCCCCAGGTTCAGATCAATCTCGATCGACAGCTTGCCATGGAGCTCGCGGGATTTTTGCAGCAGCTCCGATGCAATTTCATTCAGGTCGCATTCTTCACGCGAACTATCCTCGGTATCAATCATGACTCTGCTGAATGTCAGCAGATCTGCAACCAGCCGGCTAAGATAAACAGCCTCTTCGTTGGCCAGCGCAGCATTATGATGAAACATCTCGTTGTCGGAATCATAGACTCCTCGCTGAATATTCTGCAAAAAAAGCGATATGCCGGTTATCGGAGTGCGCAGTTTATGCGATATCAGCGACAGAAAATTACTCTTGAGCTGGTCTGCGCGCTTGATGTTCGCCAACTCTTCCTTGAGCGCTTTTTTTGCAAGGACCTTGTCGACGGCAGTCTTCAGCTGAAGAAGATTGAGCGGTTTATTGATAAAATCGTCAGCGTCCTCCTTAAGGGCGTTGAGGATGACCTCTTTTTCGGCAAAACCGGTCATAATAATAACAGCCGCGGTTGGATCCAGCTGCTTGACCTGTTTTAGAAGTTCGATTCCCGAGCCGCCAGGCATCATGACGTCCGAAAGAATCAGGTCTACAGCCTCTTTGCTATACACACTGATTGCGTCCCGGCATGAGCCAGCTTGAAGCACCCGGTATTCCCTGAGGGCTCGTTCACACAGATCACGGATACACGCATCATCATCAACAACCAGAATGGTTGTTTTGCCGGTATGTAATGGGGCTTTGACCCCATTTTTCCGTGACGTAGTCATCTTGTTTCCCCGTCCCTGTCAACTACCGGCAAGAATCTTTGTGGCCATTGCCAGAGCATCTCCAATCATTTCGGGCTGCGATCCTCCGGCCTGGGCCAGCTCCGGCTTTCCACCGCCGCTGCCGCCGATGACCGGCGCCACCTGCTTTATTATATCTCCGGCTTTTATCCTTGCACTCAATTCCTTGGTGACCGCTACAAGCAGATTGGCCTTTCCGCCAATATCAGCGGCCAGAACGATAACGCCTTCACCGATGCGATCTTTCAAGGTATCCGAAAGATCCCTCAATGCCTTGACATCCTCCACCTGCACCTGAACCGCCAGCAGCTTGACACCGTTAACCAGCTTCGCCTGCGACAAAAGATCGCCGGATGCGGCAGCATTGAGCTTGCCCTGCAGCGCTTCGACCTCCCTCTGCAGTTCCTTCTGGCGTGACAGCAGTCTTTCGAGCTTGTCCAGCGCATTGCCGCCTTCAGCTTTCAAAAGGCCGGCCATCATACGCTGTTCATCCTCAACCTGCCTGATAAAGCCCAGCGCACCGGTACCGGTCAACGCCTCTATACGACGCACACCGGCGGCAATCCCGGCTTCAGAAACAATCTTGAAAAGTCCGATATCCCCAGCCGCTCTGACATGGGTTCCGCCGCACAGTTCCATACTGACATCGCCGACCCTGACCACCCTGACCGAATCGCCGTACTTTTCATCAAACAGCGCAGTGGCGCCCGCTTCTATGGCCTCATTGATCGGCATCAGCTTCGTAGTAACCGGAGCGTTTTCCATGATGAAATCGTTGACCAGCGCTTCGGTCTGGCGGATCTCATCGGCGGTCATGGCCGAGAAATGGGTGAAGTCAAAACGCAGGCGGTCCGCGGACACCAGCGAACCGGCTTGCTTTACATGCTCACCCAGCACTTGTCGCAAGGCGGTCTGAAGCAGATGGGTTGCGGTATGATTGCGGGCTGTTGCCCTGCGGACAGACATCGTGACGGTCAGGTTGACCGCATCCGACAAACGCACCGCACCTTCCTTGACTTGACAGTGATGTACAATCAAATCCGGGAAGGGACGGGTTGTTTCCAGTACATCCAGATGTGCGCTGCCGGAAGAGATGATGCCGATGTCACCGGCCTGTCCGCCCGACTCGCCGTAGAAGGGGGATGCTTCAACAACCACATCAACCAGGTCACCGGCTGCGGCGGAGGCAGCTTCAACCCCATCCCGCACCAGCGCCAGAATCGGCGAATAGGAGGTGAGGGCATCATAACCGATAAACTGTGAGTGTATTCCACGGCTGTGAATCGCCTTGTATATGTCGGCAATACCGGCCGCCCCTGATCCCTTCCAGTTTTCACGTCCCAGCTCGCGCTGTTTCTCCATGCAGGCATTAAACCCGGCTTCATCAATCGTAAAACCTTCCGACTCAACGATGTCACCCGTCAGGTCGATCGGGAATCCATAGGTATCGTAAAGCTTGAAAAGAACTTCACCCGGAATGACATTCTTCCCGGAGGAGCGTAATGATGCGACCTCGTCATTGAGAAGTCCCAGACCACGGTCGAGGGTTTCGTTGAAGCGTTCCTCTTCGGCCAGCGTAACCTTTTTGATATAGGCCTCACGCTCGGCCAACTCCGGGTAGGCATCACCCATCATTTCGCGCACCGCTTCGACCATTCTGCAGAGCAGCGGTTCACTTACCCCCAGCATTTTGGCATGGCGGGCCGCACGGCGCATGATGCGGCGCAGTACGTATCCCCGCCCTTCGTTGCTGGGCAGGGCGCCATCGCAGATAAGAAAAGTAACGGCACGGCAGTGATCGGCAATGACCCGCATCGAGACGCTGTCCTTCTCGTTGTCGCCGTACTTTTTGCCGCTGTGGCGTTCGATATGGCGAATAATGCCCTGCAGCAGGTCCGTGTCATAGTTGGATCGCACGCCCTGCATGACCGTGGTAATGCGCTCAAGACCCATGCCGGTATCCACCGACGGCTTTGGCAACGGCGTCAAGCTCCCGTCGGCAAAGCGGTTAAACTGCATGAAGACGTTGTTCCAGATCTCCATGTAGCGGTCGCAGTCACAACCGACGGCACACTCCGGCGAGCCGCAGCCCACCTCGGGACCGTTGTCCCAGAAGATCTCGGTACAGGGGCCGCAGGGACCGGTATCACCCATGGACCAGAAGTTGTCCTTTTCGCCGAAACGGTAGATCCGCTCGCGCGGCACCCCTTCCTGAAGATGCCAGATATCGGCGGCTTCGTCATCGTCGGTGTAGACAGTCACATACAGACGGCTTTTATCAAGCTGCAACTCTTTGGTCAAAAACTCCCAGGCAAAAGCAATCGCCTCTTTTTTGAAATAATCACCAAAAGAAAAGTTACCCAGCATCTCGAAAAAGGTATGGTGACGCGCCGTGCGCCCGACATTTTCAAGATCATTATGCTTTCCGCCGGCCCGCACGCACTTTTGCGAACTGCAGGCCCGGTAATAGCCGCGGTCTTCCATCCCCAGGAAACAGTCCTTGAACTGGTTCATACCGGCGTTGGTAAACATCAGGGTCGGGTCATTCTTGGGAAGTATGCCCGAACTGGAAACTATCGTGTGTCCCCGGTCTGCAAAATACTGTAAAAAACGTTTCCTGATCTCTGTACCTGTCATTTATTGCTTCCCTTCAACTTGAGGTGAAAATGTATTCCTAATCCTGTTGCGAACCCTTGAGCACTTTCATGATGGCAGACAGTCCGAAACCGCGCCGCTGCAGATAACCGATTATCCTGCGCTTTTCGCGATCAGTCGCTGCCGGCAACCTGAAACCGGGATATCGGCGCTCCACGATGACACTGATCTTGGCACCTTCGTCAAAGTTTTCCTGTAAACCGCCCAGCACATCGTCAATAAGAGCCGATTCAAAACCCCGCCGACGCATCTCCATCCGCAAACGCGGTCCGAAAAACCTACCTGCGGAAAGAGCCGCCTCTGCAAACCGCCCGGCGTATCGCCGGTCATCCAGCCACCCTTCCAGCTGCAAACGGAGCATGGCCGCTTCTGCATCCGGTTCGCCGACACCCCGGTCAATAAGTTTTCCACGCATCCTGGCAACCGAATAATCCCGTGCGGCCAAAAGCCGCAAGGCATACTGGTAGGCAGTTTCAGCCGTTTGAAGCTCAGTATTTTTCGATATCAAGCTTTTCCGGCTCCGCGGCAACATCCTCGGGCTTGTTTTCAAAACCTTCCCAGGAAGCATCCGAAGTGGACGAAATACCAGAAACCTTGAGGGCAAAATCGTCCGGATTGGAGCTTTGCCGAACCGCCTCGTCGTATGTGATCAGACTGTTCGAATACAGTTTCATCAAGGACTGGTCAAAGGTCTGCATGCCGTATGTGACATAACCCTGCGATATCGCATCATGCAGCTGCTTGGTCTTCTCCTTGTCGTCGATGCACTCCCTGACGCGAGCCGATGCCAGCATGACCTCAACCGCCGGCACACGCCCCTTCCCGTCCGCCCGCGGCACCAGTCGCTGCGAAACGACCCCTTTGATGATACTGGCAAGCTGGATACGAACCTGGCGCTGGTGATAAGGGGGAAAGACGCCGATGATGCGGTTGATGGTTTCGGCTGCATCCATCGTATGCAGGGTCGACATGACCAGGTGACCGGTCTCGGCAGCGGTCATGGCGGTTTCGATGGTTTCGTAGTCGCGCATCTCGCCGACCAGGATGACATCCGGGTCCTGACGCAGGGCCCCCTTGAGCGCCGCCGAGAAGGTCGGGGTATCGGAGCCGACCTCCCGCTGGCTGATAATGCTCTTGTTGTCGCGGTGCAAAAACTCCACCGGATCCTCAATTGTAATGATGTTGCAGGTACGGCTCTGATTGATCGAATCAATCATGGCTGCCAGGGTGCTGGACTTTCCGGAACCGGTCGTCCCGGTCACCAGGATCAGTCCACGCTCCTCCTTGCAGAGTTTCTGAATGACCGGAGGCAGGTTAAGCCCCTCCAGCGTCGGTATCACAAAGGCAATCGAACGAAAAACCATCGCAACCGTTCCGCGCTGACGATACACACTGACCCTGAAACGTCCCAGGCCCGGAACGGCGTATGCCAGATCGACCTCGGAGTTTTCCTCGAAGATCCGTCTCTGGCGGTCGTTCATCATCGTCTGGGCCGTGGTGGAAACATAATCGGGCGACAAACGCTGGGCGTTGGGGATCGGATGCAGGCGGCCATCGATCCGCACAATCGGCGGCAGACCGGTCTTGATATGAATATCAGAACCTTTGGCCTTGAAGGCAATCGTGAGTATTTCGTTCAGCTCCACAGGCTACCTCCGCGTTTTACTCAGGCTTTGCAGCGGCCGGAGCCGGCTTGACAATCGCCAGAAGTTTTTCCTCGATCTCCGCCAGAACTTCCGGATGCTCCTTCAGCCAGGTACGGGAGTTCTCGCGCCCCTGTCCGATGCGCTCCTTGCCATAGGAGAACCAGGCGCCGCTCTTCTCGACAATGCCCCTCTCGACCGCCATATCAAGCACATCGCCGGTGCGCGATATCCCCTCGCCATACAGGATGTCAAACTCGACTTCCTTGAAGGGCGGCGCCACCTTGTTCTTGACGACTTTAACGCGGGTGCGGGAACCGATGATCTGGTCACCCTGCTTGAGTGTGGCAATCTTGCGGATATCCATCCGCACCGAAGCGTAGAACTTGAGGGCGTTACCACCGGTGGTCGTCTCGGGGTTGCCGAACATGACGCCGATCTTCATACGGATCTGATTGATGAAGATCACGCAGCAGTTGGACTTGCTGATGATGCCGGTCAGCTTGCGCAGAGCCTGGGACATCAGGCGGGCCTGCAGTCCCATGTGGGAGTCGCCCATATCCCCCTCGATTTCGGCCTTGGGCACCAGGGCAGCCACCGAATCGACCACCAGCACATCGATGGCACCGCTGCGCACCAGGGTTTCGGCAATTTCCAGCGCCTGCTCGCCGGTATCGGGCTGGGACACCAGCAGATCGTCGGTTTTGACACCCAGCTTGCGGGCATAACCAATGTCCAGGGCGTGCTCCGCATCCACGAAAGCGGCGATGCCGCCGGTTTTCATGGCTTCGGCCACGATATGCAGCGCCAGCGTGGTTTTTCCGGACGACTCCGGCCCATAGATCTCGACGATCCTGCCGCGCGGCACGCCGCCCACACCCAGGGCCACATCGAGAGAGATGGCGCCGGTGGAGATGGCGTCCACACCCGGCAGCGCCTCATCGTTGCCCAGGCGCATGATGGCGCCCTTGCCGAACTGCTTTTCAATCTGGCTGAGAGCCAGCTCTATCGCCTTGTTTTTCTCCGGGGCGCTGTTTTTATCCGACATGGTTGTACTCCTGAATTAGGTGGGATGTTGTAGATCAAAGGGTAGAAAAATAGCATACCGGGTGGATTTACCGCAAGGATTTATACTGAGCCCTGAATTACCGCACCGGGTTAAAAACCGTGCAACAGAAAGTCTATTGCGGAAAAGATTTCTTCTCGCTCTGCGGCAAGGTTAATTACTTTGTTGCCAAGCTCCTTAACCGGATAGGCGGATATTTCAGGAACTGAGGCAAACACACTTTGTCCCTCTATCACAAAGATTGGGCACAAGGTTTTTATTCCGGCTTTCTGCGCATCGGCACGCACCAGCGGCACCATCGCGCGCGTTTTTAAATCAGAATGGATTCCATGCTGGACATCGAGAAGAAACGGGACGTCTGCTGATGACTCTTGATCCAGATTCACAAAAACATCTAGTTGGGCCATCAGAATCTCCTGTGCTTGGCCGCGAACACTCCGCACCGCTCAATTCTTTCGTTGTAGGCTTCGATGCCGTCCTTGTTCTCCTCGCGCCAGGTCTGCTCACGAATACCGCGCAGTTTCACTTGAACAGCCTCTTCGAATGTATCCGAAAGATTGATATCTTCTTCTTTGGCAGCCCGGATCAAATCACTGTTGGCGCTCAGGTTGACCGCTTTTTTGGGTGCGGAAACATCGTACAGAAGATTGGAATGCATGGGAGACTCCTTGGACACGTTTTTATGCGCATATAATACGCGCATAGAAACTAATTGCAAATTATTTTAGGAATTGATTCCGGTTTTGCCACAACTTAACAAAACGACAATGGGGATGGAAAGTAACCATTCCATCCCCACTGTCAGCCTAAATGTTTTGAACCGTTACCCTTACCTCCACCTCACCGAATGACCACATCTTTCCATTGACAAACAACTTCGAAACAAGATATGCGCTCTTTTACTGTTCCCTGACCGGCCAGACCTGATTGCAGTCCCCCTTATTGCATTTGCTCACATAACCGTACCCCATACTGACAACCCATGCGCTGCCGTTATCGAACACGCCCTTATTGGAAGCCCAATACCAGCTCGGCTGAACCGACGTGAAGCCAAGCCCGTTATAGTATTCCGCTGGATTCTTGCCGCCGCGACGGAACAACTCTTCCAGCTCGTTTCTGGTCGGTAATCTCCAGTTGCGATATCCGCCGATTTCCAGTGACCGCAGCCACTGCCTTGCTTGATCCCAATCCATCTTTTCTTTTGCAAGTCCGGCATTTCTGGCCCACATCAGGCCGGTGCGTTCATCCACAACAACATCATCTCTGAAATTGAATCCTTCCAGGCGTCCGCTGTTTTTTTCCGTTGCTGCTTTCCGCTTCTGCAAACGCTCTTTCTTTCCCGATGCAACGTTTGCCCTGGAACCCGATTTATCGACATGCGGAGCGATTTCAACATCGCTGTTTCGGGGGACCTCTTCAGTCAAATTGCCAACCAGGCACACCAACAGCACCGCTGGAACCGCCAGTGTCCGGGTCGCCTTGAGCATCCGTCCGTGGATCTTTTGGCGACGTACGGCCTGCACCCGGTTGCGTATTTCATTTTTATGCAGTTCCTCCACCACCAGCCGGCGAATTTCCTCCTTGTTCGCGGCCTGCTCGCATGCTTCCTGTTTCTGTTTCTCACGTGCCGCGCGATTTTGCTGTTCGAGCAGTTCCTGGGCAACCCGCTTATCCCGCTCCCGGCGTTCACGCTCTTTTTGCTGAATCAGCTTTCTAAGTTCCTCAGCCTGGCGTACACGCGCCTTTGTTTCCCTGTCCAGCAGATCCTGTTTTTCGCTGTGATTTCTGTATTCGAATTCTTCGTAAGCGGCCCGTTCGAGCGGGCGTCCGCATTTGCCGCATTTGGCCTGTTGCGGGTTTTTCCCGCGCGGCACCCGATTCAGTGCACTGCATTCCGGTTTAAGACACGCCTGCAGGATGTATTGATCTTCCGGATTGCCGTCTTGTTTTGGACGGTTTGTGCCGTTGTCAGCATGGTCAGCATCGCCCTTGTAATATTCACGCAGGAAGTCGTAGGCCCGGTTTATCTCTTTCAGCTTCTCAGACGCTTTTTCACGCAAACGATCGTTGCTGTAATGTTTGTCCGGATGCCAAACCTGGATAAGATCGCGGTATGCCAATCGCACCTCTTCCCTTGAGGATTCAGGCGAGAGTTCCAGGGTCTTGAATGCATCGAGCAGTTTCTGATTCACGGCGGCTCTCCGAATAAAAAGGATCAATCCCGAGAACAATAATTACTTGAAGGCGGTTTCATAACATCAGTAATTCAATCACAGCCTGGCACGCACCTGAAGAAACGCCAATAATTTGAACAGTGTGAGCTGGAAGATGCGGGGAGAGGCGGCAGATACCGCTTGATTGGACGAGCGGACATAACAGCCCCCCCCTTTCGTTGTATTTCGCAACGAAGAAGACCCCGGATATGTCGAGCTGGTGCCCCCAAGGCGGACATGCTTGCAATTATTCTATTTTTCGCTTGCCAACATTTATCCGACAGAAAAGGATGGGCCAACTCAACGCAAAACGCCCCGCAGGCAAAAAGTGCCAAACGGGGCGTTAAAATTACAAACAGTATGCTACGACAGTATTACGTAGCACCGTAATAGAAATTTGAGGACTGGTAGGTGGGTGTATGTACGACTTGTTTTCCATACATGTAACCTGAAGTCATATTATTTAACGTGGCTTTATTTTCTGACATTACTCCTTATCAGTCAATAGTTTTTTCAAATTTCAGCAGATATCTGCGAAGCCAGTCCAGCGCTGTCCAGGATGTTATTACTCGAACCTCATCGCGGGAGCCTTGGAACTGGAAGCGCTTGGTCCAGCAGCCGTCCGGGGCGGACAGAGAAATGAAGACCGTACCGACCGGTTTTTCCTGGCTGCCGCCATCCGGACCGGCAATACCGGTCACCGCCAGCCCCAGATCGCTTCCGGCTGCGGCCCGCACTCCCTTGGCCATGGCCGAGGCGCATTCGGAGCTGACCGCGCCCTTTGTGTCGAGCAGGTCAGCCGGTACGCCCAGCAGCCGCATCTTGGCGGCATTGCCGTAGGTTACGATCCCTTCCAGAAAATATGCGGAACTGCCCGGAATGTCGGTGATGCGCTTGGCGATCAAACCGCCGGTGCACGATTCGGCCAGTGCCAGGGTCTGATGGTGATCGCGGAACAGTTCCGCTACGGTATCGTCCATACCGGCACCGTTCGCGGAGAAAACGTACTCTTTGAGCCGTTCCTGAACCTGGCTGCCGGCTGAAGCAAGAAGCTCGACCGCAGCCTCGGCACTATCCGCCTCGGCCCGCAGTGTCACGCATATCCAGGGAAAAGTGACGCAGATGCCCATCGCCAGCCCCTGTTCAGGCCGGGCGATGCCCTGCAGCAGTTCATCCACCTCCGGTTCGCTCGGACCGAACACATTCAGGCTGACAGTACGGATAACCCGCTTGCGGGTCACCCTTTCCAGCATGAATGGAATCACCGACTCCCGCAGCATGACGATCATCTCGGACGGGACGCCCGGCATGAAAAACATGAAGCTGCCGTTGTGCATCAGTTGAAAGCCGCAGGCCGTGCCGTTGGGGTTGGGGATCAGGCTCGATTTGGAAGGCATCATGGCCTGCTTGTCGCTTAAGGGGCAGACAATCAGGGAATCCAGCTTGCCGGATATAAGCCGGACATGGGCCCGTGCATCCTCATTGATTACCAACCGCCGGCCGGTGGCGCGGGCAGCGGCCCGGGAAGTCAGATCGTCAAAGGTGGGACCAAGCCCGCCGGTCACGATCACCATATCGCTGATCCGTCCAAGCTCGCTCAATGCGTCCATGATATCCGGCTCGTTGTCGCCGACGGTCAGGTGCCGCTGTACCCGCAGACCCTGGGTGAGCAGTTGCGCAGCTATTGTACCGGCATTTGTGTCGGTGATCTGTCCGCAGATCAGTTCATCACCAATGCTCAATGTTGATATTTTCATTTTTCAGACACTCCCGCGCGTTGCGCCCGTTCCATAACTTCCCGGCATGGCGTTCCCCGTTCCAGGGCAATCTTCCGGCAATCGTCATATTCCGGCATTGCTCGCAGCATGTTTCCATCGGAATCAAATACCTGCTTGAATCGCAGCGGGCCGAATTCCGTCGGCAACTCAACTATCCGGCGCTCCAGAACGGTGCGGTCGGCCCGGTAGTGTCGCAATCCGATGGCCGATGTCTCTGCCAGCACAATCCTTGACAGTGCGTCCAATTGTTCCTGACGGCAGAGAAATGAGAGCATAACGCCCGGACGATTCTTTTTCATCTGGATCGATTTGAAACAGACATCCAGCGCCCCTTTGTCCAGCAGGATCTCCATAACGTAACCCAGCACCTCGGGAGTCGAATCGTCAATATTGGTTTCGACCACTACCACCTGATCGACCGGCCGGCAGGTTTCAACCGATTTGCCCAGAAAAGCCCGCAGGATGTTGGGGCAATCGCTGAAATCCTTGCTGCCCGCCCCGCAGCCGATTTTATCCAGCACCATCTCCGGACGCCGGCCAAAGCCATCAGCCAGCGCAGCCAGAATTGCCGCGCCGGTCGGCGTAACACGTTCACCGGGTCCGCAGTCACCATGCACCGGCATCCCTCGCAACAGCTCTGCCGTAGCCGGAGCAGGCACCGGCAGACGCCCGTGGGCGGTGTTGACAAAGCCGCTCCCCAGCGGCAGGGACGAGGCGTAGATCGCCTCAACGCCCAGATAATCAAGGCAGACCGCTGTGCCGACAATGTCGGCAATCGAGTCCAGCGCCCCCACCTCGTGAAAATGCACCTCGTTGACCGCTACTCCGTGCACCTTGGCCTCGGCCTCGGCCAGGCTGCGAAAGACAGCCCTGGCCCGTTGCTTGACGGGATCGGACAGGGCGCAGCTTGCGATCATCGCATCAATATCGGCATAGCTGCGGTGGGTATGATGATCGTGCAGCGCCACATCGAACTTGAGCGCTGGCATTTGTTTGCGTTCCGTACTCCGGCTCGAAAACGAGAATGAACCCGGCGGCAGTCCGAGCTTTTCAAGTTCAGCCCGCAGGTGTTCCAGCGGCACCCCCAGATCCAGCAGTGCCCCCACGGTCATGTCGCCGGAGATGCCGGCATAACAGTCGAAATATAGGATTTTCATAGTATCCCAGTCTGTTGCTAGAAGGCCTTCGGTTTAAATGAGTAGGGCAGTTTATTCATCAGCTTATTATGCTCCATAAATAGTAAGCAGTAGTTCCATATCGTCAATCAACCTGTATTGCGGTTTTCTCCCAGCTAGCTGCTCGCTTTCCGAGATAATGATCGGCACACCTTCTCCCCTTTTATCCATAAGAAACTCACGATCCGAACCGGTTTCAGCCATTGCGACCGGGCAACGAGCCAGCATGCTCGTAAGTAGCTCGTTCCGGGTTGCCTGCCTCAAGGGAAGGCTTTCAATGGTCATGGTATTGGGAATTGTACCTGGTGAAGACAATTCAAGCCGGTCCGCAAAAAGATGCAACCTGATCTTGGCATTTTGTATCGAATAATCACGATGTGCCACGGCATTGACAATCGCCTCAAACACCGACCTCATGGAAAACTGGGGCTTTTCGATGCGGCCAGGAGACTTTTCGGCCGCTATCCGCATGTTTTTTTCAACAAAACGGCAGGCGTCGCGGATCTGTTCGTCAATCGGTCCGTTAAAATCATGCTGATCCAACTGATAGGCAGCATCACGCTCTTTCCCGCTGTAACAGACAGCCTGAATATATGCATTCGGCAACCATTCATCGGGTTTCTGCGATGCAAGTAAAACCCCCGAAACGGTAGGACAAATATTTCCATCCATATCCAGAGTCAAAAGTTTTAGCTTAAGCAGGAACTCTCGATTATCGGCAGGAGACAAAGGGGTACGGAATCGTTGCCAGAGTTCTTCGTGCAGGCACTCAACAGGCGCACCAGGAACCGCCTGCTCATCGAAACGGATAATTCGCGTCTGGCTGCGTTGCTGAAAAAGGCGTGCTAGAAGGTCGGGCGACATCTCTCGTTTGGAACTGCCGATCCGATGGAAGTAACCGTTCGGGCTTTTATGAACGTAAAGGCTTCGCTGGACATCAATCCTGATAACTGCGCGTTCGGTTCCATCACTTGCGGGAAGCAGCATTTTGCGGATTCGGCAAGTAAGTGGCGGGTTGATCACATCGTTGCAGATGTTGCGCAACCAGGTTTCCACGACATCAAGCTTTTCTTCGGGAATACCGGTAATTGTCCTGGTTACATCGTCTACCCCCAGGATAAAAACACCAGACGCCGAATTCGCCATGGCAGCCAACTCATCCGCCATACCGTTGGCATGGGGATCAGAGACCCTGTCACCCTTGAATCGAAGATCTTTCAGCTCAAGAGACGAATCCTCACCGAGATTGATATGCTTTAGCAGTTCCTCAACAGTATCGAACATGGTCACACCTCAAAGTGTTATACGCTTGTAGCGTTTATCAAAGGCTTCGCGCCCGCCCTCCATAATGTCGCAGATACGGTCGCGAATGGCCTGTTCCTCCAGCCCGCCAGGCACCGCAACCTGCGTCTGGCCGTTAATGACATGCAACACATGGACAAGCTCCGCATCGCCATTTACCACGATATTCGGATTATGGGTGACAATGATCAATTGACGTCGCAGTTTGTTCGTCTTGATTTGCCGTACGACAAGGTCATAGATCAAGGCGTTGTCCAGATCGTCCTCCGGCTGATCAATAATCAACGGTTCTGTGCCGTGGCTCAGTAAAAATGCCAGAATAGCCGATGCCTTCTGCCCTGCCGAACCTTTTACCAACTCCTCAAATTTCAATCGGTCTGCATCCCTTACATGTCGTACCCTGAGAAGATCTTCCGGCCACCAGCACCAGAGCCGGTCCAGATTTGCAGGTTGATCTTCATATCCCTTCTGAAGACGGTTAACAAAAGGCTTTGCAATACAATCCGACAGTTCACCACTAGCTATTTTGGTCGTCCGTACCTTTATCTCTTGGATTAAGTCAGGCAAGCTGTCAGGCGCGAGGCCATCCTCTCTCCATCTGAATAATTTTGACAGCAATCCGCCATCATCGTTCAGGATGGATGTATCAAATTTATTATCTTCCAAAGCAAGGGTTCTGCGATAATCAGCATCCAGATTGATGACATCTCCAAAAGGGATTAACTCCATTCGTACGTAGCGGCTCTCCCCGATAACCGAGGATATGAATGAATTCCGCTTAGTGCTCAGTTCGACTCTCAAGTCGAAGAGGTGTTTGACAATGCGAGCCGTTTCCTCAACGACTCCATCCCACTCCCTTTTCAGCGCATCAAGTCCCGCAATTTCATTGTGCAGACGAGTCTTTTCCTGAACCCAGTGGCCATACAGTGATGGGTCGAAATGACTGCTTTTATCTTCATATTCCCGCACCAAAGTCTCGTAGCGCTCCTTGGCCGCGATAACATCCTTATGCCATTTACTGGCAGTTAACTCCGTTGTCCTCTCTTTGGCTATCCGGTCAACCTCCGTCACCAATTCGCGTAAACTCTTTTGCACTGCCGCCAGAGCATTTGCGGCCTTGCCGTGGATCATGGAGACTTCAAGGCGCGCCGGGTCTTCCTCGGCAAAGAGATGAAATGGAAAGGAGTCGGCCTGAGCTTCCTCGTGCAACACCAGAAGGCGATCAGCCAAACCGTCGAAGTCATCATCCAGGTGGACGGCACGCTGCTGCTCGACCCGTTTTTGATACTGTTTGAGAATATCGCCATGTCCGCGTTCTTCGTACTGTTTCAGATCCTTTTCCACGTCAGCAAGTTTCGCGCGGATCTCCGGCTCATGTATCAATTCCTGTTTAATCTTGCGTTGCTGTAGCCGGAGTTCCAAGAATCTGTTTGTCGCTGCATTCCAACGCTGTTCCCATTCGTTGCGATTTACTTCCGGCGAGCGGTCGAGAATATCCAACAGCCCCTTTGGATTCTCCGCCAATGCATAAATCTGTTTTTGGCTGTAGATGCGTAAAGGGAGGCGCTCCCGCAGCTCTCCCGGCTCCGTATCCACCCAATCGTTGCCCACTCTCCGTTCAAAGACCTTACCCTGACTGTCGAAACGCCATCGCAGGCGATACTCCTCGCCACGGCGGCAAAACCCGAGAAGAATTTCAGCTCCGTCTTCCATGACTCCTTTTCTCGACGAGTGGGCTTTGAACTGCATCAGGTCGTCATTCAGTAATTTAAACTCTTTCAACTCCCCATCACGTCGTGCCGCAAGGCGCACGGAATCCAGCACCGTTGATTTACCGCTGCCACGACCGCCGATGATGGCATTGAATCCGGGATGAAAAGTCATCACAAATGGATTGCCTGGGATACGTCCGCAGTGTCGCATTTTGGATATGGTCAACGAGTTGATGAAAATATCCGGTTCATGATTCGGGTTCTCAGTGCGGTTATCGATACAAAACTCATGATCCATCAGGGCCAGTCGCAGTCCTTCGATGGACGGTTTACTCATCTTCACCCAAGTACCATGTTTACCGATATCAGCAGGTGTATGGGCGTCTGAACCGCCGACCTTTGCCAATGTATTTACCGCCTTATGTAATTCCGGCTCTACATTTTCAAATGCGTTCAGGTCACAAAATTCCGCAGCATAGATGCATTTCAGAGTGCGTTCCAGTTCGGGGCATAGTGCGGTCTTGCCTTCCAGCAATCCTTGTGGCCCATCAACATGGGCGGCAATCGGGATTCCTTTGGCTGCCTCGATAAAACCAACTACTTTTTCAAAGGATTCTGTCGTGGAACTGTCCGGGTCACCATGGCCATTGATAATGCCGCATTGTCCCAGGACAGCGGTTATTATTTTCTCGTCGGCATCAATAGGATTGAAGACAGCCAACAAATGTATCCGGCCTATGCCGGTTGATACCGCGATTTCAATTCCGGGGAAAATTTCCAGCGGGCGAAACCAGTCAGGTTTGGGAGTTCGAGATGAAAACTCGAAATAAGATGATCTGAGTCTTGCAAGCCAGTCGCCACTATTGTGATCGGCAATGACGACGCAATCCAGTCCAGCCTCCATACAGCATTTCAGCCACTCTTCAGGTGTCGCGTCAGGCTTT
This sequence comes from uncultured Geobacter sp., assembly GCA_964458105.1. Classification (GTDB taxonomy): domain Bacteria; phylum Desulfobacterota; class Desulfuromonadia; order Geobacterales; family Pseudopelobacteraceae; genus JACRCG01. The sequence continues at coordinate 89,631 of CAYWJJ010000003.1, forward strand.
TTATAACATTTTACAGAGGCTGGTGTATGAACATGGAAATCAAACCGCCACCATCTGCTGCCAGGATATTTCCATTCGCCATCCATATCAGAAACCTCCAAAAACACTTAATACATTCCATAAATCCAACTTTACACCCGATTGATCAGACTCGCCGCGCAAGCTGCCCCGAAACCGTTATCGATGTTTACCACTGTCACCCCGGCGGCGCAGGAGTTGAGCATCCCCAGCAAAGCCGCAATACCGCCGAAGGATGCGCCATATCCGACCGAGGTCGGCACAGCGATAACCGGTTTGTCCACCAGTCCGCCCACCACCGATGGAAGCGCCCCCTCCATACCTGCAACCACAATTATGACTGATGCGGACGCCAGCTGTTCGCCCCTTGCCAGCAAACGATGGATACCGGCCACCCCCACGTCGAAAATCTGATCAACCAGGTTTCCCTGAAATCGGGCTGTTACCACCGCCTCGGCCGCCACCGGAATGTCGGAAGTTCCGGCCGATATCACCAGAATGGTTCCTTTCCCGCGCTGTTCCACCGCTTTTTGCTCCAGCGTCAGGCAGCGGGCCTCGGCATGGTAGTTGGCCGCCGGAAAGAAGGACAGAATATGGCGGGACTTATCATGATCCAGCCGTGTCACCAGCACATTGCTGCCCTTGCCGGACATGGCGGTCATAATCGCCGTAATCTGCTCAACCGATTTCCCCTCTCCGAAAATGACTTCCGGCATCCCTTGCCGCAGTTCGCGGTGGTGATCGACCTGGGCACATCCCAGGTCCTGGTAAGGCAGCTGTTTGAGGCTCTGCAGGGCATCGTCGATGGAAAGCGCGCCATCCTTAACGGAATGGAGCAGATGTTTTATGTTATCCGGATTCATGATTTTTCCCTGTTGCTGCTCCCGAAAATCGGGATTTTTGATTGATGTTGACCTTATACCACGCTCAATTTTGTTTTCCATCCAAAATCCTGTTCACAACGGCATCTCGGATCATCAAAAAAAAGTTCACCGGTTTACTTTGCATCGAAACTTATGCTACAAGCTTCTTATATACTGAATCATGCGAGGTTACTAAATATGGGTAAAACAACAGCTGAAAAGATATTTGATGCTCACCTGGTAAATGAGCCGTTTCCCGGCACCAAGGTACTGCGGCTGGATGCCGTGCTCTGCCACGAAATCACGACTCCGATCGCGATCGACGACCTGATCCGCCGCAACAAGGATCGCGTCTTTGATCCGGCAAAAATCAAAGCCGTCATCGACCATGTCACTCCCAGCAAAGACACCAAGACCGCTACCCAGGCCAAGATTCTACGCGACTGGGCCCGCCGCCACGCCATCAAGGACTTTTTCGACATCGGTGCAAACGGCGTCTGCCACGCACTCTTCCCGGAACGCGGTTTCATCCGCCCCGGTTATACGGTCATCATGGGCGACTCCCACACCTGCACCCACGGAGCCTTCGGGGCTTTTGCGGCCGGAATCGGAACGACCGACCTGGAAGTCGGCATCCTGAAGGGGGTCTGCGCTTTCCGCCAGCCCAAAACCATCAAGTTCAACGTCAACGGCGTTCTGCCGAAAGGTGTCTACGCCAAGGACGTCATCCTGCACATCATCGGCAAGATCGGCGTAAACGGCGCGACCGACCGGGTGATGGAATTCCACGGCTCCACCATCGATGAAATGACAATGGAGTCGCGCATGACGCTCTGTAACATGGCCATCGAAGCGGGTGGAACATCCGGTATCTGCATGCCTGACATGACCACCGTCGAATACCTGTGGCAATTCATCAGCGGCGATTTCACCAGCAAGGAAGCGGCGCTGGCCGAATATTCGCAATGGCGCGCCGACTCCGGCGCCCAATATGACCAGACCATCGAGATTGATGTCGCCACACTGCAGCCAACCGTGACCTTCGGCTACAAACCGGACCAGAGCAAATTCGTCAACGATATGCCCGACTCCCCCATCGACCAGGTCTATCTGGGTTCCTGCACCAACGGCCGCCTTGAAGACCTGCGCATCGCAGCCCAGGTATTGAAAGGAAGAAAGCTGGCACCGACCGTGCGCGGCATCCTTTCCCCGGCCACTCCCAAGGTCTATCAGGACGCCGTCCACGAAGGGCTGATCGACATCTTCATGGAGGCCGGTTTCTGCGTCACCAACCCGACCTGCGGCGCCTGCCTGGGGATGAGCAACGGCGTACTGGCCGAGGGCGAAGTCTGCGCCTCGACCACCAACCGCAACTTCATGGGGCGCATGGGCAAAGGGGGCATGGTGCACCTGATGTCGCCGGCCACGGCCGCCGCCAGCGGGATAGAAGGCAAGATCGCCGATCCGAGGAAATACCTGTAAAATCTAATTTAAATTCAATCTTTTAGGGAGTAAGCATATGAAAACATTCGGAGGCCCGGTCCTCTTTCTCGACCGCAGCGACATCAACACCGACGAGATCATCCCGGCCAAATACCTGACCGAGATCACCAAGGAAGATCTGAAGCCCTATATTCTGGAAGACCTGAAGCTGCCCGGCTTCGATCCCAAGGGACCCAAAACCAAAGCTGCCCGGGTGATTATCTCCCGTGCCAACTTCGGCTGCGGCTCTTCCCGCGAACATGCCCCGTGGGTGTTCGAGGTCAACGGCATCACCGCCGTGATCGCCGAATCCTTTGCCCGCATCTTCCGGCAGAACATGTTCAACTGCGGCATGGCCGCCATCGAGCTTCCCAAAGCCGATCTGGACCAGATTTTCTCCCACGCGGCTGACGAAGATGCCTCCATGAGCATTGATATCGCATCCGGTACTCTGACCATGAACGGCGGCGGCAAGCAGAAAACTTTCAGCTTCGAAATATCACCCTTCGACAAGGCGCTGGTTATGGCCGGCGGATGGGTCGATTACGCCGACCAGAACTACTGATTCAACAATCAATGCTAAATTGAAAAAGCCCCGGTTTCGGGGCTTTTTTGGTCAGAACCTTTTACTCAATCCCAGATGAAAACTCACATCCGGGGCGGTCGCAACCGCCAAATCCTCCGAAACCCCGATATCCAGCAGATAGTTCCCAGGAAGCCTGAGCGCCCCACCGGAAACCAGCATCAATGAACTGTCCGAAAGCTCGGCCAGCGAACTTCCATGGTATAAAGGGGTATTGCCGTTCAGCTGCACCTTGAATGATATCCACGAAGCGGGCCCCCACCCCAGCCCCAAGGTGCCGAACCCGGCCAGATTATTGCGCTGATCGCGCAAAACATCTCCATCGGACATAACCACGCCACCGGCAGAACCGAACAGTCCCAGAGAACCCCACTCGCTGAAGTGAGTCATGCTGCCGCACAACTGCAGCATAAAATCCGTGCCGCCGCTGCCGCGCAGCGATGAACTGTCGCCAGTGGGCAGCTTCAGGGCTGCCCTGAGTGCCAGAAGGTCATGGGAAGCGTCATCGCGATATTCATAAAGTCCGAAGCCGGCTGCCAGACTCATGTCGCCAATTCCGGAACCGGACTGTTCCATCTTCAGTTTCTGGATGCCATCTTTGCGGTAACGATAGCCGATGCGGTCCTTGGGGGCCGACTCCCGGCCACCCTGTGGCAGGCCGAAGGCCTTGTGCCAGTCAACGATAAAACTGTCAAGGAAACCGCCTCCCTGCACTATGTAGGGAATCTCGATGCCTACCTCCCAACGCGGCATGAATCCATATCTGGCATAAAGTGTAGTACGGTATGTTTCGCCATCCAGCGCAATCTGTTCCCTGGCGTTGCTGCTGACCGTGTAGTTGCTGGAAACATCCTGCGTCAGAGCAAGCTTGACAAGGCCGGGCCCGACAATATCTGCACCGGTTTCGCCTGGAAGCCCGTAGATTTGCGCCAGCGGGCTTTGATTGACGGTTCTGAAAGGCGTTATAGCCATATCCTCGGCGCACGCAACGGCTGCCGAGCAGATGACTATAAATGACGCGAGAAGCCACCTTTCAACAATTTCCAAATGTTTCAGCAAGCCTGACCCACCGGACGAGTTCGACACTCTTTTCAGTCCCATTCAGACCCCCTTCAGCTTCTATTTAAAACGATCCGACAGCACATTGCATATTTCAATTGTAAGCTTGTAGCACCTGCCCCGTTTCGTGTCAATGCACCAAGCCACCTGCTTATTGCACATCAGGCCAAATTCCACCTTGCCGTATACGACTATATTTAACCGCAAACAGCTTGCAGAGCTTGATTTTTTTCCGAGTCAATGCGATAGTGTTCGCAACAATTAAACACGCCGTATGGAGGATACAATGTTTGGATTTGGCATGCCTGAATTGATAATCATACTTGTCATAGTGCTGGTGGTGTTCGGTGCCGGACGGCTGCCCGAGATCGGCGGTGCACTCGGCAAGAGTATCCGTAACTTCAAGAAAGCCTCGGACGGCAAGGACGAAATTGAGATCAAACCCAAAAGCGACGATAGCGACAAGAAAGCCTGACAAGGTTCCTTCTATACACATGAAAAAAGGGGAAAAGCAGACGTTTTTCCCCTTTTTAGTGCTGTTTCATAGCTGCTGCTACGAATTGATATACTCGCCGATTTTCTCCGCCAGCGTGCTGTAAATCCGCCGGCACTCGTTTTCGTCCTTTTCCAGCAGCGTCACGCGGAAACCCTGCAACGGCGTGGAAAATGAGGAGAGCGGCACGACGCAGATGCCGGTGGCAGCCAGGATCTGATAAACGAAACGCTTGTCCGGAGATACGCCCGGCTTGTTGATCAGCCCCTCCACCAGTTCCTTGACTTCAGCATTGGCAATCGGGATGGACTGACGGTTGTTAAGCAGACCTTCCTTGAAAGCCACCGCCATGTAAAAAGCACCGTTGGTTCGGTTGACCTGCAGCGCCGGAACCTGGCTTAGAAAATCATAGGTAATGTTGCTCATCTTTTCGTAACTGGCGATACGCTCAGCCAGGTAACCGGAATATTCCGGATGACGGGCTATCTCCGGTATCACCATCTGCGGCAGGGTCGTGGAGCAGACCTCATTCATCTTTCCGGTCAGGATCAGGTTGATATATTTTCGGAACTGCTCGTCCTTCTCGCCGTTATAGACCTCGATCCAGCCGCAGCGTGAACCTGGCCAGGGGAATTCTTTTGAAATACCCTTCAGGGAAATCGCCGGGACATCTCCGATCACGTCGCTGATCGGAACCGTTTTCTCACCGTTATAGACGATATTTGTATAGACTTCGTCGGCAATTATGAACAGATCGTTTTCGCGGGCCACTGCCACGATTTCCTCCAGCATCTCCTTCGTATAGACCATGCCGGTGGGATTGTCGGGATTGATAATCATGATGGCGCAGATATTGGGGTTGTAGCGGACATGGTATTTCAGGTCCTGCATGTCCGGGTACCACTTGTTCGACGGATCAAGTTGGAACAGTGATGGAGCCGAGTGGGCATGCCCGATCTCGCCCAGGGTATGAGTTGTGTACGAAGGCGACGGCATCAGCACTCGCGCTTCGGCCCGCAGTGCACCATAGATCTTGGCGATGGCATCGCCCAGGCCGTTAAAGAAGATAATGTCATCAGGGGTGATCTGCGCCCCTCCGCGGCCATTGGTAGCTTCGCAGATGTATTCACGGGTTTCCAGCACGCCGCGGGTGTGGCAATAGCCCCAGGAATGGTTGTCCATGGCCGCCTTGGCCACAATCTCCTTCATCCAGGCCGGGATGACCTCACCCTTGACGATCGGATCGCCGATATTCTCCCAATTGATCCTGACTCCGTGTTTCTGGAGTTTTTCAGCCACATTGACAATATTTCTGATTTCGTAGGTCAATTCGCCCGTTCCGGGCGGTACCAGTTCGACTCTCATTGCTCCACCTCACATATTCAGATCAAAATTAGCAACACACAACGCCCGGCATCGGTCCGGCTTTCAATCCAGCCCTATCGTCAAGCGGCCATCCTCATCACGCCAGCGAAGCCAAGCGATTGCAGTCTGGTCAGACACAACCATGGCCCAGTCGTTTTCCAGCTTAAGCACCTTGAAAGAGTGCTTGGGGGTCAGCGTTACTCCGGGATTACGATCGGGCTGCTGGTACAGCTGGTAATATTGTTTGCGCAGTCCCGGCAGAATCCGGCTCATTCGGCTTCTGAAAAACAGGTCCCATGGCTGGAAAACGTCGCTGCGCCGCTGTTCGATCCAGGCTTCCCGACCGGCATCATCGTAACAGACCCGCAACCAGTCTCCCTTGCGGGCCATCACAATCAGAGGGACACGCCCCGCCTGCGCTCCAAAGATCCATTCATTGCCGGACAACTTCGTGCTATCCAAGGCTCCCAGGCGTGACAGTCCCGGCTCCTGGTACAGATAAATGGCCTGTTCCGCATTTCGATCTGCATCTGCAGCGGGAAGCAGTACAACGCCGATTCCGGCGTAGGGGCGCATCTTGACCGGATTGGCTGCCTGGCAGAATGGCCCCGTAGTCCCCAGAATCAGCAGAACCAGCAGAAAAGTCAGACATCGGCCAGCCATTCTAATCAAACAATCCGCGCAAGCGCTCCAGAAATTCCAGTGACTGCGGATCGCACTCTTCGGGTGACCAGAGCGCCTTTTCCTCTTCTGTCAAAGGCAGGTACGGACCTGCCTTTGACTCGTAAAAAACGGTTCCGGATTCAAGGCTTACCGCGGAGTGGTAAACGCCGTACGGAATATCAACCGCAAAATTGCCGCCGGAATGGGACAGCAGGACAGTTTCGGCAATAGCACCGTCATCTGCGAAAGTAACAACCCCCAAGCGTCCTTTCATCAGTATGAAAGCCTCGTCCTTTTCCGGGTCGAGATGACGGTGAGGGCGAATGTACGATCCGGGTTCGATGGCGTTCAACAGGCGGTGACAGCGGGATTCATCGGAACGATGAATATTGTGGTTTTTGCGCAAACGCGGAGATGCCGATGCTTCGGATGACACCTGTTCCAGAAGCTGGCGGTCTACAATCTTCATCAGCGGTCAACCAGCGCGATCATATTGCCGTCAAAATCCCTGACCACTGCCATTTTGCCCCAGGGACTGGACTCCAGCGGCTCAACGAATACAGCGCCGCCGTTTTTCAGCTTTTCGCAAAGCTCGACAATATTTTCCACCTTGAGAGAAATTCCGGTGTGCCTGCCGACCAGGCTGCGGGCATCGTCATGCAGGGCAAGCGAAACCCCCATCGAGGTACCGGCTCCGGGGAAAAATTCGATGATCATCTCGCTCTGCCCAGCCACCGGAAGACCCAGCAGATCAACATAGAAGGTCTTTGCCTTGGCCAGATCGGTAACAAAAATTACGATGTTTTTCAGTGAAACGGACATGAAAACCTCTGCAAGAGCGTTTAATTCAGATTCCAGATCAAAGATAATATCAAGGCGGCGATGAGTGAGACTGCGAGGCGTACATTTCAGTACGTTGAGCAGTCGAACGACGAGCCAACGAAGATAGGGCTTTGATATGGAATTGGAATAACTATTTCTGAGAAAGCCGGTGTACGCACTCGACCATGAAAATGGCATTCTCGGGCGGTACCGTCGGTAGAATTCCGTGCCCCAGATTAAAGATGTGGCCGGGACGCCCTCCGTTCTCGTCCAGCACCCGCCTGACCTCACGCTCGATGATCGCCTTGGTGGCAAACAACACGGTCGGGTCAAGGTTGCCCTGTACCGCCATCTGCGGACCGAGCACGTCGCGGGCAGCTTTCAGGTCGGCATGCCAATCCAGGCCCATCACGTCTCCACCGGCTTTTTTGACGGTATCCAGCATCGTGCCGGCGCCCTTGACGAAGTGGATCACAGGCGTTTCCATCCGGTTCAGTCCGTTGATCAGCTTGGTTGTGTACGGCAGCACATAGCGCTCGTAATCGGCCGGTGAAAGTATCCCGCCCCAGGTATCGAAAATCTGGATGCACTGTGCGCCGGCCTTGATCTGGGCATTCAGATACTCCATGCTCATCATCGTGATTTTTTCCATCAGGGCAGAGTAGATCTCGGGCGCCGCATACATCATGCGCTTGATCTGGGCAAAATCCTTGGAGCCCTTGCCTTCGACCATGTAGCAGGCCAGTGTAAAGGGTGCGCCGCCAAAGCCGATCAGAGGAACCTTGGAGGCCAGTTCACGGCGCAGGATTTTGATGGTTTCCAGCACATAAGGGACATCCTGCTCCATCTCCGGAATACGCAGTTTCTCCACATCGGCCATGCTGCGGATCGGGTTTTCAAAGACCGGGCCGGGCACAAAATCCAGTTTCATCCCCATCGGCTCGACAGGCGTAAGAATGTCGGAGAACATGATGGCGGCATCCACCCCCAGAATATCCACCGGTTGAATGGATACCTCGGCCGCCAGCTCCGGGGTTTTGCACAACTCCAGAAAGGTGCACTTGGAACGAACCGCCATGTACTCCGGCAGATAACGCCCGGCCTGACGCATCAGCCATACCGGCGTGCGATCAACCGGTTTGCCCCAACAGGCATCTAGAAATCTCATATTCATTGTTTATTCTCCTGTCAAATGTAGGAAACGATTGGAATCAAATCGGCAAAAAAAGTTATAATAATTTTAAACAGACCTATAAGTCAAATCATTTGAGGGGCAAACTAGCGCAGAGGATCGTCAGCAGCTTGCTTGGTGCACTACCCGGCACCGGCTTTGCGAAGCCTGATTCCGCGGCTTTTTGTGAAGCGGTCTGGCTGCCTCCTGAATATACAAAGGCTTCCAGCAGACGAAATTCGCGAGTAGAGCAGTTTAATTCAAGATGCTGCTGGGTATATTTCTCGGGACCGGCTTCCGCCTGCACCGGCTGCGAATCTTCCCGGCGCACCCAGGCACGGACTACATCGCGGCCAGGCTTTTCAACCCGCTGCCGGTCATAGTATTGCAGAGCAGAAATCGGCACCCAATGCGTACCACGTTTTTCAATCGCTTTGACATCCCAGATCCGGGAGCATGAAACCGTATTGCCTCCCTGACAGGATGCAGCAAAATCATCGGCGGCCTGGCGATAATGCTCGAAGCTGAAATAGGCTTCGCCGCGCTGGTAGCGCAAAGTTGCGATCAGACGGCCAGCCTCTGCCGGATCGACCCTGCGACCGGCCCCCTTTTTGACTTTTTTGCCTTTATCGGGACGATACCTTTCAATTGCCCGCTCGAATAACAGCAGCGATTTTTTGAAATCGGCTTCAGCCAAGGCCTGATTATTCAGCATACGGTAATATTTTCCACGTTCGGCATAGCCGATGCCCTCCTCCGGAAGCAGCTCAATCGCTTTACCGACCTCCCGGATTGCCCCTTCGTAGTCATCAACAAAAGCCAAATCATACGATGCGAGCAGATGCCTGGAATAGGTTTTGAATTGCAGACGGTATTCGTCCCACGGATCAACCGGCACTTCCAGGTTGTAAGCCGCCAATACCGGAGAGCAGCAGATGCTGAGTGCAACAAGCAGAAACCAGAACATTAAAGCTGGTATCCGCTTCATGGCGCCTCCACCGTAAAATGTTTTCTTCCATAAACAACCCGGTCGCCGGGATACAGCTTTCGGCCGCGGCGCGTTTCCACCTCGCCATTAACCGAAACATGCCCTTCCGCGATCATCATCTTTGCCTCGCCGCCCGAAGATACGGCATTTTCTCCCTTGAGAAAGCTGTCCAGCTTTATGAAAGATGTCGTTATTTGCATCAATACTCCCTCTCCAGCTACTTTGGTGATTCCAATCGTCGGCTATCATGAAAACAGAGAAATTTAACTCGGATCCTCCATCTCGCACTCCACAAGCATGCTCTCAATCTCGTCCGGAGAAATATCCGGCAATACAAATACACCACGACTGTCCTTCTCGACCCTGGTAATACCGGGATAGCGTTTTTCCAGGACCTTGATTTCCAGCGACTGTTGCCTGACGACAGTCAACAGCCGCCGGTTTTCCGCTTCAAGGTCGAACTTTTCAATGGCTGAGCGGATGGCAAACCGCAGGTCATGATCAGTCCACGGCTTGGAGAAAAATCGGTAGATTTCACCTTCATTGACCGCTTTCATGGCGGCTTCCAGGGTGGCGTGACCTGTCAGCAGGATACGAACCGTGTGGGGATAGCGTTCATGTACCAGAACCAGAAACTCGGAGCCTTGCATACCGATCATGCGCTCGTCAGAAATTACGACCTTGAATTGCTGTTCCTTCATGACATCAAGTGCCTCCTCCGCACTTGTCGTCGTGACTATTTCCAGCGGCTCATCAAAAAGTGCCCTCTTCAAGGCCGATAACACGTTGGACTCGTCATCCACCAGAAGGATTCTGTTACTCATGATAATGCTCCTTGTCGTATCAGGTTTCACGCCTCGTGCCGCAAAAGGGGCAGATCACCCAGCCATCCTCCAGCGGCATGCGGCAGCTTTTGCAATTGTTGTGGCGGAATGAGCCGCAGTGGGGACAGAACAGGAATTTGGAGTCGATGTTTTTCCCGCAGGCTTCGCACACCCTTTCCATCTTGACTGTCGGGCCTACTACCCGCAGCACCTCTTCAAGCGTGGTCCATCCCCGCTGCACTTTTTCCAGGCCGTCTTCCAGCAGTGTCTTCATGCCATTGGTACGGGCCAGATTAAGGAGTTCCGATTCACGATAATCTGCACCGATCATCTGGCGATAGTCATCATTCATCACGAACATTTCGTACACGCCAACCCGTCCGCGATAACCGCTGTTATTGCACTGGGGACATCCCTGGCCAACGGCCACTTCCGCGCCGAAGTAGTTTTGCGGCAGACGCAACAGATCGAGCAGCGCAGCATCGGGCGGGACTTTGGCAGCACAGCCACCGCAGACCTTGCGCACCAGACGCTGGGCAACCACCCCTTCCAGGGCCGAGGCGATGATGTAGGGTTTGATGCCCATGTCCACCAAACGGGTAATTGTGGCTACAGCACTGTTGGTGTGCAGGGTGGTCAGCACCATATGACCGGTCAGGGCGGCCTTGAAAGCCACGTCGGCAGTCTCGAAATCACGTACTTCGCCCACCAGAATCACGTCCGGATCCTGGCGCAGGGTGGCCCGCAATACCTGTGCAAAGGAGAGTCCGATTTTTTCGTGAATCGAAACCTGATTGGCCTCCTCCAGAAAATATTCCACCGGTTCCTCAATGGTCTCGAAATTCTTGCTGGGATTCATCATGGCCGAGAGCAGCGAATACAGCAAGGTGGTCTTGCCGCTGCCGGTCGGCCCGGTGGCGATGACCACTCCCTGCGGTTTGCGGCTGATGATGGCGATGTTGCGGTAATCATCCTCCAGCACGCCCAGTTCATCCAATCGTTTGATGGCAGCGCTTTTATCCAGGATGCGCATGACGATCTTTTCGCCGCTGATGGTGGGAAGCGACGAAACGCGCATATCAACGATGCGAGCGCTGGCCTTGACGGTTATGCGGCCATCCTGGGGGCGGCGGCGCTCGGCAATGTCCATCTTGGACAGAATCTTGATGCGCGAGATGACTGCCGGGTGCAGGTCGGCCGGGATCTTGATCTTGGCGTGCAGCATGCCGTCGATGCGATAACGGATGACGGTATACTTGGTTTTAGCCTCGATATGGATATCACTGGCCCCGTAACGGATCGCCTCGGAAATGATGGCATTGACGATGCGGATCACCGGCGGCACCCTGGATGAGCCGATCAATTCCTCGACGCTGGCCTCAATTTCCTCCTCTTCCAGCACGATATCGATCTCGTCCAGCGGCTCCAGATCATCATAATCCTGCCCCTCGGACTCGGATGCAGCCGCCCAGGCCTGAACAATCTTTTCGCCGATCTGCGACGAGGCTGCCAGCATCGGCAGCACCCGCAGACCGGTTACCCGACCGATGTTGTCGCAGGTAACAATATCTGATGGATCCGCCATGGCCACCGTCAGGTTGTTTCCCTCCAGCCTGACCGGCACCATGCGACTCTTCTCACACAGCTCCTTTGGCAGACAGCGGGCCACATTCTGGGGGATATTCACCTCCCGCAGATCGATGAACTCGACCTCCAAGTGTTTCTGTAGTGCCGCAATGATCTTGGATTCGCTCAGAATGCCGGCCCTGACAATGAAGTCACCCAGAAATTCGTTGCTGTCCTTCTGCTTGCGGGCCAGATCGAGTTCTTGCGTACCGATCAGGGCCGACTTGACCAGAATATCCCCCAGCATGCCGCGATTCTGCTCGAACAGGCCGGCGAAATTCTTGATCTTGGTCTGCTGCTGCCTGGCGATATCCTTAAGACGCCGGTTTTCGAGTGTCAGCACATACTGCTGCAGCGCCAAACTGACGGTCAGACGCAGGTCTTCGTCATTCCAGGGTTTGGTGATGAATTTGTAGACCGCACCATCCTTGACCGCTCCCATGATTGAATTTACATCGGCATGCCCGGTCAGCATGATGCGGATCGTCTCAGGATATTTTTCACGCAACAGCTTGAGCAATTCGCCGCCGGTCATGCCCGGCATGCGGTGGTCGCTGATGACCAGATGCACTGGTTCCCGCTCCATGATCTCCAGCGCTTTCTGGGCCGAAGAAGCGGTCAGAATGGTGTAGTTTTCGTCGATAAAGATGCGCCGCAGCGCATGCAGGACATTCTCTTCATCATCGACAAACAGCAGGATGAAGGGGAGTTCAGCTACGGAAGCGGCATCCGGATCAATCACTTCGTCATGGAGGTCGGACGACTTTTGACTTCCCATTGTTCTGAACAGATCGGCGTATTTTGACATGACTATCTTTTTCCTGCCGCAAGCGGCAGCCGTATGGTTGCGGTTGTTCCGGACAGTTCAGATGACATGATTTCGACAGTTCCACCAGCGCTTCCGATAATCTCGCGGGCCACGGTCAAGCCCATGCCCGTGCCGCTGCCAACCCCGCGGGTGGTAAAAAACGGTTCAAAAACCCTTGACCGATTTTCAGCGGGGATGCCGCTGCCGTTATCACTGATATCAACTACAATCTCACCATCGGAAAACTGCGTGGCAATCTTCAACGCCAGCCCTTTGGCACGCGAAAGAAGTGCATTATGAATGATATTGAAAAAGGCTTGGGACATGAGCCCCGGATTGCATCCATACTGTGGCAATGGTTGGAAATTGCGCTCGACGACAGTATCCTCCGCAATCTGCGGCCCCAGTACTGCCAACGTCCGTTCCAGTTCATCATTGAGGTTTATATCCGAAGAACCGGATTCATCCACATGGGAGAAGCTCTTCAGGTCGGCCACAATGCGGGCGATGCGATCAGTGCCCTCTATTGATTGCTTAAGGAGTTCAGCAGCGTCGCCACAGATAAAATCGAGCTTCAGTTCCCGGCGCCGGCGCTCAGTATCTTCATATAGCTGGTTCAACGGTGTGTTGTTGGCGATCAGCAGTTGATAACGGTTCAGCATTTCCTTCATCCGCTGGAAATATTTATCGAAGGTGGTCAGATTACTGCGGACAAAACCGTTAGGATTGTTGATTTCGTGAGCCATGCCGGCCGCCAGGCTGCCCACGGCGGCCAGTTTTTCCTGTTGCAGCATCCGGGCATAGGCTTTCTGGAGCTCGGCGGTCCGCTCTTCCACTTTCTGTTCAAGGGAGAGGGCCAGTTCCCGATAACTTTTTTCCGACACCGACAGGCGTTTGTTGGTCTCAACCAGCTGATCATAAGACTCCTGAACAACCGAAGTATGAATTTCGGTTGTCAACATCCGTTTCAGATTATTGTTTATAATCAGTTGCAGGGCATCCCTCGCCAGTAAAGCCAGTGCTTTGAACTGGGTTGTACTGCCCTCGCCACAGGCTGCCAACAGAGTCCCCTTCGGCTCTCCCTCCACATGCAAATGGTGCCTGACTAAGTGTGTGGTTTCCGGTGCCTCGTCCTTATTGCCCTGGTGGCACAGCGGGTGGTTGTTCTCATCTAAAACAACGGCATACCGTAGGCCTGCCATCACCAGGCTGCGCAGGAGCGGTTCAATTTCCGCACTGGATATAATATCGGTAATCAGCTTTTCTTCCCCGACTATGAATTCAAGATCGGTCTGCATTTCTACTCCCTGCCAGAATTTAAAAAGTCCGTATAAAACATCCGTAGTTTCTCTTTGTATGGCTTATCCTGCTACTCACAGACTCCCCGGTTTGGTGACACTTTTGATGAACTCCTCGCGATCAACTCCAAAGCGTGCCGTGAGGCCGTAACGTTCATCAGCATTATTAAAAATCCGCTCCACAATACTTGAAAAAGTCTCCAGTACCCCCCATCCTTTGAGGGCCGATGCCATAAACACCGGCAGACCGGTCGGCCCCCAGGCACGGCGAATTTCATCCTCCGGAACGACACCGGACAGATCTCGCTTGTTGAACTGCACCACCAGGGGCAGGTGTTCTATGGAAAGCCCGACCATACTCAGGTTTTTTTCCAGGTTATCGAAACTTTCGAAGTTTATGGACATACCGGCAGCCTGTGAATCAGCCACGAAGACTACACCATCAGCCCGCTGCAGCACGGCCTTGCGAGTGGCGTCGTGGCGAACCTGGCCAGGAACTGTATAAACCTTGAGCTTGATCTTCATGCCCGATGGAGCGACATAAAAGAATGGCAGCAGATCGAAGTAGATGGTGCGGTCTTCGGTGGTGTCCAGCATCATCAGATCGCCGCGCCCCTCCAGCGACAACTGGTCGTGCAGCGCCAGCAGGTTGGTGGTCTTACCCGACAAGGCCGGACCGTAGTAGACCAGCTTCAGCACCATTCGTTGTTGCTGTTCGTCAAATTCAATCACAGGTGACTAGCCCTCCACAATCTGCACGAAGATGCCGTGCGCCGGCGGGTTTTTGTGATACTGACTGCGGATCAGGGCTACGCCGGCCAGATCCAGCACGCTCCCGCGTTGCATCAGCAGCACGCCGCTGCCGCTTTGCACATCCCGGGCAATGGTCATGCCGGGCAGCAGGTCCATATGGCCGACTTCGACTTCTGATAGCGCTCCGTCCTTCCTGCCTTCAAAATATACGATTCGCACAATTCCGTGGAATTTGGGAACCAACTGCGGATCGAAAAGAGTCCCACCATGGAAACGGACAGTCATAAAGGCAAAGTCGGCTCGATTTTGATGTACCGATCGGGCCGACTTTTCGATAAAATCGGCTATGGCGATCAGACGGGCTCCCAGGGGGATCGCCTCGCCTCGCAACCCATCGGGAAAACCGCTGCCGTCGAAGGCTTCATGATGACTGCGGATCAGCGGCAGGATAGCAGACAATTCCTCTACATTGTGAAACATCTCTTCTCCGCGCAAAGTATGCTGGCGGTAGTCACTTGCCTCGCTCTCGGACATCTCCTCCAACCGTTTGTTCAGGCCGGCAGCCAGACTGCCGAATTTTCCGGCATCATGCAGAAGCGCCGCAAGCCTCAAAGTAGCGACGGTCTCACCGTCAAGCCCCATCTTGCGGGCCACATCGGTGACCAGGATGCTGACCGTGCGGGCATGAACCGCATTACGATCCCCCATGACTTCAAAGAAACTATCAAAGGTCCGGCTGAGAACAGCCACCGGAGCCCGTTCATCCAGGCTCTTTATGGCCTGGCTCTGCTCCCTGATGGTGGCGGTACTCTGCAGCAGCCGCTTCTTCAGATTTTCGTTCCATTCCTCCAGCTCCTGTTTCTGCCGGTTGATGATCTCGTTCAGACGCCTTTTTTCGGCTCCCTGCGCATAAAGAGCCAGAGCCTCGCGAATCGCCTTGACCAGTTCCTCATCATCCCATGGTTTCGAAATGTAACGTCCGGCCCCCCCCTTGTTGATGGCGTCTATGGTTGCATTGATGTCCGAGTATCCGGTCAGCAGGATCCGCTGGGCAAAGGGGGCGAACTCCTGGGAACGCCCCAGGAATTCCGCGCCGTTCATGCCCGGCATGCGCTGATCGGAGACAATCAGACCCACATTTTCAAGCGTCTGCAGCTTTGCAAGGGCGGCCTCGCCGGAAGTGGCCGTCTCAATGTCCAGATCCTCATCCATCATCAGGCGCTGCAGTGCCCGCAGGATATTCTCTTCGTCATCAACAAATAAAACTGTTAGCACGTTTATACCTCCAGAAATACCAGCAAGACTGTCTCGCTTTCGAAGAACGTCATGGTACGCGCCACAACCCGGCTGGGCTTGCCATCCAGTGTGATTTCCGCAGTCACACTCTTTTCGCGGCGCACCTGTTCAACCAGACCGCCCAGTGCAACGTTGCAGGAACTTGCCACATCCGCACCGAGAATATCACTGCAAACATGCTTCAGCCGTTCCACCGCAATGTCATTGCAATAGGCAATCATTCCATTTACGTCAACTCCGACTACACCAACAGGCAGATTGCCAAGCAGATTCTGGGAAAACTCCAGCGCCCGGTTGCGAAGTTCCAGTTGCTCGGTGCGCTGCAGCACCTTTACTTCGAGGGCCTGGTTGGCGACGGCAAGTTGTTCCAGCAGTTCATGATTTCTTTTCAACAGAAAATAACGCTCCAGACAGTTCTGGATGGTGACCCGCAGTTCGTCATCGTTCCAAGGTTTGGGGATGAACTTGTAGATGTGCCCCTCGTTAATGGCCGCCACAATGGCACCGGCATCGGCATAACCGGAGAGGACAATGCGCACCGTATCGGGCCAGCGTTCATAGACCGCCTTTAGAAACTCGACACCATTCATGACCGGCATGCGATAATCGGAGATGACCACCTGGAAGGGGCCGTCCTCTTCCATGAGCTTCAAGCCCTCATCGCCCGAACCGGCAATCACTATTTCGTAGTCGTCATCCAGGAAAATCCTCTCCAGCGCACGCAGGACGTTTCTCTCGTCATCGACACAGAGTATTTTTATCTGCTCGGAGTGTTCGTTCATGATGTACCCCCTTGATGAATCGCTGTTTTCAGTAGTTGACACAGTGCCCGGCCATTCATCCTCATCAGCTCTGTGCTCATGACTTCATTTCCGCAACCTGCTGCAGCGGCTTTAAGGGAAGACGGATAATAAAGGTCGTACCACGCCCGATTTCACTTTCAACGGTAATCTCGCCGCCATGCTTGCGAATGATATCATAGCTGATGGAAAGCCCCAAACCGGTGCCTTTACCGACCTCCTTGGTGGTGAAGAACGGTTCGAAAATGCGCTGCTGTATTTCTTTCGGGATGCCGCAACCGGTATCAGTTACCGAGACAAATACATTCTCTTCCTCGCCCCAAGTGCGAACAGTTATGATTCCCTGATTCTCTCCGATGGCGTGGGCGGCGTTGACCAACAGGTTGAGAAAAACCTGGTTGAGCTGCTGGGGGTAACAGGTAACCTGCGGGATGTCGCCGAATTCACGGTTCAGGGAGGCAACGTACTTGATCTCGTTCCAGGCGATATTGATGGTGGTTTCCAGCGCCTCGTTCAGATTTGCCAGAGCGCTTTCAGCCTGATCGCCCCTTGAAAAGCTCTTCAGATCCTGCACGATGCGGCGCACCCGCCCTGCGCCATCCTGACTCTCGATAATCAGCTGGCGGGCATCCTCCATAATGTAATCGATCTTGAGCCGCTTGCGGGTTTCCTTAAGTGCCTTGGCACCAGGGTTGTCAGCGCATTCTGCAAGCGCCTGGTCGCCGGCGCTGATGAATTCAGTCAGGCGGTCAACGTACTTTGAGAGAGTCGAGAGATTACTGGATATAAATCCCATCGGATTATTGATCTCGTGCGCAACGCCGGCAGCCAGCTGGCCGATGGAGGCCATTTTCTCCTGCTGAAATATCTGCATCTGGGCTCCCTTCAGCTCGGCATAGGCCTTCTCCAGCTCCTTGGTGGCGGCGCGCAGTTCAGTCGTGTCATTGATCGAAACCACATGCCCCTTCACCAAACCATGATCCTCTACCTGATAGATGTTGACGTCGTAGGAGCGCCCCGAGCTTTGGTGGAATATTTCGCCACTCGTGCCGTTGAAGTTGACAAAGCGCAATCCGGACTCGGCAATCAACTCACGCCAGTCCAGACCAACCAGTTCATTAACCGGCCGGTTGGTTATGTCTGACAACAGCTTGTTGCAGCGTCTGATCCGGTGTTCAGCGTCGGTCAGGATTATGAAATCATGCAGGTGATCCAGGGTCTGCTCCCACTCCCGTTTGCCATGCGCCACCTGTTCGAAGAGCTGCCCCAGTTCAACATGCTTGGCTTCGAGATCCAAGCGGTTCTGAGCCAGTTCGGCCTCTACCGCTTTGCGTTCGGTAATATCTTCCTTGATTGCCAGATACCCGGTAATGCGACCGGTCTTGTCGTTCAGCGGCGAGATGGAGGCAAATTCCCAGTAGAGTGAGCCGTCCTTGCGCTTGTTGTGAAACTCGCCGCGCCACTCCTTTCCGCAGGAAATAGTCTTGTATAATTCGGCATAACCATCGGCCGACATTTCGCCGGTCACAAGTACGGGCGTGTGCTGGCCGATGGCCTCATCGACCGAATAGCCGGTGTACTGGCAGAACTTGGGATTGACATATTCAATGGCGCCATCCATATCGGTGATGACGATGGAGGCCGGACTCTGTTCCACCGCACGGGTCAGCCGGGCTAGGGATTCCTCCAGCAGTCGTCGATCGGTTATGTCTTCCAGCGTTTCGACCACGGCAATGATTTCATTCTTGCTGTTTTTGATCGGAGCCGCTTCGAAGAAGAGATAGCGGCGCTTACCTCCCAGATTGTCGAACCACCCTTCGGCCCGGAGAGATCCTTCTATAAACTGGGAAGAGGAATGATTGGAATAGAGTTCGTCTGCACGGCTCAGCTCGTGATCCATGACGAGATCGGCAAGAACCGGACGTTTCGCCGGATAAAACGGTGTCCATTGCTGCCGGGTGCCGGTCATCTGAAATGAGATTTTACCGGTTAATTTGGCCAGAGCACTGTTCCAGAAGATTATCTTGTGATTACGGTCAATGACAAACATCGGTGCGGCCGCATTCTGGATGATGCCACTGAAAAAATCCTTTTCGTCATTGAGCGACTGCTTGGCGTCATGCACCTCTTTCATCAAACAGTTAAAGGCAAGCGCCAGCCGTTCAATTTCGTCACCGGTTTGCAGTTCGATCGGCTGCCATTCTTTTTCTTCAGCGCTGATGGAGTCAACATACGCCGTTAATTTCCGTATGGGAAGTGTCAGACGGCGGATGACGTACCAGATCACCACAATTGACAGCACAATACCGAGTGTTGAAATCGCAATGGCGTTCAGGAAAACTTTGTTGAGCGGTAGGAAGGCATCCTCGTAGGGGATATTGGCTGCCAGGACCCATCCGGTCCGGCCGACTTTCTTGAACGAGCTCAACATGCGCTGGCCCTTGGAATCAACATTGTCCAGAGAGCCTTCGAATCCACGCAGTGCTTTATCAACTCCCGGATTCTTTCCTTCCGGAAGCACTTCCAATATGCGTTCCTTATTCGGGTGCATAAGTATGGTGCGTTCGTGAAGGAGGTACAGGTATCCGGATGTTCCGATCCGCTCGGAAGACAGGCTGGTCAGGAACTGGTCAGCTCCCAGTGAATGGTATCCTGCCAGCAGACAGATTATCCGGTCGCTATTGTCGCGAACGGGAACAACCATGGCAATCAAGGAGGAATGGGGTGGTATGCTCTGGCGGAATGGGGCTGACATGATGGGCTTGCCGGTTCGCAGAGGTTCGCTGACATAGTCGCGAAATCGCAGGTCTGTACCGACCACATCAGGCAATCCAATACTTTCGGCAATGATCCGTCCGTCTGTTCCGATCACCAGAAAACCGGCATCAAAAATCATGTTGGCAGGACTGGCATGGGAAAGAACCTGTTCAAGTCCATGGGAGTCGGCCAGAACGCGGCTGTCAATTCCTGCGGCTGTCAGAGACAGTTGATTACGGGCAAGCTCAATACGTCCGTTCAGCTGTTCGGCCATCTCGGAAACCAGCATGAACTGCTGTCTGAAGATACTTTCCTTCAGAAGTATGTGGAAATATGAAAACAGGGTAGAGGAAACGGCGATAACCAGAATGGAAACGGTGAGGAAAGTGACAACTGTTACTTTGGTCTTGATGCTTGCCTTCCCGTCTTTCAAGCCGAGCTTCATCTTTTACCTCCGACTGATATCTTTCTGACTACAAAGCTAAAAGGTAAATAATTATATTTATTCTCAACCTGTAAGCGCGTATGTCTTGAAGCTGTTTATAACAAATAAAACGATACAAAGCGATGCGAAACGAAGGCAAACTGTTGAACCCGGATTTGATTGCAGATGAATGCAAACAGCTGTCCCTCCAATGTCCAATCGCCTGTTATCGGCAATAAAAAAGCGGCAAGCCTTTATTGGGCTAACCGCTTGTCATTATTATGGCGGAAGAGGTGAGATTCGAACTCACGGAGCTGTTACACTCGGCGGTTTTCAAGACCGCTGCCTTAAACCACTCGGCCACCCTTCCATTTTCGAGTTTTTCTATATAACATAACCTTTTTAAAAATTCAAAGACTTAATACAAAAATCAGCTCAGACAATTCGTTCCAGCCCGCCCATATACGGTCGCAAAATCATTGGCACCAGTACCGAGCCATCCTCCTGCTGGTAATTTTCCAGTATGGCCACCAGCGTTCTTCCCACCGCCAGGCCGGAGCCGTTCAGGGTATGGACAAATTCCGGTTTGGCTTTTTCGTCCTCGCGGAATCGGATCGAGGCACGGCGCGCCTGGAAGTCTCCGAAAGTGCTGCATGAAGAGATCTCACGATAACAGCTCTGACCGGGAAGCCAGACCTCAATGTCGTAAGTCTTGGCAGCGGAAAATCCGATATCGCCGCTGCACAGTGCCATGACACGGTAGGGCAGTTCCAGCAGTTGCAGAATTTTTTCGGCATGGCCGGTCAGGTTCTCCAACTCGGCGTCCGATTCGGAGGGATGGACAAACTTGACCAGTTCCACCTTGTTGAACTGGTGCTGGCGGATCAGTCCGCGGGTATCCTTGCCGTAGGAACCGGCCTCGCGGCGGAAGCAGGGGGTGTAAGCGGTATAGCTGACCGGCAGGTCGGAGCGTTTCAAAATCTCGCCACGATGGATATTGGTTACCGGAACTTCAGCGGTCGGGATCAGGAAATATTCCGGATCAACCATCTTGAATAGATCTTCCTCGAACTTGGGCAGCTGGCCGGTGCCGGTCATCGAATCACGATTGACCATGAAGGGCGGCAGCACTTCCTGGTAGCCGTGCTGGTCGGTATGCTGATCAAGCATGAAGTTGATCAGGGCCCGTTCCAGGCGGGCGCCGGCGCCGCGGTAGAGGGTAAAGCGCGCGCCGGTAATTTTTGCTCCACGCTCGAAATCCAGGATACCCAGTTCTTCGCCGATTTCCCAGTGCGGTCTGGCCTTGAAAGCGGGCTGGCGTGGCTCGCCCCAGACCCTGACCTGGAGGTTGTCGTTTTCGGAAGTTCCAGCCGGAGTCGTGACATGCGGCAGGTTGGGGATTGTCAGCAGGAAAGATTGCAGCTTTTCCTCCAACTGCTTCAACTCCTCGTCCTGCTCCTTGATTTTCTGGGAGACCGCCCGCATTTCCAGGATTTGGTCCTGAACCTGGCTTTTGTCCTTTACACGGCCGATTTCGTCCGAAACGCGATTGCGTTCAGCCTTGAGCGTCTCGTTTACCAGCAGCAGGTTTCTGCGCTGCTCGTCCAGCCCTCGAAAACCGTCCAGATAGGATGCGCCGCCACGGGTACGCAGGCGCTGCTCGGCCTCGTCCAGATTCTCGCGGATGAATTTCATGTCTAGCATCGGGAAACACCTTTATTTTTCAGGATTAAAAGTGTATTTTTTAACACTTGTGCCACCTCACGTCAATCCAAAAGAGCCATAATGAAACCTGCATTTGCCCGTATCCTGCTTACATTAACGCTTCTGTGCATACCAATCAGCCTGCGGGCGGAAGAGATCGTCATCAACGCGGTCGGCGACATCATGCTGGCCGGCAGGTGGATACCGGCATTGAAGTCCAAGGGCTATGACTACCCCTTCGGCGGCGTCAAGGGCGAACTGGCGGGTGGCGACATCAACCTCGCCAATCTGGAGTCGCCGATCGCGACCTGCGGCAGCGAATGCACCACCAAGCAGTTTCGTTTCCGTGCCGAACCGGCTGTTGCAAAAGCCATCCGCGCGGCCGGCTTCAACCTGGTGACCCTGGCCAACAATCACAGCATGGACTTCGGTGGCGAGGCACTGGCCGAGACGCTGCAACATCTGGATACTGCCGGTATCGCCTGGATCGGCGCCGGCCCAAACCTGGATGAAGCCCGCAAGATGGCGCTCTATTCGATCAAGGGCAAAAAAGTTGCCTTCCTGGGTTACTCACTGACCCAGCCGATCGAATTCTTCGCCGGAAAGACACGCCCCGGCACCGCTCCCGGATACGAAAAGCTGGTGACAGCCGACGTGGCCAGCGCCCGCCGGCAGGCCGACTATGTGGTCGTTTCATTCCATTGGGGCAAAGAAGCCAGCGGCGCGGTGCAGGATTATCAACGCAAAGCCGCCCACAACGCCATTGATGCCGGTGCGGATGTAATCATCGGCCACCACCCGCATGTGCTCCAGGGTATCGAACTTTACAAAAGGGGCATAATCTTCTATAGCCTCGGCAACTTCACCTTCGCCAGCAAGAGCTCGACAGCCGATGTCAGCGCCCTGATCCGCCTGCGGCTGGACGAAAATCTGCGTACGGCCGAGATCCTGCCGCTGGATGTGCTGCACCGTCGGGTAGGTTTCCAGCCCCGTTTTTTGTCAGGGGATAGCGCCAAGTCAGTCATTGAAAAGCTGAGGGTACTGTCACGGCCATGCAAGACCGAAATTCAGAATAAAGATGGAAAATACAGCGTAACCTTTTCGGGCAGCAATAAATGAAGATACTCCTTGCAACCCTGCATGCCAAATACTCCCACGCTTCGCTGGCACTCCCCTGCCTGGCGTCCTCGTGCCGCAATATTCCGGGCATTGAGATTGTGATTCGTGAATGGACCGTCAACGAACCGCGCGAGCAACTCCTACGCCTGATCATGGCCGAACGAGCCGATCTGATCGCCTTCTCCTGCTACATCTGGAACATTGAGCAGACTCTCCAAATCATTTCGGATATCAAGAAAATTGCGCCGCAGATGCTGATCGCAATGGGGGGACCGGAAGCATCCTTCGGTATTTTTGAACTGATGCACGCCAACCCGGCCATAGACTTCGTCATCAAGGGAGAAGGCGAAGCGGTCTTCCGGCAACTGCTGGAAATGTTGCTTGAAGAAGAAAACGACAGCTTGCCCGTACGCGCCCTGGCCGAAATAGGCAATCTTTTCTTCCGGGAAGGTGAGGACATCGTTTCCGGACCACCCGCTAAAGTGCATATTGATCTGGATACGATACCTTCGCCGTTCGAATCCGGCCTGGTGGACCTGAAAAAACCGCTGGTGTATTATGAAACATCCCGCGGCTGCCCTTTCTCCTGCGCATTCTGCCTTTCGTCGGTGGAAGGGTCGGTTCGCTCCTTTGGAATGGAGCGAATCGAGCAGGACCTGCTGCTGCTAATGCGTCAAAATGTGTCGCAAATAAAACTGGTGGACCGCACTTTCAATTACGATGCCGGACGGGCCGGGCAGCTGTGGGGATTCATCCTTGAACACAACCGGGCCAGCCACTTCCATTTCGAAATCGCCGCCGATCTTCTGACTGGCGACAACCTTCATGTCCTCTCGCAGGTTCCGGAAAACACCTTCCGATTTGAGATTGGAATCCAGTCGGCTTCGGAAAGCACGCTGGCGCGGGTGGGACGCAAGGCGGATCTGTCGCGCATCTACAGCAACGTCCGCCGCCTCAAGGCGGAAACAAAGGTCGAACTGCATCTGGATCTGGTGGCAGGCTTACCAGGGGAGGATTACTGCGGCTTTTTGAATTCGCTGCAGGCGATTGCCGAACTTGAACCCCATGAAATCCAGATCGAACCGCTAAAGGTGCTGAAAGGGTCTCCGATGCGGGAGATCGCCAGCCGAGAGGAATACAGCTTCTCCAGCTACCCTCCCTACACGGTCCTTCGTAACCGCTGGCTATCTTACGACGATATATGTCGTATTGAAACAATCGGACGGCTGCTGGATCTTTTCCAGAAACATGGCGGGTTTGGCACCGCATTCAAATACTTGAAGCGGGAACGGCCACTGGCGGCCATCCTGGATATGATGGCACGCAAGGCCGGCAACGAAAATCTCTCCAGTTTTTCGCGGCGGCGGGTCTACGAGCTTTTTGCAGCTCTGACGGAAGAGCTTGTCAATCAAGGCGAAAAAACTGAATTGTACGATGCGCTGTTCTTCGACTACTGCCACAGCGAAATGCCGTTGATGGGCAAACTGCCCTCCTTCGCCTCAGGGCGACAGGAAAAGTGCAGCTGGCCCGGCCCTCGGGATCTGCCGGGAGGACTTGAGCTGCCGTCGGGCTGCCGGATCAAGCTTTTCCGACATGAATTTATCAACGATTATCGCAATGGTGAGTGTAAAACAGGCCCGGCAACCTGCACGTTCGTCTACGTGTCAGGCGCCGGACAGGGCTTGCGGATATTGCTTGTATAGTTATTTCTGACGGCCCTCCCGAACCCGGAAACCGGCCTTTTCCCAACTGTTGACCGCCGCAGGGGGAGCTGTCTTCTTCTGCGGCGGCGCTCCCTTGGGGCGCGGCTGCTGCGCCTGCGGCATAGCTTCCTTGATCGATAGCGAGATGCGCTTGCGGGTAATATCCACCGCCAGCACCTTGACTTTGACCACCTGGCCGACCTTGACCGCCTCGCCCGGCTCCTTGATGAAACGGTTCGACAGGTGGCTGAGATGCACCAGACCGTCCTGGTGGACTCCGATATCAACGAAGGCGCCAAAAGCAGCCACGTTGGTAACGGTTCCTTCCAGAATCATCCCCTCCTTCAGGTCGGACATTTCCCGGATATCATCGCGTAAATCGGCGGTTTTGAAGGCGGCACGCGGATCGCGCCCCGGTTTCTTCAGTTCCTCGACAATATCTTTCAGGGTCGGCAGCCCCACCCCATCCGTTATGTAACGTGACAGTTCGATCCGTTCCACTTTGCCGGAATCGGCCACCAGCTCGGACACCTTCACCCCCAGATCAGCCGACATGCGCTCCACCAGCGCATAGCGCTCGGGGTGCACGGCGGTGTTATCCAGCGGATCTTTGCCATGGCGAATGCGTAAAAAGCCGGCGGCCTGCTCATAGGTTTTCGGACCAAAGCGGGCCACCTTCTGCAGCGCCTTGCGGGTCGCAAACGGGCCATGCTCATCGCGATGCCGGACGATGCCCTTGGCCAGGTTTTCGCCAATACCGGAAACATAGGCCAACAGTGCCCAGGAAGCGGTGTTCAGGTCCACCCCGACATAGTTCACGCACGATTCCACCACCGCATCCAGCGACTTCTTCAGAGCCGGCTGATCCACATCGTGCTGATACTGTCCCACACCGATGCTCTTGGGATCGATCTTGACCAGCTCGGCCAGCGGGTCCTGCAGGCGGCGGGCGATCGAAGCGCCGCCGCGAATCGTCAGATCCAGATCGGGGAACTCCTCGCGGGCGATCTCCGAAGCTGAATAAACGCTGGCCCCGGCCTCGTTGACGATTACTACCGCCAGCTCCATCCCCGCCTCTCGCAGGGTCTGCTTGACGAACTGTTCCATCTCGCGGCCGGCGGTGCCGTTGCCGATTGCCACCAGCTGGCTGTTGCAGCGTTTAGCCACCTCGATCAAGGTTTGCCTGGCCTGGGCGACTTTGGCGCCACCGCCGGCGTGGGGATAGATAGTGGCGTATTCCAGCAGGCGGCCGGTTTCGTCCACCGCCGCCAGCTTTGATCCGGTCCGCAGGCCGGGGTCGATCCCCAGCACCCGGCAACTGCCGGCCGGCGGAAGCAGCAGCAGGTTGCGCAGATTGTCGGCAAAAACCTTGATGGCGACCTCATCGGCCCGATTGCGGGCTTCCAGACGCAATTCCCCCTCGATGGCGGTTGAAATCAGCCGTTTGTAGGCGTCCTCGGCCACCCGCTCCAGAAACTCTGCCGCAACCCCTTTGCCCTTGGCAATGCGCGACTTCAGGCCGGTCAGGATCGTATCAACCGGGGCCTGGATCGCCAGATAAAGCACCTCTTCCTTTTCACCGCGCCGCATGGCCAGCAGGCGATGTGACGGCACGTTTTTCAACGGCTCCTGGTGATCGTAGTACATCTCGAACTTGGTGACAGCCTCTTTCTTGTCGGCCGCCACCCGTGAGCAGAGCAGCCCCTCCTCCCAGGTCAGACGCCGCACAAATGCCCGCGCATCGGCGTCGTCAGCCAATCTTTCCGCCAGAATATGTCCGGCCCCCTCCAGCGCGGCGGCAGCATCCGGCACTTCGCCTTCCGGATTTACAAAAGCTGCGGCCAGTTCCTCCAGGCTGCCGGATGTTACTCCGGCCGCCAGCAGATCGGCCAACGGCTCCAGGCCGCGTTCCCTGGCGATGATCGCCTTGGTGCGGCGCTTGGGGCGATAGGGGAGATACAGGTCTTCCAGCTCCGTTTTCTGGCGGCAGTCAACAATCCGACCTTCCAGTTCGGGGGTCAGCTTGCCCTGTTCAGCTATGCTTTTCAGCACGGTGGTTTTTCGCTCGGCCAGTTCCGTATGATAGGCCAGCAGATCTTCCAGCAGCCGGATCTGCACCTCATCCAGCTCTCCGGTGCGCTCCTTGCGGTAACGTGCAATAAAGGGAACCGTAGATCCTTCTTTCAGCAATTCAACGGTATTGGCAACCGAGGCGGCGGCCAGGCCGCTCTGCTCGATCAGAATCGGCAATATCGGGTGAACTTCTTCGGCACTGAACTGCATCAAATTATCTCCTGGGGTATGGTTTTTCTGTCGTAATACCAGTTCCGAATCAAAGATGAAATCAAGGCGGCGAGGATTGAGGCGCCGAGGCGTACTATCGGTACGTTGAGGTGCCGAAGACGAGCCAACGAAGATAGCGCTTTGATTTGGAATTGGAATAACGGGGGCATATCCCTAACACGTCACACCGATTTGATCAATAGATCAGATCACGTTTCCGCAACCTTCCGAAACCGTCACTGCTCCGCCGTCCGCTGATCATCCGCCACAAACCGCCCGCCCCACAGGGCAAAACCGGCCGCAAACAATACCGCCACAGGTGTAATCAGCAGTGCGCCAGACAGCCCCCAACGGTCGGAAAGAACACCGATAATGGCCGGCGAGATAGCATCCCCCAGGGCGTGGATAGTGAAAATGTTGATGGCGAAGCCCATGGCGCGGCGGCCGGGGGCCACCACGTTGACAAGCACGGTGTTGAGCGGGCCGGTGTTCAGGAAAAGGAAAAGTTCGGCGGCGAAGATGGCTGCCAGGCAGATCGTCAGATCGGCGGTCATCAGGGCTAGGGTCATGGCCGGCACGCCCAGCAGGAATCCGGCAGCGGAAACGTACAGATAGCCGGCAGGGGTGCGGCGCTGGAATTGGTCACCCAGCCAGCCGCCAGCCAGAGTACCGATGATGCCGGACGCAACCGTGATCATGCCGAAAATTGTGCTGCCTCTGGCAACCTCCAGCCCGAACGAACGATGCAGAAAGGAGGGAGCCCACTGGGCCAGCCCTCCCAGGGCGAATGTCATGGCCGCCATCGACAGTGTGGCGTAGAGATAGCTGCGGTTGGAGAGGAACCGTCGCAGTTCCGGCAGAACCTTCTCAGTGGCGGATGAGTCGGCAGAATCGTTGCTCCGGCGAGGCTCGGCCAGGAAATAAAGCGGCAGGGCCAGCAACAATCCGGGCAGGCCGACCAGCAGGAAGGCCCGCTGCCAGCCGAAGGCCTGGCCCAGCTGTCCGCCCAGCAGATAACCAAGGGCGCTTCCGACCGGGATTGCCAGAAAGAAGAGCGACAGCATCCGGCCGCGCTTCTCGCGGGGAAAGTAATCGGCTACCAGACCGGGGGAAACTGTGCCGAAGCTGGCCTCTCCCACCCCGACCAGACTGCGCGCCGCCA
This sequence comes from uncultured Geobacter sp., assembly GCA_964458105.1. Classification (GTDB taxonomy): domain Bacteria; phylum Desulfobacterota; class Desulfuromonadia; order Geobacterales; family Pseudopelobacteraceae; genus JACRCG01. Next base: position 117,695 of record CAYWJJ010000003.1, read on the forward strand.
GCAGCATCCGGTAGGATGAGGCCATTCCTGACAGCATGGTGGCCAGGCTCCAGACCACCAGTCCCCCGGCGGCCAGTCGCGCGCGATTGGCCCGGTCGCCAAGTCGTCCGAAAAGCGGTGCAGCCAGCATATAACAGAGCATGAAAGCGCTCCCCAGCAGGCCAAGGGCGGTGTCGGACAGTTGCAGATCGGATTTTATCAGCGGGAAAACCGCATAGAGCGCCTGGCGGTCGATGTAGTTCAGCAGGTTGACCGCCAGCAGCAGCGCCAGGGCATAGCGGGCACCTGGATGGCGGGGCTCAGAATCCAGGGGGGGCATCGTTCCACTCGACCGGTTCCATGTTCACCTGTCGACCCAGTTCGGCCAACAAGGCATCCATATCCTCCACAAAACCTGGCATGATTGCTATCCGGATGATTCCGGCCTTGTTATCGACGGTACTCATAACGTTCATCCCTTCATAAGCTTCCAGGATGAATTTAAGGTAGACCATGTCGCGGTGGGCAACCTTGAAGTAACGGCAGATCATTGAATGCAGCTCCCCTGGATGGCCACTTTTCCGGCCCTCCCGGCAATTTCGCCCATGAACAGTTCGCAGGCGGGAAGAGTTGTGATTTTGCTTGCCACCTGCCCGAGCGTTACACAGCGTACGCCATCGTTTTTGAAGCGCTCCATCAGGCGCATGAACGAGGATCGGATAACACCGCCTTCCAGTTCGGCGTGAATCGTTAGTACGTTGAGCCCCTCTTTCAGGTTGTCGGCGTAAAACCGGTCGATATTCTCCGGCGTGATGCCGTTCTCACCCAGAATCTCATCGGCGGTCGGCAGGGTGGTCGGAATCTGCAAGGTCCGGAAGCGGCGGCCATCCATGACCGGGTAGAAAGGGTGCGTACCGCGGCCGTCGCTGCAGTATTTCAACCCAAGAGCGTCCTGCACCTCCAGCGAATCGGCCGTGACGGTCCAACCGGGCGCAGCGGTCGTAGCGGCACGATGCCCCAGGATTTCCTCAAAAAGCGCACTGGCGCGCCCCAGCTCCATCGCGGTCAGGTGCTTGGGGAACCAGGGCAGGTAATCGTGCCACTTGACATGATCCCAGCAGTGGATACCGACTTCGTGCCCTTGCCGCTCAGTCTCGCGAAGCATTTCCGGGAACCCGGCGGCGATCATCGGTGCCGGCAGCAATGTGCCGTACAGCATGGTTTTGATGCCGTAGGCGGCCGGCGCCTTGGTCCGCAACATCTTTTTCAGAAAACCGGGGCGGGTGAATATGCGCCGGATGGCCTTGCCGGAGTTGTCCGGCCCCATGGAAAAATAGAAGGTGGCCTTGACGTCAAAACGCGCCATATCCTCCAGCAGGGCCGGCACGCCGTCCCGCGTCCCGGCATAGGTATCCACATCGACTTTTATTGCTACGGTTTTGCCATTCATACCGCTTCCATTCCTGAGTCTTAAGCTGACCGCGAAGTGTAGCAGTTTTGCACGTAGTGTAAACAGTAAATAATGTTCAGGCCACTTTACTTATACTACTCTAAGCTTACCAGGCAATCAGCAAGAACATAAAGTCTCCAGCCAACACCCCATCTCCACAAAAACAGTCTATAGTAAGTCGAAGTTTCAGGAATTCCTTGACACAACTTTTTGAAAGCGTATAACGGCAGAGTTTGTAGCCGAGATCCGATCATAGACGAACGGATGCGGGGGACCCAGTCAACAGGGGCGCATTCCAGCATATGGAAAGAGAACTTCCACTCTCTAGCCCGTCAGCTAACCTCGTAGGCATCTGGAAGGGCGCGACAGCGGATTCAGACCGCCGGTTCATGCCGGCGGTTTTTTATTGCCGTTCACCCTTTCATGTAAAATCAATTGAGTGCAAAAGTTCCAAGTGGTATAAGGTTTCAACTAAGCGGGGGCATCACATGAAGCATGACGAGACAGATTCCTACTGGGGCGGCATTATCAAATCAATGGGGTTGGTTTTTGGTGATATCGGTACCAGCCCGATTTATACCCTGACAGTAATCATCGCCCTGACTAAACCGACTCAGGAAAATGTTTTTGGCATTATTTCTCTAATCGTCTGGACGTTAATGATCCTCGTCAATATAGAGTATGCCCTGCTGGCCATGAGCCTCAGCCGTAAAGGGGAAGGCGGAACAATCGTTCTGCGCGAGATTCTTGTGCGCATGATCAAACCGGGACGCCAGATGGTGTTTGTAACCTTCCTCTCCTACCTTGGTGTAGCACTACTGCTGGGCGACGGCGTAATAACCCCGGCCATAAGTATCCTTTCGGCTGTCGAAGGTACCCTGCTGATACCGGCTTTCAGTCAACTCAGCCAGGGGACATTGATCCTGATTGCTGCGATTATTGCAGTTTTCCTGTTTGTCTTTCAGTTCAAGGGTACCGATAAGGTGGCAAAAGCATTCGGGCCGATCATGTTTGTCTGGTTCACAGCCCTGACAATATCAGGAATCATCGCCCTGCTTTCATATCCAGCGATACTCACAGCCATCAGTCCGCATTATGCCATCTCGTTTCTCGCTAAGAACGGTCTAGCCGGCTTTTTCGTCTTATCAGAAGTAATTTTGTGCGCCACTGGAGGCGAGGCACTTTACGCCGACATGGGCCATCTTGGGCGAAAACCTGTCAAACGGGCCTGGTACATTGTCTTCGTGGCATTGGTGATCAACTATCTGGGGCAGGGAGCCTTCATCATCAATCACCCGGCGGCCAAAAATATCCTCTTCGGCATGGTACAATCGCAATCTACCTTGCTCTACATACCGTTTCTTATTCTGACTGTCATGGCAACAGTGATTGCCTCTCAGGCTCTGATCAGCGGGGTCTTCTCCATCGTCTACCAAGGGATCACCACCCGTATTCTACCTCTTCTAAAAGTTGATTACACATCTCACCAACTCAAATCACAGATCTACATCGGCGCGGTTAACTGGATTCTGCTAGGCCTGGTCATCTTCATAATGCTGATTTTTCAGAAGTCTGAGAACCTGGCCGCAGCCTATGGTCTCGCCGTCACCGGCACCATGACTATCACCGGCGTGATGATGGTCATGATTTTCGCACGCACCACCAAAAGGTGGAAAGTTCCCATAGCCCTTTTCGTAACTCTGGTGGATTTTGCCTTCCTGATCTCCAACCTTTATAAACTGCCTCATGGTGGCTACTGGTCACTGATTCTGGCTTCGATTCCATTTTGTGCCATTCTTATCTGGACAAAGGGGCAGCGGGCCTTATACAAGGCTTTAAGGCCGCTTGACATGGAGACATACCTGATGAGCTATGAACAGATCTACAAAAAAGGGCACATCTCGGGTACCGGCCTGTTCTTCGTCAAGGAATGGAACACTATCCCGCCCTATCTGGTACACTGCACCATTCGTTCAAACATTATCTACGACAGAAACGTACTGATTTCAATTATCCGCACAGACGAGCCCTACGGGCTGGAGAGCAGCCTGACAGCCGGTTTGGGTACCGGGCTGGACGCCTTCGAAATAAAGTCCGGTTATATGGAAATGTTCGATATCGAGCAACTGCTAAAGGATAACGGCATCGTTGAAAAGGTCATCTTCTATGGTATTGAGGATATCGCCACCGGTAACCCTGCCTGGAAGATCTTTTCGACCATCAAGAAGCTGACCCCAAACTTCGTCCAGTTCAACAAGCTGCCTGCTGCCAAGTTGCAAGGGGTGGTGACGCGGGTGGAGATGTAGTTCAAGATGGCTTGAAGCGGCTTCCCTGGCAAGTCCCGCGACGTTTCAGTTCGGCGTCGATCAGGTTGAGGATTTCGAATTTTTTCAGCGACCAGAGCGGAGCGATAAGATTGTCGCGACCGCCGTCACCGGTCAGCCGGTGGATCAGGATACGCGGATCAAGCTGTTCCAGGAAATCACACACCAGCCCGGCATAGCCGTCCCGATCCAGCACAGCGACCTCGCCGCGTGCATACATTTCCGCCAGCTCGGTTCCACGCATGACATGCAGCAGGTGAATCTTGACGCCGTCAATCTTCAGCCTGTTAAGCTCTCCCGCCATATGAAGGGTTTCTTTCCGGGACTCGCCCGGCAATCCTAAAATGACATGGGCGCATATTCGCAACCCCCTTCTTTTTGCACGCTCAACCGCGTCAACAGTGCAGGCATGATCGTGCCGGCGATTGATCAGGGCCAGACTCCTGTCATGCATGGACTGCATTCCCAACTCAAGCCAGAAATAAGTTTTTCTGTTTAGCTCCTCAAGGCAGTTCATGACATCATCGGGCAGGCAATCGGGACGGGTCGCGCATATAATGCCGACGACATCCGGCACGGAGAGAGCCTTCTCGAACATGCTTCGCAGTTGCTCGACCGGTGCATATGTGTTCGAATAGGCCTGAAAATAGGCCAGAAAACTGGCAGCCTTGTACTTGCGGCGCATGACCTCCATCCCGTCCTCCAACTGAGAAGGGATATCCAGATCACGGCGTATGCCGTGGGAACCCGAGCCGTACCCACCGCAGAATATGCAACCGTTTGTATCCAGCGTGCCATCAAGGCCGGGACAGGTCAGACCCGCATCAATCGAGATGCGCTGCACCTTGCAGCCGAACAGTTGTTTTAATTCATCAGAGAATGTATTGTAGCGTTTTGTTCGGGACATTTCAGGAGGCAGATTTTGTGGCTGACAACTTCTCGGCCCGCTCCACCCAACATTGATCCGTGGACAAAAACCGCAAGAATTCCCCGGCAAAGAGAAACTTCGCCAGTGATGTCGGTACGCTGATAAAGTCTTTACCGCGGGCCACCGTCAAGGCGAAGCCACTCTTCCCGCCCCGCTCCCATTTTTCAACGGTAAGCGTAGTTATAGTTTCCGTTCCCTGATCTCCAACCGAAAACTTGTGCGGTGCAAGTTTTTCTTTGCAAGGCACCGAGGAGGCAGCCACCTGACTGATCATTAGCGCCAGCCCGAAGGCTTCGTCCGGTTCGCAAATGAAACGGATCTGGGTAACGTCGTCAGGCTTTGTTTTATGGGCCAGCTTGAAAAAGCGCAATTGCACCCTGCCGGATCGTTCGGTTACAACTCCGCGATCCTCATGACTCTTGATTGACGAACGTATTTCAACTCCGGTGGCTTGGGAGAATATCTCGTAGCAGTGGTAATGCTTAAGATCGTTTGAACCTGCCATATGGAACTCCTGCAGTGAATTTATACCAAGGTGCAATCAAAATGAGTACAAGGCGGCGAGGAGAGTGGCTACCAAGGCGTACTATAAGTACGTTGAGGAGCCACCGATGAAGCCAACGACGTAATCGTTTGATTGCGACTTGGTATTTGCGATATGAAGTTTATAGCAAAGACAATTCATATTTTCCACACAAACAAAAATAGAGCGGCATCGCTGCCGCTCTATCATAAAGTTGCCATATCGTTATAAAACTACTTGCGGACGCTCTTACCTGCAACCTGCATACGAATAATTGAACGTTCGAGAGCCGCTTCGTAAACTTTAAACTGCTTGTCCTCAGGCGTCAGCTTTTTGAGGGCTTCCTCAGCGCGGCCCTGCGCCGCTCTGGCACGCTCGACATCGATGTCTTCTGCATACTCAGCAGTTTCGACGAGAATAATGATCTTATCGTCTTTGATTTCAAAATAGCCCCAATTGAGCGCCATGCTGGTTGAGACATTATCTGTCTTGTAACACAGCTCTCCGATATTGAGGGATGTCAGAAATGGTGCGTGGCCTGGAAGGACTCCGAATTCACCAAGCTTACCGGTTGCAGTAACTTCCTCGACCTCTATATCGACAACCTTTTTATAGGGAGTGACAATTTCAAGCTTCATCTTTTCAGCCATTTTTTGATCCTTGTAGGGGCGAATCTTGTATTCGCCCGGAAGATCAGGGCGATCACAAGGATCGCCCCTACACGTTTAATTATACCGCAGCCAGTTTGGCGGCCTTTTCAATAGCCTCTTCGATCGAACCGACCATGTAGAAAGCCTGCTCGGGCATATTGTCGTGCTTGCCGGCTACGATTTCCTGGAAACCCTTGATGGTGTCTTTCAGCTCTACATACTTGCCTGGTGAACCAGTAAAGGCTTCGGCAACATGAAAAGGCTGTGAAAGGAAACGCTGAATCTTGCGGGCACGTGCAACAACCAGCTTATCTTCCTCGGAAAGTTCGTCCATACCGAGAATTGCGATAATATCCTGGAGATCCTTGTACTTCTGGAGAACGTATTGAACAGAGCGTGCGATAGCATAGTGCTCTTCGCCGATAACCTGCGGATCGAGAATACGTGAAGTGGAGTCCAGCGGGTCAACCGCGGGATAGATTCCAAGTTCGGCAATCTGACGGGAAAGAACCGTTGTAGCATCCAAGTGGGCAAAAGCTGTTGCCGGTGCCGGGTCAGTCAAGTCGTCAGCCGGAACGTAAATCGCCTGAACCGAAGTGATCGAACCCTTCTTGGTTGAGGTAATGCGCTCCTGCAGCTCGCCCATCTCGGTTGCCAGTGTAGGCTGGTAACCAACGGCAGAGGGAATACGCCCCAGAAGAGCGGAAACCTCTGAACCGGCCTGGGTAAAGCGGAAGATGTTATCAATGAACAACAGAACGTCCTGACCTTCTTCTTCACGGAAATACTCCGCAATCGAGAGAGCGGTAAGAGCAACGCGGGCACGTGCCCCAGGAGGCTCGTTCATCTGACCGTAAACAAGCGCGGCCTTGTCAAGAACGCCGGATTCCTTCATCTCCATCCAAAGGTCGTTTCCTTCGCGGGTACGCTCGCCAACGCCGGCAAATACCGAGAAACCGCCGTGCTGCTTGGCAATGTTGTTGATCAATTCCATGATCAAAACGGTCTTGCCGACGCCGGCGCCGCCGAACAGGCCGATCTTGCCGCCGCGGGCA
>CAYWJJ010000004.1:0-72454 GCA_964458105.1 uncultured Geobacter sp.
ACCGTGAAGAAGCGCATCAGGATGTGCGGCATGCCGGCGGTGCCCAGAACCAGGGCCATACCGAGCGAGATCTGATCCAGCGGGGCTTTCATCAGCAGGCCCGGCTCAAGGAAACGCTGGCCGGCGTCGACGCCATTCAGGGTGATGCCGTCCTTCAGCACCATTTTGGATACGTGGTCCTGGATGTCGGGGCTGTTGACGATCGTGTCGAAGAAGCCGATCGGGTTGAAGCCGGCTTTCATCATGACCAGGAACGAGAGCAGGAAGGCACCCGACATCAGCAGGCCGGCCTTGATGATCTGTACCCAGGTGGTGGCGGTCATGCCGCCGAAGACGACGTAGCCGACCATCAGGATGCCGACGCCGATGATTGATTGTTTGTAGGTTACCCCTACCAGCAGCGCCATCAGCTTGCCGGCGCCGACCATCTGGGCGGTCAGGTAGAAGGTGGAAACGGCGACGGTGGAGATGGCGGCTACGGCGCGAACCGGCTTGGGATCGGTGCGGAAGGAGAGGATGTCTCCCAGGGTGTACTTGCCGGCGTTGCGGCATGGTTCGGCGATGATCAGCAGTACGGTGATGTAGGCCACCAGCCAGCCGACCGAGTACATGAATCCGTCATAGCCGTACAGCGAGATCATTCCGGAAATACCGAGGAACGAGGCGGCCGACATGTAGTCGCCGGCAATCGCCCAGCCGTTCTGGGTTCCGGTGATTCCGCCACCGGCTGCGTAGAAGTCGGCGGCGGTCTTGGTCTGCTTGGCGGCCCAGACAACGACGCCCAGCGTGATGCCGATGATGACGGCGAACATGGAGAGGGTGATGGCCTTGTTGGCTTTCAGCTCTTTTTTAGGTTTGACCGGTGCGGACGGTGCGGCGGCCGGGGCTGGTGTGGCAGCGGCCGGAGCGGCTACGGCGGGGGCGCCGGCCGGAGCGGGTGCACTGGCAGCGGGTGTCGCGCCGGGTGCGGGAGCGTCCTTGGCAGGCTCAGCAAAGGCGGCTGCGGCAACGGAGAGTGCCAGTGTTGTGGCAATAATGATTTTTTTGAATGTCATGTCGTATCCTCCTTTACTGAAGTTCATCGACCAGTTGCTTGGTCAGACGGTCAAAGTCGTTGTTGGCTACTTTGGCGTAGTATAGTGCCAGGGCCCAGGACACAAAGAACTGGGAAAGGGCAAACAGGTATCCGAAGTTGATGACCCCGATGATTTTAATCTTGAAAAGGCCGGGAGCATAGGCCGCCCCGATCGGGAGCAGGAAGTAGTACACGGTGGAGAATATCCACCAGCCGAACAGGAAGGCTGTCTTTTTGTGATGCAGTTCTACGAAACGCGGGTCTTTGGCAATCTTTGCCCAATCATACTGTTTTTCTGCCATTAGTTACTCCTTTCTTGGTTTGGTGTTGGTTGTACTTCACAATTCAACGGAATCCGACCTACTATTTTCAGTAAGGTGTCGCTGTGTTGAAAGACCCCAAACCCCTGATTCATAAGCTTTGCAGAAATCCAAATGTCTTGCTGCCAGAAAAATGGAGCAACTCAATTATGTATCGAACTTGAATACTTGTATTAATCTAAACAATCCAAAGTAACATGTCAAATAAAAAGCTCAATTATATAAAGCTGATCTATTTTATAAAGCATATTTGAAAACAGCATGTTATGAATTAATTGCGGTGTTGCAAAGTTGTGTTTGCAAAAAAAATCAACACTACGTTTAAACTCTTTGGGTTAATTCCAGACCCCTTGTGGCGTTGTGAGTAATCCGCCTGCTTTGTAGCGGCAGTATTTGTTGGGGGCATTTGTACCTGGCATTTTTTTTGAAGGACAGCTATGCCACGGAGTATAATATAAAAAAAGTTACATGCTCGCAGATGGGAGGTGTTTTTATGTTTCGTAAAATAAGATCATTGGCTGGTATGCTTGCGACTGTATTTTTGTTATCGGCATGTGCACTAAACAGCTATCAAGCTGTCAATGAAACCGAATATCCGGATTTTCGCAAGAATTTCGATGTTACCATCGGATGGCACGTTTCACAGAGTGCCGGCTTGACAGCGGTGGAAGGCTATGTCCGCAACAACCGCTTCCCTGTTATGGAGGGCCTGGAACTCTGGATATCACTTCTTGACGCCTCTGGAGCAGAGCGAGCGCAAAAGAGTTTTTTCATAATCCCCACAAGCTTTCGTCAGGACGACTATGCCCGTTTTTCAGTCAAGCTGGGAAGTGGTATTCAGCCGGGTGACAAACTCCGCTTTTTGTACAGATACAAAGGGGTGGAGGATAATGAGGAGGCATTGTCGTGGATGAACAGTTTCGAGGTTCCGCTTTAATCAGTTTATCCTGATCCGGATCATGCCGATTTCAGGGATTTCCGGAACAGTAGCCTGGCTGTAGGCATCTCACCGCTGTTGCTCTCTTCCGAAAAAAGTATCTCTCCATCAAAGGTTTTAAACAGTCCGGCCAGTTCGCCCCGGCGAAGCAGGTAGGTGGGGTTGTGGGTCGCCAGCAACTGCGGCGATTCCAGGATTGTGTCGAACAGCAGCAGTCCACCCGGATTGAGCGCCCGCACCTCTTCAGGTATTAATTCCCTCATCAGAAAGTTGAAATTCAATATCAGGTCGAACGTTTCGGTTATTTCATAATATTCAAGATCAACTTGCCTGAAATCCACTTCTACTCCTTGCATCTCTGCTCTGGCAGCCGCTTTAGCCAATCCGATATCCGAAATATCCATCCCGGTTACCCTGAATCCGTTCTGTGCCAGAAAGACGCAGTTTCTCCCTTCACCACAGGCCAAATCCAGCGCTTTATTGCCCGGAGCCAGCCGTTTGATTCTTTCAATTTCACGGGTCAAAAAAGGTGAGGGGCGTTCGCCAAGGAAGGACTCTTCCGACTGGTAGCGCTGATTCCATTTTATCCGGTCTTTTTCCATTTTGTCTCCAATTCGGTTTGCATTTTTGCAAATGTGCAAATAAAAACGGTTTGCAATTGTGCAAAAAAGATACCCCGGATATGTAACATGTCGTTAAAGCAGGGTATTTGATGTTAATTGTTCCGAAACCAATGTTGGCAATCATGTCTGCAGTTAATTGCCCATATCATTTGTGTTTGCATAATTGCAAATGCATCAGTTGCCGGCGTCAGGGTGTAAAGAGTGTAACTATTGTATATTACAACATATTATTTTGATTGTCCTGTTTGGCACACAGCGTGCTGTATACGGTATCAGAATGGTTATATGAGGAGAATATGGGAACTTCCAAAATCTGCCCATTTTACGGCAAAAACGATGACTACTGTGATGTTGGTTGCGGCTATATTTCGCCGCACGATGTGAACATGATCATCAGATACTGCAGCGGACGCCATACGGAATGTGTCAAGTACATGGAGTTGGCCGACCGATTTCCTGGTGAACTTAAACATTTGGTAACAAGTTGACACATACATAACATCTGAGAAAGGAGAAGACAATGTTGTACAACCTGACACTCAATTTCAATCAGTTTCACGCTGTCCTGGCCCTTACGGTAACCACGTTGTTTATAGTAATTCTACTTGCAAAGGAGAAAAACGATGAGCGAAAGAGAGCTTGAACTGCAGGCAAGGATTGAATACCTCGAGCGCCACACTTGGCGAAACAGCGCCATTTTGAGGTCTGTGGCAATGGTAGCCTTCACGGCATTGATTGGTATTGTGGTCGCGTCTGGTGTTGTCGGTGGCGGTCGCGGAAGTCACTGGTCCGGACCGGCCTGGAATACGATGTGGCTGTATGGCCTGTTTGCCGCAAATGCCGTGTCGATGTTCTGGACAACTCACAAGGAATAGGGGGATACGAAGATGCCAATGAAAATTTCCAACGCTATACTTCTGCTGGTGGTCTGTGTTGTATGCGCCGCCTTCAATATGCAGATCTTTGCCGGTCTCGATGAAATGATGGGGGATCAATATTGGACCGTGGATACTACCCAGGGTGATCACGGGTGGTACGCCATGGGCCTGCTGCCGCATGTCAAGAAAATGCCCAAGGATGTTGTCAAGGCTCTCAATAGCGATGCCGACATCAAAAATGATGTTGTCATTTATGCCCAGAGCGGTGACTTCGCAGGCAATTCGGTCTATGGAATCTGTTTCGGCATTCCTCTGATCATGTACCTGATCTGGTTCGCGTTCATCATTGGTTTTCCTGACAAGGTTGATCCCTACCTGCTGCCCCGCAAGATATTTACGATTGCGGTTATCATCGGTTGCTCGGTGGTTGCCAACCTGTTCCTGATGCGCATTGCCGGTGACTTTGCCCGGGATCCAATGTCCCGCATCGCCAATGTTGCCGGTAACCATGCTTCGTTGCTTTTCCACAATGCCGGTATCTGGTTTGCTATCCTGTTTTCCGCCCTTGGTACCCACAGTCATTCCTTTAATGAGGTTCAGGCCCCCGACAGCCGTCAATGGCATTCTCAAGCCAACGAGAAATTCAATTGGATGTTCTGTCTGCTGGGTATTGTCACTGTGCTCGAAATCGTGCTTGTCAAGAACAAACTGGCCCTGCCGGATGCCGCCGTCGACTACTCCGTCTGGATTATCTGGGTCGTGATCTTCATGCGTATGTATGGTTTCTCCCCGAAATACTGGGTTAAACGTCCGACCGGTATTGCCATCATGGTGGTCGGAACCCTATTGACTCTGCCGTTATTCTACATGTTGGAGCGCCTGACCGGTACCCATGGAGCCGGGTTTGCCTCTCCGATCCTGGCCAAAGCGTTGGGGGCTGAGAACCAGAATATCGGCCTGTCACTGATGATTTCGATTTATCTTGTCTTCTGGATGGAGTTTGCCACAGCCATCCGTATGAACGGCCCGCTTAAAAAAGCCGTTTCCAAAACACCATAGGGCGAGGGGGGAACGGATATGTCTGATATCAAGAACAGAGGCTGGCAGGTTGTCATAGCTGGCACCGGCATCAACCTGGCACTGGGAGTATTATATGCCTGGAGTATCTTCAAGGGCGCCATCAAGGCATCGATCGAAAAAGGCGGGCCGGGCGCATTCAACTGGGATCTGGCAACGATTAACGATCCTTATGCAGTTTGCTGTCTTACGTTTGCCTTTGCAATGATCCTGGCGGGTAAATGCCAGGACAAGATCGGCCCGGCTAAAACGGCCCTGATCGGCGGCGTGTTGGTAGGCGCCGGATTCAGCCTGCTGGGGTTCTCGTCAAGTTATATGGCCTGGGTGGTCGGGTTTGGTATCCTGGGGGGGGCAGGTTTCGGTTTTGGATATTCGGCCGCTACTCCTCCGGCATTGAAGTGGTTTTCGCCATCCAAAACCGGTCTGATCGCCGGAATCGTCGTGGGTGGATTCGGCTTGGCTCCGGTCTACATCGCACCATTGTCATCCTGGCTTCTGGGTAAATTCGGGATTCAGAGTTCGATGCTGGTACTTGCGGCAGGTTTTGCTGTGGTAGTCTGCGGTTTGTCTTTCTTCGTGGTCAATCCGCCGGCCGGTTACGCTCCGCCGGAACCTGCCAACCCTGGTCCGGTGGCTGCTCTGAATGCCGCCAAACCGAAAATAAACGCGGCTGCCAGTGAGATGCTGCGTTCCTACAAGTTCTATGTCCTCTGGCTGACCTATTTCATCGGCGCCGGTGCCGGGCTGATGGTGATCGGCAGTGTGGCTGGTCTGGCCAAGAAGAGCATGGGCAGCATGGCTTTTGTGGCGGTTGCCATCATGGCGGTCGGTAACGCTGCCGGTCGTGTTGTGGCCGGGGTCTTGTCCGACAAGATCGGCCGTCGCGCAACACTGTTCATCATGCTGGCCTTCCAGGCTCTTCTGATGTTTGCCGCGATGCCGGTCATCGCTACCAACAATGCGGTCCTGCTGGTTGTGCTGGCAACCTTTATCGGTTTCAATTATGGTTCCAACCTGGCCCTGTTCCCGTCCTTCTCCAAAGACTACTGGGGGGTCAAGAACTACGGCATAAATTACGGCATACTCTTCAGCGCCTGGGGTGTTGGCGGTTTCGTAATGGGCAAGGTGTCGGAAATGCTGAATGCCCAGCCGGGCGGCATGTCAAAATCATTCATGCTCTCCGGTGCCCTGTTGGCTGCCGGTGCGGCATTGACGATCTTCCTGGCTGAACTCAAACCTGCCACGGAAGGTCAGGAGGAACCCTCCCAGTGGAAGGAATTCTGGGCGGAGTTTATGCTGGGAGCCAAGGTGTTTGCCGGGTATGAGCAGGCTCAGGTGCGTATTCCGAGAGAGGCTACCGCTGCAAGGTAGCTCCACCGGTAGTATTGACGGTCATCCGCCGCCGTCGAATTTGTTTCACCAAGGCGGATATTAATATAGCCTATCGGCACTGTTTTCTGCCAAAAACAGGAAAGCCCCGGGGGAAACCTCGGGGCTTTCAAATTATGAAGGTCAGGGTGATAATCAGTAGGTCATGCAGGCCGCATTGAGAATTCCGATTGAAATTGAGCAGAATGCCAGCAGTGTCGCAGCGGCGATATGATTGTTCTCGATTCCCCGCACCAGATCCCTGAAAATAAGCCGGACAGAGCCGAAAACCGCCAACTGCACCAGCATGGCGACGATCGCCCAGATCAGCATGTCAATGAAACCGACACTGTGTGTGATGGCGCTGTGAAGCGGCAAAATAAAACCGGTCAGTGCGCCTCCAAAGCTGATCGCCGCAGAGGTGTTGCCTGCCCGGATCAGTTTTATTGATCCGGCGGTTAAACATTTAAACCCTGACTGTAGGTGCACATTACATGCGCCCCGATTGGGCGAACACCAGGTTCGCCCCTACGATTCGTATATTTAACCACCGGAGCAATAAAAGTACCGTTTGTTTTGGTGTGGGGTTCCTGCTGTAACGGCAAGAGAGCTTGATGTGCCGGGCCCCATTTTCTGTACATCTTGACTTTTATATATGAAGTCTCGTATTATCAATCGCTTATACTATCAATAGATTGGAGAAAATATGTTCAAGAGCATCAACTTCCTTGTGCTGGCTCTTCTTGTTGCAGTTTGCCTTCCCTTGGCAGTAAACGCTGAAACTGTAAGTAAAGTCGTTGCCGTCGTTAATGGTGTTAATTTGTCCGAGGCTGACCTTAATCAGGAAATTGGTATTATCATGCCGATGAACCAGCCCTTTCATGGAAAAATATCAGATGAAAAAATGAAAAAGGTACGTTCGGATGCCATGAAAATTCTGGTTGATTACGAGTTGAGGGCGCAGGATGCCCGAAGTAAGGGGATGAAGATTCCTCAGGCGGTCTTGGATGAAGAGATGAACAAGATGGTGAAAAAATTTAAAACAAAAGAGGATTTGGCAGCTGCTTATAAAGGCGCCGGTTTCACGAAGAAAACCTTTCTGAGAATAATGGAACGCAGGCTGTTGGCTGAGAAAATCCTGGTTTCAGAAGTTGATGACAAAGTTTCCGTGACCCCTGAAAAGATAAAAAACTACTACGATTCTAATCCTTCCAAATACAACATGCCGGAGCAGTTCCGGGCCAGTCATATTCTGATCAAGGTAGATCCCGGTGCCGGCCAGGAACTGCGGAAAGCTTTCCGTGCCAACGCTGAAGCGGTCTTGAAAAGAATCAAGGACGGAGAGAAGTTTGAGGAGATCGCAATCAACGAGTCCGATGACCCTTCAAAAATCAAGGGTGGAGATCTGGGATATTTTCATGCGGGTCAGACTGTCGCTGAATTTGAAGAAGCTCTCACGAAGCTGAAAGTTGGCGAAACAAGTGACGTTGTTGAATCACTGTACGGTTACCACATCATCAGGTTGACAGAAAGGCGGCCTCCGCGCCAGATTCCGTTCGATGATATTCAGGATAAAATCAAGAAGGATCTGATTTCATCCCAGAAAAGCAACCTGCTGGAGGAGTGGATGGGCGGGCTGTACAAAAAGGCAAAAATCACGTATCCCGGAGAAAAGTAACCTTTGAAAGCACTTGTAGTAATTCCAACTTACAACGAAAAAGACAATGTAGTCAGATTGGCATCGGCTGTCCTTGCTCAGCATGTGGATGTTCAGATCCTTTTTGTGGACGATAACTCGCCTGACGGAACAGGTAAAATCATAGATGATCTGGTGTCCGGCAATGATCGAATTCATGTTCTGCACCGGGCCGGCAAACTTGGCTTGGGGTCTGCATATCGTGAAGGTTTCAAGGCAGCGCTTTCCATGGGGGCAGATTACATAATTGAAATGGATGCCGACTTTTCACACGATCCCGGCGTTCTTCCCGAGTTTTTGACTGCAATACAGGATAGTGACCTGGTTATCGGTTCGCGCTATCTGAATGGTGTTAGTGTCGTTAACTGGCCGATCAGAAGGCTGATTCTAAGTTATTTCGCGAGTGCCTATACCCGTTGGGTTACAGGCTTGCAGTTGAGGGATTGTACCAGTGGCTTCAAATGTTTTCGTAGATCCTCTCTTGAAGCTGTTGATCTGGATAATGTCAGATCCGACGGTTATTCGTTTCAGATTGAAATGAATTATCGATGCATGGAGAGAGGACTGCGTATCACCGAGATTCCAATAATTTTTATAGACCGGCATGCCGGCAGTTCCAAGATGTCACGCAGAATCGTCAGGGAAGCGGTGATAATGGTTTGGAAGCTGCGCTTGCAATCGTTATTATCTTGGATCTGGAGGAAATAGGCCCCTTATGTCACACGATCTCTGGTCGATATTTCTGTTGCTTGGTTTATCAGGCTGGATCACTTCCAGCATCATGTTTATGTTCAGGGCTTTTCCTGAAAGGGATGTTTTCAATTCTGCTTCAGGTATTCGCTGGGGTGGTGCTGTAATTGTTTCGTTTGCAGTGTGGGTAATTGGATTGCTCAATGCATAAGTTTTTTGTGAAAAAGATATCAAGAACGATCTTCCTGTTTTTGATAGCCATAAATACCTTGCTGATAGCTGCCTTTTTAGGCGGATGTGCATCCGTGAAGATGGAAGATGCTGCATGGCATGACAGCCGTTTGGGCTTGCTGTGGCCTGCGCCGCCTGAAAAGGCCCGTATTAAGCTGCTCAAAGTGATTCGGGGCGCACAGGATGTGGTCGACACTTCTTCCGGATCCATCGGCAAAATGTTCGACTTTATTGTCGGAACCAGAGACGATTATGTGGATTTTTTTACGCCACAGTGTATTGCAGCAGATGGAGACGGCTTGATTTACATTGCTGACCCGTCAGTCGGACTGGTGCATGTTTACAATCTGGCGACCAAGGAAGTCAGTTATATATTTCAAGCCGGTGATAAGAAGTTTGTTAGGCCGGTGGGAGTCGCACTGGATGGCAAACGTAATCTTTACGTGACCGATTCTCAGCTGGGGGCCGTGTTCAAGCTGCGTCAGGATGGTTCATTTATTGCAGAGCTTGATGGCAAGGGAAAGCTTAGAAGCCCAGCCGGAATTGCAGTCACATCCACAGGCAAAAAAATTGTTTCTGATTTGCAGGCCCGCAAAGTCTTCGTGTTTGGTGACGATGACATCCTGCTGCAAGAAATCCCAGGTTCTGATTTCAACGGTGAAATGCGTATGCCGGTTTACGTGTCCGTTGACAGAAATGATAATATTTATGTTACCGATACAATGAATTTCACGCTCAGAATGTTTGATTCATCCGGCCGCTATCTTCGCAGTATCGGTCAGGTCGGCGATAGCCCCGGATCCTTTGCGCGACCCAAAGGGGTCGCGGTGGATAGTGATCTGAACATATATGTGATGGACGCTATACTGGGTAATTTTCAGATATTTAATCAAAATGGCCAGTTACTGCTCTATGTAGGGCAGGAAGGTTCCCTGCCGGGAGAAATGATGCTTCCGAGCGGTATTTTTATTGACAAGATGGACAGGATTTACGTTTCAGACACGTTCAATCACAGGCTCCAGATATACCAGTATCTGAAAGAGGATAAAATCAAATGAACCATAAATGGTTTCTTATCTGTTGCGCCTTATGTGCCCTGTTGGTGTGCGCGTCGATTGTACTGGCAAAAGGCCCGATGGTTTCGGCTTTGGGAAACAGGCATAACCTCTCGGCGCAAAACACGGGGGTTAAATATTATGCTGTAGATAACCCCGTCACCAATCCCGCCGGTCAGCAGATCTGCATATTCTGTCATACGCCCCATAGTTCCTCGTCACAAGGGCCGCTCTGGAACAGAAGTGACACTAAACAGGTGTTTGCCCGCTATACGTCCAGCACGCTTCGAATTAAAAATCTACCAGCCTCCCAGTATTCCAACACTGGTGATTCCGGAGGGCAGCCGAATGGTTCTTCGCGACTCTGTTTGTCATGTCACGATGGCGTAACTCCATTGGGGGGTGATGCTGTGAGTGGGGGGGTTATCCGCAGCGGACAGAGTGGACCTATTCTGATGAACGCGACGGGTGGAGACAAAATTACAGGTGTCGCTTCATTTGACCCCTCCACCACCAACAAGATGAAAGTCGGTCACCATCCGGTGTCGTTCGTGTATGCCACCTCTTTTGATTACAAAACGCAAAACGGAACAATGATTGGCTTGAACGGCGCATCATTCACCATTCCAAAGCTGAGTACCCAGCCGCAAATGGCCGACAAAGTGAAATTGCAGGATACCAAACGTGATGCTCGCGGATGGATGCAATGCACAACTTGTCATGATGCCCACCAGAATATGGGGAATGACGTGACTACGTACCCTTCTACCACTCGCAAGGTTGTGCCGTTCTGGGTATACAGCGGGGCAAGTGCGGTTGGCGGTCATGATGCGGTTTGCAACAGTTGCCACAAGTTGGCGGTCATTACTCCGGCGCCATGGCCATAACCTTAAACACTATCTGGAAGGTCAACACCATGATCATGCGGTATCTACCAGCTACATTCTGTTTGTCCCTTATGTTTTGGATCGCTATCGCAAATTCCGAGACAACTGATCCATCCCACCTTAACAAGAATTATCTTCCCTATGGATGCGGCAGCTGCCATGTGGGCATGGAATTCAAGTATGGTGGAGGAGCCAATCGCTGTTTACTGTGCCACGGTAAGATAACCCGGGAATCTGGCGGCTGGATGAAGGATCGGCAACCGGTTGCTGACATTTCCAAAGATTTTGGAAAAAACTACCGTCATCCGGTGTTCAGCAAGCCGGGTGTTCACGATTCAAAAGAAACTCTGCCCGAAATAAATCCATCTGCTCCCAGGCACTCGGATTGTGTGGATTGCCATAATCCCCATCAGGTCGCCCCCAATGCCCCATTCAACGGACTAAAAGGCAAAAAAACAGGAAATTTTGATGTTCAGATCACAAAGGAGTATGAGCTCTGTTACCTGTGCCATTCCGACAGTGCCAATCTACCGCTTAATTCGACCAATAAGCGGGTTGAATTTTCAACGTCAAATCAGTCCTTTCATCCTGTCGAAGGCGAAGGGAAAAATCTGGCTGTTGTCAGCCTTCTGCGCCCGTACCGGGAAAAGAAAAGTTCACCGAGTGATATTTCAGTCATCAAATGTGGTGACTGTCACGGAAGTGATGATCCTAATGCACCGCGCGGACCGCATGGTTCAAAATATCAGGGATTGCTGGTGGATAATTATTATACCGGCGACAATCTGACCGAGAACAGTTTCTCCTATGCACTTTGCTATCGCTGTCACAAGCGTTCCAGCATCATGGCTAACGAAAGCTTTCCTTACCATTCACGCCATATAGCCGGTGAGCGAAACTTCAAGGGCGGCGGGACATCCTGCCACACATGTCACTCATCGCACGGAAGCGTGGAGAACCGTTATTTAATCAGGTTCAATCGCGCATATGTTTCCGAAAGCTCAAGCGGTAAACTGAAATTTGTTGAAAAGGGCACATATACTTTTCACGGAGAATGCTGGCTGAGCTGCCATGGGGTTGATCATAATCCCAAGTCTTACTGATGCTCTTTGTGTCTCATGTCACGATGAATAAAAATCGAATTTGAACTTTATGAAACAATCCAGTTAAAGGTAACCACGGGCATGATGCCGGTGGTTTTTCTGTTTTATTATATTGGCATATATGGTATTCAATTAAGGTTATGGCACTCTATACCTGCAAACTTGGAGCATCAGACGGTAAGATTCTTTACAGGGAATTCGAAGCTGCAGAGGGTTCTGTGCTGCGAAAAAGCCTTGAAGATCAGGGTTTTTTTGTTTTTGAAGTTAAAAAGAAGCCATTTCAGTTTCTTTTTGACAAAGGGATCAAGCGCCGCAAGATCGATAACAAGGCATTGTTGACATTCAATCAGGAGATGCTGGTACTAATCAAGTCCGGTATTCCGATAATGCAGGTTCTTGACGCCATTTTGGAGCGGCATGATTCAGGTAAGCTTTCAGAAGTGCTGCAGCAGGTTCGTGAGGATGTAAAGGGTGGTGCGGCTCTGTCAGTGGCCATGGAAAAACATGGACGTGCATTTCCTTACCTGTATGTGGCATCAATCCGTGCCGGAGAGCGCACCGGCGATCTGCCCCGAACCATTCGCCGCTACATACAGTATCTGAAGCGAGTCGGCGATATTCGCAAGAAGGTCATATCGGCTGTTTTTTACCCGGCGATCCTGGTGGTTTTCGCCTTTATGGCCATTACCCTGCTTCTGGTTTATGTCGTTCCAACTTTCAGTCAGGTTTATACCGATTCGGGATCACAGCTTCCAGCCCTGACACAACTGCTAATAACGTTTACTTCCATGTTAAGACGTTACTTTATCTTTGGCATATTACTGATTGCCGGTTTGATCGCGGGTTTTAAAAGGTGGAGAAATACTGAAGCGGGGCGTTATACTGTTGATCGTCTCAAGTTGACTATGCCGGTTATCGGCGACGTGTTTACGAAATATTCAGTGGCCAGTTTTTCCAGGACATTGGCAACTGTATTGGGCAGCGGCATCCCGATTATCGAGTCGCTTAGAATGTCGATCGGCACCCTTAATAACGTGTTTATGGAAAAGCGGTTGTTTGAGGCTGTCCGGTATGTTGAGGAGGGTGGGCGGCTTTCTTCGGCACTTGAACGAATCAATATAATGCCGCCACTGGCACTTCGAATGCTGGGTGTCGGTGAAACAACCGGATCTATCGAAGATATGCTGATTGATATTTCAGACTATCTTGAAGACGAACTGGAAGAACGGCTACATATTCTGACCACAGCTATTGAACCCGCCATTATGGTTATCATGGGGGTTATAATCGGTGTAATCATAGTAGCAATGTATCTTCCTATTTTCAAAATTGCCGGTACCGTAGGATAGGATGGCGATGCAGACTTTCAGACGAAAAAACTTAGGTGTTATTCTCATTGATCGCGGAAGTTTGAATTCCGATCAGTTAGCAGTCATTGTGGATAAACTGGGCACAACTCGGCTTCGGTTTGGTGAAATAGCTGTCCATGAGGGTTTTGTGACTGAAGAGGATATAGCCCAGGCACTGTCCGAACAGTTTAATCTGCAGTACATCGATTTACGCAACTTCAAGATGAACGAAGAACTGCTTAACTCGTTGCCGCCGGACGCGATTTATCGTTATCGATTCGTACCGCTGGAGATGTCTCCGCACTCAATCGTGGTTGCTGTCAGCGATCCGACCGATGTTGTCAAACTTGACGAATTGGAGCTTATGCTTGATCGTCAGGTTAATATTCAAATAGCTTCAGAATCGGCGATATCCAGTGTAATAAAGGCTGGTGAAGGCACCCGTCGGGTGTTGCGCGAGGTTTCAGAAGATTTCATGCTTCAGTTAGTCAAAGAGACTGACCGGGGCGAAGAAGTTTTGTCGGTCGAATCCATATCCGATGATACCAGTCCGATTATAAAACTGATCAATACCACCATTCTTGACGCACTGAATCGCAGGGCCAGCGATATCCATATCGAAACAGGCCACGATGGAGTCGACATAAAATATCGTATCGATGGTGTTCTGTATAAGGCAAACGAGACCATCGATCAGCATTTTCAGGCTCCGATCATATCCAGGCTCAAGGTTATGAGTGAACTCGATATATCCGAACGTCGCATTCCACAGGATGGCCGCTTTAAAATCCGCTTCGGAGAAAAATCGATTGATTTCCGGGTTTCCATCATGCCCAGTTCCCTGGGTGAAGATGCCGTTATTCGTATCCTTGACAAGGAGAGCATTGCCAGCGATCTGAAAGGATTAACCCTGGAGAACCTGGGTGTCAGCGAAAGGGAGATAAAGCGTCTCCGGAAAAAGATTCGTGAACCTTATGGGATGGTACTTGTGACAGGCCCGACCGGATCAGGCAAAACAACCACCCTGTATGCTGCTCTGACTGAAATTCACACAGGTGAAGACAAGATCATCACCATTGAAGATCCTGTCGAATACATGTTGCGGGGTGTACTTCAAATACCGGTTAATGAAAAAAAAGGCCTGACTTTCGCCAAAGGATTACGCTCTATTCTGCGGCACGATCCCGACAAAATCATGGTCGGCGAAATCCGTGACTCAGAAACAGCACAGATTGCCGTTCAGTCCGCGCTGACCGGTCATCTCGTATTTACGACAGTTCATGCCAACAATGTTTTTGACGTTATAGGCCGCTTTATTCACATGGGTATCGACCCTTACAATTTTGTTTCCTGCCTCAACTGTGTTATGGCGCAGCGCTTGATTCGCAAGGTCTGTTTTTCCTGCCGTCGCCCGGTTCAATATTCCGATGATGAATTGCGTGAGGGTGGAGTTGAACCGGAGAAATTTAGAGGGAAAACGCTGTACGAATCAAAAGGGTGCGACGAATGTCATGGTACCGGCTATCGAGGGCGGGTTGCCATTATCGAGCTTCTGGAGTTAAATGACCAGATCCGCGATCTGATCATTGCCAAGGTGCCGGCAACACAACTGAAACAGGCCGCACGTGATGCCGGTGTCATGTTCTTGAGAGATTCGGCGGAAGAAAAACTTGCGGCCGGAATCACTACGCTAAAGGAGATAAACCGCGTCACATTTGTAGAGTGACGGGAACGGATCGTTCATGTTGTTTTCCAGTACTTCCATAGGATTAGAAATCAGACCTGGCGGTGTAACATGCGCAATGGTCGGAGGATCTCAATCGTCTCCTCGTATTGAAAGGGTTGCCTGCGCGCAATTTCCGGAAAATACTCTGCACATATCTCTTAAAGAACCGAACGTTCTCGAACCGGATGTCTTTGTTGATTGTGTAAAAGCGGCTCATAACCTTATACTCAGCCGCTCAGGCAAAGTTTCCGTGTCGTTGCCCGATTCTGCCGGCAGGTTGCTGCTGCTTGACCTGGAGGGCCGGTTCAAGAGCCGTGCGGAAGCACTGGATCTAATTCGATGGAAATTAAAAAAAAACATACCTTTCGATTTCTCCGACACCCATCTGGATTATCAAAAGCTGGCCGTTCGCGAGAATGGTGAAATGTCGCTGCTTGTTGCAATTGTATCGAAAACGGTTGTCTCCCAATATGAAGAATTGCTGGTGAAAGCGGGATTGCTTCCGTCCAAGATCGATTTTAATTCATTCAACCTGTGCAGGGTCTTTGACCGTTACCTGTCACTTGACGTCGACAGCGTCATGATTTCGTATTACGACAGCACACTTTGTATTATAGCGTTCTCGCAGGGTGTTCCGGAGTTTGTACGCATTAAGGATCTTTCCGGTACAACGGCGACGGACAGCCGGGTTTTTATGGAAATAAACAGCTCTCTGATGGTATGCAAAAACCGCTTTCCAGACCATCTTACCAGAACTGTATTTTGTTTGGCCGCTCCCGATGTTATTCAGGATTTCAGGGAAATGGTGGAGGAGGCAACCGGATCTGCTGCGACCCTGCTGGAAGCTAAGTCTGTGGTGACCCCCGGTAATTCGGCGCCGGGTGACCAGGTGACGCTGTATCCTTACACTGCCGCGATTGGTGCGGCTTTGAGGAGCCTCTGATGCGCTTCAGTATTAATCTTGCTACAAGGACATATATTGACAAGCGTCTGCTTAACCAGGTCTGTTATGGAACCATTGCACTCATGGTAGTGTTGCTGGGCTGGAATATAACAAGAGCATCCTGGAATCTGGGCGAACAGCGGCGGATTGACTCGGAGGTGAAGCTGCTTGAAGGACGACTCAACAGCAAGCCCGGTGGAGTATCCGACAAGGATTTTTCCCAACAGCAGGCCCATATCCGTTTTTTTAATGAAGTCATCGACAGGAAGGGCAGGGACTGGCTCAAACTTCTGGATCATCTTGAAAGTGTCACGCCGGACGGAATTTCGCTGGCATTAATTGCGCCGGGGAAGAAAAAAGATGAACTGAATCTGGAAGGCCGGGCCAAATCATTTGCCGCTGTACGCAACTATCTTGAAAAACTCGAAGAGTCACAGGTGTTTACTGGCGTGATGCTGTTGTCGCATCAGGATCTGATAACCGGTGATAAGGGGCGAGGCGTGCAATTCAAAATCTCGTGCAAGGTGCAGTACTAATGAACCAGATTTTGATCGAAATATTACGCCTGAAAAAAGTTTCTATCGCAATTATATTTGTATTAATCATGCTTAACTTGGCGTTGGTGGTGTTGATTAACTATTATCAATCAGCTGGGCTTGTCGCTGCTCAGAATAAATGGAATGATTTGAGGCGCAAGGCTGCCTCGGTTGGGCGCGCTGATTCTAGCGCAATGTACAGGCAGGGTTTGAGCGATCTGGAAAAACTCAGGGCAAGAATTCCGGCAAAGCGCGAATTTGCCCGACTGTTGAGCGATCTTCTGGAGGGAGCGGCCGGCAGCGGCGTCTCCGTAGGTTCAATCAGCTATAAACCTTCAATACTAAAGGATGAAAGCCTGTTTTCCTACCAGCTGACTTATCAGGTAGCAGGTGGGTATGCAGCCATCAAGAGCTATCTTGCGGATCTCCAAAAAAATCCCGAGCTGATTGTTGTTGATGATATTGCTCTCACCAGTAGTGATCCCTTTGTGGAAAACGTAGTGATGAATCTTCATATTACGGTCTATCTTCAGGGAGGAGCATGAATCGTCAGCGTCTGATACTGTTCGTCCTGGTAATAATCTTTGCGCTTGCTGTCATATGGAGTTATAGCGCAATTCCCCGCTCTAAAACCGTTACCGCTATCAAGCCCACTCCGGGGCAGCAGGTGAAAAGTGTTGCAACTGCACCTAAAGCTCCATCTGCTGACGCGTTTGACAGCCGGGTTCTCAAGCTCGCTTTGTTGGATCAGGAACGGTCAAACTTCAAGGGCTATCGCCGCAATATATTCAAACCGATTTTTGTGGATGAGTTGAAACTTCTCAAACAGAAAGCAATTGCGGTAAAGCCTCCTCAGTTGCCGCCTCCGCCGCCACCACCACAGAAAATTGTTCCGGCAGAGCCGGTTGTTGCCAAGCCTGAGGCAGCACCCCTGGCACGCTTCACATTCCTCGGTTTTCTAAAAAAAGATGCTCAAAGAACTATCTTTCTGGCCAAGGATAAAGATATTATTCTGGTCAAAAAAGGTGACAAAATTGCCGGTCGCTACGAGGCATCCTCGATTACCGATCAGGCTCTGACACTGCTTGCAGTCGATACTGGTGATGAAATTGTCATACCGCTGCTTGAAAACAAGCCGCTTGGTGCATCCAAGTAACTTTCACAAACAACACGTTAAGGAGACGCTAAGAATGCGCTACCTGAGCTTTACAATATCCATTCTGCTTCTGGCTGCATTATTGCTTCTTGCAGGCTGTTCTGCCGGTACCAAAGCTTTCAGCAAAGGGGAAGAGTACGAGACGGAAGGAAAGTTCGAAGATGCCATGTATAGTTATGCAGAGGCTTTTCGAAATGATCCGTCTATTAATGAATATAGACTGCGTTTTCTGAAGGTCCGGGAAAAGGCGGCCGATCAGCGTTTCAAACTGGGTGACGCCCTTGCGAAAAAAGGGAATTACATAGAGGCCTTGCCTGAATTTCAGGCAGCCCATGGCATTGATCCGACTCAGGGACGCTTCAAACAACATTTAGACTCGACAACGCTGCTTAAAGACGCTCAAATTGCATTTAATGAAGGACGCGATTTTGAAAAGGCCAATAAGTTGAAAGACGCTTATCGCCTGTATAACCGTGCCCTGGAATTGTCACCCAAAAACAGAGAATACCAGGAAGCTATTTCGCGGGTTACGGGAATGCGTAAGAGCAAGCTTGATGGGCAGGAACTGAGCCTGAAATCCACCAAGCCGATTACGCTCAAATTCAAAGATGCTAAAATGAAAGATGTTTTCAATATACTGACACAACTTTCAGGCATTAATTTCATCTTTGACGAAGGTGTCAAGGACACTCCCGTTTCGATCTACCTGGAAAATGCATCTTTCCAGCAGGCATTTGATCTGCTGACCAATATGAACAAACTTGCAAAAAAGGTGCTCAACGAAACCACCGTGATTGTGTATTCCAGAACGCCGGAAAAAATCAAGCAGTACGAAGATATGACGCTGCGCACATTTCATCTGAATTACATGGATGCAAAGAAAGCGATCAACCTGATCAGAACCATGATTCAGGTTAAAAAAGCCTATGTAAACGAGGATTCTAACTCGATTGTAGTGCGTGACAGTTCCGATATTGTCGAAGTTGTAGAAAAAATTCTTGATGCCAATGACATGCCGGAAGCTGAAGTCGTTCTGGATGTGGAAGTAATCGAGATGAGCGACAAGAATGCCCAGAATGTGGGCCTCCTGCTCAGTAATTACAATGTACAGCTGGGAGCGTATACGCCAAATAACCAGCTTATGGCCACCAGTCTTACATCAGCAACCACAACCCCGTCTTCAACAACCGGATCTACAACGACCAACACAAACGCGACTATCGAGAATCTGCTGAGGGTGTTTACGTTAAAAGGCTACGGCGGATTTGTTACCGTTCCCAATGCAACTTATAATCTTGGCAAAACCCTTGCCAAGGGTGAAGTCCTTTCCAATCCTAAAATACGGGTAAAGAACAAGGAAAAATCCAAATTCAACGTTGGCACCAGGGTGCCGATTACTACCACCACGCTCAATGGTACTCTTTCACAGGTCAATGTTCAGTATGTGGATGTAGGGGTTAAGGTCAACGCCGAGCCGACCATTCAGCTTAATAATGAAATAACAATTAAACTGTCTCTTGAGGTAAGCTCCATACTGACAAAGGAGAAAATCGGTGATGCGAGCAGTTTGACGACTGTTGTAACGATCGGTACCCGGAATATAGAAACCGTCCTCAGTCTTAAAGATGGTGAAACCAGCATTATCGGTGGTCTGATTCAGAATACCAGCAACAACGACAAAACTAAAATATTCCTGCTGGGTGACATTCCGTTGATCGGGCCGCTGCTTTCGAATCACAACTCATCCAAAGACAAAACTGAGTTACTGCTGGCAATAACGCCGCGTCTGGTTCGCGGTGTCTCCGTGCCGTTGCCAGGTCTTGCTTCTTTCGTTTCAGGCAAGGAGGATGACCCCTCATTGGCACGTCCACTGGCATCATTTGATCAGGAAGCGGTATTTGATGCTGCGGACAAGGCCAAAGCCCAACCAAAGGGCGGCGATAAAAAAACTGCCGTGCCGGCAACAAAAACTGCTCCAGCCCCGGCAGCGACTACACCGGCGCCACCTTCAGCCCAGAAAACAGTATCTGAGGTTCCTGCTGCTGCTCCTGGTGTCGCACCGGCAGTTGCCGGTACGGTTCCGGCGCCGGCCCCGACTCAGTTGCCGGCTGCCGCACCGACATCCGTGCCTGTACCGGTGCCCGCACCTGCTCCAGCACCAGCGCCAGCGCCAGCGCCAGCGCAGCGGGCCCTGTTGCAGATTGCGGCGCCATCATCTGCAACGCTTGGTCAGCAGTTCAGTGTTGATATAAAGGTTACTGGGGTTACTGATCTGGCCAACGCTCCTCTGGTGCTGACCTATGATCCGATCTTTGTGGAATTTGTGTCGATGACTGAAGGCACTTTTATGAAAAACGACGGCAAGCCGACCACCTTCAACAGCAAGGCTGATACAGCGGGCGGTACAGTTTCAGTCAGCCTGGCACGAACTGCCGGAAGCGGCGGGGTGTCCGGTGGAGGAACTCTTGCAACGGCCATGTTCAGAGCCAAGAATCAGGGGCCGGCCAGTTTTGCTTTCAGAAACGTTGTGTTCAGTTCGGCAAACGGCACGGCGCAGACGGTCCTTCCGTTCAGTACGGCAGTAGATATCCGGTGATTCTGAATGGGTTGCATGCCTGGAAATGAAAAACTGAAAGGGCATATCCTGAACCGGAATGGTTTCACGTTTCTGATGGCAATATTCATGGTGATGATTATCGGGATAATGTCAGCCTACACCGGTAAAACATGGTCAATGGTCATGAAACGCGAACGTGAAAAAGAGTTGATTTTTCGCGGAAGCCAGATCAAGGAAGCGATTGAAAACTGGTACAATCCGAATTATACCGTTCATGGTGTCAAGTGGACAGGCCCGCCTAAACCACTTATGGATCTGAGACATCTGCTTGAGAATCCAAATGTGCCAGGATTAAAATACCTGCCACAGAGTTATGATGCCAAGCTGGATAGTAAAAACCCGAAATGTGACCCTGATTGTGCCGAGTACAAGATAGATCAGGACCCTGTGACCGGCAAGAAATGGGCAATAATCAGGGGCAATCTAGGTGCTGGTCAACCTATTGTAGCAAGTAGCGGTGTTCAGAACGCCGGCATAATCGGCATTGCAAGTACAAGCGAGGAAGCCCCACTTAAAACCGATTTTAAGAATACGGCTCTCGAAAATATGGGGTCTGTCAGCACCGGGACTTCTATGGCTGCTGCAGGCACTGTTCCTGCGGTGACTACAGGAATGGTTCCAAGCGAAACGGTGAAGTCGGCTCCGGGTTTGGGTGGCAAAATGACCAAATACAGTGAGTGGCAGTTTATTTATGACAAAAACAACGATCACAAAAAGATTTATAGAGCGTATCATGAGGGTTGGTAAATGAAGTGCTGCAACCGGATCTATTTCAACTAATTGCGTGAATTGAAGGGATTGTCTTGAAACTTTTGAGGACACGCAACGGGGTTTCTCTGCTTGAGCTGATAGTGACGATCACCATTCTCGGCATCCTTGCTGCCGGCGTGATGCCGCTAGTCCGTAATACAGCAATCAGAACCAAAGAGATCGAGCTCCGGAGAAATCTTCGCATCATTCGCATTGCCATTGACGACTATAAAAAGACCTATGACAAAATGCCGGAAGGACCACTAAAGTCGATGAACAAGTCCGGCTACCCGGAAACGCTTCAGGAACTGGTTGACGGACATGATTTCGGAGATGTTAATACCGGCACTGTCAAATTTTTAAGGAGAAAGGTTCTGAACCCGTTGGATCCCAAGAGTGCCACCGACGAAAAACAATGGGGTTGGGAACTGCGCTCCTACAAGGATAAACCGGATTCGTCATCATGGGGTGGTGGGGATGTTTTCGATGTTTATGCGCCGCAAGACGGCACCGCTCTTGATGGTACGAAGTATAAGGAATGGTAAAAACGTGAACTATTCTAAAGCACAAAGCGCTCCTTTTTCTTCTGCAGCAGTCCGCCGCAAGCTGGATTGTCGTGGATTTACCCTGATCGAGCTGATGATAGTGGTTTCTATTATCGGAATTCTGGCGGCTATTGCCGTTCCGAACTATCAATGGGGAATAATAAAGGCCAAAGAATCCGTTCTTCGTGAAACTTTGTATAATTTCAGAAACACTATTGACCAATTTTATGCAGACCAGGGCAAATACCCGGATACGATTGACGAGCTCAAACAAAAACAGTATATGCGCGAAATACCCAAAGATCCGTTTACCGGCAGCAATACCACCTGGGAACCTGTTGAACCACCGCCGCAGAGTTCTTCCTCCGGTTCTTCCGGTTCCTCCGGTTCAATGACCGGCGGTACTGACCCCGGCAAAGTCTATGATGTCAAAAGCGGCTCGGACAAGGTCAGCCCTACGACCAATACACCTTATAAAGAATGGTAGCAGCATGATTCAGTTGCATAACGTATCGATGGCGTATCAGCAGGATGCCTCAGCTCTAAATAACATCAATCTGAAGATTGGAAAAGGGGAGTTCGTCTTTCTGACCGGACCCTCCGGCGCCGGTAAAACGACGCTCCTGCGGCTGTTATATGGCGCTTTATCACCAAATCGCGGTGAAGTCCTGATAGACGGCCAGAATGTTTCCCGCTTGCCTGCCTCCCAAATTCCATACCTGCGCCGCTCGATCGGCGTTGTTTTCCAGGATTTCAAGCTGCTGCAAAATCGCACTGTCTTTGAAAATGTTGCCATTACCCTGGAAGTTCTGGGATGGGGAAGGGCTGACATCGGCAAAAAGACCATGCACATTCTCAAGCAGATGGGAATTGAAACCAAGTTTAATCTTGTCACGCAGCGACTTTCAGGTGGGGAGCAACAGCGTGTGGCGCTTGCCAGAGCTCTGGTCAACGACCCCAAGATTTTGCTGGCTGACGAACCGACCGGTAATCTTGATGATGCAAACAAGAACCAGATCCTGTCTATTTTCAAGGAAGCAAATGTGCGCGGAACAACGGTTGTTGTCGCAACCCATGACCGCCGCCTGATTGAGCAGAGTCACAAACGTCTTGTCACTTTAAATAAAGGGGAAATCGTTGAACAGATGGAAAAAGAAAAAAACAGCGACGATCAAGCCCTTTAAACGGCCTGCGCTGGCAGGGGACGGTTTTGGCGGCCGGCTCGGTTATTTTGTTACAAGGGCCTTCACCAACATCCGTCAGAACATTTTTGTCAATGTCGTCACCATTGGAACAATTACCCTTGCGTTGCTGATTGTGTCGCTTTTTTTGCTGGTTTTTGTAAATCTAGAGAGCGCTGCGGAAAACTGGAGCGAACGTGTTCAGGTAACGGTATATTTCGATAAGGAACTGACACAACCCGA
The DNA here is from genome assembly GCA_964458105.1 of uncultured Geobacter sp. Lineage (GTDB taxonomy): Bacteria > Desulfobacterota > Desulfuromonadia > Geobacterales > Pseudopelobacteraceae > JACRCG01. Next base: position 22,987 of record CAYWJJ010000004.1, read on the forward strand.
GCAATCCGCTTTTCGGGCGAAGATACTGTCACTGCCTGGCGCTCTGCGTGTCGGCTATGTTTCCAGAGACGAAGCGCTGAAACGTTTTAAAAGTCGGCTGCGCGGCCAGGAAACCGTTCTGGAAGGGGTTCGCCCCGAGGTGCTTCCCACTTCTTTGGAAATCTCACTCAAAAGGGCAAACCGTGATACTCAGAGCGTAGAAAGCTTTGTCTCCGCTTTGAAGCATATTCCCGGAATCACTGAAGTTCAATACGGTGAAGAATGGGTCCGTCGCTTCAATTCATTCCTCAACTTTGTGCGCCTTCTGGGCGCCCTCCTGGGTGGTTTTTTGGTTATTGCTGTCATATTCATCGTTTCCAATACAATAAAACTTACCATATATGCCCGCCGTGATGAACTCGAGGTTATGTCGCTGGTTGGAGCCACCAGTTTTTTTATTAAAGCTCCCTTTCTGCTGGAAGGATTGATGCAGGGAGTGGCCGGTTCCTTAATATCCATCGCTCTGCTGTACGGGTTATATGAAGGCTTTCTGCATAATGCCGGCAGTTTTATCACTTTCAATCCCGTTACCTCAGGACTCGGTTTTCTGCCGTTGGAGTATATTGGCGGCATATTTGTGGCTGGAGCCGTCCTTGGTTTCATTGGCAGCCTCACCTCGCTGAAACGCTTTATCAATGCGTAACTGATGAAACTGTTTGCATTTTTACTCATAGTAGTCGCCGTGACTGCGTCTCAGACATTCGCTCAGAATCCAAAGGACGAATTGAGCGGAGTCAAACGTGAGATCAAGGTCAAAAAGCAGCTGATTAACAAGACTCGTAAAGTTGAAGCGGTAATATCCACTGAACTTCAGGAAATCAATCGAACTCTGGATCAGAAACAGTCAGATCTGGGGCGTCTAAACAGCGACCTGCAGGGGGTGGAAAGCAGCCTTGGCCGTATCGGCAAGGATATCGGCAAGGTTACTGCAGAGGCAAGCCTGAAGCGTACCGAGATCGAACATCGCCTGGCTTCTTTATATAAGGCGGGAGAACTGGGTGCTTTACGTATGTTCTTCTCCGCGGAATCTTTTCCGCAAATAGCTGAAAATATCCGCTATATGCGTTCGATTCTTGATAATGACAAAAGAATTTTCGTGGAGTACAATCAAAAAATCGATGAGTTGAAAAAGCTCAAATCGGAGCTGGAGCGTGATGCGTTGAAAAAGGAACGTATCATGAGCGGCATTGAGAATAAAAAACGAGAAATCGAACTGGAAAAGAGGAAAAAATCAGATTACCTGGTTAAAGTACGCCAGGATCGTAAAAGTTATGAGGTTTCACTGAAGGAGTTACAGGCGAACGCATCGCGTTTGCAGTCAATGATGGAGAGGCTTGATGCATTGAGCCGCCGCAAATTGTCATCCCGCCACGAAAAACCCGGCAGCAAGCTTAAACCGCTGGCAGAGTTGCCGCAAGTTCCCGATCGGGGTTTTGCTTCTCAGAAAGGTCGCATGTCATTTCCGGTGAGGGGCGAGATTCTTGAGTCGTACGGCAAGCACAAACACCCGGAATTCAATTCGTATACCTTCAGTAAAGGCCTGTCCATTTCTGCAGGTTCCGGCACTGACATCAAGGCCATCTACGAAGGAAGTGTCATATTTGCTGATTATTTCAAAGGGTTTGGCAATATGATTATTGTGGATCATGGCGGGGGGTACTTCAGCCTTTATGCCCATGCTTCACGTCTTGCAAAAAAAGTCGGTGCAAATGTTTCGCGTAATGAGTCGATAGCGAGTGTTGGTGATGTTGATTCAACAAAAGGCCCGATTCTTTATTTTGAGATACGTCATCAGGGCAAGCCGGTCGATCCGGCTGGCTGGGTACGCTGAAAATATATACAAGTCATATAAACAGATACATGGAGGAACACAATGAGTGCACCCGGCAGTAAAAAAACACGGATAATCGCTGGATTCGCAATGGTAGTTGCCGTGCTGGTCGCGTTTATCGCAATCAGTTCACAGCAGCATTGTTCGGCTGAGGGCAAGGGGAGCGATTATGAGTCGATCGAACTCTTTACAGACGTCATGGCGATTGTCAAGAAGAGCTATGTCGAAGAGGTCGACACTAAAAAGCTTATATATGGCGCGATCAATGGGATGCTGTCGTCGCTTGATCCTCACAGTTCTTTCATGCCCCCAGATACTTACAAGGAAATGAAAATAGACACCAAAGGAGCTTTTGGCGGCCTTGGGATTGAAATATCCATCAAGGACGGGGTGCTTACCGTTATCTCTCCGATTGAAGATACGCCGGCATTCAAAGCCGGCATCAAAGCCGGGGACCAGATCCTTAAGATTGACGAAAAGTTTACCAAGGATCTGAATATCAACGATGCCGTCAAGCGCATGCGTGGCTTGAAGGGATCAAAAGTAACCCTGACAATTATGCGTGAGGGCTTTGACAAACCGAAAGAATTTCCGCTCATAAGGGATATCATCCAGGTTAAAAGTGTCCGTTCAAGCCTTATGGATGGCGGATACGCTTATGTACGCATTGCCCAGTTCCAGGAAAAGACCGATGAAGATCTGGGAAAAGCACTCAAGGCTCTGAAAGAGCAGAGCAAGGGGGAGCTTAAAGGGCTTGTTCTTGACATGCGCAACGATCCGGGCGGACTCCTGGATCAGGCGGTCAGGGTGGCCGATCACTTTGTTCCGGAAGGGCAGATGATTGTGTACACCGAAGGGCGCGAAAAAGACTCGAAAATGCAGTTTACCTCCAAAAAAGGCGGCAAGGAACCAGCTTATCCGATTGTAGTACTGATCAACGGCGGTAGTGCCAGCGCCTCCGAAATCGTGGCCGGCGCTCTGCAGGATCACAAACGGGCCATCGTGATGGGTACCCAGAGTTTCGGCAAGGGCTCGGTTCAGACCATTATTCCGCTTTCCGATGATTCCGGCTTGCGTCTGACCACTGCTCGCTATTTTACTCCCAAAGGGCGATCAATCCAGGCCAAGGGCATTACTCCAGATATCGTTGTCGAAAGAGTTGAACTTCCCAAAGAGACCGCCGGCAAGAAAGACGGCATGCATCTGAGGGAGAAGGATCTGGAGAATCATTTTGAAAGCGAAGACAAGTCGGGGGCTGCAGGTGATGTTAAGGATGTAAAAAAAGAAGAAAAGAAAGACGAGAAAAAAGATGAGCGTACCCAGAGGCTCGAAGAAAATCTGAAAAACGACTACCAGGCCATGCGGGCTCTTGATCTGCTCAAAGGGTGGGAGCTGATAAAGTCGATGGGCAGTGGCAAGTAGTTTTGATTATTCTGAGGTGTGAAATATGAATCCGTTTAAATTTTGGATTTCCGCACTTATCTTATGCAGCATCTGCAGGGCTGTGGGTGCTGAAGCGGCCGCCAAGGTTACGTTGACTCAGACGGCGGAAGGGGTTTATTCCGTTACCGCGGTTAATGTTAAAAAGGCATCGTCGCTTGGTTTTACGATACCTTACAATATTGCGACGTTGAGCAGCCCAGTGATTACTGATGGTCCTTTTGCCACCAAAATTGGCGCCACGCGGCTAGCTAATGATGATTCAAAGCGTGGAGAGTTGAGAGTCGTATATGTTTTGACCTCCAATAATGTCTATTTCGAGGGTGGCGATCTTCTTGCAACCGTCAGGTTTACCAAAATCGGTACTACATCATCGAGTTTAACTGATTTCAAATCCGAAATTGTTTCGTCTGGCGGCACTCAGATGGCGGTTGAATCAGTAGTTGCCACACCTGCCGGAACGGATAGCAAGGCATACTTAAGCGGGTATAACACAGGCACAAACACTACTAAACCAACAAGCCAGAATTACGATAACATGGGTAATTTACCAAGCCGGCCGACGACGCAGACGGTCACATCGTCCGATGCGATTACCTCTCAACCGCCGATTTCCGGTGCTGGTCAGGAAAGCAGTTCCAGGCTTGATGTCAGCTCCCCGGAATATGCCGGGGATACTCCGCAGCAGCAGAGCAGGGTGGAAGATTTGGGGACAGCGGTAGTGCAGGACGTTGTTACCCCTGCTGTGGCGGGTCAATCCCAAAAAGCAGATCCGGATAGTTCTGTGGAAGTACTGCTCAAAAAGCTGAAGTCGCTTGAAAGTGTAGCGGAACGTTTCCGAGCCTACAAAGGGGCTCGGACCTTGAAAGGGTTTTCTGAACTGTTCGACGACAGCCGGTACAAGGCGGCCGGAGTTGCGCAAATGCCGGGCATTGCCGTCTCCGACGGGAAAAAAATGATCACTGTCAAGGTGTCTTTACCCGTTGGATCCGGTGTCCCCAGTTTCTCGCTGAAAGGGGCCAACCTGAAAGGGATTAAAAATCTGTCCGACAGGTCACTGGAACTGGATGCGATGCCGCAGAAAGGCAAGCTGGATGTGCGCATGTCAATTGTTATTCAAAAGGAAGTAGCAGAAATTCCGCTGCTGGTAGTTCCTCCGCTTTCTGGAGATATACTGGAACAGTCCGATCAGGCTTTGGAAAAACTGTTGTCAAAAGTTGACGGTAAGAATAAATCTCTTCTTTACGATCTGAATGCTGACGGTAAGCAGGATTATCTGGATGACTATATCCTGGTTGCACATTGGCTATTGAAGCAGCAGCGTGATAAAAAAGTACCTGCTGCAAAAGCTGCCGCTCCGCGCTGATTGTGACTAAATCCAACAGAAACAAGTTCACCCGGAATAAATCCGGGTCCCGGATTGCCGCTTTGGCTGTCCTGCTGCTGATACTAGTTGTTGTGGGCGGATTCTGGTTCTTTTCTCCTACAAGGAAACCAGTGCCGCCGACCGCGAAACATACCCCGCCACCAACCAAGGTCGCCACCCCGGTTTTGCCATTCACAAATGCTACGGCAAACTTGCCGCCTGCCGCAAAGAAACATGTAACAGCTGAGAAAAGCAGATCTCCGGAAACTCCGGCGCCGCTTGAAGAAGACCGGTCTCGACAGCAGGAATCTGTCGGAACGGCACATCTGGCTATTGTTATCGACGACATGGGCAGCAGCATGTCTGAAGCTCGCTCGCTGGCCGCAATCGGCGTCCCCTTGACTTTTTCGATTATTCCCGGTCTGCATAAATGTCGCGAGGTCGCTTCCTTTGCTGCATCCGGTGGAATCGAAACGATGATCCACATGCCGATGCAGTCCAAGGAATGGCCTGGCAGACGTCTGGAGTCCAACGGCCTGCTGGTGTCGATGGATGATGTGGAGTTGCGGGAACGAGTAGCCGGATATATGCGTGATCTCCCAGGGGCTGTAGGCGCCAACAATCACACCGGATCTGAATTTACCGAACATGAAGACAAAATGCGGAGTGTTCTGGAAACTCTGAAGGGAAATGGTCTGTTTTTTGTGGACAGCGTGACGACGCCGAAAACGACCGGAATAAGGCTGGCGCGAGAGTTGGGTATTAAGTCCGGACGCAGGAATGTGTTTCTTGATAATGAACAGGAGCGCAGCTACATTCTTGGGCAGCTCAACCAGGCGGTCAGGCTGGCTAAGAAAACCGGCGCCGCCATCGCGATCTGTCACCCCCATCCGTCAACCATTGCTGCGCTGGCTTCGGCGCTGCCTGGTCTTGCAAACCAGGGGGTAACGCTGGTGCCGGCTTCAAAGCTTGTCAGGTAGTTTCCAGCTCACTGGCGATACGCTGCTGAACCTTCTGAATCGTCTTGTAGTAATCTTCGTGCAGAACCGCTTCCGGGTTGGCGGGATCGACCGGATAGACCGAAAGCCAGCCTCCCTCCCTCAATTTTCCTTCAAAGCCGGATAAGGCTTCATTCAGCAGCAGATACAGCTTGTCATGCAAACCGTCAAATTCACCGGAGTCAAAGCCGGGCATTTCAATATTCTTCTGGAGCAGCTGTTCACCACCCAGGCTGAACTGGCGGTAGTCAAGCAGGCTGTCATCGCCTTTCTGGCGTGGCGCCAGCAGAGACACAGCTCGTGCGGCTTTATCCGCAACCGCCATTCTGGCTGCGGTATAGGCCTGGGATCTGTTGGTCAGGCCGTAGAGCGTTGAACAGAGCATGTCGCTCATGCAATCGCCATGCAGAAACCCGCGTGATGCACGATCGGATGTTTCATAGTAGAAGCTGCGTCCCTCCGGTACTTCCGTCAGAAGTGAACCGCAAATCAAGCAGCGATCGGCCAGGCCCTCCAGGCGCGCCAGGTATGACTCCTTTTTGCGGGATTCCTTTTCAAGCAGCCATTTGTGATACAGGCAGGCTCTGGTTTCCTCCGTTGAATCGACACTCCTTAAAATATCTCGTGTTATCTCCATAAACTGGCTGTGTACCTCGGTGCCGCGGGCGTGGGTCAGTATCGGATAGATCTTACCGTCCGGATTGGTGTTGAGGCTTTCAACTTTGGGACTCTTCGAGATGTAGGTATCCAGGCAGCGATATCCGCGATTGACTGCAAATGCGCGCAGCAAGGTCTTCTGGTCCTTGAAGATGCCGTCAAATTTTATGCGTGAATCAATCAGGCAAGGGATCAGAGCGAGAGATTTCTTGTCGATGCCGCGCTGGTCGAACAGTGCGAAGATGTTTTTGCAGTTTTCCAGACTCGGCATGTCCTTGACCGGAATCAGGACCCTGTCGGCGGCATACAATGCATTTTGGGTCAGAATGTTCAGGTCGGGGCGGGTGTCGATAATGACGATGCCGGACAACCCCGATTCTGCCAGCATCCTGGTCAATGTCATCGGTCCTTTGAAGCGTTCGTTAATGTCGGCCAGTTCGTTTGAAGAGGGAATATATCCGACGCCATACTGTCCGGTCCGGACGACTTCACGGGCGGATGCGCCCATCAGCAGAGCGTGAACGTCGGCATTTGCGTCCATGCTCTTTTTAATCTCGAACATCTTGTCGAGTGTGAAGTGGTTGTCAAACGACATGATTGTTACCGGCAGATCCTCGCGCATCGCTTTCAGGTAAATCGCCAGGTTGGTGGCAAGAGTCGTCTTGCCGACCCCCCCTTTTTCTGAGGAAATGGTTATCGTGTATGGATATGATTGCATGGTGTGTTTACCGCCGTTTATGTCTTCGGAATGGTTGCGTATAGCGCAAAAGATAGATAGTAGTCAATTTACTGTGCTCGGTCAACCGTTAGATGGAATTCGCTTCTCTCTCGCTTTGCTGAATGCATTTACCGTCAAATAGGCACTCCAGCAAAGCCTGCAAGCCGATTTAGGAAATGGAGACCAGATCGGGAACCAACAAATAAAGGGGGATGCAGTACGTAATTGTCGGGCGGAAACTTACTCAACTGATCGCTCGTATTGGTGCCGTTCATACCTTCTATTGTTTGTCCTGTTTTGGGACATGGTGTCCGGTAGGGGACAGCTTTTGCATGTTTGTATATTGCAACATACCGAAATTAAACAGATCATCCAGTTGGTGCGGATATTGCTTTTTATTCCAGCAGCGTATTCAAGTTGGTACAAACTGTCCCGTATTGGACAATGTATGCACATGGATGGTGTCATCCTGCAGAACGTGATGCCGCAGGTGGTATAGTTAGAAACGTGCTGTCCTGCCCGAACCGAAAGTCAACCACAAATTCTGCTAACGGATCTATTTAAAGTTAAGCTTAATGAAGATTTTCCGCTTGACATGCGGGACTTTTGTAGGGATAGTTTGATGCTTAGAACATTGATATGCAACGCGATAATGAATTGCTGAGTTGAAAGTACAAGTGGGCTTGTGCCCCATGGTTCCTTGTGATTTATTCCAGGATAAAATGGTTTTTCATGTGCCATTGCCAGCTCATTTGAAGTAAGTGCCCGATTGAATCGGGCACATTGGAATATCCCTGTTTTGTAACAAATTTTCATTTATATACAAAAAAGGAGGGGTCCTTTGATCGCATCATCAGCAAACGCGGACATTCAGTTGGTCACCTTTTTTTTAAATGGCGAGGAATATGGCATCGATGTCATGCGGGTCAGGGAGATCAGCAGCATGACCAATATTACAAAGACAGCCAATTCTCCGCAGTATGTCAAAGGAGTTATTAACCTTCGTGGTTCCATTGTTCCCATAATATCTCTGCGCACCCGCTTCGGTTTTCCCGAAACTGACGATGACAGCATGAGTTGCATTGCGGTTATGGATTTTAAAGGAGATCTGACCGGATTTGTCATTGACGAAATTTCAGATGTCGTCCGTATCAAGCGCAATGATATCCAGCCAGCCCCGGTCGAAACAGCCACTCAGCCATGGATTGAAGGTATTCTCAATATTAATCAGAAACTTGTGGTGTTTCTCGATCTTGAGCATCTAGTTTAGTGAATTGGAAGTCATTTTATGTAAACTGTTTTCAGGAAATAGCATCAATTAACATGTATCCAGTTTATCAGGCCAGGAGTTGTTAATGGAGACAAGCAAACAGAGGCTCGCACTACAGGACGCAATGGTGTTCCTTGGAGCAATTGCGTCGGGGACGGAACAGGCCATCGGCGAATCGGCCAACAGCATATCCTATCTGGCCGGGGTTAATCTTGGCAAAAAGCTTTCCGAGGGGGTTGCGCATACCCCTGACATCCGGCAGGCGCTTGATTTTACCAGAGAAGTTCTGGAAAAAAACGACTATCTCTGGCTGTTTGAACCATTCAAACCACATGATCAGGAAACGGTTGTCCTTGAGGATGAAAACGGTACCCATGTCATGCTGGTCTTCAGGGACTGCATGATCCGCCAGTCGCTATTCCGCTTCGGCCACACCCAGAAAGGTTCGCTTTGCAACATGATGTACGGCTTCTTTGCCGGCGCATTGCAAAATATCATGGGGCAGGAATCTTCTCTTGAAATCGTCCACGCCGGTGAAAATGCCTGCTACAAGAAACTGACCGTCAGGAGGGCGCCATGAGCGAAGTCACCATCAATACCGAGTGGCTGAGCGACTGCTCCGGCTGTCATATCGCAATTGTCGATCTGCATGAAAAAATTCTCAACGTCCTGCAGGCGGTGAAAATCCAGCGCTGTCCGGTGCTGACCGATATCAAGGACTATCCCCATGCGACAGTCGGGCTTGTGTCGGGTGCCATTCGCAACGAGCACGACCGACATGCAGCCATCGAGATGCGGAAATCCTGCGATATCATCATCGCCTGGGGATCATGCGCAGTTTTCGGCGGTCCGGCCGGAGCCGGTAATATCCACACTCCGGCGGAAATCGGCCGGGCGGTTTATCTTGACAATAAAACCACCACCTCGGCAAATCCTCCCAGTCGGGAAGTTTCACCGCTTGAGTCTGTTGTAACCCCCATCGATTCTGTTATTGATGTTGATCTTTATCTGCCCGGTTGCCCGCCACATCCGGCATTTATCTTTGAGTCCCTGTCGGCGCTGGTGGAAGGGCGACAGCCGGAGGTCAACCGGCGCTCGGTTTGTGCGAAGTGCAAGCGGAGCATGGAAAAGACCGACGTCAGCAAGATAAAATCCAACTCGGAGGGGTTCCCGAACGCAGAGCAATGCTTCTTGAGCCAAGGCTATACCTGCATGGGGTCGGTCACGATCGATCGCTGCCTGGCCCCCTGTCCGGCCAACGGCGTACCCTGTACCGGATGCGCCGGAGCAACTATGCAGATCCTGACCGAACCGAACCGGGACATCCGGACGGAAATTGCCCAACGCATGTCACGCCTGACCAAAATTGACCATGACACAATTGTAACGGCGCTGGAGCGGGCCTCCAAATCCCACTATTCCTATACGATGGCCACCTCGATGATCGGCAGCAAACCGACCTTCCACATCAAGAAATGGATTGAAGATGAAAACGCCGATTATGAAGCAGGAGGACAAGCGTGAAAAAGACCATTCGAATCGATCCGGTTACCCGAATAGAAGGCCACGCCAAAGTATTCATTAATCTGGATGACGACGGCGCACTTGAAAACGCCGGGCTTGTGGTCAACGAACTGCGCGGATTTGAAAAGATCCTGATCGGCATGGAAGCCGACCGCATGCCTCATATTACAGCCCGTATCTGCGGCGTCTGTCCAACCGCCCACCATATCGCCGCGTCCAATGCTCTCGACAACGCCGCTGGCGTCAAAGCACCGCCTGCAGCCATGCTGCTGCGCGAGCTGATGTACATGGGGCACATTATCCATTCCCACAGTCTTTCAATCTTTGTGCTGCAGGGGCCGGACCTGGTGATGGGGCTGGATGCGGATCCGGCCGTCAGAAACGTGGTCGGTATCGTCCAGGCCAATCCGGAACTTGCCAAGATTGCACTCAGGCTGCGGACGATCGGCCAGAAGATCAATGAGATGGTCGGAGGGCGGGGAACGCACCCGGTCACCTCGGTCGCAGGCGGAATCACCTTTGTCCTTGACCAGGAGAAAAAACAGATCATCCAGGAATGGATCAATGAGGCCCGCGCGATGCTTCCGGCTGTCGTGCCTGCCGTCAAGGGGCTGCTCCTGAAGGCGCTTGATCTGCACCCGGCCATGCTCAACGAATGGGTTGCACCGTCGTGGGGATTGGGTACGGTGCTGAACGATCGGATCTCCCTGATCGAAGGTAAATTACGCGCAATTGATGAAACCGGAACTACGAAAATTGAATTCGGCGTGGAAGAGTACGACAAGTATCTGGTTGAATCGGTGGTCGACTGGTCATACATGAAAAAGGTACACATTAACCTGGATGGCTTGCACGAATACCGTGTCGGCCCGATGGCCAGAATGAATGCCGTCAGGTGTTTCGGCACGGAGCTGGCGGACGCCGAGTATGCTGAGTTTGCCAAGCTTGGCGGCAGCCCATGCCATCTGACAGTATTCCAGACCTATGCCAAGCTGGTTGAAGCGATCTGGGCGATCGAGCGGGCCGACGAGATCCTCAACGACGCGGCGATCTGGGGCGAAACCCGTGTTCCGGTTGCGTTCAAGGGGGGCAGGGGGGTCGGACATGTGGAAGCTCCGCGTGGCACGCTGATCCATGACTACGAAATCGACGAAAACGGAATCATTCGTGCCGCCAACCTGATCGTTGCCACCCAGCAGAATTATGCCATCATCAACCGCTCCATCGAGCAGGCCGCGCAGTCACATGTGATTGGCAAGACAGACGATGCCGCTCTGTTGAATGCGGTGGAGTTCAGTATACGCTGTTATGATCCGTGCCTTTCCTGCGCAACCCACGCAGTCGGACGGATGCCGCTCGAAATAGCCATCACCCGTGGCGGTGGAACCGTCAAGACCATTCGGAGGTAAGCGCCATGTCACTTGAGATAGCTGTTCACGAGCAATCATGCCGCGGATGCGAGCTTTGCATCGACATCTGTCCGACCAAAGTTTTCGAGCTGGATGCGGAAAAGCGCCTCTGTGTCGTCAAGCATGCCGATGACTGCATCGCCTGCCTTTCCTGCGCCTACATCTGCCCTTCGAACGCCATCACGCACACCGACTACCATGCCGTAAAAAACTTTTACCGTGACGCCGAATTCTGCCAAAGGATGGGTAAATTCCTATGAATACGACCGACTCCAAATATGTTCTCGACCTTTCGCAGGAAGATTATCAGAAGGCTACGATAGAAGTTGCCTTTCTGCTGGATGCCTTCGCCAGTACGATTGACAATATCATGGGCGGCAATACGGCGCCGGTTGGCAGGATTGCAGGGCGTGATACCGCAAAGAAACTTCCGATTAACCTGACCGAACCGACGCTGCAGGATATAATCAAGGTCTTGAGCGAGCAGATGCATGCTGGATTTGACTTTACCCTGTCTGAAGGCAATGGGATGCTGTTTAAATCCTGCATTATCAGGGATATGTGCGCGGTTCGCAAGATCGAGACCGGTGGGGCCCTCTGTCAGCTTTTCCACTCCTATTTCGACGGAATAGTCAACGGGCTGCTTTGCCGACCGGTCAAATCGACGATTATCTCCGTTGGTGATGAATGTCAACTTCAGACCGCCGTACAATAATCATCTGTATCGGCAATGAGCTGATCGCCGATGATGCGGTCGGATTCGAGGTTTACAACCGGCTTGCAGGCTGTAATGCACGCCTGGAATATTGCAGTGTCGGCGGCATAGATATCCTGCCGCTTCTGGATGGCGAGTCGGACATGATAGTCGTAGATGCGGTTCAGTTCGGCACACTACCGGGAACGATCCATGTTATTCCTTGGGATTCCCTGCCATGTGATAGCAGTGCCATCTCTTCACACGGTCTTGGCCTGCGCGAGACCGTCGAGATCGGGTCAATACTTTATCCCGGAACAATGCCGGAGCGGATTACGCTGGTCGGTATTGAGGGCCGCTGCTTCAATCGTACCAGAGAATACATGGCCGATGAAGTTCGGGATGCAATCGACAGGGCTGTTACGACGATAGTAGAACTGGTGAATAACTGAGTTGGTGTTGCGCAGAAGCCTGTAACACTAACTGATTATTGCAAGGGGGCAATAATGAGCGCGTCTGTTTACGAAGTGGTAAAACAGTTGTCCGATGCAATGGTTGCAGGGCAGCTTGATTCCAGGGGAGATGTCGGCACCTTGAGTGGAGCGGATGCCGAAACCATCCGGCTTATCAATAACATGATCGATGCTCTGGTAACACCGATGCGCCTGGCCGGCAATGCTCTGGATGAGATCGCCCATGGCAGTCTTCCTCCGTTCGTGATCGACGAATATCAGGGTGAGTACCATAAGATTAAGCAGAATATTAATACCTTATTGGCGATTCTCTATGGACTTCATGGAGAAACAGAGCACCTGATCAGCAGTGTCAGCCAGGGCAAACTCAAGACCCGCGGCAACGACTGGGATTACGAAGGTATCTGGAAAGAGTTGATCAGCGGAATGAATACAACGCTGGATGCCGTTATAGCACCGATCCATGAGGCGGGCGCGGTTCTTGACAAGCTTGCTCACTACGACCTGAAAGCAAGGATGAGCGGCAAATACCGTGGTGAACATGCGACAATCAGAAAAGCGATGAATGCGACGGCAGAGTCGCTCCATGAATCCATCTCCCAGTTGTCTGAAACGGTCGGATTGGTTTCGGAAGTCGGCAAGCAGATCACCCGCATCAGTTCGGTTGTCACCAAAGGGGCCGAAGACCAGAGCGTTCAGCTGAATGAGACATCCATGAGCCTTGCCTCGTTGTCGGAGAGCGCCAGTTATAGCGCCAAGAGTACCGCTCAGGCGCATGAGAATGCCAAGCTGGCATCCGATGCCATTCTGAAGGCAAAGGAATCCATGAACCGCATGGTTGTCTCCATGGGAGAGATCAGTGGTGCCGCTGAAAACACAACCTCAATAGCAAATGAAATTGACGGCATTGCAAAGGAAACCGGGACACTGGCCGGCGGCGCTGTGGAGAAGGCTGTCAGGATGCGTATCTCTGCTGGCGGATTTGGTGTCGTGGCCCAGGAAATACGTAAGTTGTCACGGCAATGTGCGGAAACTGCCGGTTCGATGAAGGAATTTGAAAAGAAAATGGGTGAAGATCAGAGGGAGGAATTCGGAGAATTAATTGCCAACCTGATGAGTATTGCCCGCTTTTCCAACTTGCTGGGTGTCAATGCCGCCATCGAAGCGGCTCATGTTGAGGGGGCTGGCAACGAGTTCAAGGTCATGACCGATGAAATACACAACCTGGCGCTCAGGTCGGCAGATGCTGCCAACAAGACCACTGCTCTTACGCGATCATCCGCATCTCTTTCCAAAAACGGAGTACTGCTCTCGCAGGAGATTAACCGGCAGCTGGAGGGCGCTGTACAGGGAGCGCATGCGCTCAGCGCCTTTGCTGACGATATTTCAGCGAATATCCATGAGCAGACGACCGGCCTGGAGCAGATCAGCAAGACGGCGGCCGAGATCAGTATGGTTACGGACAAAAATGCCGAGGGGGCTGCTGAATCGTTGGGAGCCGCTAAAAACCTCGAACAGCAGGTAGGTAAACTGACCAAAATGGTCAATCGCTTCAGTTATTGAAACCGGTCCGGAATTCTAAAAATACTTGCGGCCTCTCATCAGGGGCCGTTTTTTTTGTTTGTGCAGGCGGCTTGCATTTTTTCCAGTTCACGATACTATGCATCACGATGAACATGGCCGAAATTATTCCAAGGGGGCGGGTTTATGGGACTGTGGGATAAAATAAAGGGCGAACTGATTGACATCGTCCAGTGGTTGGATGATACGAACGACACTATGGTCTACCGTTTCGAACGCCATGGCAACGAGATCAAATATAACTCCAAGCTGGTTGTTCGTGAAGGCCAGATGGCGGTATTTATTAATGAAGGTCAATTGGCGGATGTATTCACACCGGGGACTTATACGCTTGAAACCCGGAACCTTCCGCTGCTTGCTACTTTACAGGGGTGGAAATACGGATTTGAAAGCCCTTTCAAGGCTGAAGTTTATTTCTGCAGTACACGTCAATTTACAAATCTGAAATGGGGTACTCCCGGTCCTAGCACGATGCGTGACCCTGAGTTCGGGGCGGTGAGGGTGACCGCCTTTGGCATCTATTCAATCAAGATCAAAGATCCGGCCGTCTTTATTCGCGAGATAGTTGGCACTGAAAGCATCTTTACAACCGATTCAATCGAAGGCAACCTGCGTGGCAAGATCGGTACCCGTATAAAAGAGGTTATGCCGGATGCCGGAATTCCGGTTATTGATTTGGAAAGCAAGGTTGTGCAGTTGGGAGAAACATTGAAATGCAGAATTGCCCCGGCCTTTGAAGCTTTCGGCCTTGAGTTGTCAGAGGTGCAGGTGCAGGATGTCGGTCTACCGGAAGAACTGGAGCGGGCCATCGATAAAGCCGGCGCCATGCGGGCCATCGGCAGCATGCAAAGCTATACCCAGTACGAAACAGCCGGCGCCATTCGTGATGCGGCCAATAATCCGGGTGGATTGGCGGCGGCCGGAGTTGGAGCCGGGATGGGATTCGGCATGGGGAGCCAGATGGCCGGAACGATGGGTGGCATGTTTACCGGGCAGGTGCCGCCGCAATCTGCTTCAACGGGCAACATGGTTTCGCAGCCGCCCCGGACGCTCTTCTTTGTGGCAATCGATGGGCAACAATCCGGCCCCTTCGACATTCCGGCTATGCAACATATGGTTCAGTCGGGGCAGATTAATCGCGAATCGCTGGTCTGGAAGCAGGGCATGGTTTCATGGGATGTCGCAGGAAACCAGCCTGATCTGGAAATCCTGTTTGCTGCGCTACCCCCGCCTTTACCACCCGCCTAGAGTCAATATGTTTCAGAATATATAAATGCTGATTAAATTCAATACTGGTGAAATTAATAAGGAGATGATGAATGCGCCTGACCCCCGCTACCGAACTCGAATACCGTTGTAAAAAACTGCAGGATTACATGGCTGCCGATGGTCTGGATGCGGTTATTATTGTCCAGAACGCGGACCTCTTTTACTTTACCGGTACCGTGCAGAGCGGCAACCTGTATGTTCCGGCACAGGGGCAGCCGATCTTCATGGTGCGCAAGGATGCCGGCCGGGCACGTATGGAATCGGGGTTGAAGGAAGTTGTTCCGTTCGGGTCGATGAAAGATATCCCCGGCATTCTCTTGCAGTATCGTTATTCCGAACCGAAGCGGATCGGGCTGGAGCTGGATGTTTTGCCGGTGAACTTTTATGAACGTTACAAAAAGATATATCCAAACTCCGAATTTGTGGACGCTACCCCGCTGATCCGCAAAGTCAGAATGATCAAATCGCATTACGAAATTCATTTGATGAAGGATGCCGCCGACCAGAATGACCGTGTATACCAGCGTGCCAGAGAGATCATCCGTGTCGGGATGACTGATCTTGATATCGCTGCGGAATTGGAATATGCGGCCCGCAAAGACGGGCACCAAGGGCTTTTGCGTATGCGCGGGTTCAATTCGGATTTGTTTTTCGGCCAGATATTTTCCGGAGTTGATAGTGCAGTGCCGTCATACCCCGATGCTCCTTTGGGTGGACTGGGATTGAATCCCTCCTTTGGACAGGGAGCCGGATTGAAGCGGATTGAGCTCAATGAAGCGATACTGGTCGATTTTTGCGGATGTGTGGATGGTTACCTGACAGACCAGACTCGTGTTTTTGTAGTTGGCAATATATCTGACCGTTTGCGGCGGGGATATGATGATATGATTAAAATACAGAACAAAATGATGGAAATTGCGGTACAGGGCGCCAGTTGGGGGGGGATTTACGAGCAATGTCTGTCATTGGCCGTCGAAATGGGCTATGCAGACAGCTTTATGGGAACACGAGGCTCGCAGGTTTCTTTCATAGGGCATGGTCTGGGAGTGGAAATAGATGAGTACCCATTTATTGCACGAGGATTCCATGATATGACCCTGGAAATCGGCATGGCGTTCGCTTTTGAACCGAAACTTGTGTTTCCGGGTGAGGGGGCGATAGGCATTGAAAATACATTTTACCTTAGTAATGAAGGGCTTAAACGACTTACTCACTCAAGTGAAGAACTGGTAGTTTTGTCCGCCTGACAATATGAAAATTTTTTGTTGCATTTTTTAAATGTT
Source organism: uncultured Geobacter sp. (assembly GCA_964458105.1). Taxonomy (GTDB): domain Bacteria; phylum Desulfobacterota; class Desulfuromonadia; order Geobacterales; family Pseudopelobacteraceae; genus JACRCG01. The sequence continues at coordinate 39,539 of CAYWJJ010000004.1, forward strand.
GTCAGTATATATGGAACAAGAAATTGTATACAGTATCCTAAAAAAAGATTTCCCAGTCGTTTCATTAGTTTGAATTGTTTGCGCTTTTTATCAAGATGTTGTTGTTCGTCTAGTCCGTCGTTTATCCCAGAGTAGTCCACACCACGAAAGGAGAGTACCCAAATGGCATTGAAAGACACACTCAAACAGAAGATCGAGGAACATCGTCCACGTACTACCAGGCTTGTGAAGGAGTTCGGCAGTGTTGTCATCGACCAGGTCACGATTGACCAGTGCATCGGTGGTGCCCGTGACATCAAGAGTCTAGTAACAGATATCTCCTATCTTGATGCACAGGAAGGTATTCGTTTCCGCGGCAAGACTATTCCGGAGACTTTTGAGGCGCTTCCCAAGGCTGCCGGTTCCAAGTATCCGACCGTCGAGTCCTTCTGGTATTTCCTGCTGACCGGTGAAGTTCCTACCCAGGCACAGGTTGCAGAAGTAGTGGCCGAGTGGAAAACCCGTCAGGCCGTTCCACAGTATGCATTCAACGCAATCAGCGCCCTGCCGATTGAAAGCCATCCGATGGTAATGCTCTCCGTTGGTCTTCTGGCTCTGCAGAAAGATTCCAAATTTGCCGCCTTCTACAACTCCGGTAAATTCAACAAGATGACCGCTTGGGAATCCGTTTACGAAGATGCCTACGACATCGTTGCACGTATTCCGATTCTGGCTGCTTTCATCTACAACCTCAAGTATCGCGGCAACAAGCAGATTGCCATCGATCCGAGCCTTGACATGGGCGCAAACTTTGCTCATATGATCGGCCAGAGCGAAGAGTACAAAGACGTTGCTCGTATGTACTTCATTCTGCACTCCGACCACGAGTCCGGCAACGTGTCGGCTCATACCACGCACCTGGTTCACTCGGCACTGTCCGATCCTTACTACGCATACTCAGCCGGCCTGAACGGTCTGGCAGGCCCGCTGCACGGCCTTGCAAACCAGGAAGTTCTCGACTGGACCATGAAATTCCAGGAGAAATACTGCAAAGGCGTCGAGCCAACCAAAGAGCTGATCAAAAATGCTCTCTGGGATACACTCAACGCCGGTCAGGTTATTCCGGGCTACGGCCATGCCGTTCTCCGCAAAACCGACCCACGTTACATGGCACAGCGTGAGTTCTGCCAAAACACACCCGGCCTGAAAGACGATCCACTCTTCAAAGTTGTTTCCATGATCTTTGAAGTGGCTCCCGGCGTACTCACCGAGCACGGCAAAACCAAGAACCCATGGCCGAACGTTGATGCACAGTCAGGCGTAATCCAGTATTACTATGGTCTCACCGAGTGGGATTTCTACACCGTCCTGTTCGGCGTAGGCCGTGCACTGGGCTGCATGGCTAACATTACCTGGGACCGCGGTCTCGGCTATGCAATCGAGCGTCCGAAATCCGTTACAACTCCGATGCTGGAGAAATGGGCAGCCGAAGGCGGCCGCAAGTAGTATTAACATTTACATCAATTTTACTTACGGGGACGCAGAAATGCGTCCCCGTTTTTTTTACATTAGTACTTGCAAAAAAAAAAATGTGCTGTATAAAGGACAATATCAGTCGTATTTGAAATGCGACCCATAATTTAGACTTAATTCACAAAGGAGAAAAAACATGCCCAAGCTTCTCGAAGTCTACAAGTGTGAACTGTGCGGTAACATTGTTGAGGTGGTCCATGCCGGCGGCGGAGATCTCGTCTGCTGCGGTCAGGAAATGAAGCTATTGACCGAGAACACCGTTGATGCTGCCAAAGAGAAACATGTTCCGGTCATCGAAGTTGGCGACGGATTCGTCAAGGTAACGATCGGTTCCGTTCCTCATCCGATGGAGGAGAAACATTACATCGAGTGGATTGAACTGATTGCCGATGGAAAGGCTTACCGCCAATTCCTGAAGCCGGGCGATGTTGCGACCGCAACATTCAATGTCACCGCGGCAAGTCTGACGGCACGTGAACTTTGCAATCTTCATGGATTGTGGTCAGCCTAGTTCTTCTGTTCACAGATCAGCAGCTTTTATTGCGGGATTCCGTTATCGGGATCCCGCTTTTTGATGCGGAACGGCTTTACACCCACACGCCTCTCATGTATCATCCACGCCAATGAAACGCATTCTCAGCTATTACATAATCCGCGAAATAGCTTCGCTGTTCCTGCTAGGTATCACAGTATTCACGCTGATTCTGCTGATGGGGCGACTGATCAAGTTGACCGAAATGGTTGTCTCCCGCGGCGTTCCTTTTACAGATGTTGCCAGAATGATCATGTATCTGATGCCTTCTTTCCTGGTATTTACAATCCCGATGGCTTTTCTTCTGGCAGTGCTGCTGGCCTTCGGCAGGCTTTCGGCTGATAATGAAATTACAATTATCAAGGCCAGCGGCGTCAGCCTGATTCAGATCATGCCTCCGGTTCTGTTTTGTGCACTGGTTGCAGCCGTCATGGCATTGTCTGCCAGCATGGTTGGAGTTCCTTGGGGCAACAGCGCCTTCAAGGAACTGAGCTTCAAAGTCCTGAAACAGAATGCTTCGGCTACGATACGTGAAAAGGTCTTCTGGGATGAGATTCCTGGTGTCATCCTTTATACGGACCAGTATGATGATCAGATGCAGGTCTTGAAGGGTGTCGTTATTCACGATGGTCGAAATCCGGGGCGTCCCATGACCATTTTTGCCAGACAGGGCACCGTAACCGGTGGAACCGGACGACAGGCGTTGCGACTGTCGCTTGCCGACGGAAGCATCCATGCTGCCGGCAAGGGGGATGAATATCGATTGATTCATTTCGGTGAGTATATCATGTCGGTCGGAGGAGAGGGCGGAGGTGCCGGGGTTGCTCGTAACGAGCTGGATATGGATATCTCCGAATTACAGCGTCAGATCGGCAATCCGGCCACTGCTCCACGGACGCGTTTGAAGATGCTGTCGGAACTGCATAGCCGCTTCGCCTTTCCATTTGCATCCCTGGTATTTGCATTTATCGCCGTACCACTTGGTATTCAGAATCGCCGTTCCGGAAAATCGGCCGGTTTTTCTGTCAGCATAGGCATTCTTCTGGCTTATTATCTGATGCTTTCAATGGTAAGGACGTTGGCGGAAAGGGGGGGCATTCCACCCGCTGTCGCATTATGGCTGCCCAACATGGTTTTTCTGGGGATCGGCTGGTACCTGCTGCGTCTGGCATCGCTTGAAAGGAACTTTCCGATTCCTTCGTTGGCGGATATCGTCGGATTCTTTAAGGGGAGGCTGAACTGAAATGTCGATCCTTAACCGCTACATCGCTGTGACATGGTTGCGCCTGTTTGCCCTCTGCCTTGGAAGTTTTGTCGCGATCTATCTGGTCCTCGACATGATGGATAAAATACCACGCTATCTTCGTGTCGGTGCTGCCATGGGCGATATTGCCGGTTTTTTTCTGAATAAACTGCCGGAAATGGTTGGTCAGACCGCCGCTTTTTCCACACTTATGGCGACTCTTCTTACACTTGGACTGCTGTCGCGCAGCTCTGAGATCACCGCCATGCGCAGTTGCGGAATCGGACTGCTGCGTATTTCACTTCCGATGCTGACGCTCGGTCTGGGTGTCAGTTTTCTGTTGCTTGTCAATGCCGAAATTATCATTCCGGGCAGCTACGAGCGGATGGATTATATCGAACGGGTAAAAATTAAAAAGCAGGGTGTCAATGCAGTCTTCAAGCTTAATAATATCTGGTTCCGCAATGATTCAATGATTCTTCAGGCACATGCCTTCGACCCGCAAAAGCGTGTTCTGAACGGGGTCACGGTCTGGACGATGGATGGTTCCCTGAACCCTGTGAGCCGTATTGATGCCGATCGTGCTGAATTCAAGGATGGGCACTGGACGCTCAGGCAGTTGGAAGTCAAGGATTTCAGCGCCGGACCCGGCTACCGCGCCGCAGCTGTTCCAAACATGGATATTGCTCTCAGCCTCAAGGTCGATGACTTGAAAATACTGGATAACAATGCCGATAACCTGAGCTTTCGCAAACTTCGCGAATACGCCGAAAATCTGCAGCGAGGCGGCTATCAGGCCTTCCGCTATATGACAATGATGCATTCCAAGTTGTCATCGCCATTTGCAGCATTCGTGATGGTAATTCTGGGAATCCCTTTTGCGATGCGCAACAGCCGTTCGGGCGGAGTTGCACTGGGGATCGGCGCCAGCGTCGGGATCGGTTTCGGATATTTTATAATAAACGCCGTGCTTTTGTCGTATGGTCGCAGTGGAGTTCTGCCTGCTTTGGCTGCCGCCTGGGGGGCAAACGTTATTTTCTGTCTGGTCGGAGTATGGTTGGCCATGACGGTCAAACGCTGATCAAAAGAGAGGTATATCGTTATGATACACAAATCTTTAATGTTACTTCTGCTTCTGTCATGCTTTATGGTTGTTTCAGTAACAATTGCAGCTGAACGCCCGCAACGTGTAAAATCTCAGATCTCCGCTCCGGTTGCGCCAGCCGCGCCTGTCAAACCAGCCGCTCCGACTATTCTGAGTATAATACCTTCACAGGCTGAACCGGGCGGCAAGGTAACAATATTCGGGAGCGGCTTTGGCGAGGATTCATTGGTTTTTCTGGGTAGTGTTGAGATTCCTGCCAAGGTGACTGATGGTAAACAGTTGGAGTTTAATATCCCGCAACTGGAGGCCGGTCTGTATGCGTTATATGTGAAACGCGGTGATGGCCAGACCGGAAGAGTCTATAATTTTACGGTTCAGGCGCTTCGCCCGGCACTATTGTCAATTGTCCCGGAAAGTGTCAGCGCCTGCGCATCGGGTGGGGAGCGCGAGGTAACTGCCAATGGAAAGAACTTCAGCGAGAAAGCCTCACTGCTCTTTGACGGAGCTGTGATCAATAGCCGTTTCATATCTTCCGAACAGATTGTTTTCACCGCACCGTCCGCTTCAAGCGGCATTCACCAGATAACTGTGAAAAACGATCCGGAAAACGGCTCTTTGCCGCGTACTCTGATAATTGAAAGCAGGCCTGAAATCAGCCAGGTTTCGATTGGAAACGAGTTCGTAAATTACTACGAGTTAAACATCTACGGCAGGAACTTTCAGCAAAACTCGGCGATTTATGTCGATGGCCAGAGGATAGGCGGCAAGGGCGGGCAGGAGATGATAGAGCGGGATAAGTTGATCTTCGTGGATTGTACAAAACTGATTTATCAGCGGCATCCTTATTCGTCCACCAACAAAGACTTTCATATCCAAGTGCTGAACCAGGCAGGGGAGGGGAGCCAGGTTGTAAATGTGACGGCACCGTGATATACGTATTGACCTTGGTGCGTTTCCTGCGACGCCTGAAAAATGTTCGTGATGCTGACCCGCTTTTACTCCGGTCGGCCAGGTGCATAGAATTTTTTAATCTTGATGTCGATGCCCATTGCAACCGTACCATTTCTGACTTCGGCGATAGACGGAGAAGGTGATTTGCCGTACCCGCCCATCAACTCTCCACTGGTAGGTTTACCGCCGCCGTAATGGTTGCGAACTTTCAGGTAATAGGTGCCAGCGGTATTAACGATTATCAGGTATTTTCCATCTTTTGTGGTTGCCTCGGAAGCATATAGTGGTTTGCCCTTCATCTCCGGTGATTCATAGGCAAATACCCTTGCCCCCTCAAACGGTAGATCATTTTCGTCAGTTACAGTACCTTCAATGGCTGTCATTCCTTTTTCAAATTTTGCCTGTTTTTTATTGAAGACGGTTGCGTCGGATATTGTACCGATATCCGTGTCCTTACCGGATTTTACGGTAAAAATACTGGCGACTCCCTTCTGATCGCGACTATAAAATTGCAGGTCACCGTCCCGAGGCGGTCCAATGGTGTTCCCTGCAGTCCGCTTTCGCATTACCAGATAATAACTGCCTGGCGCAACAGGCAGCGTAAATTGGCCTGAATTATCAATGGTGGTTTTCAGATCCGGAATTCTCAAAAACTTGTCGCTTGCAGGTGGTGGACCACCGGTAGCATTGAATAACAGAACCTGCGCGCCGGCCATAGGGCCTTCTTTTGTTATCCAGGCACCTGACAAGGAACCTTTTGCCGGCACTTCGGCAAAACAAACTGTTGCTGTTAAAAAAAGTATCAAGACTATGTTTTTTACCATGGAATCACCCCTGTCTCGTTTTTAGCTTTTGATACTACAGGCGCCGTGGAAAATATATCAATTCTTGTCTCACTGATGCCGTCGCGACATGTAATTTTTTTCACCTCAGCATAGTCCGCCCAGTATACGATACTCCAACTTCGTATGGAACAAATATGTCCTCATAGCGCACAGCGGAAGAATAAAGCTAATCGGGGTGGTTTGTTGTGACAATTACTCTTCCTTTCGCTTTGAGGTGAACCTGGTAGCCTGAATATCAACCCCTTTGATTATCTTGCCTGTTTCAACAACAACAGAGTCGGGTTCTCCAGATTTGCCGTAACTTCCCATAAATTCACCCTCTGCCGGTTTTCCACCGCCATAATGGGTACGTATCTTCAAAAAGTAGGTGCCACCCGCAGTCAGATTCAGAAAATATCTGCCGTCTCCGCCAGTCTGGTCGGAGGCGTAGCGCGGCATTCCCAACATTCCGGCCGATTCGTAGACAAAAACCCGCACACCGGCAACCGGCTTGCCCTGCTCATCCATCACGGTTCCTTCAATCCCGGTCATGCCGTTTTTGACAACCGCTTTTTCTCTCCTGAACGGCACCGCCTCTGTAATCGTTCCAATGTTCGTTTTTTTACCGACCTTGACCGTGAAAGTCTTCGGATCTCCGTTTTTCAGACGGGCATAATACTGCGGATCGCCTTCCACGGGGGGGCCGGCACCGTCCTGATTCGCCCTTTTGCGCATGACGAGGTAGTATTTGCCGGGGGGCAGTTCCACCAGAAACTTCCCCGTATCGTCGATCTGAACACCGGCATCTGGGAGACGCAGGAACCGGTTGCTTGCAGGCGCCGGTCCCTTTGCTGCGTTGAACAGCAACACCTGCCCGCCGGTCATGGGACCGTGGGCTTTGGTGATCCATTTGCCGGATAGAGTGCCTTGGCTGTCCGCTCCGAAAGCGCAGACTGCTGTGCAAAAAAAGAATAATAAGTATAGGGCAAGTCTTGGTTTGATCATGAGTCTACCTCATTTGATAGGTTACAGGAACTTACGGATCATGGCCTCTGAGAGTCAAATAACAGAGACTATTACCGAATTATGTTGTATCGGAGAATGCACCAGATGGCTTTGAAACCGTCCCGCCATGTAATCTTTTTGCCCTCGGCATAGGTTCTGCCGGAGTAGGAAATTCCGACTTCGTAGATTCTTGCTCCTGTGCGGGATATTTTGGCTGTGAACTCCGGTTCGAACCCGAAACGGTCTTCAACCAAGTCAAGTTTTATCAGCACTTCACGCGTGAAAGCCTTGTAGCCGGTTTCCATATCGGTTAAGTTTAGATTAGTCAACAGATTCGACAAAAGTGTCAGAATTTTGTTTCCCAACATGTGCCAGAAATACATGATTCGGTGCGGGCCTTCTCCGGTCATCCGCGAGCCGTAAACCACGTCTGCATTTCCATCCAGGATCGGGCCGAGTAGCTTGGGGTAGTCGCGGGGATCGTATTCAAGGTCTGCGTCCTGAACGATGATAATATCGCCACCACAGACGTTGAAGCCGGTCCTGAGTGCTTTTCCCTTTCCATAATTGCGCTCGTGGTGGATGATGTTCACTCCTTGAGTTGATTTGAGATCCAGGAGAATCTCTCGCGTGCCATCGGTTGATCCATCATCAACTACAACAATTTCAGACGCAACGCCTGAAGCCCGGATCCTCGCGATTGTATCCAGAAGATATGACGCCTCGTTGAAGACCGGGATGACAACGGAAACTCTCGGTTGCCACGATTGAGTAGCTATTATTGGTTCTGTGGTATCCATGTGTTTGGAAAATTGCAATATTGTCCTCTCTGCGTAAATCAACTTCCATCGTTGCCTGGCCGTCCTCTTTCATCCTGCTCTGAATCTTACTTTTTTGATACCGCGACCCTCGGCAACCGGCCTTTCTGCTCATCCACGGCAACGCTCTCAATCCCGATCATGCCTAACAGCATAACTGCCTTCTACCTGAAATACTGTCGCAGCAGAGAACTGAAACGGGGATCAGGCCATAAGGAAGACAGTTGCGGATCATTCTGAATTTTGGGTAAATCATAGTAACCACGTATCAGTGCTTTTTCAAGCCAGTCAAATCCTGCATCCACATCTCCAGACATAGCTTCTACACAGGCCAGGTTATAGGCGTTTTCAACATTACCTTTAACCTTTGACTCAACCTGCAAGTAATAAGCGCGGGCCTGCTCAAGATTGCGTTGAACCTGCGCCAGACTTCCCTGCAATGCCAACAGTTGCCATGCTTCCGGCTGTAATTCCTGCGCGCGCTTATACGCCTTCTCCGCCTCATCATAGTTGCCGCGTTTCATGTAATTGGTGCCCAGACTAGCCCAACCGGAGACATAATCCGGCTTTAGCTTCAGAAGCCTATTTAGCAACTGGAATCCCTTGTCAAGCTCCCCTGTGCTGGTATGGATCTGCCCCAGGCCGTGAAGGATTTCAGTATTTGATGGGTTGAGCGCGAAGCCACGCTGGTAGGCATCCCTGGCTTCCGCAATCCTTCCGGCATTCAGAAAGGATCCTCCCAGTACCTGCCATGCCAGATCGCTCAATGGTTCCTTTACAACAGCATCACTCCAGAGAGTCAAAGAATTTTTCCAGACGGCAGTTCGTTGAAAAGATGCGATTGATAATGCTGATAATAACAGCAGAAGCATCATATAAAGAAACATGTGATATTTTTTTTCGAGGAGGCTCCTCATCATCTCCGCTCCGGCCCCCGCCATTGCAGCCACCCCGATGATAGGCAGATAAAGATAGTGGTCGTACATTAACGAGATTACCGGAACAATCTGGGAAACCGGCAGAAGACCGACCCAGAAGAAAAGTACCCAAAAGACAAGCCGCCGGTCGACTTTATACAATCGTACTGTTGCCAATGCAATTCCAGAAAGCAGTAGAGCTGAAAGCACTACCATTGTATCTACTGATTGTCGAACAGGTGGGGCATATGCGGCGCTCAATCCTTCAGGCCAGACCAGCATTCCCAAGTAACGGCTGAAGACCGGCAACATGGTATATAGTGTCGCCAGTGGGCTTCCACCGTGATAAACGGTGCGTCCGCCTTCAGCAACTTCCGGCGACTGGGTGTATATGGTCAAAACCGAAAAAAAAGCGGCTATCAGCACGAATGGAATCTTGTCCGCATATCGCGGACGTCGGTTGCCATCATCAAAGCAATGATCGTACATAATCAGAATTACCGGAAGAACCACGGTCGTTGTTTTTGACAACAGGGAAAGCACAAAAGCAATGCAGGATATTGCATAGGCACGTTTTGCCATTCCTGGCGAAGCTCTGCGATATCGACAATATTGTTCCCAGGCAACCAGGAAGAATAAAACTGCAAGAAGGGATTTTCTCTGGGATATCCAGGCAACGCTTTCAACCTGCACCGGATGGACCAGGAAAATTGCCGATGCTAGCAGAGCAACAAGACGTTTTTCGTACCAGCCTTGAAGCAGTCTATAAATCAATATTCCGTTAGCCAGGTGAAGTGCGATATTTGTCAGGACAAAACCACCGGGCCACAGCCTCCAGACAGAATAATCCATCATGTATGAGACAATCTGCAGCGGAGCATAATACCCGCCGAAATAATCTGTAAATGCGCTGCGGATATGTTCCCATGAAAAACCGCTTACGGCATCGTTATACAGAACGTACCAATTGTCATCCCAATTGTTTTGGAAATCATGCCCCATGGCTCGGCCGTAAACCACAAGAACCAATACCGCAAGAAACATGAAATCGATCGTCTGTTCCCGTTTTAGAAAAGAATAATTCAATGTTTATTCCCTCTAATATGCATCCGCATCTTGTGATCGAATAGAAGATTAAGTTCGAGTTGCCCGTTCAGATAGCAGTCTCGGCACGCAGATACTTCATTTCTGCCTTGCTGGTACTCCTGGGAGTACCATAGTTCAACCAAGCTCTTTCCCTGGACGTTGCCCAGTGGCTTGCCCCAGCATATCCAGGGAAAACAGGGAAAAACGTCACCGTGGCAATCAACGGCGAGCGAGTTGTAACCTGCCCGGCACGTAACAGGAGAGGGGAGCCCGGCAAAGGAAGCGCTAAAAAGTTTCAGATGGGCCGGTGAATTCTCAAGCATGGAGCGAGCCTCTTTACGCTCGGCAAGAAGCCGGCCAACCAGTCGATCTAATTTAGCCGTAAATATTTCATTGGTACAAGCGTCTTTACTGCGGTCTGCAGCGGTAAAAGGCTGACGAGGGATAAACTCGATGCAGTCGGCCCCAAGATCGCGGGAAAGTGTCATCAAATCATGCGCTTCATCGATATTTGAATCGTCAAGGACGACCACATTCTTGATGCGCAACTCCGCCCCCCTTTGTTGCCGCAGGCGATGGAGTCGCTCAACCGCCACGGTTGCGCGTTCAAAGGCCCCGGAATACTTCCTGATGCGGTCATGGGTTTCGGGCCTGGCGCCATCCAGTGAAATATTAATTGACTCCACCCCGATGTCAATAAGTCGCTTGGCAGCCTCATCATCGATGAAATAGCCGTTCGTGTTCAGGTGTGTGATCATGCGATGTTGCCGGCTACATGCCAGTAATTCGTAGATATCCGGCCGTAACATCGGCTCTCCACCGGTAAAGCCGAGACCGGGAGTCCCCAGTCTGGCAAACTCACCTATAATTGACCGGAAACGATCCGTTGCAAGCTCCGGTTTCCCTTTCAGCTTCTTCTCGGGCATGTCACACATGACACAGTTGAAGTTGCAGCGATATGTGACCATAAGGGTACCGTGAATGGGGCCGCAGAATGGTCTGCCCAGCAGAGAAGAAAGGTGAAGCAGCAGATATTGGCTGCTACGGCGGGCGAGCCATCCTGGGCCGTCCTGTCTTAACTTCTGAAGCATGAAATCCCGATAAACTTTTCGTATCAAATGCGGCTACTCCTTGGCAGCAGGTTTGCCAGCATGGTCTGATAAGCCTCGCACGGAGTCCAGCAATGCGGGCATGCGCCTCCGCAAATGTTTTTTCTGATGATATGCCGCCCTGGCGAGTGCCAGAGTCGATACAGGTTGTAATCATACTCCCTGATCGTGCCGAGTGGTGCGTCAAATGCAGTGCAGGGATAAACCACCCCAGCGGGATCGATAAAACAGGATGCCGCTCCGGCCTGGCAGGTCAGGGGGACGATGCCGGTCTGACGATACGTACGTGCCAGCATTTGATAGCGCCGCTCCAGAAGAGAAACCGGGTCGAAGTGCCGCAGTTTACGCAGTCCGTCAATCTGCTTCAGGGCAGTTTCGGTCGCATCCGGATCCGGAATACCACTGAAAGTGCTGTTGGCATAATAATGGCCTGAAATATGGGCCAGATTCACATGGACTTCGTCAACCAGGAGTTCTCCCAGTTCACGGCGGGCGGTATCTACGGTATCAAGAAACTTCAGGCGATTTGCTTCCTGCAGTGTATACCCGAGATAAACCGAAAAGCGTCGTGAACACATGGCCCTTAACTGTCGAAAAGTTGCCAGAGCTCGTTCCCACGAACCGGGGAGCCCCCTTATCCCGTCATGAACTTCGCGGGGACCGTCAAGGCTGACCGATACCATCAGACGTGGAATAGATGTCCTTTCGAGAATTTCAGACACTGCGGCCACAATCCTGTCTGTCTGATAACCGTTAGTGGGAAAATTGAGCAGGTAAAGATTTCGGCAGTTCCGGTCTATGGCCCGAATAATTTCCACCAGATCATCGCGCTGAAAAATCTCGCCGCCGGTGAGGTTGATCCACGAAAAATGATTGGAACGTGCGAAAAAATTATCAATCTCTGCCAACGAAAGTTCATCGTCCGTGGTTTTCTGCCAGATATTGCACATGGAACAGTGTGCTTGGCAACGGTTGGTAACCGCATATGTCAGACGATAGGGAACGTGCAGCTCGGCAAGGTTGCTGAGAACGACCTGATATGCAAGTTTGGCGAGACGGCGCACGGCTATCATCGGTTCATGTCCAGCTTCTCCAGACGACACGGTGCTTCCGGATCGAAATAATGGCTCTGAATTTTCTGGAAGGTATCTGCAACTCCGATCGCACGCATACATGCCCCACGACCGGCGGGATGCCGGCAGGTATGAAGCTTGGCATTGAAATTGGTGATACACGGGCTGCAATCGAATTTCTGGAAAATTGCCAGTCCCCGAGCTCCCCAAGGACCATACAAAAGCGGTGTGTTAGGGCCGTACAGGCCGACGATCGGGGTATCGACCGCCGACGCCATGTGTACCGCTGCCGTATCGGCTGAAATAACCAGATCCGCAACCGTTATCAGAGCAAAATAGTCTGTGAAATTGAGTCGCCCCCCGAGATCGCACGCCGATGATGGGCTGCGCAGATGCCTTATAGCTTCGCGGGTCAATAACGACTCTTCGGGTAGCCCGGTGAAGATGGTTCTGACATCGAACTCGGCATACAGGCTGTCGGCAAGAACTGCGAATCGTTCCGGAAGCCAGCGGCGCTCACGGAAATTATCGCTCGTACCGACGTGCATGACTATGCAGATTCCTTCGGGCTTGATTCCGAAATTAACAAGCAGCTCTCTACCACGTCTGCGCAGGTTTTCAATGCCGCCGAGGCCTATTGTTGAAAGTGGTGGAAGCGGCTTCGCTCCGGCGGCCATGCTGAGTGAAAAAAAGGAGTGTTTGATATGAACCGTATTGTCGTACGGCACTTGACGGGTGTAGTTGCAGCTGCGGTAAGTCCCCTTGGTTTGAAAGCCGATGATTTCCGGGGCACCAATCTGGTTGGCGATCAGCGCTGAAAAACGTGCAAACTGCTCAAAATCGATGATAATGTCGTAGCGGTCCCTTCTCAGCTGAACTGCTGCCTGGAGCCAGGTTGCAAGAAAGCGCAGCGGGGTCGCGGTATTGATGGTAATGATGCTGTCTGCGGCACCGCAGCATTCGAGGGCATCCCTGTTGCTGTCAAGTGTGAGAAAACTTATCGTGGCATCGGGATGTGCCGCGCGTAGCGCCTGGATGGATGGCAGCAGCAGAAAAATATTGCCGATGCCCCAGAACTTGATCAGCAGAATCCGCTTCGGATTGAGCGACGGCGTTGGTTTTTTCTTTCCGAACAACCATGTGCCGATGGAAATGCCAAAGATAATCGGAATTCCGAAACAGGCATCAATAATGCGAATAAACTTCCAATTCATCCAATAATACCGGCCGCCCGCCTTGCATCAGGTCGGGCTGTAAGGTGTAGAACATCTCTCAAAAAAGTCGCCATACGATCGGCCCGGTTGCATCACCAGCCCGTTTGAAATCCTTCTCCGCTTCCGTTGACCTGCCCAATGCCCCCAGTGCCACTCCACGATGGTAGAAATATGTGTCATCAGGATTCAAGCGGATGGCTTCGCTAAATTCAGCCACGGCATCCAGGTAGCGTCCGGCCCTGCTCAAGGCATCGCCACGCAAGGCATGCAGATTGAACACTCCGGGGAAACCTGCCTCCCTACCCATCTGGATTGATATAGCCAGATCCTCTGCCGCCTCCAGGTAGCGACCTGTCTGCTGGCGATAGTCTGCACGCAGATAATATGCCCTGCCGGCCGGCTGTACTGCAATTACTCTTGACCAGAGCGTTTCGGAATTCTTCCATACTCCGGTGAGCTGAACTGTAACAGACGCATACAGAAGCGTTAACAGTATTGAAAACCCTATTATACCGTAACGAGCCAAACCTTGATAACGGTAAATTGAAGCCCTGACTAATCCGGCACAGGCAATGCTTAGGGCCACACCGGGCAGGTAGGTAAAACGGTCCGCGTGTGCCTGTGATCCGTTCTGAAAAAAACCGAGCACCGGAATCAGCGGTAACATGAACAGCAGCCAGGTGGAAACAAGCCAGGGAAAACGCTTCCAACAGAAACAGCAGAAACAACAGAATGCCAGGATACTTGCAGCTGCCAGGTAATATTCAGTCGGGAACTCCCGTGGCAGCAGATAAATGATTGCCAACCCGGCCGGGAAAACCGTCAACCGCAGATATTCTAACAGTGAATCCCCCGCCAGAATGAACCGTCGGTGGATTGGAAAATCCTGAAAGGACACCAGGATTGTTTCACTGTTCGCCAAGTTCAGGGTGGCCAGGACCATGGAAATGGAGATTACGATAAAAGGCAGCTTTTCGGCACAAATCTTGAGAAAATTATCTCGGGATATGCGTTTCAGCGGATACCAGTCCATCACCAGCAACATCGCAGGAATAACAACACTGACCGGTTTGGCCATCAAAGACAGCAAAAATAGCAGCAGAGAGGAAATATAGAAATGAGCTGCGGCCCTGCCCGCATCCCTCCGATCAGCGTATATCAGATAAGCCATGACCGATCCGAGTGAGAAAAAGCCATTCAGCACATCCTTGCGCTCCGTAACCCAAGCCACTGATTCCACACGCAGCGGATGGGCACCCCACAACACTGCTGCCAATAGCAGTGTCATCGGATAGATCCAGTCGTTGGTTGTTGACGCCTGGCTTCCCACTTTGGTAGGGCACAGATCGGCAACCCGCCAGCGTTTCAAAACCAGGTCGGCAATCAGCACCACGAGTCCGGAATTCATGGCATGCAGCAGGATATTGGTCAGATGGTAACCAAAAGGATTCAGACCCCAGAAATGATAGTCAATCGCATAGGATAGCCAGGTCAGCGGCATCCACCATCCCAGGTACGATGTGGTGAATGATTCTAAAAAGAACTGCCGGTCCAGAATCCTGATGCCGGGATTCTCCATGACATAATAGGGATCGTCAAAATTAATGAAATCACAGGAGAGAGCCCGCACGTATACCAGTAGACAGATCGCGGTTGCGGTCAGTGCGATAGCACCGATAGTTCGCCGGGTGGTAGTGATAGTTTCATTCATTAATAATAAGCTTTCGGGTTGCTGATAACATCAGCGACAAATCCCCGTTGGTATGTGGCCGGAATAGGCAAATCGCATCCAATAATCGACGTTTTTGTTGTCTGGGCGCAAACAGTAGGCCTGGTTAAGGGCGCTGATGTCGTTATAGAAACCATAGCGAGTCAATAACAGAGCAATTTCCTGTTCACTCCTGATTTGCTCACGCAGCCTTTCGTCACCTGTTGTCACGTAGGGAAGAATATCAGCTTGGAAGTAAGGAAGCTGCCGTTCTGGCGGAACCTTGGACAGCATGGCGTTGTTTTCGAAATAATGTCGAGAATCGCGGTTCAAGCGGGTCTCGGTACCGATCATTCGTGCCATCATATCCGCATCGAGCCAGAGAAAACCTGCTACTTTTGCAACCGTATCAAGTTGATATTCTCCTGTGCGAAACCAGGGGGCAAGCTGGTCCAGGCGCTTTTGAAGCTTGAGAGTATCCAGCTTGAACGGCTCCGGCGTGGCCAGCATCAGGGCCTGGTTCGAGCCGTAAACATACCAGAAGGTTGCATTGGGGAAAACACTCCTGAAGGTATTCAGATAGATAGGAAACAGCTCGCCTCTCATGATATTGGAAACGGATACCCATTGAGCGAAGATGCCCCCAGGGAGGAGATGGCGTTTCACATCGTGATAGAATTCTTGAGTGTAAAGAATCCAGCTGTCATAGGCGCAGGGGTGGGTCGAGTCGCTGATGATTACATCGTATTTTTTTCCACTGGTCACCAGATAATTCCTGCCGTCGTTGTTGTGGAAATGAAAGCGGGGTTCATGGAATACATCGCCATTATATTCCCTGAACAGGTTGTTTATTCCTTCTATGTCAGGGTTTAAATCAACCACGTCAAGAGAGGCAACAGTGTCGGAAGCAAGAGTCGAACCGGCGGTAATGCCGGCTCCGAAAGCAATGACGAGAGCGTTTTTTTGCCGGTCTGTTTCATGAAACGCGACCGGGAGCATCCCCAATAGTTTGAAGAGCTGGGCATGGTAAAATCGTGTGGAGGCTTCCTCAACACCGTTCAGATACATATCTCTGAATCGGCCTTGTTGCGGATCCGCTTGATCCACTACCGTCACGTTGGCCACGCGGCCTTCCTGCATCAACTTGATCGTGCCTTCCGATGCACCCGCCCATTCTGCGATCTTAAAGGCATAGCGAACCATCATGTTCGGGAGGGCATGCTGGGTCAATTGAAGCATGACGAGCGGAACCAACAGTAGGACCGCATACCTGGCCTTATTGCTCCACGATGAAAAATAACAGGCAACAGCAATCGCACCGCAGATGCCGAAAAGTAGCCCCACTCCTCCCTGTAAGCCAAATCTCGGCACAATCTGGAAATTGATCAGCCCAGCGCCGAGCATGCCACCGAGCGTATTGGCAGCATACAGCAGAGAGGCACCTTGAATTGCAGTTCCACGGTTATTTGCCTGGATCATCCGAATGGCAAACGGTAGCAGCGAACCCAGAAAAATCATCGGAATGATAATGATGAATAGTGCCTGCAGCGGGTAGCGTGCCGCCATAATGACATAGGGGACTATCAGCAGAAGGATGCCCGACAGCAAGGCTATGACCCCAAAAAGCCGTAGTTCATCACCGCCAAGCTTCCTGTTTGCGGCATATGTCCGGTTCGCAAGCAGTGCTCCGGCTCCGGTCCCCAGAAGAAAACCTGTCAAAACAAGTGCAAAGGTGGATGCAAGGTTGTTCAGAAAGAGAATTGCCATCCGGGTCAACAGAACTTCGTAGGCTAGAGCGACGAATCCTATTAAAAAGGATGCGACTGCAAGGTACCTGCCTGACTTGACGGACAATGCGGCATGAATATTCTCGCTCATGGGGGGGAGGGCAGAAACAAGTGCCCGCCCTCCCGGCGCGTCCTGTGCCGGATCGAGTTCAAGAGGTGCCGGTGATGAAAATAGCAGTTGAGCTGCACCTGCACATAAAGCGGCTATCCACCCCAGTCCTGTTGCCAGCCAGAGAACCGCCTGTACTCCGAACTCGAAAAGCAAGTGGTATCCACCTATAAAACAACCTGTTGCAGCTCCGACGGTGTTTATGCCATAGAGCAATGCATAGCGCTTCTTTGGGGAGCCGTTGGAGCTTACTCCCGCCATTATTGCCGGGAACGTTGCCCCCATAAGGGAAGCCGGAACCAGAAGAGCCACCGCTGTGACTGCAAATCGCGACAGGGTTAAGAAGGCTGGACTCCCCCAGTGACCTGCCAGGGAGGAGAAAAGACCGGAAAGCATATCGAACAGCTGCGGGGAAAGAAAAATGTAGGTGGCAATAACGGTTTCAATCAGCATGTATGGAACGAGGGAAGATGCACGACGTGACAGAAGCCGGCCCCCGGCATAGCTGCCGAGACCAAGACCTCCCATAAATACAACAATGATCGTGGAGGTGGCTGCAAGCGAATTACCTACCACGACGATCAGCATCCGGTTCCAGGTCACTTCTGCGCAGAGACTTGCCGCACCGGATGCAAAAAAAGCCAGCAGACAAAGAAACAGGTGGATGTCGGGACGTCGGGTATCGGTCATATATGCGTAATCTCCACTATGTGTCGATATTTTCCGCCATTCGACAGAACAACTTGACCTGATACCATCTATAACCCTTTTCCTGCCGCCAGCAGTTCAGCAATATCAGTGTGCCCTTTCGCCCTGGCAATATCCAGTGCATTCCTGCCATCATGAGTCCTGGCTGCAATATCGGCCTTCCGCCCGACAAGTTGGCGAACCATCTCCCGGTTGCCCTCCGCGGCTGCTATATGCAGTGCCGTGAGGCCGGTCTGGTTGCTGATAGTAACCTTTGCTCCGGCCTGGATCAGAAGCCGCGCCGCAGCCGTGTGGCCTCCCCCCAAGGCGAACATCAAAGCTGTATCACCACCATTATGGACAAAATCAAGCTTTGCCCCTGCAGCGATCAGAGTCCGCACAACTTCGGTATGCCCATTCATGGAGGCAGCCATGAGTGGCGTGACATCCTCATAGTTTTTGTTATTAGCATAGCCGCCATTTTTTAGCAGATATTTCACAGTATTCACATCACCTCTGTTGGAGGCGATCCAGAGGGCATTAACGGCCAGGCTGTTCATCTGGTTAACCCAGGCACCGGCTTTGACCAGCATTTTAACGATCTCGAGCTTACCCGATACAACCGCCGACATCAGGGACGACCACTCATCTATATAGCCGCCTGCCGTATTTCGGATGCTTTCGGTGTAGTTCACGTCGGCCCTGGCCTTGATCAGTTTCCGCACGGCACCGGCATCGCCCTGCATTGCCGCATCGAAGAGCTCGCCGTTATTTGAACGCTTTGATGAACTGCGGATTATTTCGTCGCCATCAATGATAATTTCATATGAGCCGTCCCGGGTGGAACCATTTTCGCGGCAATTACTGTAAAGTCCGCTGTAGGTTGAAATTGAACCATTCTTTTCGACAGAAATCCTTTTGGTTCCCCCATAACTGCATGGGATGGTTTTGCCGTTGTTTTGGCGCATCAAATCGTGCCCGCCCAAGTCAACGATCATGGCAACTACTAAATTCGAGGTTGCTTCCTGATCATAATTGTAGCCGTGTGCAACTACCGGCAGGTTCAGCGCGATTGCAGCCAAAGCGAATATCAGGATATTTTGGGGTTTCATGAACTTCTCCGGGGTGAACATGCTGGAGATCGCACCGGCGTGCGCTCTTGTTTGCTCTTCTGCTTAAACAACAAAGGTGAGACCCTACCACGGTCTCACCTTCGGTGCTAGCTCGAAATTACTGGATCAACAGGGGTGAACATCAGCCGATCCGACAATGCGTGGTTTGATATAGCTGCGTTTCTTCATCGGTTAGCTCCTTTCCGCACAGTTATGTGCTGGTTACATTTGCATTGTTACCATAGCGACTTATTATTCCAGCGCTGGGAAGTATACGAAGAATAGGTTGCTCCTCCCGCGGTAGCCGTGTTGTGGCATTGGGTCTGGGTGGTTAAAGTAAGTGCCGGTGACGAATTCTGGTTAGTGGTTGCCTTGCCGAAGAACCATGGTCCGGGGTTGGTCGCCGAGGCCCGGCCTGTATATCCGCCGCCGCCTATCGGGAAACGGCCCTTACCGGAACCGCTGGTAAACCAGGTCGCGTTTTCACCTGTTGCCGTTGCACCGCCGGATGCGACACCACCGCGGTGCTTGGCATCCAGGCAATTGGTCACCAGCAGACGTGGCAGACGGGAGTTGTGTGGAGCGTGGCACTTGGAGCAGGTGAAGGCATGTATCTTGTTGCTGGCGTTGCCGCCGGTGCCGGTGGTGACTGCCCAGCCATCGACCGTATTATGGATGCGGGTCATGGACTTCCAGCTGCCGGTAGAGCCGGGGGCGCTGGTGACTGCCGCCGTATTGTTGAGGGCAGTCTTGGCGTGGCAGCCGGTGCACAAGCCGGCAAATTGAGCCTCCGTGGTTGGCTGCAGGGTGCTGGGCGTGCCGGGGAATGTCCAATATTTTGCCGTAGCAGGCTTACCTGTTGCAGCCGCTTGGAACGAGTTCTGATCGATATTGTACCTCGGGGTGCTGCCGACAGAAATGCTTGCTGTCGGGTTATGGGAACTTCCGCCGCGGGCCTCGTTGGTATTGGCTGGCGTAGCATCCTGTTTGTAGGGCGAAGTGACCCAGGTGCCCTTCAGCAGCGGTACGGCGTAGGTCCGGTCGCTGACGTAGGCGGTGTTCTTGGTGATGCCGTGCGGATCGTGGCACGGTGTGCAGAGGCCGTTGATGGCGGTTGCGCCCGATTGAGGCTTAACATCGAAACCGCGCTGGGTGATGCTGGTGGTCAGGTTGGATGAATGACCGAAGTGACCACCCTTGTTATTCGGATTGTTTTTCTTGTACGGGTAGGTGACCGTTGAGGCAAATGTTGAATAGTTGCCGAAATATGGCTTGTCATTGTAGCCATAGATCGGGTTGGTAATTCCGAAGGTGCCGTTGTAACCCCAAGGTGCGGTTCCGCTTGGTGTTTTTGTGTTGTGGCAGTCGAAGCAGAGCGCTGCACCCGCGTTGTAGGCGTTGTTATCGGGCGCTGCCGCATTGCCGCCGGCGACAGGCGTGTAATCCGCCGTATAGCCACCAGCGCCGTTTACGGTGGACTTGAGTATAGCACCTTTGTAACGGCCATTGGCACTGGAGTAGCTGCTCATAATGCCGGTGGAATATGAACCGTGGGAATTGTGGCAATCGAAACAGAGCACGTTGTTGGTGGCAACGTTCGTACTATAGGTGTCGGCGGCCGTGGTCCAGCCGCGCTGGTTGCTTATGGCGTTACCGTGTGCCGACAGTGCCTTGATCATGGTTTTGGGGGAGGCGTTGTTGCCGGTGACTTTGCCCCAGGCAGTTGTAGCCGTAGAGCTGTAGCGGTCAAAGATACTCCGGCCATCCCAGGCATAGGACTTTGGTGTCCTGTTGTCGCCGATGGTGCTGAATGGTGTGGTTGCATTGTTCTTGGTGCTGTGGCAGCCGATGCACACGTTGTTGAGTTTGAGATATTCAGTTCTCTTGCGTGAAGCGTTGCCGTTGGCAGTATACCTGGTAAATACGGCGCCGCGCGCTCCATTGCCCCAGATCACGAGATCAACCGATCTGTTGGTGCTTCTGTTGTGGAAAACCGGATCCACGTTCCCGAGAGTATCAGCAGCTTCTTTGTGGCACGGGTAGCAGTAGTTGTTGTTCATATTTACACCCTGGATATGGTGCGACTCTCCGGCAAACTGCGGAATAATGGCGGCGCGGGCGTTGACTTGGCCACTATGGCAACCGATGCAGGTCGGCTTGTAGGTGCCGGTGTTGTAGCTGCCGCTGGATGGTCCACCACCCCAGGTTGGACCGGTGGAGGCGGTAGTAACATGGCAGAGGATGTTTTTACAGGTACCGGTACCCTCCGTGGAACCGGGTGCATATACGCCCGATGGACCGACAACGCCGGGATTGAAGATCACCTCCACGGTACCGTTGACATGCAGGGGATTACCTGCACCTGAACCGTAGTGGCAGATCGTGCACTCGATGCCGTAGCCTGCATTGGCGGCGCTGGCGGCATGCTTCTGATGGGTGCCGGTGTACCTTCCGGTCGAGGTCTGGTTCCTGTGGCAGCTGTCGCAGGTCATGGCGGCAGCTCCCCAGGCAGGTATTTTATAGGTCTGGTCATAGACGTCGCTGTGGCAGTAAACCTGGCAGGTGCCGTAGCTGACGCTGGGGGCCAGGTTGCCTGTATCTCCGCTGGCTGCGAAGGACGAACCGCCGGCCGGCTTGTAACCTGGGTTCAGATATTTGCCCGGATATCTGATTGCAGCATCCTGGTTCAGGCGTTTGGCGGTGGAATAAAACTGCCATTCCACCTTGCCGTTGACATGGTAGTTGTTAGTTTTGATGCCGTGGCAGTTGACACATTCGATGTGCGGATCGCCGAAAGCGGTGCCGACATGGGCGCCGTGGGAGCCCTTGGATTTGTAGGTGTTGCTGGTTACGCCGTGGCAGGCGCCGCACTCCGCCTGGGTAAAACCATCTTCCCAGTTGGGCTTGGTATTGCTGCCGCCGCCCAGGGCCGGCAGCGTATTGGTCCCGCCGCCGTGGCAGTACAGGTTCTGGCAGGTATTGAGATTAACCGAATTCTTGTTATTCGTGCGCCGCACGGTGGTGCTGGAGCGGGTCGAGAAGTAGACGATCGGCTGCGAATAGCTGTTGGTCAAGGTCGAGTAACCGTAGAAGGTGCCGCGGCTGACCTTGCCGCCAAAGGCGTTGAAACCGATCTCCAGTTTGTAGCTGGGCATGGTGTAGGAATAGTTGTAATGGCAGATGGTGCAACGCTTGCCGATGTTCGGGTTGAGGAAATGCCCCTGATGCGCGCCGGCCATGCCGCTGTTGAGGGCATTGATGGGCGGATTGACCAGGGTGTTGGCGTCAACCGGCGGCAGGCCGTGGCACTCAAGGCAGCTGTCCACCACGCCGTTGGCATGTCTGGACGCATTGGCGAAACCGGTGCCGGCTGTGTTGACGCTGTTGTGGCACTTCCAGCATTCGGTCATCAGGAAGGGACGGTTGTTGTCATCGTCCCAATGGGTGTAGCCGGACAAGGGGGCCGGCGGCGGCGAGGCATGGCACTTCTGGCAATCGGCGCTGGTGCCGGCCAGGAATGGGCTATTCCATGTCGGTGAGGCAATGCGGTTGGCATTGGGGGTTGCGCCATCGCTGATGGCGGAGCCGTACAGGCCGGTCCCCTCGACCGAGGCCATGCCGGCCCCGTGGCACCAGATATTGCTGCACTGCTTGGCGCCGTAGCTGTAAGCCGGTTGATGGCTGGCGCTGGTGTAATTGTTGATCACCCCGCTGGAGGCAGTGGTCCCGAAGGTAAGTTCGGCCGGCAGCTGGGAGTCTATATGACCCGGTGAGTAGGGCCCGGTAGGCGTGTTGTGGCATTCGTCGCAGTCATATTTGGCCGACAGTTTAACCGGCATGGAAGTGATATGCTGGAAGTGAGCCCCAACATAGGGATCGGTATTGGACCTGGTGCCGTTGGGGCCCGTTGTGCCGTAGAAACCGCCGGTGGTTGCGGAACCGCTGTGGCACTTGTCGCACAGGGCTATGGCAGGGTTGGCCGGGGCCCACACGAGATCACCTTTTGGCCGCCTGCCATGGCAGTTGCTGTTATAACAAGAACCATAGGCGCCGCTGCCGGCGACTTTTGCCGAACTGTAAGAGTAATGGGTGTTATCTGCCAAGCCGCCGAACAGGAAATCGACCTTGCCGTTGGCATGGTTAAGCGGGTTGGCATCGCCGCCGCTGCCGTGGCAGATGCGGCAGTCGAAGCCGGTCACGCCGGCGCCGGTGTGCTGAGGGTGACCGCCGGACAGGTTGGGCTCATCATGGCAGCTTCCGCAGTTGGTGGAGGTGCCCCACTGCGGTGTGGCGTAACGATTTGGAGGACTGGTGCCGTTGTTGGTCTGAACGTTGCTGTGGCAGTACAGGTTGGTGCATGAGCCATAGCTGCCGGGCGCGGTCGGGGCCGGTTTGCCGGTTGAGCTTTTGTCCACTCCCCTGTAGAGTGCCAGCCCAAAAGTTCCCGGTGGAAGGGTGGACAGATCCCACTCAACATTGCCGTTGATGTGAGCCGAACTGGTCGAGTAATTGCGATAACCGTGACACTTGCTGCAGACAATGCCGTTTCCGAAACCAGGCTCGTTACTGGCGTGCTTGTGGTGGCTGCCTGATCTGGGTGGAATATCGTTGGTGGCGGCATGGCAGGAACCGCAACCTACCTGCGAGATGCCGGTCCAGGCCGGTTCGGTGTTGTAGCCATAGTTGTTATCCCAGCCATGGCAATAAACATTGCAGTTCATGATCGTATTTGGAGCCTGCTGGATGTTTGAGCCGGCAGCGCCATTCCAGACGTAACTGTTGCCGGGAGACAAGGCCCGCAGTACAGCAGAGCTCATGTTGCCGACAAAGCCGCTGAAGTTACTGTTATTGATGCGGAAGCCCATGTTCAGGCGCTTATCCCCGGTCGGTACGCTGCTGTCGATGTGGTTGCCGTTGCTATGGCAGGTTTTACAGGTCAATCCCCGGTCATTATGCTTTGCGTGGGCGCCGGCGTTGGTGGCATAGGGAAACAGGACATTGGTCGGCGGAGCCACCAGCGTGGCTTGAGTGGTGGGGGGGGAGCCGTGGCAGGCGTCGCAAGCACCGGCGGCTGCAACCGATTTGAAGCCGATGCTGTGCGGATGGCATTTTGTACAGTCCTTATTGTTGTTATGGCCGGTCCAGGCAATTTTAGAGGCGCTGTACTGGTGGAATCTGGCGTTATGGTGGCAGACCTCGCAGACATTGCTGCTTACTGTTCCGGTGCGGTTGTCGTTGCCATAGACACCTGTTACATTGGCGCCTGAAGTCGTTGAAATAATGGAGAATGCAACCGCACGATTTCCGTTGGGTGTGCTGATTATATTCTTGACCCGTTTTATGTTGGTCGAATCGGGGGAATGGCAGGTGCTGCAGTCATAATCCAAGCCCCAGGAACCATATTTGGTACCGACCTGCAAACTGCTGTGCATCATGGTGCCGTATTTATTGACGACAACGTAAATCGGGTCGGGACAGGTGGTCGATCCGCCAGTGCTCTTGGTAACCATGGCATGTAAGCTTTTAGTCGCCCCCTGAGCAGCGCCCGGCTTGGCGGTGGTGTTCAGGGTGGTGTATTGGGAACCGTTGTTGGTGGCGATGATGAAATTATTGGCAGCGAATGTGGCCGGAGTGAAATTGCTGTCGTCCAGGTTGGTTCCGACTATCGACAGGGTAAAGGTCGTGGCCGGACAGGCCCCGGTGTCCTTGTTGGTGATGTTAACTCCCATTGCCACGGTATTGCCGGCCTTGACATATGACGCCATGGGATCGATGGTCAGTTCGGGCAAATTGCCGCATCTGTTTTTGATGCTGGCCGTGGTGCTCTTGGCGGAACCGGCGCTGATATTGCCGACCGAGTCGACGGCGCAGACCCTGTAACCGTAGGACACGCCTTCATCCAAGCCCTTGTTGATGTATGAGAGCGCGGTTCCCTGGTAGACCAGAAAGAATTTGACGTTATCTGTAGCACAGTTGATGGGGGGCGGCGCGTTGCCGAGACCTCGCACCAGTTTATAGCTGACCGCGCTGCCGCTCAGGTCGGTGGACCCGATCCAGCTCAGGTTAATTTGCGCCAGATCAATATCAGCGCCGTAGGTGCCGGTTACAGCCGTCAAACTTGGCTCGGTCGGTGGTTGTTGATCCATGATTATGGTGGCTGACAGAGCATCATTCAGCAGGAACCTGTTGGTAGTCCTGGAATGGACTATCGAGACCACCTTGGCGGTGACATTATAGGTTACGCCCTGGCCTGCCTTGGGGGTGATGGCAACGTAGTAATCTGTTGGCGTGGTGGTTGCCGCCAGTCCTGATGTGGGTATCTGCCAATCGTCGTTCTGGGTTGGTGACGTCAGGCGCCCCAGGGAAATTCCAGCGGCGGTGACGATATCCACTCTGCTCACGTAATCGGAGATGCGCTTGCCGACCGGCAGCGTGCTGGTGGTGGAGAGCGTAACTTTTACGCTGCTGAAGGTATCATTGACCCCGCCGTTGGTCTTGATGTTGAATCCATCCAGCTTTGTGGAGCCGGCCCCGGAGGGGAGGATCACGCTGGCCGGCTCAGTTGCTGAGTCACCGACGGTAGTGGTCGGCAAAATCGTCAGAACACTCGAAGTGGCATCGATATTTTCACCGATGGTGCCGGTTGTGGCCACGGCCAGATCGCTGACCAGCGCGCTCAGGGTGATGTTTGTGTTCGGTGTGTCGCCGATGTCCACGACAACCAGGCATCTCTTGACCGAGGTGCTTACGGCGAAACTCCCCACCGATACCGTGGCGCTGTTTCCCGATATGGTTGTCGTTGAACCGAGCAGAGTATCTATGCCTGCATCGTACGCGCCTATGATTCCGCTGGTGGTGCTGTCAGAGTAGATGCTGACGCTTTTGACGTTGGTGCTGTTGAACAGCGCATTGCCCTTGATGGTGATCGAATTGACGAGCTTCGGGCTTGCGGCCGGCTTGGACGACGTCATTGTAAAGGAGTCGATCACCTTGGAGGTGTCGCCGGCATAGACGTTTGCATTGGCGGTGGGGAAACCATCCCCCACATCCACGTTCTCGTTCTGGGCGGCGGTTTCCTCGACCTGCAACTGGGCATTGACCGCGCTTCCCAAGCCGATCTGCACGCCATTGGTAACGCCGATCTGGATTCCCAGCCGGGCCCCGATCGGTACGTTGGTGAAGTCCTGGCCGGCCAGTGAAGTGCTGATGCTCTGGCTGATATTGGTGGTGGTGGTGTATGTGGAAGCGATCGGCGCGTTGACCCGTACGCCGCCGCTGGTGACATAGAAGAGTTGCAAAGTGACTGTGCCGCCGCCTGCCGGCGTGTAGATACGGTAAGCCAAGCTGCGCCCCTTGACGGAGAGCATGGCGGAGCGGTAGCCGGTGCCGCCGAAGTAGAGCCTTATGAAATCCGCCTGGGTGGCGCCGCTGGTGTTGGAGTAGTTCTGTCCGGCCACGCTGGTGCAGGTATGGCCCGGATAGTTGAGCAGGCCGACCAGGGGGAAACCGGAACCGGCTGTGGTCCTGACGATACAGGTTGAGTCGGTGGCGCTGATGCCGCTGCCGGTTTCGGCAATGCTTGTCAGTGAGGTGCCGGTATCCCAGTCAGCCGGGTAGTTCTTGACTATCGCCGTACCGCCGTACTGGATGGCCGGCGTCGATGAAGAGGTGCTGTTGACGTTTACCACGCCTCCCGTCGCGCTAGCGCCAACCGTGAAATAGCTGCCATTAACAATGCGCGCGCCGACCGTGGTATTGGAAATGGCATTGTTGCGAATGCTGTAGACAATAAAATAGTGCTGCGGTGTCGACGTAATGGTCTGGGCCGTGGTCAGGGTGTAGGCCTGGGCAGTCAGCTGGTCATATGTATATGGTCCGCCGATCAGTGTGTCGGTTGCTTCGAATACCCCATCCCCGTCCGCATCCCTGTAGATGGAAAATGAAACATCACTGGGCGTATCCAGGGTAAATGGGGCAACTGCCAGATACGTGTTTACCACATTGTTAGTGCCGATCAGATCCAGCTTGCCGCCGGTCCAGGATGCGCCTCCGGCCACGTTGGAGTAGAGGTCGAACTCGAGCATGGGTACGTTGGTGTCACCCTGGGTGACGGTGGTCAGGGCGCCGCCGTAGTAATCGGTCAGGTTGGTGACGGTCACGGAGTTGGCCACGTAGTTGGCCTCGGTGACGGTAAAGAAGGAGTAGTTGGTGGAACTGCCCCAGTACAGGCGGGCCGAGGAAGCTGAAATGGGCTGGCGGGCAGTGATGACTACCTTCAGGCGGTGGCCGGCGTTAACATCCTTTGGCAGTGGATTGGTGAAGGTCAGATCCAGCGGCGTCTGCACCGAGGGGTGGGCCTCGATCTCATCGGAGGTCCAGAGTGGCGTGGCGTTACTGGCTGAACCGTTAGCGCCGATGGTACCGGTTGCCACCGCCGGGTCGCAGTCGTAGACATAGGCCTTCCAGTAGATGGGGTTGGCAGTGCCGTTACGGTCGCGGACACCGATCGTAACCGCCGGAGCCGTCACCGTTTGCTTGGTGGCATAGGTCGATCCGTAGGCACTGATCATCCGCTGTTCGATGGTGCTGGCAGTATTAGCTGAGACGCTGCGCGATGTAGCATACACACCGGTCTTCATGGAAATTTTGCCACCAACCGTGGGAGCGGTGCTGGTGGTGCCGTCGGTTCCCAGATTCACCGCCGTGGTATCGGTCGTGAAGTAGTAGGTGTTGGTGGCTGTATCGCCGATCAGAGGTTTGAGCATGCCTTGGTACAGGAAGATGCCTGCAAGCAGCATGAACACGATGCAGATCTTTGTCCGCAAACTCATGCCACTGATTTTGTTAGCGATCGATTTTCCCATGGCGGTACTACCTCCTGAACTTTGTAAAAAATTATAACTTCAAGCCTCTCCAGCGGTCGGGCTGGAAAGGGGGGTTACATGGCTGCATGGCAGCTGGCGCAGCTGGTTGTACCGTTGTTATCGCCCCATTGTACGCTCTGTCCGTTGTGGCAAGCGACATTTGAGCATGTTTTGGTCGTGCTGTTCCACATGGTGGCGGTATTCAGCTGGGTCTTGGCTGAATCGTAGGCTCCATTGGTTTTGTAGCCGATATTTCGCTTCCAGGCGCTACTGTATGTTGCAATGGCAAAATATGGAGGACGCATCTGGGCCTTCGACAGAACGTTGACCGGATTGAAGGCCACATCGACAGTTCCGTTGACATGCCTGGACTTGTCGACGATGGCAATCGGATTGCCAAATTGAGCGCCAACCGTATTGCCGCTGATATGGCAGACTGCGCAGACTGCGTTGCTATCGTTGCGTGCAGTGGTGACAGTTGCAAAGTGACAGATGTTACAGCTGATTGTGGTCGCCGTGGCGCTGTTTCCATGGCTGCTTCTGCCGCTCGTGCCCGCTTTGGCCAGACCGTTCGGACTACTGTAAATGCTCATAGCATGGATGCCGACCTGATGTCCACCGGCAGTGCTGGTGTAGCCGAGGAATTTGTTGTTATAGTGTGACTTTGATCCGGCAATGGTGCTGTTGGGAGCGTTGCCGTGGCAGTTGGCACAGCGGTCGCCGGTGAAGGTGCCGCCGTACCAGTTTGGTGTTACTGCATAGACCAGAGCGGCTGCATTGCCGTTACTGTGACAGTATGCGGCAGTGCAGACCACATTTGTTTTGGTCGTTCCGGTAATGCCGCTGTTGGCAACGCCGATGCCGCCTATCGCAGTCGAACGGTTTTTGAAACGAAGTGTACCGACTCCACCCTCATGTCTGAAGAGAGTTACATTCACAGTGCCATTCATATGATTGGATACGGCAACGGGATGGCAGTTTGAACAGCCGAAGTTGTATTCGCCGGCAGTCGACCGGTTGGCCGTGTAGTTGTACATGGCCGGCGTCAGAGTGCTGCTGATGTGTTTGGAGTGAGAGCCGCTGGCCATCAACTGTGCCAGTGTGTGACAGCCAACGCAGTTGATCGGAGTGGCCGTGCCCCACGCGGGAGTGGTCGTATTGAAGTGGCAGGAGACATTGGAGCAGTTGCTGTAGCCGTCACCCGGCTTGCTGGTCCCGTTATAGTTGGCAGTGGCGCCATAGTTGGTGGCTATGTCCACATTGATTTCGTAATTGATATGTTTTTTATTAAAGGGAGAATGGCAAACAGTCGAATTGCAATTGCCTGGGTCGAATGCGACGCGACCGTAGGCATGGCAGGCAACACAGCGCTCGTAGGCTGAACCGGTATTGATGATTCCATTCTGGAGATGTTTTGTATGGCTGCCGGTGGTCAGCGGATTTCCAAGGCTGAAGCCGCCATGACTAATCTGGTCGCCATGGCATGTGCCACATGATCCGCTGGCGGGAGTACCCCAGGTCGGTGTCTGATAAACAGGGGGCCAGGTGCCGTTTGCGCCCTGTCCGGATGAATGACAATATACATTGGTGCAGGAACCGTAGGCTGAGCCCGGGGCTTTGGTCATCGGAGAGGCCGGAGTGGCAATGGTTCCCATGTAGGACCCGTTTGCAGCGCTGGTCGAGTTTTTGAAAGCTATCTGTATCTGCCCGTCAACATGGTTGGCGGTGTTGGCAATGGTCATGCTGCTGGTGCCTGTAACTGCGTGGCATTTGTCACATTTCATAAGATCATAATTGAATGGAGCATAGCCGCTGACGTGTCTGTTATGGCTGCCGGTTGCTATTCCATCGCCGGAGGAATAGTCTGATTTGTGGCAACCGGTGCAATTGGCTGGCAGCGTGCTCCCCCATGTGGCCGTTAAGTTGGGAGGATTGAACGCGCTGGCCTTGTTGCCGGGGCTGTGGCAGTAGGTGGCAGTGCAGTTGCCGAAGACATTGGTCTGGCTTGGCAGGTAGTCATTCAACGCGCCGGAGTAGGCGCCGCTACCACTATTGGGTGCTGCTGCAAAGCTGATGTTGAGATTGCGTTTTCCGGCACTGGTGGCATGGATGAAAGTTGTGTTGTTGGAGTGGCATTTCTGACAGTTTGTAATTCCGGCATAATACTGGTCGTGTTTGGCATGGCTGCCTGCGGCGCCGCTCGAACCGCCACTTGGCGGCGCGCCATGGCACTTGTTGCAGTCATTTGGCGAAGTGAATGCCGCGATTCCCCATGTTGGGGTAGTCGCTTCAAAATGGCAATTTACATTAGAACAGCTGCCCAAAATCGGCACTGATGTTTGATTGAAAAAAATTCCCTTGCTGTAGGTGGCACCGCCAGCCTTAGGAGAATTGTTGATGTTGGCCTTCATTTCGATGCGACCGTTTCTGTGTGTGGGCAAGTAGGTGCCGACATCCGTGCCGTTGCCGTGACAGATGTTGCAGCTCGACACAGCAGCGCCGGAAGGCAGGTGTGTCCGGTGGTTACCCTGAAATCCGCCGGTGGCGATGTTGCGGTTGGCGGAGTCCAGCGGCCGGTAATCAGCCGGGCCGGACGTGCCGTGGCAATCGTTGCACTGCAGTGCAGCCATGCAAACATTGGAAAACAGCAAGCTTGCAAACAGAGCGGCAGACATAGTTGATAATAATAGTTTCATGTTTAACCCCATCTGTATACATGAGTACACTAATATACTGTTGTTAATTGAGTGAAAATGGTCTAACTATCCGGTTATTCAAGGAAAATCTATGGTTGAGTTATTAGCATATATCGCACCAATACCGGAGAAAAATCTTTATTAGAATGGTCTTTAATTATGGTTCTTCCGATTTTCAATAGTTGTGGCCTGTCGAAACAGAATCATATTCCAAAAAAAAAGCCCCCCGGCGTAGCGGGAGGCTAATGTGGTGCTCATCAAACTTGTGTTGTCATGCTATTGCAGGGGCCGGCATATTCAATCAGCTGGTTTTGTGATGTCTCTCGTTTCCGAGTCTGTCAACGATCATTCTGAAAATATCATTCAACCTTATGATGTTGTCTGAATTTTTATACGGCTCGAAAATTGACAGTGAGCCATAACTGGTTCCGTATTTCACCGAGATACTGAAGCTCTGGGTCTTGTAGGCGCCTGTGCTATCAGACACCCTTACCGTAACCGAGTAGGTTCCTGTATACGAAGGGGTCCAGGTGATCAGGCCGGTGCTTGAATTAATGGCCATTCCGGAGGGTTTTGTTGTCAGTTCGTATTTCAGGTCATCGCCATTCGGGTCTGATGCAATTACTGCATAAATATATTGTTGTCTTCTGTAGGCAGTTGTGACCGGTGACGAGGTGATGACCGGCGGAGAGTTGACAACCGTACTGGTTACAGTCCACGAAAAGCTGATCGAGGTGGAGAGGCTGCCGTCGCTCACGGTAACAACCGCTGTATTGCTGGATGAGGCATCGGTGGAAATTGTACCGCTGATCAGTCCTGTGCTGCTGTTGATGCTGAGACCTGAAGGCAGGCCGGTGGCGCTGAAGCTGATTGTATCACTTTCAGGGTCGGATGCCTGAATCTGAAGGGAATTTTGCGATCCTTCAATGCTTGTCTGGCTACCGGGGTTGGTGATTACTGGTGGATTGTTTACAGTCCCGCCGGTAGCTGAAACGGTACAGGTAAAGCTCTGGGATGTTTTGCCGCCTTTGCTGTCAACCGCTTCGACCGTGACACTACTTGAACCGGTCTGGGACGAGGTCGGAACCCAGCTGATCAGACCTGTGCTCAAGTCGATGGTCATGCCCGATGGGGCGGTGTCGAGCCGGTAGTAGATGGTGTCGCCATTTGAATCGGTGGCAGTGACATCATAATTGTAGAGAACTCCGACTACTGCTTTGGTCACAGGGCTGGAAGTGATTCTTGGTGAACTGTTATCCGGTCGTGAGACAACCGCTACCTTGAAACTCTGGGTTGCCGAAAGTCCGGCAGTGTCCAGAACTTTAACTGTTACCGAATAGGTGCCGGTTTCTGACGGTCTCCAATAGATCAGGCCGGTGGTCGAGTTGATGGTCATTTCCGACGGTTTCGTGGTCAGTGAGTAGCTGAGCTTGTCGCCGTTCGGGTCAGTTGCCGTTACTGGATAATAGTAGTAGCCATCTCTATAGGCACTGGTAACCGCCGATGAGCTAATGACCGGTGCCTGCAGGGCTGGGACGCTGTTGACGGTTATGCTTACAGTTGCTGAAGCGTTATTGTAATTGGTTGTATCGGAGGGTGTGAAAGCCGCCGACAGGGTCTGTGCGCCGGCTGTGTTCATCACAGTGCCGGATGCCGGAGTGTAGGCGAAAGTACCGGCAACGCTGGCAGTTGCATTCAGCTGTGTGCTGCTGAGAGCAGTACCGGCATTAATCGGAGCCGGAGCCAGCCATGTGATGGTCGGAGAGACCTTGTTGACTACAATACTGACGCTCGTTGTAATACTGTTGTAAGTACCGGCATCGGTTGGTGTGAAAGTAGCGGTCAGCGTCTGCGAACCGGCGTTCAGAACCGTACCGGCTGCCGGCGTGTAGGTGAATGTTCCTGCCACGCCGCCGCTGACAGCTGCGCTCAGCTGGGTAGCCGACAGAGCGGTACCGTAGGTGATAGCTGCCGGAGTTGCCCAGGTGACGACCGGAGTGGTCTTGCTGCTGACGGCCAGAACGACGCTGGCGGTGGCACTATTGTAATTGGCTGTATCGGTCGGACTGAAGGTAACCGACAGAGTCTGGTTGCCGGCTGTGTTCATTACCGTGCCGGATACCGGTGTGTACACAAAAGATCCTGCTACGCCGCCGGAAACAGCAGCGTTAAGCTGTGTGGCGGAAAGAGCGCTGCCGACATAAACCGCCGCCGGAGTAGCCCAGGTGATGGCCGGGGTGGCCTTGGCGATGGTCAGAGTGCCGGTGGCGGAGCCTGTGTAGTTTGTATCGTTGATAGTAGCGACCACGGCGTAGGTGCCGGCTGCGGCCGGAGCGGTTGTGCTGCCGGCGTAGGTGATGGCAACCGTCTTGCCGGCCGGGTTAGTGGTTGCTGTAGCGGCCTTGGCTGTTCCGTCATAGGTAGCGGTCAGGCCGGAGAGGGCAACCGTTGCGGCGGCCTTGTTGACGGTCAGGGTAACCGTTGCTGTTGCACTGTTGTAGGTAGTCGTATCGGTTGGTGTGAAAGTAGCGGTCAGCGTCTGCGAACCGGCGTTCAGAACCGTA
>CAYWJJ010000004.1:72554-114868 GCA_964458105.1 uncultured Geobacter sp.
AAAGAGCGCTGCCGACATAAACCGCCGCCGGAGTAGCCCAGGTGATGGCCGGGGTTTGTTTGATGTTGTTGACCATCCATGTGAATGTAGCATTAACATTCTGACCGCCGCTGGTAACGGTTACTACCGTGTTGTAGGTTCCTGCTGAAGTATAGCCGAGGGTTCCGCTGATCAGGCCGGTTGTGGAGCCGATGGCAAGACCTGTCGGCAGTCCGGCGGCACTGAAGGATACCGGGGTAAGATCCGGGTCGGAAGCGACGATTTGAAGAGAAATCACAGCCCCTTCATTGCTGGTTTGATTGCCTGGGTTTGCTATCTGGGGAGCAAGGTCCACGTTCGTAACAGTCCAGGTGAACGATGCGGTTACGCTCTGACCTCCGCTGCTGGCGGTTGCTACGCTGTTGTAGGTACCTGCCGAAGTATAGTTAAGTGTTCCGCTGATCAGACCGGTTGTGCTGTTGATGGAAAGACCGGTCGGCAGGCCGCTGGCGCTGAATGTAACTGCGGTGCCGTCCGGATCGGATGCCACTATCTGAAGGGAAATCGCTGTACCTTCATTGCTGGTTTGATTGCCGGGAGAGGTGATAACAGGTGGTTTGTCAACTGAAACAGTAGATACGGTCACGGTATATGACTGGTAGGCCATCAGCAGACCGGTATCGTATGCGCCGATTGAGACAGTTATCTGACCGAGTTGGGTTGCTATTGGTGTCCAGGTGACAACGCCGGTGGCCGGGTCAACGGTCATTCCGGCTGGCACTGTGTTCGGAAAGTAGGTTACCTTGTCACCCTTGTTCGGGTCTGTGGCAACCGCGTTATACGTATAGAGTGTGCCGACCGTTGCGGTAGTGACCGGCATGGATGTGAAAACAGGTGCTGTGTTCACATAGGAGACCAGGATGGTAAAGGTTTTTGTTGTACTGAGTGTTCCGTCACTTACTTTGACAACGAGGCTGTTGCTGCCGACTTGTGCGGCAGTCGGCGTCCACGATATAACTCCCGTCGAACTATTGATTGTCATTCCCGCTGGGAATGAGTCCAGGGAGAAAGTCAAATTAGTGCCGGCATCCGGGTCGCTTGCAGCCACAGTGGCGGTGTATAGGCTGGCCTCTTTTGCATTCGGTAATGTCAATGTATCGATGGAGGGGGGCGAGTTGCATAATTTTGTCTGAATATCCAGTCTGGTGGGGTAGGTTTCATCGCTAGACACTGAAGTCTGCATCGTGAAGGGCACCAGAGAGTTTACCAGGTAGGTAGCCTGAGTTGTTTTTCCTGCGGCAGTTAACGCCGGTATGGTCCAGACGACACTGTTTGTCAGCGGATCGAAAGTTCCGCCATCCGTGGCAGACACGAAACTGACGTCCTTGGGAAGCTTTTCAACAAGCCTTACGTTATGTACCCCCGGAAAACTAGCTGTATTGACCGCATTGTCAAAAGTATAGGTGTAGGTTACCGGTTGCCCGAAATTGACGCACTGGGCAGGGGCGGGGGCTTTGGCTAATGTAAGCGCCTTGGTCGGATAAATATTGTCGTTCAGATCGAACTGAACGGAGCTGCCGGCAGGAATGTTGAAATTCCACTGCAGCGCGAATTGAACGTCGGTATTGGATGGCCAGGGGCCTGCACTGGAGGTGTTGAGGTTGTAAGGCGTCGCTCCGTTTGCAAGACTGCCTATTAACGCCTGTGTGTCCATCTCAAACAGGTCCGGTTTGATAGAGGCCGACTCGACCGTAGTGACCCCCTTTCCTACCGTTTCTGAAGCGCTGGCAAAACCGGACTGGATTGCCTTGCCATTAGTTATGACAATGTTGTCGTAGTTGTTCGGTTGACTGAGTTCAAGATCGCTATAACTGAACAGATGAAAATCAAGTGCTGAGCTTGTAAGATTAGTGATGGTTATGTGACGGTTCAGGGATGATGTCTTACTTCCCGCTGCACCGCCGGTCAACCTGCTGGCGACATCGATCTTGAAGCGGCCGTCAATAGAGAGATAGGTGAGCGTTACCGCGGAGGGATCGCTCTGGACAGCCGGTCGAACAACAGTGAAATGGGCCGCCGTATCTGGCACCGGCTGCGCATCGTTGCCTTTGACCGGATACTCGGGTGTCGAGGAACCGATCCGGTAGTAAAGGCCCATATTATACACCCGTGAAACTGAGGCATCAACTGACCAGTTATAGATACTGGTACTGATCGTACTGTTGGTCGCATCATCGAAATTTAACGATGAAGTTGAACTAACAAGACTCCAATCCACTGCGAAGGCCGGGATACAGGCTGTTCCGATCAGTACGCAGGTGGTTAGTAAGACTGTTAACCACATTCTTAGTCTGTTCATTGAAAAGTCCTCTCTTATTCATTCAATTAATAAATCTGCTATTTGGAATATATATGGAACCGAAAATGAACACGGTGAAGATGCCGGAGAGATTTTAGTCGGGAACAATCTCTACCCTGGCTTTGTTCTTCAATTCAACAATATGAACTCTCATGCGTTCATTGCCGGCTTGTTGTTTCAGGTAGGTGGTAATGAACTCTTTGACTTCCTTGAGCGGCCGGACAAATTCCGGCTTTTTGTCAAGTACTTCAATGATATGGAAACCGTGGTTTGTTTTGACAGGCTCGCTTAATTCTCCAACTTTTAGGGAAAAGGCAGCCTTGTCGAAATCGGCGGGCATTTTGCCTCGCGAAATGTAATCCAAATCGCCACCATTAGCTGCCGAGGCGCACGATGACGATTCCTTGGCAACCGCCGCAAAATCTTTCTGCTTTAAAATCTGCGCACGAAGCTCAGTCGCCTTTTTCAGGGCTTTTGATGTTTGCTCATCAGATGAGCCCTCGATGCTGATAAGTATGTGTCGTGCCTTGATTTGTTCCGGTACGATAAAACTGGTTTGTTTCTCTTTGTAAAACTGCTCAATAGCTGAGTCGGATATCTGGATATCCTGGGTTTTTATTTTATTCAAATACTCCAGAAATTGTACGTCATCCCGGGCTTCTGCCCTGAGACTTTCAATTGTCTTGTTCTTTCGTTTCAGCATGGCAGCAAAATCCTCTTCTGAAGGATACTTCTTCTTCATCTCCTGAATCCGCTGCGTGATTTTGTTCTCAATATCGGCAACCGCTTGGCTGCGACTGGCCTGACGAACGAGTTCATTAGTAATAAGGGTTTCCAGCGCCTTTAACTTCCGCCGGCTAATGGCTTCCTTGGTGTTTCCGGCCATGCCGGTCGTCCACCCCTTGGCTTCAATTCTCGACATTTCAGCGTTCAGAGCCGGCTCGTAAATCGGCAATCCATTGACTGTGGCCACTTTCTTCGGTGACACGGCGGAATTTGTCGAGCCTTCTGCCCATGAAAGAATCTGCCCCATGAAGAGCAGTGCAGTTGTTAATAACAACAGACGTTTGTATCTGAATGCATTGGTCATCATTATCTGTCCTATCGGTTCAGCTTCGTGATGGTGATGTCTGCCGATGCTCCATCCTTGCCGTATGGAACAAATACCAGTGTAGCATCGTCATGGTCGATATTAACTTCAATGCCGGTGTCAAGGGGACGCTTCGTTTTAAAAATATGCAACAATTCGGTTTCATCAGTCAGCCCGCTTGTGTCTGATGTCCTGACAACAACCTTATGCAGGCCATTATTCACTATGGTTACAGTGTAAAAACCTTTTGTCAGGGGAATGCTGATAGCGTCTTTTTTGTGTCCGCCTTCTGTCCTGACAAGGTGTACCAGATGCGTTTCCGGCTGAGCGGTTGCTGCAGCAAGATCAACCAGCCCCCAACCGAAGATTGTGTCTCTGCCGGGTGTACCCAGGTCAACAGCTGTCGAGGCCAGCCGCTGCCGAACTTCATCTGTCAAGTGCCCGTCGCCATTTGCATCTTTTATACCTGCCGAAAGAATAACTGCGACTGCTCCCGCCACATGCGGCGCAGCCTGTGACGTGCCACTCAGCAACGCATATCCTCCACCCGGCACAGTAGATTTGATGTCAACCCCCGGTGCAGTCAGTTCTATTTCCGGCCCAATATTTGTAGTCTTAGGAAGATTTGGGTTTGAAGGGTCTTTGAAAACGCCCCGCAGATTGTCATGGTCGGTTGCGGAGACGGCAATAACCGAATCATATGCTGCCGGTATGGAAACTCTCTCCCGGCCTTCATTCCCGGCTGCTGCAACCAGGACTATGCCTTTCTGGTATGCCCGATCGCAAACTTCACGCAAAGGCAGCAAAACCGAAGCCATACTTGAATCAAGGCCGATACTCAAGTTGACCACGTTCATGCCGTTGTCGATGGACCACTCGATGCCGGCAATGATCGTGCTAAGATCGCCTCCGGACCCGTGGGCGCCGAATACCTTTATTGCGTAAAGCGATGCTGCAGGGGCAACACCGACTACACCGGTGCCGTTATCTTTTGCCGCAATGATTCCGGCAACATGGGTGCCATGACTGTTGAGCTCATTGTCATAAGGGTCGGAATTGTTGTCAACAAAGTTATAGCCGCCCTTGTAATTGTCTTTGAGGTCGGGGTGATTGTAGTCGATGCCGCTGTCAACGATACCAACCTTGACTCCGGCACCCTTGAAACCGCGGATTGCGGCAGCCTCGGCGCCGATTCTCTGCACTCCCCAAGAGTCAATGTATTCGGAAGTCGATGATATTTGCGTTTGGATCGCCTGAATCGGTTGCACCTTAATATCATCCACCACGTATGCAACGGAAGGGTCGTTCTTGAGCCGTGCAATTTCTTCTTCAGGCACTTCTGCAGCCAAAGCGGGAATATGCTGATGATTCCTCTGGATGCGGCCTTTAGCACCGTAAACAACATTGTGCTCATGGAGTTCAGGCGTGCGATGGAAACCGATGATAACTTTTTTGGTGGCAGCGTATGACTCCAGCGGCAGAGTCAAAAGTAGACCGACAACACACACGATCAGGGGGCGCATGATGCTCATAGCTTTCCTCATTAAACAATTGTGATTATTGTGTGAACAAATTAATGGCAATAAGAGCGATAACGCGGGGCAGGGGGGACCCCCCCCACCCCTGTACAACAAGTTATTACCGTCTAATCTTCTTGGATGCAGCCGTGATGACCTTGGCGACCGGACCATTAAGCGTCTTGATGGTTACTGTAGAACCGGCATTGAAGGCCGCATTCGACACAACGACCTTGGTATCGCTCCAGGAGATGACCTTCGCCAGGCTGCCGTCAGCGGCATACGCTCCAAGGCCGGTATTTACGTCAACAGGTGGTGCCATGTTGAAGCCAGTTCCGGTAATTGTGAGCGTTTTGTCTGCGCCCAGGGCGGCAGTTTTAATGCTGCGTGCTGGCAGTGCATTGATGAGGGCTACGTTACTCAGGGCGATATGGTTGTAGCTATCGTCCTTTGCAACCGAAATCTGGTAGTTTCCGCTTTCAAGCGCGGGGATAACCACCTGGATTTCGCTGTCGGTTACTGAAACCGGTGTGAGGGTGAGTGAAACAGTTGCATTCGATACCATTACGTTGACATTCACGGGTACAATTTCCGACTTGCTAATAGCGTAGGCGGTTTTGAAGCCGGAGCCGGTAATTGTCAAAGTTGTAGCAGTGCCGCTGGTCAGCGAGGTTGTGCTCAGGCCGTTCATTGATGCAGGCGGAATTGTGTATGAGAAACCGGCATCGGCTGCATATTTCTTGAATGTGCCATGGCAGCCCCAGCAGTCGAAGTCGCTGCCGATGTGTCCGTAGCCGGGCAGCTCGCCGCCGGGAACAATGTTGGCAGGGTTAACGTCCGCAGGATTTCTCGAATTGACCTGAATGTTATGGAGCGAGTTGATGCCATGGCATCTTTCGCAAGCCCTGATGTCGAGAACATTCGGTGCGCCGTGGCACCAGTTGCAGTCACCGATTTTGAAAGGAAGACCGGTAACAGTTGGATCAAATCCGATCTGCGTGCCGTGATGGGTTTCAGCGTTGCTGAATATCTGGGGTGTGGTGGTCGTGCTCTTCTGGTGACAGGCCGCGCAGCCGCCGTAGTTCTGGGGAGAGGCTGCGTCGTTGCCGCGCCATTTGGTTTCCGGAGTCACGCTTGACTTGGCATAAGTCGGGATCACATGGCCATCGAGCGGATTGTCAATAACGGTGCCGTGGCAGCCCTTGCAATTCTGAGCCTGGGCACGAGCGCTCTTATGGTGAGGTTGGGCGGTGTGGCAGCGCAGGCAGTCTCTGAATTCGACAAAGACCATAGCCCCGGTTGCAGGATCACGAACAAGCTGATGACAGCCGGTAGGGTTTGGTGCGGTCGGGTCGCCGTAACAGCTCAGCAGCCGTGGAGCAAGCGTCAAAGCATGGTGAAAGGTAACCGCAACTGCGTCGCTCTGGTGACAGGGTGAAGCCTGGAGACAACCCTGTTTGGTTGTAAACTGCTGGGTTGTATCATAAAAACCGAGATATTGATTGACTGGTGGTGGTGGAACCGCTGCCGTAACGGCAACTGCCGCACCGAGTGCGAGACATCCGGCGAACAATGCACTTAACAAAGTGTTCTTTTTCATTAATATCTACTCCTTTCAGGTTTTTGTAGCGGTGGTGTCTGATGTTATTTTCACTAGCAGGGATGAACATTTGCTGAACCAACCACACGTGGTTTTACGTACGCACGCTTTTTCATATTTCACCTCCTTTCTGGTAATCCAAGAGAGGATCAGAGTAAAACTACAGCCTGTCTTCAGTCTGACTTGTCTGTAATTCCTGCCTGATCATCATGGCGACTCATGATGCTAATGAACAGCTTGGGGTGTTTCCACGTTGATCTTGTTTTCCCATCCCCATAAAACCCCATTGTAAATGGTTACAGTCTTTGGATCTTTCCTGTTTATGCTTACAAGATATGTTTCTGATTTCCATGAATGGTCGTTGTCCGGGTCAGTCCTTGCCAGGTCGTACTCGAAATGTGGCGGCAAAGACCTGGACGTGGGCGAATTCTTCCTGGCTGCTTTTGGTACAATATCAAAGAACGGCATCCTGTTTTTACTGGCGGCGGAAAATCTGAGGCTGATTCCGTTTTCGGGTGTTCCGTGATCGGAGCGCCGCTTGTGGTTTGAAACAACTCTCTGGATCCAGTGCAATTC
The DNA here is from genome assembly GCA_964458105.1 of uncultured Geobacter sp. GTDB lineage: Bacteria > Desulfobacterota > Desulfuromonadia > Geobacterales > Pseudopelobacteraceae > JACRCG01. Next base: position 79,676 of record CAYWJJ010000004.1, read on the forward strand.
AGTATCTCCGCTTGTTTTTGGATCATTTCCGGCCGGGATGTAATCAAATGCAAAACCACCGCCGACTGCCTTGCTTTCAAAAAAAACATAATATGCTGAGACCGAGAAGGAACCTTGCAGCTCTTCCTTTGCAGCAATGAACTTCCATCCATTGGAAGCCGGATACTCGGCATTAAGAGCTGATATGAAATCTTCCGTTCCACCTCTGGCAATGCTGGCATAAGCAATCGGTTGCCGCGATATGATCCCTGTCTTGCCGCTCTCTGCTTCGTAAGTTACTGATGGTACAAAAGACTTTTGAGTTGCTGTCTGGTCCGGAACAATACTGAAGGCACTGGCAGACTTGATGCTTGGCAACAATAATAACGTCGAAAGTATAATTCTAAAACATAAATTAAGCAATTTCAATTTAAATCATCCTCGCAAAAACAACCGCTGCGTTGTCCGATATACTCAGTCACACAAATTAAGAAAGAATATGGCCATGGGGTGGTTGGCGCGAAATGGCGTTGAGTAAAGGTTGATCAAGATGTCTTTAAACAGAGTCCTTCTTGCCGGATACAGTGTGCAACTGCATCGGCAAGAAGGACTTCTGTCATCTTCATGTCAGGTAAAATAACATTCCCTGTTAGTATCTTGAAACAATGAAGCTGTCCACGGTTGACCAGGTCGAAACCAAGGCTGTATTGGTCTTGTCACGGGCCTGCACGCGCCAGTAGTAAGTGTAGCCCGAACTGACCGACGGAGTATAGCTCGTGGTAGAAATCCAGCCTGACGAATACTGGATCGTCGAGAATGAGGAACTTCTGCTGACCTGGACCTGGTATTGGGTTGCCGCGCCGGGATTGCTGTTCGAAGACGCACTCCAGTTCAGGGTTGCAGAACATGATGAGTCAGAACATCTAAAGTCTGCTTCAGCAGTAATGACAGGAACAGACGGTGCGCTATTGGCCGGTGGAACTACTGCGTTTGATACTACGAAGCTGTCCACGGTTGACCAGGCCGAGACCAGGGTGGTTTTGGTCTTGTCGCGGGCCTGGACACGCCAGTAGTAGGTGTTACCTGTGCTGATCGACGGGGTATAGCTCAGGGTGGAAATCCAGCCCGAAGATTGTACCGTTGTGAAGGCCGACGTTGTGCTGACCTCAACCTGATACTCAGTTGCCGCACCTGCATTGGTGTTTGTTGAAGCTGCCCATAGCAGAGTTGCTGAACAGCCGGTAGCACAGGTTAGATCCGGCTCGGCTGTGATCACAGGAACGGTCGGTGCGACTGAAGGCGTTAATGCCCAAGCGGTCTTGGTATTCCATTGCTGCGCGGCATCATTGTTTTCATGGCAGACTGTGACGCTTGTGCCGGATGAAGGAGCACCGGTCCAACCGCTCCAACCGCTCCAGCTGCTTCTGCCACCCTCTCCACCGGCATAGATGCCTGGGATATGGCCTGCACCCCTGCCATCCGATTCTGAATGACTTCCGGAATTTATCGGGCTGGTGTTGTTGGCCACCCGGCCCCTGTGATTGGAATCGAGGCAGTTGGTAACCATCAGGCGCGGCAGGTTGGTGTTGTGCGGTGCATGGCACTTGGAACATGAGTAGTTGTGCTTGATGGTGGTGTTGGCGGTCTTCCAACCCTTGACCGATTCGTGGATGCGGTCCTTACTCTTCCAGGTGTGGTTGGTGCCGTTGGTCAAGGTGGTCTTGGCATGGCAACCCAGGCAGAGGCCGGCGAACTGATCGACTGTCTGGGTGATATTGCCGGAGGCAAAGGTATTCTGGTCGATATGATACGAAGTGGTGATGGCTGCCTTATAATCAGCCAGGGCGGCTGCACTGATTTTTTTCGAATCTTGGCCGCCAGTAGTGTTGCCAAGATAGGTATAAGCCTTGTTATCGGCCGTGGCAACATCTTCCTTGTAAGGCGAAGTCATCCAAGTGCCCTTCAGCAGCGGAACGCCGTAGACTTTGTTTGCGCCCATAGTCGGGCTGACGCCGTGAGGGTCGTGGCAGGGGGTGCAGAGTCCGCCGACTTGGTGAGCCGGAACGCTGGACAGAGCCGATGATGCGCCGAAGTGTCCGCCCTGGTTGTCAATTGCGCCTTTATAGGCATAGCGCAGAGCGTCTCCGAAGGTGTTGTTGCCGAAATAGGCCGAATCCCAGTAGCCCATGATCTGCTGGGTGGCGCCGAAGGTTGATTTGTAACCCCAGGGTGTAGTGGTGGCTGTGTCCTTCATGTGGCAGTCGAAGCAGATTGCCGCTCCAGGATTGTGACTGTTGCGTTCGGCAGTGGAACCGCCGGCCACAGGTTTGTAGGACAGGGTATAGCCGCCCTTGCCGGCCACGGTGTCTTTCAGGATACCGCCGTTGACCGTGGCGCTGGTGTAACTGGTTGTGGTTCCGGTTACGTTGGAACCGTGTGAGTTGTGACAATCAAAGCAGAGTACGTTGGATGTGGTCAGGCGATCCGGCCAGGTCTCAGTCGTGTTCCAGCCGCCTTTGTTGTTGACTGCGTTGCCGTGGGCCGAGAAAGCCTTGGTCACAGTACTCTTTGGAGATACGTTGGTGCCGGCATATTTGCCCCAGGGGGTGGTGCCGGTGTCGCCGAACTTGGCGGCGATGCTGTTGGCATCCCAGGCGTAGGCTGCCGGTGTCTTGCCGTCGTTGAAAGGTGTGATTGTTTTGTTGGCGTCGTTGTGGCAGCCGATACAGACGGCGTTGATCTTGGCCATTTCGGTTCTGGAACCGTTGGCGGTGTACTGAACTGCGGTTGTGCCTGCTACGTACTGGGCAGGACGTGCACCGGCTCCATATACAACCAGTTCTACCGGAGAGCCGGAAACGCTGGAGTGGTGGTAGTTGCGATTGATACTGCCGTCGCTGTTTGCTTCCCAGTGGCACTGGTAGCAATGTTCACCGGATGCTGTTACACCCTGGATGTGATGAGAATTGCCGCTGAACTGTGAAGTGATTGCGGCACGGTTGTTAATTGAAGCCGAGTGACAGCCCAGACAGCCGCCCTTGCTGCCCCATTGGGCCAGTGAGTTGCCGTGGCAGGCTACGTTGGCACAGGTCTTGGTGACCGGATCATAGCTGGCATTGGGGCCGGCAACAGCAGGGTTGAAGACTACATCCACGATTCCGCTCAGGTGTTTTGAAGCTGCGGCCAGCGTGTTGCCTGTTGTTGAACTTGCAGTTGTAAAGTGGCAGTTGGAGCAGACGGTTGTATCTGCATATCCGGCAGTGTGGCCATTGTGGCTGTTGGCCGCAGTTGCGCCAGGGCCGCCATTGGCGTAGTCAGGAGCTCCCAGTGGGCTGCTGGTGCCGTGACAGCCGTTGCAGCCGAATTTTACACCGGAATTCCATGCTGGCGGGTTGACAAAAACCAGGTTGTTCTTGTTGCCGTTGGAATGGCAGTAAAGTGTGGAGCAGCTGCTTGTATTGTCATTGAATGTGCTGGTGCCGCCGATGGCAGCCGTACCGGAGAACAACACATCTTTTATGCCGTTGACGTGTTTGGTGATGTCCTTGATTGTAGTGCTGCCGCTGGCGGTTGCCGCATGGCACAATTCGCAGGCGAAGCCGAAGGTTAAGTGGCCGCCATGGGCGTTGGTTGCAGGCGAAGCGTCATGGCATGCATTGCACTCGCCGGCTGTTCCGATAATGCTTCCCTTGGCGTTTGCCCAGGCAGGTGTTTTGTAGACCGCTACACCACCGGTTGGTGCGCCATTGCTGTGGCAATAAGTTGTAGCACAGGTTCCGTTTACATTGTAGCTCGGAACCGCGCCGCCGGTAGCGGCCATGATTCCGGTTTTTTGATTGAAGACATCCTGGAAGCTGCCGGCAGCGTGCTTGTTGCCTGCATGGCACTCGTAGCAACTGAAGGAGTAGGGTGCTTTTCCGGCGTGAGCAGAGTGGCCTGAAACGGTTTCATCCTTGAAAACTCCGGAAGTTGCATAGCTGTATTGTGATGTTTTTGCATAGCCCTGCGGGCCGCTCGGAGTATTCTGCATAGGAGGCATGCCGTGGCAACTGGTGCAGTCGGCAGAAAAAGAACCTATGGAGCTGTCATGGGCATGACAGGAACGGCAGACATTCGGATCGCTGCTGGCGTGTTCGGCCGGGTAGCTGCCACCGGGTGCCGGTACGGCATGACAACCCTGGCAAACACCAGATTCGCCGGCAAAATTACTCTGACCGCCAATATTCTGATTTAATACTTTCCTGCGGTATGAATCAAGTTTCACTCCCCCGGAATAGTTCATGTAGCGGCGTACCAGCCATACGTTAGGGGCGCTGCCGTCACCCGGATCAACGTGGGCAGCGTGACAATCGGCGCATTGAATATTCTGGCCTTTGTTATTGTGAGCTGTTTTGTTTGTGTGGCAGTTAGTACAGATGTTGATGTCGTTTGCTTTGTCGCCGCGCATGTCGGTACGCAGCAAATATCCCTGTGAGGATGACAGCTGGCCAAGAGCGGATGCTGCCGGGCCGTCAACTGTCCTGGCATTTGAGTCTGTAAAGTGTACGCCGTGACAGGTGCTGCAGATAACTTTGCCGTTCGGCAGTTTCATGGCCGATGTGGGGTTGGCCGGGTTAGCGTTTTCCGGCAGCGGCTTGTAATCTGCCGGATTCAGCTTCACCTTGGAAGAGGCACTGCTGTAGTTGAAATTGACCGGATGCGTACCGGTCTGAACATTTCTCTGGTTGCGCACACTGTGGCATTCTAAACAGAGCTGATCGTAGTCGTTAGGGAAGCGGAACAAGTTGTTTCCAGCGGCATCATGCTGGCTGTGACAACTGGCGCAGCTTATGATTCCATTTTTGGTGACTGTTAATGCTGCCATAGCAGGGTTAAGTGGCGTTGACGCGCCTGCTGCGGGCACGTTGACCGGGGCCGCCCAGTTGTGGGAAGTCTGCTTCTGAACCGATACGGTAGGTCCAAGATTTGTGGAACCGAAAGGATTCGCCAGATCCTGGCGGGTGAAAGATTTTTGCATCAATTCAGGCTTGTGGCACTTTAAGCAGAGATTGTCTATGCCGGTGGTGTTTGACATGTCAAATGAGACTGCGCCAAGGGTACTGATGATTGGAGTGTGGCAGCCGGCGCAGTCGACATTTGTATGCGGAGACACAACAGCCATTGCTGAAGACGTCATCAGCAAAATGAACAGCAATGCAATAAATGGTCTTTTCATAAAGCAACTCCCGAAAAGTTTATGAGAATAAACCTCGTTCCTTTAAATTGGACATCATGTTTTTTGTACAAACAGTCAGGCATGTAACTTCCCCCTTTTGGATTGATATGAAAATCATTCTAATATTGTAATGTCTGTTAAGTTTATATTCAGCAGTGGAAAGGTGGGATGTACGAACTTGGAGTGGAAACGTTGCCGCAGAGTTCGGTCAGCCCATGGTCAGGGTTTGTGTTTAAAATCACAATGGACAGCATGTATACAAAATGCATACCAATTTACAACGATCCGAAATTATTGTGTTAATAATTATTATTCAAACGTTGTAAGGTTTGCATAACAGCGACGGATTGAATTGTCTGGCTTGTATGTATTTAATATCAGGCGTATTTGTGCAGCTGTAGTGTGGAGGCTGGTTGTGGCTATTTGATAATTGTGTAAATAAAACCGACAAAAAAATCATTTAGCTTGTTTTAGTATATCGCAGGTCAATTCCGGTTATCGAATTACATTGTATTAATTGTAAGTAAAGACAGAACGTTATGCTGAAATCCGTGTGCCAACTATAAATTAATGTTCAAGTATTAATTAATATAAGTGTATAAAAAACGTAATGGTATGCGATCTAATTCATGTAAATAAAGGTTACCGGAAAGTGAATTTTTGCATACTATTCTGAAATAATAATTAAATGCAAGCAATAAAAGTCGTTGTGGCGAGATTGAGCCGGAGTATTGTAGTGATATGGCGTAAGGTGGTTGCGGGAATAATGTGAAATGACGTTGCGCTCTTGATGGCATGTCTGATCTGAAACCGGAATTACATGAAAGAGGGTGCCGCGAGACTGATAAACAAATGTAAATCAACTGGTTGAGTAGTTTAGCCGCGTAAATGTCAGGTTATGGCATCGGTATTCAACATTATCGGAATGCTTCATTGCCTTTTACCGTACAAGTCAAGCAGAGCCGGTAAAAAAGCAAGAAATACGGCTACGCTGGCCACCATTCCCAAGGACATTACAGCTCCGATACTGAATACACCCTGGTGGTGGGCCACCATCAGGGCGCCGAAGCTGAAGAGAATCGTCAGGGCGTTGAGGAACACCCCGATGCCGGCGCTGCGGGTGGCAACTTGGGCGGGAGTTTCGGAACCCTGTCGGTAGCGGTTGATAATATAGATGGCTGAGTCGATCCCTACTCCCAGAATCAGCGGCAGCACGATGATGTTGGCCGAGTTGAAACTGACATTCATCAAGCGCATGCCACCAATCATCAGCAGCAGCCCGGCTGCCAGAGGCAGCGTACCGAGCAGGGCGTAACGGATACTCTTGAAATTTATCAGCAAAATTATGGCGATGCCGATAAATGCATATATGAATGCTTTGAAATAGGCGTCACGAAGAACTGAAAGCGATTCGAAAACCATGACCGGTTCGCCGGTGGCGCCGGGGAATATGCCCTTGACCTGCGTTACAAATTCCTGCAGCGGTTCCCGCTCAAAGATCTCTTTTTTTGCCGCCACCTGAAGCAACAGTTTTCCGCTTTTGCCGACAAAGCGTTGCATCAGTTGCGGCGGTATGTCCGAATCCGTCACCGCTGCTGCGCTCAAGCTCTCTTTCATCATCTTGAGCTTGTCGGGCAGTTCGGCAAACATGCCGCCCTGGAAATCCCGCAGCATGCCCAGTGCGTTATTATCTTTTTCCTTTTCAAGCGTTTTGAAAAAGCCGTCCAGCGTAGTCAGAAAGGTTCCGATTGCCTTTGCTTCCGGTGCCTTTTTCGCGGCCAGTGCACTTTCCAGTTTTGCCACCCGTTCACGGAAACTTTCGAAAACAGCCGGGAGCGCCATGACCTGCAAATTCTCTTCGTACGGCACCGGAGTCACATCCGCCAGTGTCTGCTTCAGAGCAGCCAGTTCAGCCAGCTTTTCACTCTGCATATCCGGTACAAAGGTCAGCGGGCTGACGACGTGATCCACGGCGGGGAGTTTTTCCAGTCGTTCGGTCAGACTGCGCGCTTCGGTTTTGTCCCTGGCGGTGACTACGGCAAAATAGCCCGAGTTTTCCTTGCTGCGCATAAGCTTGTAGGCATATTCAACCGACTGTAGACCCTTGGCCTGCAGATTCATCAGGTTGTAGTCGAAACGCATGGTCAGGGTAGGGTATAGGCAGGCCAGTGACAGAATCAGCGTTGCGACCACAACTATCCGGGGTTTTGCAAAAATAGCCCGGAAAAAGGAGCGTTCGTGCAAATCAGTTATTCCATTGCCCTGAGGGAGAGTGGATGGAGCTTTGGGTGTCTTGCGGAATCGTTCCAGAAGTATCAGCATGGCAGGAAGCACGGTAAAGGTGCTGATCACGCAGATGAAGACTCCGCCGGCGGCGATAATGCCCAGTTCGGCGATGCCCTTGAAATCGGTGAAGGCGAAGGTGGCGAAGGCCAGGGCCACCGTGGCGGCCGCCATGATGATTGAACGTATGTTGGAGGTAAGTCCGGTTTCGATGGCGCTGATGCCGTTGGCGCCGTTCTTGATTTCTTCCTGGAAGCGCAGCACGACCTGGATTCCGTACTCGATCCCCAGGCCGATCAGCATGATGGCGAAGACCATCGAGAGGATGTTCAGGTGCCCAACCGCCAGGGTGGCAAAACCGAAGGAGAGGCAGATCCCCACAATCAGCGATACCATGGCCGCAATCACGTTTAATAGGCCGCGGAAGGCGAGCAGCAGAAGTATCACGGTCAGTGTCAATGAAAGTGCCGTGGCGATCTCTATGTCGTGCTGGCTGGTGGCCATCTCTTCATATTCCAGCACCGGAACGCCGGTCAGGCCGCCTTTGACGCCCTTGAACTCCGGTTTTCTCAGAATCTCGTCCATCGCTACGCGGGCGGCCTTGATCGACTTCTCGGATGCTACAAAACTTCCTTCCTGCTTGACCGGCAGCATGGTGATGACCTGTTGCTTGCCGGCGCTTTCCAGCAGGGATGGCTTGCCATCGCCGCTTCCCTTGAGAAAGGAGTCCATTGACATTCCGCTGGATTTTCCGTCGAAGGCTTTAAAGCCCTTGTCAAGGGTGGTAAGCATAAAGGTCAGGCTCTGCAGTGCAGCCGGGTCGCCATTTTTAAGATAACTATCGATCTGGCCCGTCAAGCTTGTAAAGAGAGTCTGCACCGAAGGGGCTGCCGCCAGATCCTTCAGTACCGGCGCGGCCATGGTCAGCGTGCGGCGCAGCGCCTTGATTTCGTCCAGCGGCATGAAGAGCAGGCCGTTTTTGCGGAAGAAAGGCAGTCCTCCCGGATAGAAGATTTCCCGGAACAGCCCGCTGTCCCTGTTCAGCCTGGCATGCAGCGCGTCGGCGGCCCGGGTCGATTTCTCGGCATCGTCCGATTCGATCACCGCCACGATCTCTTCCTGATCGCCGAACTCGGCCCGGTAGGCGCGGTAATCGACCTGGAAGGAAGCGTTTCGCGGCATCAGGTCGTCTCGACCGGTCAGAAACTCCATATTCTTTATTGTATATATGACGGCCGCGACTGAAAGCAGAAGGGCGAGTGCAAGGATCAGGCGGGGGCGGGCGGCAACAAAGGTGAACAGACGGCTTTTTTGGCTATTGTGAGACACGGACTACTCCTTTGAATAAATGAACTTTTCTGAATAGCACCACAAAGCCTTAAAAGTCAATTATTGCAGCGGAATTGTATTATGCTATTGTGTTTGCTGAATGGAGGGAGTATGCAAACCGCCGAATTGAACATTTCAACAAACCGCCGTACCCAGTTCGTTTCAGTTACCGGGCAGATTGAGGGGATCATTGCAAATAACCAGTGGCTGGATGGGGTGCTGACACTTTTTGTACCGCATACGACCGCAGGTATCACAATTAATGAAAACGCCGATCCGGATGTTGCCAGGGACATGGAGTGGTTCAGCGATCAACTGATTCCGCAAAGCCGCAATTTCCGGCACTCGGAAGGGAATTCGGATGCCCATGTCAAGGCCAGCTTTTACGGGACGTCACTGCAGGTGATCGTTAGAAACGGCAAAATGTGGCTGGGAATCTGGCAGGGGATCTATTTCTGCGAATTCGACGGTCCGCGGCAGCGAAAGCTGTTTCTGTCCTTTTCCTGAAAAGTACGGTTCTGTGGGGCTACTGGGGCGTTTCCTGGGTTTGCGGAATATCCTCCGGAAGAGCATCGCCTGCAGCAGGAGCAGCTTCGGGGGCAGGGGATTCAACTGTAGCCGGAGATTCGGAAGGAACTTCAACCGGGGCTTCGGCCTGCGGTTCCACAGGAACCGGCGTTTCAAGCGGGGCTTGGATCGGCGCTTCGACCGCTGCAGGCGTTTCGACAGCCGCGGCAACTTCTAAAGGTTGTACTGGGGGAGGAGGCGTCGATTCAACCGATAGAGGCTGGATTTCTGCAATATAATCAGGATGGCTCGGATCTATCATTGCCGGAGACTCTTCTTCCTGGGGCAAGTCGGATTCCGCATGACAGGGGGCGGCCATCATGGCTGCAACCGTCAGGAATAATACAAGACATCTCAGACGGTTCATGCCCTTTGACAGGCTACTTTGGTTTGTCATTGCCTTGTTCTCCCTCTTTTTTACCGATTATCCTGTCTGTAAAAACTTCCACGCCGGCATCCTTCGATGCAAGGTCCATGAATTCCTGAATCTTATTCGTCTGATACTCGCTCTGCAGGTTTTTGCGGATGTATTCAACGGCTTCCTCAAAGGTAGCGGTGCGTTTTTCCTTGCGCTCATCCACTTTGATAATGTGATAGCCGTAGGGAGTTGTCACAACACCGCTGATTTCGCCGGTTTTAAGTGCGAATGCTGCTTTCTCAAATTCCTCCGAACTGGTTGCGCCAGGTGAAACGGTGCCCAGTTCACCGCCCTGCTTTGCCGTGTCACTGTCCTCGGAAGCTTCCTGGGCCAGTTTTGGAAACTCCTCGCCATTTTTTAGACGCTTCAAAAGGGTCTCGGCTTTTGAGAAGGCTTTCTCTTTATCCTCGGGCTTAAGGTCTTTGGATGCCTCGATAAAAATGTGGCGTACTTTGATCTGCTCCGGGATCAAAAATTTGCTTTCATTTTCCTTGTAATATTTTTTTAAATCATTCTCAGGAACCGTAACCGAAGCGGCAACCACCTTAAGCAGGTATTCACGGGCGATGAAGTCGTCAATGACGTGGCCAAGCTGCTCTTTGACATCCGGTTTCTTGTCGAAACCTTCTTTCCTGGCACGCGATACGACAGCTTTCTGGGTCAGCAGCTGTCTGACAAGATTGACCCGCATTGCCGGATCATCCTGGAACTTTTTTTGAATATCGGCCGGCTGTGCAGCAACCAGACGTTCAAGGTCGGCCGCCCTGATCACGAAATCAGCGCTCTTTCCCACCACCGGATTGATTTCATCTGCCGGGGCGATACCGGGAAAGGCTGTAAACAGGAAGGCCGTGCATATGGCGAGCTTTGCGAACATAATCATATTCTCCTGAAGTTATGGGTTATGGCGTTAGATTCTGACAATGCCCTGCAGGATAATCAAACTGGAAGGTATCTGTCAATTGCATATGCTTGTCTCAACAGTGATGTCTTCACCTTTTCCCTGCCAGCTCATGAAAAACAGTCTCGAAGGTCTCTGCTCCAATATTTATGTACAGGTTGCCGTCTGTAATGGTGACTTCCCAGTTTATGGATCGATCCAGTTTGGAGGCAAGGTTGTTGATAAAAGTCTGATCGAAACTGATTACCGACAGATTGGAAAATCCTTGGAGCTTCGGAAGATGTTGCTGCTCCCAGTTAGAAAATGTCTTGCCGCATGCCACAAGGGCTACCCGCGACGAATGGCGGCTCGCCTTGATGATGCGATCCGGTTCCGGCAGTCCGACTTCTACCCAGAGTTGCACGCGATCATCCGGCCCTTTCAGCCAGAGATCAGGTTCATCTCCGGCGCTGATCCCCTTGGTGAAGGCAAGCTCCGGCTCATAGTAGACCGCATAAGCCAGCAATCTGGCTACCAGGCGCTCTTCGGTTTCCGACGGATGCCGGGCAACCGTTGCCTGCAAGGACTCGTAAACTCCCCGGTCGATATCAGAGAGTTGGATGCTGGCCCGGTATATGGTTGATGGTAGTGCCATGATGTTTATATCCCTTGGTGACTTTTCTGGCCATTTACCTTCAATCCATATCTTTATTCACATACGCGTGTCAACCTACTTAAGTTTCATCGCCTTACCATCCGCATTTCAAACAGTCCCGCTGAAATCTGTTGATCATGGTTTCCCTTTTCCGGTCGAATAGACGAACTCTTCCATCAGTACCAGGTTTTTCTTCACTGCCCGCAGCAGCCCGAAAAAATCGGTCACCGCCTGGGGGGCCGGATTTTCTATGGATGCAACCTTGCCGGAACCTTTGCCGCTGACCGGATCATATTGCTCAAAATCCCTGATGGTCAGCCCGCCGAACTGCTTGCCGAACCTGGGCGCGGTGAATTTTTTGGCCCACTGGCCGGCCACCCGCTGGATATAGAAAGCCTTGATAGTGCCGTTCAAATCCAGCGAGACAAATACCTCCAGGACTCCGAACTGGCCTTTCTGGTTCACGCCGTGGATATAGCCGATTTTCCTGTCACCATTGTAAATTTCGTAGAGCGTGTAAGGGACGTTAAGCGGGGCATAAAGCGCCGGTACTCCGCCCAGACGTGCCTCGACCTTTCGAAGCAGGGGGTCCCCCTCTTTTTTAGCAAAGGAAAAGTATGATGTCCTGAAATTATCCGATTCCGGGAAGAGCCTGGTCACATCGCTGGAGGGAAAGTTCAGTTCGCAGTTGACGGCCGCCGGCGCAGTGTGCGGCAGTGCTACCAGCAGTAGGCACATCAGCATAAAAATCTGTCTAAAAAACAGTGGGAGCCTCCTGTTCAGATTGTCAGTGCCCATGTTTATATCGGTGATTTAAAGATCGAACAGGTAAGCGCCACGGAAGAACACCTTGCCGTTCTTTTCGAAGATGAAAGTTACTTCCCAGTCGCCGGGCATGACCAGGCGGACCGGCTTGAGGTAAAGCCCCTTGGCCGAAAGGGAATATTCCTTTTCGCCGTTGCTGTGGGCACCCCTCATGGACGGCATATCCGCATCCCCCCTGACGATGAAGGAGGTGTCCCGTTTCCCGTCGCGATCGAAAATCTCCACCCGCATGATCGCCATGCCGAGCTTGGGCGGCTTGTCGAAACCGAAAGTGAAGTAATGGTCGGCATCCAGCGGAATCTTTTGTCCCGGCTTGCCAAGCGGCTGATAGACGGCTTTTGGCGTGGGAGGAGCGGCAAAAACAATTGGGGCGGCAAAAATCCCTAAGCCGGAAGCGAGCAAAACAATAAGTACGGCTCTTATCACAAATATTCCTCCTTCAGAAACTGTCGCTGCTCTCTTCTGAAATTCATTGATGTGCAGCTACATGCCGGCGCAAAAAGCAACAAAGTAAAGATCAATAACGCGTTGATGCCAATTACAGCCCATGAAGCTGAAAAAGATTCGTGCCGTTTTAACAATGCGTAACTCACTGACTTTGAGGTGCCGGCGCTGAAGTATAGTTCATCAGGTTGCGTGTATTGCGTGTTGCCAATCCCCTGCGTTTATCCAGGCGCCCGGCGGCTGTTTCGGGTTTTGATGCCGGAGCAGCGGTTTGTTGCGATTCTTCTACTGAAGGCGCCGTGGCTTGCTGGGGCGATTCGGCGGAAGGCGCTGTTGTTGCTTGAGACGGAGTCTGCAGCGGTCTCTGGGCCAGGTTTTCTGCGACTATTGCTTGAGAAGACCTTGAAGGGGAGCTTGTCTCCCCTCCTGCCTTTTCATCACCAATGCATACTACCTCGGTGCGATCCCCGTATTCCAGGGCCTTGCAGTCGGTAGCGCCAAGGGACAGGGAACATTCAAACAACATAAGCAGGCATGCCAGAATAATTGGTTTCATGGCGGAACTCCTCGCGACTACCCGGTTTGGAATATTGGTCAGTATTTTGTCGCCAGGTGTCGCAGTTTCAAGATGCGGAAATTACTTTGCAGGGGCTCCGTCGCAGAATTCATAATCCTTTGACTGAGCCCCTGTGAAGTCTGATTAATTCACAATGATGCTATCCATGATTAGCGTACCCTGTTGCAGTGTGACTGTGCCCTTAATGGTGGTCATGCTTCCCGGAACCGGCACGAACAGGCTGTCGTGGCCACCCTTGAGGGTCACAGTTGTCAACGGCTTGTTGGCTGTAAAGGCGCCGGTTATGGTCGTGCCCATGACCTTGATGACATCACCGTTAAGTACGGCATTGTAGGCCGCCTGAATCGATGAATAGGCGGGGCCGGTGCTTATCTTTGCCACGGCTGTAGTTCCGGCAACGGTTACCTGATTCACGGTAGTCGTTACTGAATTGTAGTTGGCGGAGTCGGTCGGCGTAAATGCCACCGAGAGAAGCCTGCTGCTGGTGTTAATCACGGTGCCGGCTATCGGGTTGTATACAAATGTGCCAGGTACGTTGGCCGCGGCATTCAACTGGATGTTCGAAATCGCGGTGCCGTACGGAATCGCGGCCGGAGTAGCCCACGTGATTACCGGGGTTGCCTTGATTACGGTCATTGCTCCGTTAACCCTGGTAATGGTGTAATTGGTAAGTCCCGTGCCGAAAACCGTATTGGGCACGATCGGGTAGGGCGAGCCGGCCACCGTGGCGTTGCCGGCAGCGCCCGTGCTGGTTAATAGCACAGAGGTTACCGTGTCGGTATTACGCAGGCCGGTCGCAGTGAACTCGCTGCCGGTAAAGGTAACCGCCGTGCCGTAGGCCTTGGTCCGGTTGTTGGCGGTGATGGTCAGCGGAGCCTTGCTGATCGTTAATAATCCGCCGGCGTAGGTGATGGTGTAGTTGGCGGCGGAACCGGTTGCGAATATCGCCGCACTGGGGGTGATCGTGTGGGTTGTGCCTGCAACGGCAGTTGCTGTCGCCGTTGCCTGGTAGGTATAGCTGACCGAGCCGATGCTGTCCCCTGCGGAAAGTACACCGCTGGTGATCGTGAATCCGGGGGCGGCCGGGTTGACATCACCGTAAAAGCGGCTGGCATTATTGGCGGTAATGGTAATCGGCATCGCGGCAATGCTCAGCGTGCCGGCGGCATAGGTAATAACGTAATTGCTTGCCAGACCGGTCCCGAATACCGCGGCACTCGGCGTGATGGTGTGGGTAGAACCGACCAGTGCCGTAGCTGTTGCCGTTGCCTGATAGGTATAAGTGACGGAGGTGACGCTGTCTCCTGCCGCAAGAATCCCGCTGGTGACTGTAAATCCGGGATTGACCGGGTTGGCTGCGCCATAGGCCCTGCTGGTGCTGTTGGCCGATATTGTGATCGGCGCCGGGTTGATGACGAGTGTTGCGCTGGTCGCAGCGAAGGAGGTGTTGGCCGGATCGCTGGCGGTTGCAACGACATTGTAGCTTCCGGCATTGGTTGGCGGCGTAATGCTGCCGTTGTAGGTAACATTGACCGTCAGGCCGACCGGAGCCAGCACTGTTACCGCTTTGGGTGTGCCGTTGTAGGTTGCCGCCAGGCTGGCCGGATCGATGGTTATCGTTGCATTGGTCACGGTGTAGTTCAAGGTGGTGGTTACGATCGGATTGCCCGCTCCCACAGCTCCCATTGCCTTGGTTCCGGCGGTAATCACGTAGGTGCCGGGCGTTGCCGGCGGTGTCCAGCTGGCTTCCTTGACCACGTTGTAGGTGTCGCCCAGCGAACTGGCGAAACTGGGCATGGCGCGTGTCGGCTGCGGGGGATTCAGCAGCGGGGCATGGGTGGGACCAGCCACGGTGAAGTCGTATTCAAATCCGCTCCCCACCGGATGTGTGGCGATGCCGGTAAAAGCCTGGGCCGTCAGGGCTACCGGCGTCATCGTAACGCCGGTCGGCTGGGCCAGGTTGGCGGCGGTCAGGGTTACGCTGGCGGCAGGCGTCGTGACGACCATCGGCCGCATCATATCGTGCTCTTCGTGCGACAGGATATGGCAATGCCATACGTAGGCGCCCGGAATATCGAAGGTGGCGATGATCCTGGTAACCTTGCCGGGAGGGCAGAGGATCGTGTCCTTGTAACCGATCTCGTGCGGCAGGGGAGTCTCGATACTGAGCGGCTGGTAAGCGGTCACCACCGGAGAGGTGTACGGTGGCACCAGGGCCGTGCTGGCCGGGGTGACGCACAGTGGCGGCAACAGCGAGGTTGGACAGGTACTGGCGATCGTCTCGCGGTTGATCAGCTGGAAGGCCACCTGGTGCAGGTGCATCGGATGCGCGTCGACGGTGGTATTGACTATGTCCCACTGTTCGGTTGTATTCAGTTTCGGGAGCTCGCTGACCCCGTAATCCATGAAGCCGCGCCCGTCGATGGTGGGCATGATGCGCTGGTAAATATCGGTTATCTCCACCAGTGAGACGGTTCGCACCGGGGTGGTGACCGGCGGCGGCGTTGTTGTCAGGCTAGGAATGGCCGGCACCGATGGCCTAAGCGCCGTGGCGGCGCTGGGGGTGAGAGTTCCACCGGCCACGATTACGGCACTCACGTCAAACGCCATAAGCTCGGGGATATCGGCCGAACGGAACGCCATGGCGCCCGGATCGCTGGGGGGGAGGATGATTTTGCCACCGTAGGGGACGTCGCCGGCCCAGTTTTCGACGATGATTCTTGTGTTTGAAAGGTTGAGCGGGCCAGCTGAAACTCCGGCGGCATCCAGAACTTCAGCGCTGTTGAAGTCAACCAGCACATCAACACGTTCACCCGGCATGATCAGCAGATTATCGCGTTTTGCCGGGTTGTTGAGCAGCCCCTGTTCAGAGCCGATCTGCCAGAACGGCAGATATCTGGCCGGATTGCTGCCGGCCACCTTGAGCCTCAATGCCCAGGTGCGTGAATCGGTGCCGCCCAGGAAACGCAGGCGATAGACACCCCTGTCCACATTGTACTTGCCGTAGGTGACGCCGTTGACCACCGGCATGTTGCCGAAGAACTCCAGCGTGGCGCTGGTGGCCAGATAGGCCGCCGGAGCCGGAACCCCAGGAACGGCCGGATAGGGAACCAGATGGCCGTCGGGTGCTTTCATGAAGACCGGCGAGCAGGCACTGGCTGCCGATGTAACCAGGATGTCTCCGGTAACCGGGTCGGGCGGCAGGTAGGTGCAGGTGGCAGCGAAGGCCGGGTTCAGCACCGGCGCATCGGGCATGGCCAGCTGGCCGTCATTGTAGAATACCCGATCCTGCAGGGCAAAACCCAGTTCGTGGGCACCGGTCGGAAGGATGTTGTTAGCCTGCAAAAGCTTTTCGTTGGCATCGGTGACCGGGAAGAATCCGGCCATGCCCATGTTGGTGTTGTTGTGCGTCAGGCCGGTGGAATGGTCATGATACCAGATGGTACCGGCTTCCTGGTCCATCGGGTAATAGTAGGTGCCTTCCGGACCGAACTGCCGGGTGGATTCCCATAACGGCCCCTTTAGTGCGAATGCGGGTGAGAACCAGGCATGAACCATTCCGTCGCTTTCCGGGCCGACGTGGGCGCCGTGGACATGGGTGACGATACGGTTGTAGGGATAACAGTCAGCCGGATCGTTGCCGCAGAGAGTCGGGTCGAAGTTGGTCTGCTTCTCGTTGGGCAGTTCGTTCAGCCACTGGACGCGAACCGGCCGCCCTTTGCTGCCCTTGATGGAAGGTGCCGGGAAGTGCCAGAGGCCGGTTGTGGCTATCGTGCCGTTGGTGAAAGGAGGCGGCGCGTTGCCGGTGACCGGGGTGCCGGCCACCACGCCGGGCTTGGTGGTATCGTAATAGGGCAGTACCCAACCGGCCCCGCCCGAACCGTAGCCTTGGGCCCAGGTGATGGCTCCGAAGGGTGCGTTGGCTGCGTTCGGATTGAGCAGGCCGTTTCCGCCGAACCCCCAGGCGGTCGGCAGACTCATTGCCTGCTGGAATTTTTTGACGGAGATGGAATAGCAATCCTCGGTGCTGGCCAGGTCGGCCGCCGTGGCGCCGACTGCGGCCGGATTTCCGCAGCTGGACGGGAAACCCAGGGCGACAGCGTCGGCATTTTTGAACGGAACATAGGTGTAGTAGTCGGCCAGTGCATTGGGAATCAGGTTGGTCCAGATCGCGGATACCTGGGATTGGGGTAGAAGAATCGGTTTGCGGTAAGCCGGGTCAGCCAGCGTCGCCGCCGTCGGATTTACGGTCAGGGCACCGTTGACGTAGGTGATGGTGTAGGTGTTGCCGCTTGTAATCGTCATTGCGGCCGCGCTGGGCACGATCGGGTAGGGCGACCCGGCCAGCGGGGCGGCGGCAGGTGCGCCGTCACTGGTTAGCGTGACCGAATTAACGGTATCTCCGGCTTGCAGAGATCCGGTGACAGTGTAATCCGGAAGAGGAATGACTGCCGGGGGAATGGGGGGGGATGTGACAAACGTAATCGGGGTGCCGTAGGTTTTGGTGATGTTGTTGGCGGTAATGGTGAGCGGGAAGTTTACCGCGTGAACAGTTGTTGCCGTCAAAGCCAATAGCATCAGTAACGCTATTGCCTGTAACTGCTTTGTTGACCATCTCCAATGTCTGCTGTTCATGAGCCACCCCCTGTTTTTTAATATTTTTTAAACAATGTGTATGTCGAACCTAGCGGATTGCATTGCCTCTGGTATGTCGTTCGTGTCTTTTTAGGAATGGCCAACCAATTGGACGCTTGTTAATTATGGCTAAGCCGCCCTGGTGTAAGTTCGCTTTACAGGCCCTGTACATATTAATTACTTTTATACACATTAGTTGCTTTGTATTGATTTGCCGGCTGTAATTGCTGTTGTTACTGTTAAATTCAGTGCCGAACAAACTTGACTTTACCGGAAGGCGCAGGCGACGGCGATGCCTTGTTGAATATAAACTTATTATTAGCAATTAATGTACCAAAAAAGTCTGTAGTTTTTGAAACCGAAATGTCTTATTCAATCCGGCAATAAACAGTATGCGGAGTAGATAATAAGACGCTGACATGGTTATCTATAATTAATATGGTCGCAATATTGACTGCTAGTGACGAGAGACCAATAGTAAATCGTTGATTCAGGTTCTCTTTGAAGGGTGGTGTCGGGTTTCGCGTCTGACCGAAATACAGCTCTTGGAAAGTGATTATATGGCCCGCAAGTACTGGTTCGGCCAGGATGCTTCCACATGCAGAACCTTGGCGGCATGCAGCGGCCAGTAAGGGTCTCGCAGCATCTGCCGCCCCAGCAGCACTGCATCGGCCTGGCCGGTGGCTACGATCTGTTCCGCCTGGGCCGCTTCGGTGATCAGGCCGACCGCGCCGCTGGCAATACCGGCCTCGGCCCGGACCCGGGCCGCGAAGGGAACCTGAAAGCCGGGACCGAAGGGAACCGGCTCATCCGGTACGGCAAAACCGGAGGAACAGTCGATCAAATCCACCCCGATCTGCTTGAGATGCCGGGCCAGAACCACCGACTGATCGATGTCCCAGCCACCATCCACCCAGTCGGTGGCGGAAATCCGGACAAACAGCGGCAGTTCCGCCGGCCATTCCTGCCGTACCGCACCAGCCACCCGCAATGGAAAACGGAGCCGGTTTTCCAGGCTGCCTCCGTAGTCGTCGTTCCGCTGATTAACCAATGGAGAGAGGTATTCATGCAGCAGGTAGCCGTGGGCCATGTGCAACTCAACCACCTGGAAGCCTGCCGCAAAAGCCCGGCGGGCTGCGGCGCGAAACTGGTTTTCGATCTCGGTCATTTCATCGAGTGTCACGGCACGGGGTACCGGGTGACCCACGTCAAAGGGGACTGCACTCGGCGCAAGCGGCTGCCAGCCGCATGCCTCGATCCCCAGCGGATAACCGCCCAGCCATGGCAGCGAACATGATCCCTTGCGACCGGCGTGAGCAAGCTGGATCCCGGCCACGGCGCCTTGTTCTCTTATGAAGCGGGTGATGGGAGTAAAAGCTTCGCTATGAGCGTCACTCCAAATGCCGCTGTCGTCCGGGCTGATGCGCCCCTCGGGGCTTATTGCGGTTGCTTCAACCATGACCAGTCCCGCCCCGCCCACGGCACGGCTCCCGAGATGAACAAGGTGCCAGTCGGTAGGCAGGCCGTCGTGGCTGGAATACTGGCACATGGGGGAAACAAAGATCCGGTTGCGAAATGTGACGGACCGCAGGTTGAGGGCTGAAAAAAGAATGCTCATGGATTGCCTCCGATTATGGGTTCTGCGTGTTCTTCTCCATTGCGGAAGCCGCTAACGTCATATCAGCACAGTTTACACCACTGCATTTAATGTCAATGGTGCTCTCCATTATGATTAACGATTAATTGCTGTCCGTTCAAAACGATATGTTGACACCCGCACCGAAATACTCTGCCTGCAGTTTATAAAACTGGCCGAATGGCAAATTGCCGTTGAAATATTCGCCGAAAATCTGAATTGCCCGCTTTTCGGCATACGGACTGCGGATGTTGATGCCGGCCTTGAAGCTGATGTCGGGGTTCCAGTCGGTTTCCTCCCAGGCGTGGCACAAAGCGCTTGCAAACATGTTAATGGTCGGTTTGTAGACCGGTTTGGTGCTCAGATAATCGATGCCGCCCTGGACGCTGTAGCGCTTTAGTGGGGTGCCGGTGTGGATGACATATGAGGGGCCGGCGGTGATCCTGACTCCATCCCATTCCCAACTGCCGAGCAGTTCAATCGTCTCGAAGCTCAGGTTGATACGGGTTTGTTTCAGTTCCGGGCGCTGTGGAAGGAGGAGGAACTCGTCTCCCAAGTGAGAAGACTGGTGGAAAATGCGCCCTCGTGCCGCCCAGGGGCCGTTTTTGTAGCTGAGTGGTAAGCCGATGATATAGTCGGCGTTGATCAGGTCCATGGAATCGGAGTCTAGATTGAACTGGGCGAGAACCACGCCGCTGATGCCGACCTGCCAGTCATCCGCCTTGCCCCAGCCAGGCCAGCGCACCAGGCCAAAGCTGTCGCCAAATCCGACCGAGCCGATGTTGAAGCTGTCACCGGGGAGATTGAGGCGGAGCCAGCTGACATGGGTGCGTGGTTCCTTGGGGCTCGCAAGCGGAGCATACAGAAGCGGACCCTCCGGAAAGAGGATCGTTTTCCGGCTGTCAACCTGCTCGGCATTCTCAGTTGGCTCGGCACTAAATCCAGTAACACAGGGAAGAAACATGGCCAGAGCCAACCCAAATATGAATTTTCTCAAGGTATACTCCTTTATTGGATGACTTATTCCGTTAATCTTTGATTACACAGCTTATTGCCATCACATCTCGCTGTGCGGCAGAAGAAGAATGGTGTGGTAGCGCTGCAAGGCGGCAACATGTTGACGGTCGTCCTCGCCCAGAGCCTTGAAAAGTTTCTGAATGGACATGTCCTTGAACTTTAGTGAGGCGCTGACATGCAGGTCAGCAAGTTTATCCTCCATCTCAACCGCCTTTGAAACCGCGGTCAGGAGTTCCGGTTTGCTGCTCTTGACATGATCCGTGAGTTTCAGAAGTTTGTACTGGATAGAAAAGGCCCGTTCAAGGCTGTCCTTCTGAACTTCGAATTCGGTCTGGTTCAGCAGACGAAGTGCCAGTTCGAACTGCTTCTGGTGGTCTTCTTCCTCAAGGGCTGCTTTCTTCCAGATGCGGGATGCCTCAGGATTATCCTCAAAAACAGTACTGTAGTAATGGTACAGTTCCGCACATAGCACCTCTATCCCCATGCATACTTCCAGAAAGATTTTTTTGCTCGTCAAGTCGTTCATCCGGATTCCTTTGGTCGTGTCTTCTGCCGGACACATGTCCGCTGCACGCGCCTTCGCCTGCAGTCGATCTACATCTTTGCGGCCTGCCGGCTGAAGTAGGAAACTTGCCTCGTTAAAAATCGCTGTCATTTTATGATAAGTATCTTTTAATAGTATTGAATATATCAGTTTTTTTTAAAAAATCTCAAATATTTTAGCATTTGATTAATCCACCACATTTGACGGCTTTGTTAAGAAGAATCTCCAGATATAACGAAAAAGGACTTAACCACTGTTGGCTAAGTCCTCGTGTTTTTTAAGCGGGCAACAGGGATAAACATCGATAGTCCACCCTGATCCGAAGCTGGCGAATGGATATCAAATGTTAGGTGTCTACCCTTTGAGTTTCAAGGCGATTCGCGCCACGTGCGCACCCTGGTATCGAGCGCCGGCCAGTTCGTTTTCGCTGGGCATCCTTTCTCCCTGGCCACCGGTAATGGTTGAAGCGCCATATGGTGATCCTCCGGTAATCTCGGTAATTCCCATCTGCCCGGCAAAAGCGTAGGGCAGCCCAACCACCACCATGCCCTGGTGTAGCAGTGTGGTATGAAAGCTCAGGATGGTCGATTCCTGGCCGCCATGCTGGGTGGCGGAGCTGGCGAAAACGCTGCCAACTTTGCCGACCAGTGTCCCCTTCATCCAGAGCCCGCCGGTTGCATCCAGAAATTGGCGCATCTGGCCGCACATGTTGCCGAAGCGGGTCGGCGTGCCGAAGATAATCGCATCCGCAGCTGCCAGGTCATCCACTGTGGCAATCGGGATATGGGCCATGCCTTTCTTGGCGTCCAGCGCCCCCATCATGCCCAGCACCTCATCCGGCAGGGTTTCCGGTACGCGCTTGATGACCGCCTCGCACCCTGCAACCCCGCGAACACCTTCAGCCACCGCCTCGGCCATCTTGTAGATGTGTCCGTACATACTGTAATGAACTATCAATACATTGCACATGATTTGCTCCTCCTTAATTGCTGTATTGCGTCTGGAAACATTATAACAAAATAACCGGCATGGGCTATTAGCGGTTGGTAATTTCTGTTGGTTTTTCCAGTTGTGCCGTAGCGATGTTTTCACCTCTCCGTAGTTCCATGGATTTGAATTTTAAGTCAACGACGATACAGGAATCTGAACAGGAACATCATGGTCACACCAACTGCACCGCTCAGGAAGAAGCCTGCCCGAAACCCCTCTCCCCTGATGACCATTCCCATGCCAACCGAGCAGAGCATCATGCCGGCATAGATGCAGGTGTTGTAGCATCCCATGGCGAGCCCCCGCATTTCTTTCGGCACAACGTCGGCAATCAGGGCGCAGATAACTGTGAAGGCAATCCCCATGCTGATTCCCATTACCGCCGCCGCGGCCATCAGTGACAACACCGAGTGACAGAGTCCGAAGGCGGCCAGTGCCAGTGCAAAAATCGCCAGTCCGCCGCTCACGAGGAGACTCCGGTCCTTCACCCGATCGTATAGTCGCCCTGCGGGCAGACGTGAAATCGCATTGGCCAGGGCCTGGGTAGCAAATACGAGCCCCACCTCTCCGGTGGTCATCCCCTGACTCCGGATGTAGAGCGGCATGAAGGTCACGAACATTCCGAAACAGAAGCATCCGCCGAGGGTGCCGAAAAGGCAGGCGATATATGGCCTGTTTTTCAACAGACTCTTGAACGCAGGCATGATGGCATGTGCCGCCCCGTCTCCACGGTGATGGGAAGGGTGCGCCGGGAGGAGGAAAAGCGCCACGAAAAACATGAAAAAGATCAGACCGCCGGAAACCAGAAACACAGGCCG
Source organism: uncultured Geobacter sp. (assembly GCA_964458105.1). Lineage (GTDB taxonomy): Bacteria > Desulfobacterota > Desulfuromonadia > Geobacterales > Pseudopelobacteraceae > JACRCG01. The sequence continues at coordinate 102,488 of CAYWJJ010000004.1, forward strand.
CAGCCCGAGTGCCGTGCCGAGGAATCCCCCGGCGGCCGGACCGAGGGTCATGCCGCCGTACAGGGCCATGGTATACCAGCCGTAGGCCTGCCCCAGCGTCTCGGGAGGGGTGACATCAGCCACATAGGACATGAGCGTCGGCGAAAAGGCAGAAAGCCCGACACCAAACAGCAGATAGATGACGGCCATCTGCAACGGACTGTTGCTCCAGTACAACAGAAACGATGAACCGGCCAGCAGGAGCAGCCCTACGAGCAGCGGCAGTCGCCGCCCCAGTCGATCGGAGATCAGGCCCGACGGGATCGAGAGCGCACCCGCCATCAGCATGAAGGCACCATTGATCAGCCCCACCTGTACCGTGTCGGCGCCCAGTGACGTGGCGAACAGCGGGACGATCGGAATTCGCATGTATGAACCAAGGAAGCAGACGAAGCTGATGGTGCAGGCGATCAATAGCAGGCGGCCGGCAGAGTTTTTATTGGTTTGCATGGGGTATGTTTTCCTGCAGCCAACTTATATTCTTCAGCGGCAGCCCTTCTTTGTAGTACAGGGATGGGGTGAGCAGCACAAAGAAGATGTGGACGTCCCGATACCCGAAATGGCTGAGCAGGTCATACAGATTTCCGGCTATGGCGTCATGTTTTTCCTGTGTCCGCCGGAACATGTATATTTCCAGCGAACGCGGCGTGGCCGTTATTTGCGTGATACCGATCCGCTCAACTTTTACAATTTCCCGCGGCACGTCAGCTATACGGGAAAATTCTTCGACGAGTACCGGCAGCTGCTGCCGTAAAAAATCCTCGTCGAACCCCTTGAATCTCAAATATGGCACTGGATACCTTGTCCTCCTGTAAAAAACATTCTCGACGATAAGCCCTGATCTTTATTCTCCGTGGTTAACGCTTGCCGAGCCGATGCATTGCAGCCCGCGGGACGTGCTTCCACAGCTCCGGAGAGTTTGATGGAAGCGTCAGTCAACACTGACAAAATTTGTTCAGGTTTCCGGCTGGCCAGAGAGAGCTTTAACGTTATATCACCAATGGCTTCGGAGACCATCGGGGAAATCTCTCCATTCATCGCAGCCTCCCTTGCGCGCTGCATATACCTGCCAATGGCCAGAGCCGCCAGCCCCCCCTCAACGATGGCATTTAGATCGTGATCCAGTTTTCCGGCATTGGTGAGCATACGCAAGACTCTGTGGTGTGTCCTGGCCCGGTATTTTTCCACCATCGGAAGCGAATCGGTTGCTGTCATGGCATTCAGATCGTGGACGATGGATAACAGGATTGATCGCAGCCGCCTGGCGGGGTCGATCGGCAATAGAAAACGGAAGGCAACGATTGCAACAGCGACACCCCCCAGGCACGCGAATCCGCCCGCCGCGAAAGTGGCGGGTTCTGGAACGGTGGACAGCCCCGGCTGCATCACAAACAGGAAAAAGAGCATGAAGTCCATGGCTCCCAGGGCTGTGCGGCGATGGGAGAGGGCAGCGATGCCGGCCATCAGAACCGGTATGGTGACAAGCCCCTGCAGGAGCGGATTGCTTGCTCCCGGCAGCAGAACCAGCCGGCAGAGGAACGCTGCCGCAACCCCGAGCGAGGCCCCGCAGAAGATATGGGAAAGCATGACAGCCGGGCGATCGTGCGTGGAGAAGATGCTGACCATGATTGACGTAGCCATTATCATCAGCGGACCTTCCTTCCAGCCGGTCAGATACCATGCCGCGCCCACGGCAGCTATTGCAGATGCGGCGCGCAACGCTGCCCGGCCCGATTCCTGCCAGTCGCGATGCCGGATGAAAGTTTTACAGGCTGGCCTTTCGATGTGCGCTGCCGCCGTATCCCATTCATCGGCGACTAATTGCAGAGCGTTGAACAGTTCGCCCAGCGCTTCAGCCAACAGGGGGAGGTGTGCACCCGCCTCGTCCAGAACTTCAGCCAGTCCGGCTGTCCCTGATTTTGTCGATCCAGCTTCATGCATGGTCTGAACTAGCATATCCAGCTGTCCGGCCAGTGTTTCCCGCCAGATGTTTTGACCGTAATCATGTCTAGCCAGAAGATCTCCGGCCAGTTTGCCGGCTTCCAGCAGAGAGAGTTGCGAAACGATCAGATTCCTGATATGCCGCTTTCGGCGCTTTAGGTCGAGAGAACCGGCCCAGGCCGCATCCATGGCACCTTCGATATCAGCAATTTCAACAAGGATATCCTGCCGCAACGCCAGCAGTCTCTCCTCGTCATCGCCGCGCAGCAGCAGCGCCACCCACTTTATATTTGCCCTGGTAACCTTGCGCAAGCGGTTCAGCAGCTCGCGTTTCGAATGGCGCTGCGTAAAGAACAGCGTCAGCGTGGTCGATACGACGATCCCGATGGTTATGCAGGCGATTCGATCGAAAACCAGGTCATGCAGGTGAGGCGGGTTGTTGTAACCGGTCATGGCAATGACCGCACCGGTAAGGCCTGCCACCATGGCGCTGTACGAACGGAGGCCGTACAGCAGGTTGCCGAAACCGACGCATGCGGCCAGCCAGAGAGAAAGCAGGATGGTGAGTATAGCCGGCGACCCGGAGGAAAGAAGCATCATCATGCCTGCAACAGAACCGATGGCAGTGCCAACCAGACGGAAATAACTTTTTTCCAACAGCAGCCCGCGTGTCGGCTGAATCACGATCAGAGCCGTCATCGCTGCCCAGTAAGGGCATTCCAGCCGTAGCAGAACAGCCACTGCCAGTGCTGCCAGTGCGGCAAAAGTGCCGCGTGCTGCAAGCACGACAAGCGGCCACTCGCGATGCAGCGTAGACAGCGGATTGATACGTCTCATCGCTTCACCCGCTGACGCAGATTGTTGACGGTAGACTCCAGGGAGGAAATGAACTGTCCAAAACAGGCAATCTCCATATCGCTGAAGGGGCTGAGAAGCTCGTTTTCAAGAGGTGCTACGATTTCCCGGATCCGGGCGACAACCGATTGTCCCTCCTGCGTCAGACAGAGCAGTTTTGCCCGGCGGTCCGTACTGTCTTCCGAGCGCTGAATCAGCCCCTTTACTACAAGGGTATCGATGAGGCGTACAAGAGACGGCCCCTCGATACCGACCGACGCCGCCAGGTCCTTTTGGCGGACATCATCCCCAAGCAGGTGTAAATGCAGGAGAGGGCGCCAAGTGGCATCCGTCAAGCCGGCAGTTTGAAATTCACTGTCCAGAACCTGCCGCCAGCGACGTGTCAGTAGACCAATATGGTAGAGGAGGTTGTTGCGATCAATTTTGAAGATAGAAGTTTTCATATATAATAGATAGCATACTAACTATTATATTGCTATCGTTTTTATCGGTTTATGGTCCGTCAGCTTATGGCTGATCGTATAGGCTGGTGAGATGCTTAGTGAAGGATTAAATCGTGATTGTTATAACGTCCAAAAATGAAGATTTGTGGTGACCTCCCCCCCCATATCCGTACAAGTTTCAGGGGGGAGGTCACTGTTTCTGCAAGTCTGTTTCGGTAAATTGCCGGAGAGCTTTGGTTACTTCTTGATCATCTCTATTTCGAGGGTAATTGTTATTTCTTCTCCAACGGCAACCCCTCCGGTTTCAAGAGCCTTATTCCAGACGAGCCCGAAATCTTTGCGGTTGATCTTGGTGCTGGCGCTTGCACCGCGGCGGATGTTGCCCCAGGGGTCTTTGCTTTCGATAGAAGGGCCTTCAACGTCAAGCACGACCTCTTTGGTCACACCATGCAGGGTCAGGTCGCCGGTGACTTTCAGCTTGTCTTTACCGGCCTTGGCCACTTTTTTCGATACGAAGGTCATCGCCGGATATTTGGCAACATCGAAGAAGTCGGCGCTGCGCAAGTGCTCGTCGCGCTTCTGGACATTGGTGTTGATGGAATTTGTGTCGATACTGACTTCCACTTTTGATTTGGTGATGTCCTTGTCATTAATGTCAACGGTACCGGCATACTTGTCGAAACTGCCTTTCACATTGGACACCATCAGGTGACGGACTTTAAAACCTACATTTGAATGTTCCGGATCGATGTTCCAGGTGGATGCAAAAGCAAAGACCGGTAGAGCCAGGGCGATGACGGTGCTTATGGACGCGATAATTCGTTTCATTGTAGTTCTCCTTTAAGATGTTTGATGTTGAGTGGGTATTAAACTAATTGGGTAATATATCGGTGCAGCGCTGGATAGGCCCTCCTTTCAATCCAAGTTTTTTGCATAAACCTGCCAGCAGTACCTGCTCATCCGCCGTTAGTGCTGCCATTTCGGAAACGATAGACGCTTCAACATCTGCAAAGACCCTGGCAATCAACTCTGTACCGGTTTCTGTAAGATGGATGGTCAGGTAACGTCGGTCTTCACTGTCACGCTCTCGTCGTACCAGGTCATTCTTCTCCAGATTATCGATCACAAGGGTGATGTTGCCTGTGCTTTTGAGGATCTTGGCAGCGATATCCTTCTGGCACAAAGGACCTTTATGGTACAAGGCCTCCAATGCGCCAAACTGGCTGATAGTAAGCTTCGGCTCCGCCAAGACCCGGTGCACGCGATTGGTGACCGATTCTGCGGCACGCATCAATTTGGTGTAGGTATTCAAGGCCAGTTGTGTTGTATCGCTTGCGGGTTTCATAAAATATCCATTCTGTTCGACATCATATAGCTTAATATTAAACTATATGATTTGAATTGATCTGTCAAACATATATTTTCAGGATAGTGGTGACAGGTTGGATGAGTGTTCAGGAAGGCCCGACGATATTGTCTCCCACCCGGAAGTTCCGAATGGGAGACAATAATCCGACGAATTAATGATTTATGACTGACCTCGCTGCTTTCTAGATCCGGTTCATCCTTCTGGCAGCCTTCATCAGCTCACCCCTGAAGTCGGGATGGGCGACATTGATCAGGTTCAGGGCACGTTGTCTGGCGGTCTGCCCCCTGAGTTTGGCAACCCCGAACTCTGTCACTACGTGATCCACATCGTTCTTGCTGGTGGTGACGGATGACCCCTCTGCAAGGGTTGGCACAATGCAGGAGACGGTGCCTTTCTTGGCCGTAGACGCCGTGCAGATGAAGGCTTTGCCTCCGCGGGATCTGTTGGCGCCGCGGGCAAAATCGGCCTGGCCGCCGGTGCCGCTCCATTGCAGATGCCCGAATGACTCGGAACAGCACTGCCCAAGTAAGTCCACCTGGATGGTGGCGTTGATGGCGACCATGTTGTCGATTTGGCCAATGACGTAAGGATCGTTGACGTAATCCACCGGATGCATCTCGATCATCGGGTTTTCATTCATGTATTCGAAGACTTGTTTTGTTCCCAAGGCAAAAGTCCCAAGGGTTTTGCCGCGATGGATTGTCTTGCGGGAGTTGTTCACAGCGCCGGCAACCATCAGGTCTACGATGCCGTTGGATATCAGTTCGGTGTGGATCCCCAGATCCTTCTTCTTGAGCAGTGCCTTGCAGATCGCATTGGGTATGCCTCCCCATCCCATCTGCACGGTCGAACCATCCACAACGAGTTCTGATATGTAGCCGCCGATCGCCTCTTCCACCGGAGATATTTCGGGGATGTTCATCTCTTTGAGCGGTTCGTCGCACTCGATGATATGGTCAACCTCGGAAATGTGGATGTGACAGTTGCCGTGGGTGCGGGGGGCCTGGGGATTTACCTGTACCACAACCTTCTCCGCCTTCCTGACCGCCTCCATGGTGTAGCCGACGGAGAGGCTGCAGGTGAAGTAGCCATACTCATCCATTGGCGAAACCACCGTTCCCGCCACGTCGACAGGCCAGTAATCACGCATCAGTTTGGGGACTTCACTGAAGTGATTGGGCACGAAATCCGCCCAACCTTTCTGAACCGCCTCACGGGAGACGTGGCTGGTAAACCAGGCGTTGACCTTGATATGAGGGACTGAATCTTCTGTGAAATAGTCGGGACACAGGTGATGCTGCTGGTTTACGACAACACCCTCCAGTTCGCGCTTGCGAGTGGCCAGAGCCTTGACCAAAAGCGTAGGCTCCCCGACCCCAAGCGGAAAACAGAGGTGGTCCCCCGAATTTACGATTGATGCGGCTTCTGCCGCCGTGCATAGCTTCTGAAGATATTCATGTTCATAATTACGTTTGACCAGTGATATGCTGCTCATGTCTGATGCCTCCATGGTTATTTGTGTTTATTCATCTATATGCGCATGTGACTTGCTAATGCCCCAGTCTTTCATCCTCCCCGGACACCAACATAGCAACTAAAATGCCAAACACCGTTTTTATAAAGTGTGGACTCTGCTTTTTGCAACTATTCGAATATGCGATGGAATTTGTGCCGCCTGGAACATGCTGCAAAAAGATCTGGAAATGATCCGTCAACAATTGTTGACAGTATGCGGAGAGTGCTGCGGAGTTCGTAATAAAAGAGTTGGAAAACAGCATGTTGCGGAGTAGTTGCATTTGATTACGGATTATACAAAACGTTTACAGTTTCCTTCGTAAATAACCCGATATCGGTGCTTCAGTGAAATTGATTAAACAATAAAACGGCGGGATGAAACAGCGGAATGTAATATCTGCGGAACGGGAAGAGAGCGATCTGGCAGTGAGGGGCGGATACTGTGCAATTGTCCGCACTTGGAGTGCGTCAATCAATCTTGTCAGAGTAGTTCATCTCGGGAAATGCGGGCGGTCAGCCGGGATCGACATCCTCTGCGGAATGCTTTTGCAGTTTTTTGTAGAGCCACTGTCTGGAAATCCCCAAAAGCTGGGCAGCATGGAGTTTGTTGCCATGACTGGACTCGACGGCCGCCTCGACAAGCGCCTTTTCAAATTCATCCATGATCTGATTGTAATCCTTTTTGCCAAGGCTGGAGCGGATATAATCCTTGATCTCCTTGTCCGAGGCATATCCCGGCTGAGCCACGGCACTGGGAAAGCGTTGCGAAAGCTGGTCGGGCAGATGCTCCCTCCTGATCATCGGGCCGCTTACCACATTGAAAACGCTTTCTATCACATTACGCAGCTCACGGATGTTTCCCGGCCAATCGTAATGCTTGATGATGTCCCACACATCGGCATCCAGTCCCTGAACTTCGAGGCCGAATTCGGCGTTGAACTGTTCAATGAACTTGTTCGTGACGGCATGGACATCTTCCATCCTTTCCCTGAGGGGCGGTACGGTAAAAATGACCACATTGAGGCGGTAATAGAGATCCTCCCGGAATTTACCTTCCTTGACACGCTGTTCCAGGTTGCTGTTGGTTGCCGCCACCACCCGCACATCCACCGTTTTCGGACTTGTGCTCCCCAGTTGTGTGAATTCCTTCTCCTGCAGCACGCGCAGCATCTTGGCTTGCATGTACAATGGCATATCGCCAATTTCGTCGAGGAAAATAGTCCCGGTGTGAGCCTGCTCGAACTTACCGATCTGCCCTCCCTTCCTGGCGCCGGTAAAAGCGCCATCCGCGTAGCCGAAAAGCTCCGATTCCAAGAGGTGTTCCGGGATGGCCGCGCAGTTTATCTTGACGAACGGTGCATAGCGCCGGTTGCTGGCAGCGTGGATTGCATGTGCGAACAGCTCTTTCCCGGTCCCGCTTTCCCCCCGCAACAGAACATTGGAGTTCTTTTGAGCCACTCTAAGGAGGGTTTCCTTCAGCTCTGTAATCTTTTTGCTCTGGCCAATGATGCTGTTGACGTCGTACTTGAAGGGAGATTCCGTGCCAGTTGCGTTGCGGAGCAGTTTACCTGTTTTGGGTGCGATTTGCAGCTGGTTGGCGATAAGGGTAATCTCCCTGACGTCCTGAAAGAGAATCTTACCCATGCAACCGATGACCTTGCCATCCTTGATAAGCGGGAAGCGGCTGGCGTAGACCTGCTTTCCGTTAAAGTAATGGGTGATGCCCAGCTCCGGTTTGCCGGTTTCCATAACGTCCGGCAAACGGGATGACTGCGAATTTATGTAGGCTTGGGAAACGTGCTTGCCAATCATGGCCTGGGGGGTGGTGTCAAACAGTTTTGCAAAGGACTGGTTAACCATTACCACGATTCCATCGCGGTCAACTATGATTATGCCGTCATGGTCAAAGTTCATGAAGGCGTTGGTGGAGCGGATGATCTCGTTCAGGTCGTCAGCCGGGTCGTTGGCTTCTTCCGGAAGCACCCTAAGCAGCGACAACGCCCCCCCAACGCTCCAGTCATCCTCCATAATCGGCACGTAATCGCAGGCGACCCGCCTTTTCCCGACTACGATGACCTGATTGCTGAAGCTGATGCCGTTTTTCATCAGGTTGTGCAAATTCGCCAGGTCAACAATCTCGTCTAACTTTTTTCCCAGCAGGGTTTCGGGAGGTATGCCTAACAGTCCTCCGGCAGGCTCGTCCAGTGAGATTATTACCAGTTCGGCGTCCAACCTGAGAACTCCGGAGCCGTTAACCTTTTCCGATGAACCTTCATAAGGCCGGCAGACGGCACTATCTTTGTCATATTTCATACTACCGGTCTCTTTTCGATACGGTTCGATAAAAATCAGATAACATATATCCCACTTTCCCGGCTGTCTGGCGGTCGATCAGGATGTGACATATGCGGGATTTAAAGGCATGGTTATTCTAATCGTGCGAGCTTACATTCGTGACAAATAATTCACAACATTATTTTATCTTTGATTTCAAGTCTTTGCTCATGGACTATCTCACCCCCCGGAAGCTGGGCCTGTGACACCTTTTTCCAATAATTCCTGTTCGGCTGCTACAAAACGGACAAGTGTCGCACCGGTGGTGAATGAGCAGCTTGCTTCCTCAATTTTCAACCCGACACTCTCCAGTCCAAGATTCAGCTCCGCAACAAGCGGTTTCAGATACTCCTGCATGGCATCTTCACCTTGCAAGGGAACCGGCCTGCATGACAGAGTGGCAGCGCTTTTCAACAGCAGCCTCCTGACTTCCAATGACAGCCTCTCCTGGTGTAAGACAATGCTGTCATATGCCCGCTGCCAGGCAGTTGGCTCCAAGAGATAGTCGAGGTGAAGCGACAGCCGGCAGGAACACAGCCCCCCCTCACTGTCCGGTGAAAATATCTCCAAATTGTATGGCCGGTCGAGTAAGCCGTAATGCGGCAGTTCGACAATGGTCTGCCCACGCGTAACAAAATCAAACCGGTTACGAACTGTCGCCTCGGGGATGAAGAAGACCACCTTGCCATTGCGCACTACAACCGAATAGGCCGGGATCTTGACACAGATCAATCCCTTGTAGAGGGCGAGGATCAAAATGACCCCGAAAATCAAACCTGCCATGAACTGATCATGTGAAAGAGTATATATGACTACGACCAGAAGCAGGAATAACACCGAATAGAACAGAATACGGCCAAAAACCCAGATGCTTCGCTGAATATTCATCAACTACCTCCCGTCTATCGCTTCTGATTGATTTGTTTGTTAGTGAAATGAACATTGTAGGCCTTCCTGAAAGATAGGCCTCTTTACTCAAAATTATTTTACTCCAAAATACTTATAATTAACTGACTAAAAGTACCAACATGGGTTGTATGATGAATTCCGGCTTTATCAACAGTAAGACATAATCGTATCAACTCCTTCCCGAACTCCTACCATTACTTGCCTAAAATCCGACGGTATAAACAGACATTCACTGATCCTTACTCTCTGGGCCACATGCTACTATTTCTGCAGAGTTGATAATGCGCACCCGGCCCTGGTCGTGTCTCGCAACCATGGGGCAAGGTTGGCTAAATGAAAAACCGCTTGCCGGTGCACTTAAAGTTTACCGCAATATTCAAGATGTAGGTGAAGAGCTTGGCGGATTGTGACAGAGGACGAGGAGGGGCGGCGGCGAGGCCGGTTATATGAATTTAGCGATCCTTGGTTCGCGGGGTATTCCTGCTCTATACGGCGGTTTTGAGACCTTTGCGGAGGAGCTGTCCGTCAGGCTGGTGCAGCGCGGGATAGAGGTCACGGTCTATTGCGAGGCTGGAACACAAGCGGGAATCGATAACTTCCGGGGAGTTCGCCTGGTGCATATTCCGGCACCGCGGATCGGCGCGCTGTCTACGATCGCTTTCGACCTTCGCTGTCTGTGGCATGCCCGCAAAACTTTTGATGTTGTCTACATGCTCGGTTACGGCACGAGTGTTTTCTGCTTTCTCCCCCGCTTATGGGGAAGCAGGGTTTGGATCAATATGGATGGGGTGGAGTGGGCTCGCTCAAAGTGGGGTGCGCCGGCGAAGCTCTGGTTCAAGTTGATGGAAGCCGCGGCCATGCGGACGCCCGATCGGGTAATTGCAGATGCCGAGGGCATTTTCCGGCATTTGCAAGCCCGCCATGCCCACCTTCCCCCCGTCAGCGTTATTCCCTACGGCGCGCCGGTCATAAATGTTGCGCCGGAAGTCGGTCTGCTGGAAGAGTGGCAATTGACACCCGGCAATTATTATCTGGTGGTTTGCAGGTTGGAGCCTGAGAACTCGGTAAAAGAAATTGTGAAAGGTTATCTGCGGTCGGAGAGTGCGCATCCTCTGGTTGTAGTCGGCGGTATTGACCCTGCCACGGAATATGTAAGAAAGTTGATGCAGTTGAATGACGGCCGTATCCGCTTTGTCGGCCCGGTCTATGACAAGGGGAAGCTGCAGGCCTTGCGGTATCACTCATTGGCATATATTCACGGCCATACCGTGGGAGGAACAAACCCCTCACTCCTAGAAGCGCTTGGGTGCGGAAATATTGTTATTGCCCATGATAATGTTTTCAACAGGGAAGTGGCAGGAGACGCGGCGGCATATTTCTGTCAGGAAAATGATGTTGCAGATAAAATACGATCAGTTGAATCTTATCCTCTGGAACAGCTGGATCGAATGAGAACCATGGCAAGAGAACGGGTCAAAAATGCTTATAGTTGGGAGTTTATCACAGATACCTACTACAAGGTTTTACGCCTTAAGCCGTTTGAAGCTGATAATCGGATGATCAATCAAAACCTGCCGTGTAACATGCATGAAGACAAGGCCGTTAAGGGCGTCATTTCAAAAACCGGCAACGCCTTTCGTTCTGTGGAGCATTGAGGTGAGCCTGCCGGATTCATTCAAGCGTGTAAATTTTATCATCATCAGTAACGGCAACCAGCTTTGACCCGTCTGCGGATGAGGCAACTGACGTCCAGCGCGTTCCTGATGCGCTTGCGGTCCAGGTAGCCCCGGAATCCGTGGATGTGTACATTGACCCGCTCTCGGACAGGGCAAATAATTTGATCCCGTCTGCGGTAGAGGTCACAGAGGTCCAGGTGTTGCCTGAATAACCCGAGGCCTTCCAGGTTGTGCCGAAATCAGATGATGTGTATATCTGACCTGTACAATCAACTGCTACCAACCTGTTGCCATCTGACGATGAGGCAACGGAATACCAGCCTCTGGCGGAATCGCGCGCGGTCCAGGTTTCGCCGGAATCCGCGGATGTGTAAATTTGACCCATTGCTGTCTCTGCGGCCACTAGTCTGGTGCCATCAGCGCTCGATGCCACACTCATCCAGTTTCTGGACTCATCCCGCGCAGTCCAGCTCATCCCCGAATCTATTGATGTGTAAAGTTGTCCGCCCAATTCGGCCGCTATCAGTTTGGTTCCATCTGCGGATGATGCAACGGCAGTCCAGTTCCTGTCTGTATCACGCGGTGTCCAGGTTGTGCCGGAATCTGCGGATGTGTATATCCGACCGCCCAATTCCATGGCCACCAGCTTGGTGCCGTCTGCGGATGATGCAACAGACATCCAGACTCCGTAGACATCACGCTGGGTCCAGGTCGTGCCGGAATCCGTGGATGTGTAAATATAGCCACCCTGCACTACGGCGACCAGCTTGGAGCCATCTGAGGAACTGGCCACTGAGCGCCAATTTCTGTCTGTCTCATGTGCATTCAGCACCTTTGCTACATTTGCCGACTGAGGCGAATTTGCTGTCTGAGGTGCATTTGTTTCCGAAGATTGGCTCCCAACGCCGCCACCGCCACCGCCGCCGCATGCCTGCAGTATGCACAAAACTGAAAGGGTCGCTAATGCTGAATTAATTGTTCGAAATTTCATCTGAATTACCTCGATTTCAGTTATCCGCAGTCGAAACTGAGATGCCCGGCAGGGCTGTTATTTCTGGGGTGCAAATTGTTGATTTACGCATCAAAATTGCTGTTTAAATCTTAATAGAGCGGGGTGCAGTTACGTGAAATAGCATTTTACTGTTCAATTGTTCTGGAGGGCTTGCAGACCGTTCAGAATCGTTTTCACGGATGATTCAGCTTTGTCGCTCGCAGACTGTCAATGCAACTATCTAATATTCTTATCTAATTTCTTTTAGGTAAACCCCCACCTCTGGTGGGGGACCCCAAATGTTTGACA